>NZ_MBLO01000211.1 GCF_001854805.1 Pseudofrankia coriaricola
TGCCCGCACGGAGCGAACCAGAAACAACCTTCCACCCCAACCCGGGGCTTGTTGACCACGAGGCCGGAGCGCCGTGCCCGCACGGAGCGAACCAGCAACACAGCCCGGACGGAGCGAACCAGCTACCCAATGCGCAGGATGTGGCCGCCACCGAGGACCCGGTCGCCGTCGTAGAGGATGACGGCCTGGCCGGCGGCGGTGCCGCGGACCGGCTCGCGCAGGCGGACGGCCAGCTCGCCGTCGCGGGCCGTGACGGTGGCCGGCACGGCGTCGCCGTGCGCGCGCACCTGGGCGGCGCAGTCGACCTCGACGCCGTCCTCGTGCGGCCAGACGGCCGCGTCTGCGGCGAGCCGCCAGACGTCGAGAGCCTCTGCCGGGCCGACGGTCACCGCCCGGGTCACCGGGGAGATGTCGAGCACGTAGCGGGGGCGGCCGTCCGGTGCCGGGCGGCCGAGGCGCAGGCCGCGGCGCTGGCCGACGGTGAACGCGAACGCGCCGTCGTGCTCGCCGAGCGTCTCGCCGGTCGCGGCGTCGACGATGGGGCCGGGGCGCGGGCCGAGCCGGTCCCGCAGCCAGGCTCCGGTGTCGCCGGACGGGACGAAGCAGATGTCGTGGCTGTCCGGCTTGTCCGCGACGCCGAGCCCGCGGGCGGCGGCCTCGGCCCGGACCAGCTCCTTGGTGGTGTCCCCCAGCGGGAACATCGCCAGGCGCAGCTGCTCTGGGCGCAGCGTGCCGAGCACGTAGGACTGGTCCTTGGCCGGGTCGACCGAGCGGCGCAGCACGCCGTCGGCGGACAGGCGGGCGTGGTGGCCGGTCACGACGGCGTCGAAGCCGAGCGCCAGCGCGCGGCGCAGGACGGCGGAGAACTTGATCCGCTCGTTGCACCGCACGCATGGGTTCGGGGTGGCGCCGGCCGCGTAGGCCGCGACGAAGTCCTCGATGACGTCGGCCTCGAACCGGTCGGCGAGGTCCCACACGTAGAACGGGATGCCGAGCACGTCGGCGACGCGGCGGGCGTCGTGGGCGTCCTCGACCGTGCAGCAGCCGCGGGCGCCGGTGCGCTCCGCGTCCGGGGAGCGCGACAGCGCCAGATGGACCCCGGTGACGTCATGGCCGGCGTCGACGGCGCGAGCGGCGGCCACCGCCGAGTCCACCCCACCCGACATCGCGGCGAGCACCCGCATTCACGCCACCTCCCCGGTGTCTCCTGAATCGGCCGTATCCGTCGACCGCGTCGCCTTCCAGCATGCCCGAGCGGGCAACCGGTTTGCGAACGCCGGCCCCGCCGCCGCCCGACCGTCAGGAACCGCCCAGGCCCGCGAGCTCGCCGGCTCGGCTGGCGCGTTCGTAGACCGGGGCGATCGCCCCGGCGACCGCGGCGACGTCGGCCTCGGTCGACGTGTGCCCGAACGAGAACCGCAGCGACCCGCGGGCGGTCTCCTCGCCCGCGCCCATCGCCAGCAGCACGTGCGATGGGCGGGCCACCCCGGAGGTGCAGGCGGAGCCGGTCGAGCACTCGATGCCGCGGGCGTCGAGCAGCATGAGCAGTGAGTCCCCCTCGCAGCCGGGGAAGCTCAGGTGGGCGTTGCCGGGCAGGCGGCCCGGGCCCGCCGGCGCGCCGTTGAGCACCGCCGTGGGGACCTTGGCCAGCACCTGGCGGATGAGCCCGTCGCGCAGCCCGGCGAGCCGCCGCGCCTCGGCCGGCAGGTCATGGACGGCCGCGGCGGCCGCGGCGGCGAAGGCCGCGGCGCCGGCGGTGTCGAGGGTGCCGGAGCGCACGTCGCGCTCCTGGCCGCCGCCGTGGGTGAGCGCGGTGACGGTCAGGCCCCGGCGCAGCACCAGGGCGCCGATCCCGACCGGGCCGCCGATCTTGTGCGCGGTCACCGTCATCGCGTCCACGCCGGACTCGGCGAACGAGATCGGCACCTGCCCGAACGCCTGCACCGCGTCGGTATGGAAGGGAATGCCATGGGCATGGCAGGCCGCCGCGAGCTCCGCGACCGGCTGCACCGTTCCGACCTCGTTGTTCGCCCACATCACCGATACCAGGGCGACGTCGTCCGGCCCGTCGGGCCCGTCGGCGAGCGCCGCCGCGAGCGTCTCGGGCCTGACCAGACCGGTCTCGTCGACCGGAAGTAGCTCGACGGTCGCGCCCTGCGTCTGTTCGAGCCAGTGCGCCGGGTCGAGCACGGCGTGGTGCTCGACCGCGCTCACCAGTACCCGGCACCGGCGCGGGTCGGCCGCCCGACGCGCCCAGTACAGGCCCTTCAGCGCGAGGTTGTCACTCTCTGTCCCGCCGCCGGTGAAGATCAGCTCGGACGGCCGGCAGCCGAGCTGGGTGGCCAACGACTCACGCGACTCCTCGACGACCCGGCGCGCCCGGCGCCCGCCGGCGTGCAGGGACGACGGGTTGCCGGCGAGGGCGTGCGCCGCCGTCCACGCGGCGAGCGCCTCCGGTCGCATCGGCGTCGTCGCCGCGTGGTCGAGGTAGTTCACAACTCAACAGGTTAGCCGCGGGCGGCCGGTCTCCCGCCCCGTCGGCCGCCCGCCGGGAGACGGCCGGACGGCAGGAGCGGGCGCGCGGTCCGCGCCCGCGCGCAGCCCCACCAGACGCCCAGGCTGTAGGCGGTGTCGTCGGCGAACCGGAGCAGCGCATAGGGCAGGAGGCCGACGTCGGGCCGGGTGACCCACCAGTCCCTGGCCGCCGGGGCGGCGGCGGACAGCGCGACCACGAGCCGGCCCGGCCGGCTCCAGGCCAGCGCCGGCCACCAGCCGCGCCGGACGTTGTCGGCGGCCGCCTCCAGGGCGTACCGGCGCCCGGCGATCACCATCACCCAGGCGAGCCGGGTGGGCCGCGGCGCCGCGGCCAGGCGCCGCGCGAGCCGGACGGCCGTGACCACGCTCCGGACCGCCGTGACGGCCCCGGCCGCGCCGGCCACCTCACGGCGGCGCGGGACCCACCGGCGAGGCGGCGGCGCGCCGCCGGACGAGAGGGCACGCTTCGCCGCAATCCCTGGGCGCGCCCAAGGTCGGCTCCCAGCCGGCGACGACGCCGGCGCCGCCGCGATCGCCAGGGCGGCGGCGGCCACGGCGGCGGCCTGGCCGGCGGGCCGCAGCGGGCCGGGGTGGCGGGCGGCCAGCGGGCCGGCCGACGAGCCGTAGCCGAACCGCTGCCGCGCCCAGCCGGCCCAGTCCGCGCGCGGCCGGTGGTGCACGACAGCCGCCGGTTCGTAGCGAACCGACCAGCCGGCGCCCACGATCCGCCAGATGAGGTCGACATCCTCGCCGTAGCGCATCGCCGGGTCGAACCCGGCCAGCTCGCGGCGGATCAGCAACGCCGCCGACGGCGCGTACGAGACCCGCGAGCCGGGCCGGACGCCGGCCGGGCGCGATCCGAGGTCCAGCGGCGAGCGGGCGCTCTCGTAGCGCGCCAGCAGCCCGGCCCGGGCACCGGAAGGCACCGGCGACGCGACCCGCGGCGCGACCGCCCCCACGGCGGGGTCGGCGAGGTGCCCGAGCAGCAGGCCGAACCAGTCGACCGGGGTCGCACCGTCCGGCCTGGTCATGTCCGTCCCGGCCACGTCCAGCCTGGTCACCTCCGACGTGGCCACGTCCCTCCGGGCCGCGGCCGTCCCGGTCAGGCCGCGGCCGCCGTCGAGAGGCGCGCCCGGGGCCGGCGGGAGAACGTCCGCGTCGCAGAACAGGATGAGCGGCGTCGTCGCGGCCGCCGCGCCGGCCAGCCGGGCGGCGGCCGGGCCGAGCGGGCGGTCGTGGCGCAGCACCCGTGCGCCGGCCGCGGCCGCCGCCTCGCCGGTGCCGTCGGTCGAGCCGTCGTCGACGACGATCACCTCGGCGCAGCGGCCGGCCAGCGCCGCGATCAGCCGTCCCAGGCCGCGGGCGTGGTCCCTGACCGGGATGACGGCCGTCACGTCGGCCGCGCGCCCCGGAGAGGGTGCCGGCGGGACCGGGTGGGCCAGGCCGGCCTCGACGAGCCGGCGGGCGAGCGTGCCCGCCCCCGGCCCGGCCTCTCCCACCGGCCGGCCGGCCAGCAGAGCTTCCCAAACGCCGCCACCGGTAACGGACAACGTCAACAGGCGCAGGGGTGAACCACCTAACAACACCTTTCCGCGCGACAGAACGGTGGTTTCCGGGTCACACTGCACATGGAAACCTGCTGGCAGCGGCGGAACGGGGGACAACGCGGGCAACGGGCTCGACACTGACAGAGGCGGCGCGGGCAAGGGCGCTGTCGCGGGCGCCGGAGTGGACGCCGAGCCGCCGTGCGGCCCGAGTACCGCCGCGTCCCCTCGCCGGGCTGCCGCCCGGGCCTCCCGGCCCGGGCCGGTCACCCGGACGTCACCGCCGGGCATGTCAGCGCCCTCGACCAGCCGAGCACGGACCCGCGCACGCAGCGCCGCGGTCACGCCCCGCACCACGTCAGCACCCGATCCAGGCAGCACTCGACTCACAGGAGGAAACGTTATGGACTCGTCGGCTCCGACGACGGACATCGCGCCCCGCACCCCGACCACCGAGGCCAGCGCCCCGGTCGAGCCGATCGTGGAGGACCTCCTCGTCGAGGATGTCTCCATCGACGGCATGTGCGGCGTCTACTAGACCTGCCGCGCATGACTGGCATGACACCCGTGGGCGCGCAGGAAGACGCGCCCACGTCCGCCGCCCCGACCCCGGCGCACGCGCTCGCCCGGCCGTCGGGGGCCTCCTTCGACCCGGCGCGGCCGTACCGGCTGCACCCGAAGGTCGCCCTGCGCCCGGAGCGCTTCGGCGCGCTGGCCTACTCGTACGACACCCGCCGGCTGTCGCTGCTCAGGGACGCCGATCTGGTCGCCGTCGTGCGAGCGCTCGCCGACGCGCCGTCGGCGGGCGACGCGCTGGCCGCCGTGCCGGCCGTCAAGCGCGCCGCCGTCGAACGCGCGCTGGCCCGGCTCGTCGAGACCGGTTTCGTCCAGCCGCGCTGACCGGTTCAGATCCCCTTCCGCCCAGCTCCAGCCCGACGGAGGCCGCAGTGAGCATCACCGACCTGGCCCGGCCGAGCGCCGGTGTGCCCGCAGCCGTTACCACCGCCCTCGCGCCCCTCGCGCCGGCGCTCCCCCCGTCGCCCGCCAGTTCCTCGCTGCAGCAGCAGTTGCTGCGCGGGCTTGAGGCGCCGATCTGCCTGACCTGGGAGTGGACATACGCCTGCAACCTGCAGTGCGTGCACTGCCTGTCGTCGTCCGGCCGGCGCGACCCGCGCGAGCTCGACACGGCCCAGATGCGCTCGGTCGTCGACCAACTGGCCGAGCTGCAGGTCTTCTACGTCAACGTCGGCGGCGGCGAGCCGATGACCAGGCCCGACTTCTTCGAGGTGCTGGAGTACTCGGTCGACCACGGGGTCGGGGTGAAGTTCTCGACCAACGGCGGCATGATCGACGCGGATAAGGCCCACCGGCTCGCGGCGCTGGACTACGTCGACGTCCAGATCTCGCTCGACGGCGCCGACGCGATGACCAACGACCCGGTCCGCGGCCTCGGCTCCTACGACCGGGCCCGCACGGCCATGGGGCACCTGGCGGACGCCGGCTTCGGCGCCTTCAAGCTGTCGGTGGTCGTCACCCGGCACAACGTCGCCCAGCTGGACTCGTTCGCCGCGCTGGCCGCGGACTACGGCGCCGAGCTGCGGGTCACCCGCCTGCGCCCGTCCGGGCGCGGCCAGGACTCGTGGACGCGGCTGCATCCGACCGCCGCGCAGCAGCGCGACCTGCACTCCTGGCTGATCGCCCGGCCCGAGGTGCTCACCGGGGACTCGTTCTTCCACCTGGCGGCCTACGGCCAGGCCCTGCCGGGGCTGAACCTGTGCGGTGCCGGCCGGGTGGTCTGCCTGATCGACCCGGTGGGCGACGTCTACGCCTGCCCGTTCGCGCTGCACGAGCACTTCCGCGCCGGCAGCGTGCTCGACGAGGGCGGGTTCGCGCGGGTGTGGCGGTCCTCCGATCTGTTCACCGAGCTGCGCGAGCCGGACAACCCGGGCGCGTGCACCTCGTGCGGCCACTACGACGCCTGCCAGGGCGGCTGCATGGCGGCGAAGTTCTTCACCGGCCTGCCGCTGGACGGCCCCGACCCCGAATGCGTGCTCGGCCACGGCGAGGCGGCGCTGTCCGCCGTCAATCCGAACAGCCTCCCGATCATCGACAACGACCACAGCAAGCGCCGTCGCCTGCCCCTCGCCGTCCTCTAGCCGTGTCGCGGCGGGTCGTGCTGCTGATCGGGATGGGAGTCGGCGACCCGGAGTCGCTCACCCACGCGGCCAGCCGCGCGCTGGCGAGCGCCGACGTCCTGTTCACCGTCGACAAGGGCGAGGCGAAGGCGGACCTGAACGCGCTGCGTACCCGGGTCTGCGCCGCGTACGCCGGGCCCGGCCTGCGGGTCGTCGAGGTCGACGAGCCGGACCGCGACCGGGCACCCGCCGACTACCAGGCCGAGGTGCGCCGCTGGCACACGGCGCGCGCGGCGGTGTGGGCCGAGGCCCTGCTGACGGAGCTCGAAGAGGACGGCCGGGGCGCGTTCCTGGTGTGGGGCGACCCGGCGCTCTACGACAGCTCGCTGCGCATCCTCGACGACATCCGGGAACGCGGGCTGGTCGACGTCGACGTCCAGGTGGTTCCCGGCATCTCCAGCGTGCAGGCGCTGGCCGCCCGGCACCGGATCCCGCTGAACACGGTCGGTGGGTCGGTCCACATCACCACCGGGCGGCGGCTGGCCGCGGAGGTGGGCGGCCTCGACTCCGTCGTCGTCATGCTCGACGGCGCCGCGGCGTGGCAGAGCCTCGACGCGGACGACTGGGACATCTTCTGGGGCGCCTACCTCGGCGGGGACGACGAGATCGCGCTCGCCGGCCCGCTCGCCGAACTGGGGCCGCGGATCGCGGCCGTCAAGCGGGAGGCCCGGGCCCGCAACGGCTGGATCATGGACGTGTACCTGCTGCGACGTCGCCCGGGGGCGCCGTAGCAGCGCAAGCACAGGAAGTCATCGAACTGGTCGAGAGCAAGACCCCGCTTCTGTCTGGCTGCGGCGGAACAGGATCCCGGGCCGGGGTGGAAGGTTGTTGATGGTTCGCTCCGTCCGGGCGGCGCGCTCCGGCCCCGTACTCGCTTCGCTCCCACGGGACCTCCGCGCGCCGTCCTCCTCCGCGAACGTGCGCTACGGCGACCTCCGCTGCGGCCCAACCCCTTCGCTTCGCTCGGGCCCGGCCTTGGATTCGCGCCATTCAAGCGGCACGCAACCGAGCTGGCGCGGAGGCGCACCTCCGCGGAGGCGTGCCCACGAGCGCAGCGACGTGGGCGCGCCGCAGCGGAGGTCGCCGCAGCGCACGTGAGTGGAGGAGGACGCGGCGCGGAGGTCCCTTGGGAGCGAAGCGAGTAAGGGGCCGGAGCGCCGCGTCCGCACGGAGCGAACCAGCAACAACCTTCTACCTCGACCCGCTACATCATTCGGCCTACGACGAAGCGACCTGACCCCGCACAAGACTCACCTCCCGTCGTGGTGGCGCGGGGTGAAGACCGTGCCGGTCTCGCGGTCCCAGCAGGTCCTGGACGAGCCGACGATGAGCAGGGTGCGCATGTTGACGTCGTCCGCGCACAGGTCGGCCAGCCGGATCACCTCGACCCGCTCGCCGGCCCCGCCGACCGCCCTCCCCACGACGACAGGGGTGCCGGGATCGCGATGCTCCAACAAGCAGGCGCGGACCTCGTCGATATGGTCCCGCCGGGTCTTCGAGCCGGGGTTGTAGAGCGCGAGCACCAGGTCGGCGGCCGCGGCGGCGCGCAGCCGGCGCAGGACCAGCGACCAGGGCTTGAGCTGGTCGGACAGGGACACGACGCAGTAGTCGTGGCCGAGCGGCGCGCCCACCCGGGCGGCGACGGCGTTCGCCGCCGTGACCCCGGGCAGAACGCGGACCGGCACGTCCGCGTAGCCGCCCTCGGCGCGCGCCTCCAGCACCGCCGAGGCCATCGCGAACACCCCCGGGTCGCCGGAGGAGACGACGGCGACGCCATGGCCGCGCCGGGCCAGGTCGAGTGCGAAGACGGCCCGTTCTGCCTCCACCCGGTTGTCCGTGAGGTGCCGGCGCTGACCGGGCCGGGCGGGGACGCGCCGGACGTAGGTCCGGTACCCGACGATGTCATCGGCCATCGCCAGCGCGGCGGCTGCCTCCGGCGTGAGCCACTCGACGCCGGCCGGCCCGAGCCCGACAACCGTGACGGAGCCGGTCTCGGTAACGGCGGCACCAGCGATCCCGGCGCCGCCGGCCGCGGCCAGGGCTGAAGACGTGGCAGGGTCAGCGGTGGCCGGACTCGAGACCGAGACCGAGGCCGGGGCCGGGGCCGGGGCCGGAGGCGCGGCTGGGCCGGGCACCAGCACCATCGACATGTACGGGATGTCCTCGTCCGCGGCCAGGTCGCGCAGCGCGGTGACCCGCTCGCCCTCCCGGCTGGCCTGGCTGACGAGCAGGGCGTCGTCGAGCCGCCCCGCGCCGACGAGCGCCCGGCGCACCCCGTCGAGGTCGCCCCGCACCTTCATCAGCGCGAGCCCGTCGGCCTGGCCGGCCAGCTCACGCAGCCGGTCGGCCGGTATCGCCGCCGGGAGCACCGCGAGCGTCTGCTCCCCGGTTACCAGGGCGACGCCCGCGGCAGCGGCGGTCGCGGACACGGACGTCACGCCGGGGATGATCACGCAGCGGAACCTTGGGGTGAGCCGGCGCTGCATGTGGGTGAACGAGCTGTACAGCGTCGGGTCGCCCTCGGCGACCAGCACCACGTCCCGGCCGGCGGCCAGGTGCGCGGCCAGGCGCGCGGCGGACTGCTCGTAGAACTCCTCGATCGCCCCCTGGTATCCGCCCGGGTGGTCCGTGGCGCCGCGGGTGACGGGGTAGACGAGCTCCTCCTCGACGGCGCCGGCGGGGATGTAGGGCGCCGCGCTGGCCCGGGCGAGCGACCGGCCGCGCCGGCCCGCGTGGTACGCGACGACCTCGGCCTGCCCGATCAGCCTGGCGGCCTTCACCGTCACCAGCTCCGGGTCCCCGGGGCCAACTCCGACGCCGTAAAGCGTGCCGGCGCCCGTCCCGGGCCCCGCCTCGGCAGTTTCCGGGCAGCGCTCGACGTCAGCCGGCTCCGATGCTCCCGCGCTCACGGGATCTCCGCTCACTTGTTCCTACACTCTCCGCGTGTCGCGCTCGCTCATGAGGTTCCTGGTGACGGCGCATCAGCGCAGCGCTATCCCAGCCACCTCATCTACTCGCGACCAGGTCCGGCCACCGTCATAAGCCCCGACCCGAACCACGTAGGGCTGGCGCGCAGCGCCAGCCTCACAGCGCCTCCGAGGCGATCGCGTTGACGGCGGCCACCGTCATCGCGCTGCCGCCGCGGCGGCCGTGCACGACGAGGTAGGGCAGGTCGAACGGGTTGTCGGCGAGGGCGCGCTTGGATTCGGCCGCGCCGACGAAACCGACCGGCAGGCCGAGGACGGCAGCCGGCCGGGGCCTGCCTGCGCCGAGCATCTCAAGCAGGTGGAACAGTGCGGTCGGGGCGTTCCCGACGGCGACGACGGCGCCGGCGAGCCGGTCGCCCCACAGCTCCAGGGCCGCCGCGGACCTGGTGGTGCCGAGACGGGCGGCGAGCTCCGGGACGCCCTCGTCGCCGAGCGCGCAGACGATCTCGTTGTCGGCGGGCAGCCGGCGCCGGGTGATCCCGCTGGCCACCATCCGCGCGTCGCACAGCACCGGCGCCCCGGCGCGCAGCGCGGCGCGGGCGGCGCCGACCAGGCCGGGGCTGGCCTCGACGTCCGCGGGCAGGTCGACCATGCCGCAGGCGTGGATCATCCGGACGACGACGTGCTCCAGATCGGCGGGGAAGGCCGCGAGGTCCGCCTCGGCGCGAATCGTCGCGAACGACTGCCGGTAGATCGCTGCCCCGTCGTGCTCGTAGTCGTAGCGCGGGCTGGTGTCGGTCACCATCGGGACTCCTTCGGTTCGGCGCCCGCGGCGCGGACCAGGTAGCCGGCGGGGCCGGCGACGACCTCCATGTGCGGCCCGGTCGGCCGCCCGCAGCGGCGGGCACAGCCGCTCCAGTGCGCCCGGACGCCCGGCGGGCCCGACGGCATGTCGCCGGCCCGGATACCCCCGGCCGGCACGCCGCCCACCGGCACACCGTCGACCAGCGCACCGTCGACCAGCGCACCGTCGGCCAGGGCAACCGGAGCGACGAGGCCGGCGGTGACCGCGCGGGCGGCGTCGGCGCGGACGTCCGCGAGCGCGCTCGCGCAGCCGGGACGACCGGCGCAGGCGGTGACCCGTGTCCACATCGACCCGGGATCGGTGACCAGGCCCGTCCGCCGCGCGCGGGCGGCGAAGGACGATGGGTCCCCCAGGCAGGGAACGACGATCGACCGCCAAGGGGTGATCCGCAGCGGCGGATCGCCACGGGGGCTGGCCTGGTCTCGGCCATCGTCCACCCGGGTGGCCGCGGCGACGGTCGCGAGCAGGTCGGCCGCCGGGCGGGTCAGCCGGCCGAGCGGCACGTGGACGGCGGCGGCGTGTGCTCCATCCGGGCGCCGCCAGGTCCCGACCGGGTGCGGGGCCGGCCGGGGGGCCGGGCGGGGCGCTGCGGGCCGGCCGGCCCGCAGCCCGGCGGCGAGCTCCGCGCCACCGTCGGGGAGGTCGCGAACCCGCCAGAAGGAATGGTCGCCGCCGATGCCCGTGGCGGCGTCCGCCGCTGCGCGCAGGAAGGCGCGCGCCGCGGCCTGCAGCTCGCCGACCGCCCCCGAGCGGTCGACCGCCACGCCGGCCGGGCCGATCCACCAGTGCCCCTCCGGCGCGGGCGTCGCCCAGGCGTCCGGCGCCAGGGCGACGATGTCACCGGTCCCGTCGTCCAGGCCGAACAGGAAGCGGCCGGACAGCCCGGCGAGCTCCGGGTCGGCGCACAGCGCCTCGTCGAGCCCGCGAACCAGGTCTTCCAGCCGCATGCCCGCCGCCGGGGCACCGTCGCCGCCCGGCGGAGGCGTACCGGCGGGCGAGCCGGTGCCCGCGCCGGTCAGGCCCGCGAAGGGCGAGGCGACGATGTTGCGGACCCGTTCGTGCGTGGCCGACGGCAGCAGGCCGAGCTCGGCGACCCGGTCGGCGAGCTCGGCTCGCCGGCCCAGGGGCACGCCGCGTAGCTGCAGGTTTCCCCGTGACGTGAGCTCGACGGCGCCGGGCTCGCCGAAGGACTCCGCGAGCGCGGCCAGCGCCGCCAGCACCCCGCCGTCGACGAGGCCCCCCGGCAGCCGAATCCTGGCCAGGCCACCGTCGGCCGCCTCGTGCAGCACGAGGGCACCGGGGCAGCGGTCGGGCCGGGACCGTCCGGAGCTCACGGTGCACGCCCTTCCAGATCGCCCTCCGCGCGCAGGTAGACGTCACGCAGCGCGTCCAGGGTCGCCTGCTGCGGCGCCTCCCACATCCCGCGGTCGACGGCCTCGAGAAGCCGCTCAGCGATGCCGTGCAGCGCCCACGGGTTCGCGTCCGCCAGGAACTTCTGGTTCTCCTCGTCCAGGACGTAGGCCTGGGTGACGGCCTCGTACATCCAGTCGGCCACCACGCCCGCGGTCGCGTCGTAGCCGAAGAGGTAGTCGACGGTCGCGGCCAGCTCGAAGGCGCCCTTGTAGCCGTGCCGGCGCATCGAGGCGATCCAGCGTGGGTTGACCACCCGGGCTCGGACCACCCGGGCCATCTCCTCGCCGAGGGTGCGGGTGCGCACCGTGTCGGGCCGGGTCGAGTCGCCGACATAGGCCCGGGGCCCGCGCCCGGTCAGCGCCCGCACCGTCGCGATCATGCCGCCGTGGTACTGGAAGTAGTCGTCGGAGTCGGCGATGTCGTGCTCGAGGCTGTCGGTGTTCTTCACCGCCACACTGATCCGCCGGTACGCCGCCTCCATGTCGTCGCGGGCCGGCCGGCCGTCGAGGCCGCGGCCGTAGGCGAACCCGCCCCAGGCCGCGTACACCTCGGCCAGGTCGCCGTCGTCGTGCCAGGTGCCGGCGTCGACCAGCGGGAGCAGCCCGGCGCCGTACGCGCCCGGCTTCGAGCCGAAGACGCGGGTGGTGGCCCGGCGCCGGTCCCCGTGGCTGGCCGTGTCGTGGTCGGCATGTGCCCGGACGTAGTTGTGCTCGGGGTCCTCGTCGAGGTCGGCGACGAGCCGGACAGCGTCGTCGAGCAGGTCGACGACGTGCGGGAACGCGTCGCGGAAGAACCCGGAGATCCGGACGGTGACGTCGACGCGGGGCCGGCCGAGCTCGGCGAGCGGCATCGGCTCCAGCCCGCGCACCCGCCGGGACGCCTCGTCCCACAGCGGGGCGACGCCGAGCAGGGCGAGGATCTCCGCGACGTCGTCGCCCGACGTCCGCATCGCCGACGTCCCCCAGGCGGACAGGCCGACCGAGCGCGGGTACTCGCCGGTGTCGGCGAGGTGGCGGGCGAGCAGCGAGTCGGCCATCGCCCGGCCGGTCTCCCAGGCCAGCGGGCTCGGGACCGCGCGCGGGTCGACGGCGTAGAAGTTGCGCCCGGTCGGCAGGACGTTGACCAGGCCGCGCAGCGGCGAGCCGCTCGGGCCGGCGGGAACGTAGCCGCCGGCGAGCGCGTGCAGGGTCCGGTCGATCTCGTCGGTGGTGCGGGCGAGCCTCGGCACGACCTCGGTGACGGCGAAGGCCAGCACCGCGGCCACGGCGTCCCGGTCGACGCCGCCCGCACCCCCGCCCGCGGACGCGGGCGCGGACGCGGACGCGGGCGCGTCGAGGACCTCGGCGACGACCTCCGCGACGGCCGCTGGCTCCCAGCGGCGGTCCTCCAGGCCCGAGACGAGGGCCCGGGCGACGGCCTCGACCGCGTCAGTGCGCGCCGTCCCCTCGGTGTCGCCGAGCCCGAGGGCCTGACGCAGGCCCGGCAGCGCGGCGGCGCCGCCCCACAGCTGGCGGGCGCGCAGGATCGACAGCACCAGGTTGATCCTCGCCTCGCCGGTTGGCGCCAGGCCGAGGACGTGCAGGCCGTCGCGGATCTGGGCGTCCTTGATCTCGCAGAGCCAGCCGTCGACGTGCAGGATGAACTCGTCGAACTCGGCGTCGTGCGGCCGGTCGGCGAGGCCGAGGTCGTGGTCGAGCTTCGCCGCCTCGATGAGCGTCCAGATCTGCGCGCGGATCGCGGGGAGCTTCGCCGGGTCCATCGCGGCGATCTGCGCGTGCTCGTCGAGCAGGCGCTCGAGGCGGGCGATGTCGCCGTAGCTGTCGGCCCTGGCCATCGGCGGGACGAGGTGGTCGATGACGGTGGCGTGCGCCCGCCGTTTCGCCTGGGTGCCCTCGCCCGGGTCGTTGACGAGGAACGGGTAGACCAGCGGGAGGTCGCCGAGCGCGGCGTCCGGTGAGCAGCTGGCGGACAGCGCCGCCGCCTTGCCGGGCAGCCATTCGAGGTTGCCGTGCTTGCCGACGTGCACCACGGCGTGCGCGCCGAACCCGAACCCGGATCCGGACCTGGCGCCGGGCGTGCCCGGTCCATGGCGCAGCCAGTGGTAGGCCGCCAGGTAGTGATGGCTCGGCGGCAGGTCGGGGTCATGGTAGATGGCGATCGGGTTCTGCCCGAACCCGCGCGGCGGCTGGATGAGGATCACCACGTTGCCGGCGGCGACGGTGGCGAGCACGATCTCGCCATCCGGGTCGGACGAGCGGTCGACGAACAGGTCGCCGGGCGCGGGGCCCCAGTGCTCCTCGACGGCGGCGCGCAGCCCGGCCGGCAGCGTCGCGAACCAGGAACGGTAGACGGCGGCGGGGATACGCACGGGGTTGCCGGCAAGCTGCTCGGCCGTCAGCCAGTCCTCGTCCTGGCCGCCGGCGGCGATCAGGCCGTGGATGAGCGCGTCCCCGTCACCCGCGGCGAGGCCGGGCAGGGCGTCGGGACCATCGGCCGGTCCGACGTCGTAGCCGGCGTCCCGCATCGCCCGCAGCAGCGCGAGCACGCTGGCCGGGGTGTCGAGACCGACCGCGTTGCCGATCCGGGCGTGCTTGGTCGGATACGCCGACAGCACCAGCGCGATGCGCTTGTCCGCGTTCGGGACGTGGCGCAGCCGGGCGTGGCGGACCGCGAGGCCGGCGACGCGGGCCGCCCGCTCCGGGTCGGGCACGTAGCGGGTCAGGCCGTCGGCGTCGACCTCCTTGAACGAGAACGGGACGGTGATGATCCGCCCGTCGAACTCGGGGATGGCGACCTGGGTGGCGGTGTCCAGCGGCGAGAGGCCGTCGTCGCTCGCCTCCCACTGGGCCCGCGACGACGTCACGGCCAGCGCCTGCAGGATCGGCACGTCCAGATCGGCGAGCGCGCCGATGTCCCAGTCCTCGTCGCGCCCGCCGGCGCCGACCTCGGCGGGGCTCGCGCCGGACCCGGCGCCGCCGGCGGCCAGCACCGTCGTCACCAGCGTGTCCGCCTGGGCGAGCTCGGCGAGCAGCCCGGCGTCAGCGGTGCGCAACGACGCGCAGAACACCGGCAGCGCCCGGCCGCCGGCCGCCTCGACGGCGTCGGCGAGCGCGTCCACGAACGCGGTGTTGCCGGCCAGCTCGTGCGCCCGGTAGTACAGGAGCGCGACGGTCGGGCGCGGCTCGCCGCCCTCGCCAGGCGCACCTTCCCCGCCCGGCACGTCGCCCCCACTTGGCACACAGTTCCTGCCCGCAGCGGCGTCCAGCGGCCGCGCGGCGCCACCCGGGTCCGCGCTCGACCCGGGCCTGGGCCGGACGCCCCACGGCGGGGTCGGCACCGGCGGGTCGAACCCGAGGCCGGTGAGCAGCAGCGCGTCGGACAGGAACCGGGCCAGCTGGCGCAGGTTGTCCACGCCGCTGTGGGCGAGGTAGGCGTGCGCCTGCGCCGCCACCCCGGCGGGCACCGAGGAGAGTTCCATCAGCTCGGCGTCGGGGACGAGCTCCCCGCTGAGCACCACCAGCGGCAGGCCGCCGGCGAGCAGCGCGTCGACCCCATCCGGCCAGGTCCGCCGGCCGCCGAGCAGCCGCAGGACGACGACGTCGGCGCCGTCGAGCAGCCGCGGCAGGTCGGCGACAGCGAGGCGCGCCGGGTTGGCCAGCCGGTAGTCCTCCCCGGTGGCGCGGGCGCACGACAGGTCGGTGTCGGACGTCGACAGCAGAACGATCACGGACGGCTCCCCTGGTCTGGCAGAGATCCACGCGAGTGGCCGGCCGCCGGCGGAGCGCCCGGCGGGACGAACGGCAGGCCCACCGGCGGGCCATCGGCCAGCAGCTTCAGCAGCGCGCCGGTGTCGAGGTGGTGGGCGACGAGGTCGCCGAGGATGTCGAGGCGCCGTTCCCGGACGGCCGCGAAGGAGACCTCGCCGCGCGGACGCCAGGGCGAACCGGCGGACGCCGCGACGTCAGCGAGGAACGCCCGGCGGAAGCCGTCGTTCTCCAGTGCGCCGTGCCAGGTGGTGCCCCAGACCGCGCCGGCCCGGCAGCCGTCGAGGAACGGCTCCCCGCCGTGCACGGTCGCCACCCCATGATGGATCTCGTAGCCGCGCACGGGCTGGCCGTAGGCGGCGCCGTCGGGGCGACCCAGGGTCTTGTCGACCGCGAAGCGGACGGTGACCGGCAACAGCCCAAGGCCGTCGACGCGGCCCGCGCAGCTCTCCACCTCGTCCACGATCGTCGCGGCGAGCATCTGGTAGCCGCCGCAGACGCCGAGCACCGGGCGCCCCGCCGCCGCGCGGCGGGCGAGCGCCCCGTCCAGCCCGCGCCGGCGCAGCCAGCCCAGGTCGGCCACGGTCGAACGGGTACCGGGCAGCACGACGAGGTCAGCCGTGTCGAGGTCCTCGGGCCGGTCGGCGTAGCGCACCGCGACGCCGGGCTCGGCCGCCAGCGCGTCCAGGTCGGTGAAGTTGCTCAGGAACGGCAACCGCACGGCCGCCACCCGCAGCGGGCCTTCGGGGTCGCCCCGGGTCTCACCAGGCGCGGGCAGGCCGAGCGAGTCCTCCACGTCGAGCCCGAGCCCGTCACGCCACGGCAGGACGCCGAGGGTGGGCCGGCCGGTGAGCGCGCGCAGCATGTCCAGCCCCGGTTCGAGCAGCGCGCGCTCGCCGCGGAACTTGTTGACGACGAACCCGGCGACCAGCGCCTGGTCGGCCTGCTCCAGCAGCGCGAGCGTGCCGTACATCGCGGCGAACACCCCGCCGCGGTCGATGTCACCGACGACGATCGTCGGCAGGCCAGCGGCGCGCGCCAGGCCCATGTTCGCGATGTCGGTCGCCCGCAGGTTGATCTCGGCCGGGCTGCCGGCGCCCTCGCAGACCACCACGTCGAACCGGGAACGCAGGTCGGCGAGGCTCGCGAGCACCTCGCCGAACAGCCGGCCCTTCAGCGCCCGGTAGTCGAGCGCGCCCGCCTCGGCGACCGGCCGGCCGCGCAGCACGACCTGGCTGCGATGCTTGGCGCCCGGCTTGAGCAGCACCGGGTTCATCGCCGCCTCGGGCTCCACCCCGGCGGCGGCGGCCTGCATCACCTGGGCACGGCCGATCTCCCCGCCGTCGGCGGTCACCCACGAGTTCAGCGACATGTTCTGCGCCTTGAACGGGGCCACCCGCACGCCCTGGCGGGCAAGCCACCGGCAGATCCCGGCCGTCAGCACCGACTTGCCCGCGTCCGAGGTGGTCCCGGCGACAAGCAGGGCGCCGCGTACGCCGGTCACCGAACACTCCGGCGCGGCGGCCCAGGCCGACGGCGCGTACCGGTCCGTCGGCACGCACCGGTCAGGGCCGCGCCCACCAGGGCGCTCACGGCGACGCCGGCCGCCGCCACCGCCACCGCCAGGTCGCCCGAGCGGGCGACGTCGGCGCCGCGCGGCGGCGAGCCGTCGCCGAGGCGGCCCCGGGTCTCCAGCTCACCTTCGTAGACGTTGGTCCCGCCGAGGGTGATCCCGAGGGCGCCGGCGAACGCCGCCTCACACTGGCCGGCGTTGGGGCTGGGGTGGCTGTAGCCGTCGCGCCGCCAGACCCGCCAGGCCTCTCGCGGCGACCCGCCGACCACCGGGGCCGTCAATGCCGTGAGCACGGCGCACAGCCGCGCGGGTACCAGGTTCGCGACGTCGTCGAGACGGGCGGCAGCCCAGCCGAACCGCAGGTAACGCTCGGAGCGGTGCCCCACCATGGCGTCGAGGGTGTTGGCGGCCCGGTAGCCGACGACGCCTGGCAGGCCGAGCAGGGCCCCCCACAGCAGCGGGCCGAGAACCGCGTCGGCGGTGTTCTCCGCGACCGACTCGATCGCCGCCCTCGCGAGCTCCGGCTCGTCCAGCCCGCTCGGGTCGCGCCCGCAGAGGTGCCCGAGTCGCTCCCGGCCGCCGACCAGGTCGCCGGCCGTCAGCAGCCGGCTCATCACCACGGCCTCGGCCCGCAGCGACGTACCCCCGAGCGCCGCCCACAGCGCCACGGCCAGCGCCACCGGCCGCGCCGGCCGGGGCAGGCGGCGGTCCAGCGCGGCGGCGGCGAGCACCGGCCCGCCGACGGCGGCCGCGACGAACGCCACGCCGGCCGGGCGGGAGTCGGCGTAGAGCAGGCGTTCGGCCGCGTGCGCGGCCCGGCCGTAGCCGGCGACCGGATGGAACCGGGCCGGGTCGGCGAGGACCGCGTCGGCGAGCGCGCCGGCGACGAGCGCCGCCGCGACGGCGGCCGGGCCGGGCGCGCCAAGCCCACCCTTGGCCTCGCCACCCTGGGCCTCGCCGCCCTGGGCCTCGCCACCCTGGGCCTCGCCGCCTCGGGCACGCGCGGCACCACCGGCGGCCAGGCCGGTCCGGCCCCATGAGCCATGTGAGCCATGTGAGCCGTGTGAGCCCCGGGTGTCCTGGATGCCCCGCTCGCCTCGCGTGCTCCTCGCGCCTCGCTCACCCCGCGCCAGGCCGCCGGTCAGCCGGTTGGCCCGGCGGTCAGCCCGCGGCACGGACGGCCCCGTTCGCCTGGGCCGCGTGCGCCGCGGCGACGAAGCGGGCGGCCGTCCCGGGAAGCCCCGCCCAGTGGGTGTGCAGGTAGGAGGCATGGATGCCGCCGCGGACGAAGCCCTCCGTGACCTCGTCACCGGCCGCGTCGCGCCACGTCCATGCGGGGGCGGTGCCCCGCGGCGGGCCGCCCGCGGCGCCACCGGCCGGCGGGATGGCCACCGTGCGGTGGAACTCGTGGCCGCGGGCGAGGGTGCCGCGCGCCGCGAGCACCGAGTCGGTGACCGCCACCGCCTCCCGGTAGCCCAGCGTGAGGCGCGGCGTCATCGCCGCCGTCACGTCGCCCAGCACGCCGCACATGGGCTCGCCGTCCAGCGCGCGGCTCAGGTAGAGCAGCCCGGCGCACTCGGCGGCGACCGGAGCGCCGGTGGCCGCGAACGCGCGGACCCGGGCTCGCAGCGCGGCGTTGGCGGCGAGCGCGCCGGCGTGCACCTGCGGGAACCCGCCGCCGATGACCAGCGCCGACGTCCCGTCGGGCAGCGCCTCGTCGACCGTCGGGTCGAACCGCGCGACCTCGGCACCGGCGGCGGCAAGCAGCTCGGGCGTCTCCGCGTAGCCGAACGTGAACGCCGGGCCGCCCGCCACGGCGACCACCGGGCTCCGCCCGCATGGCCCGGGTGGCCCGGCCGCCGGCGGCGCCGGGACCGCGGGCTCGGGGACCTCGGCGGCGTCGGCCCGCGGGTCCCAGGGCTCGGCCGGAAGGTCCGGCGCGGTCGCGGCGAGCGCGAGCAGCGCGTCGAGGTCCAGGCCGGCGCCGACCGCGTCGGCGAGCTCGGCGACCGCGGCGCGGGCGGGCGCCGCGCGCTCGGCGGCCGGGACCAGGCCGAGGTGGCGCGACGGGGTGACCAGACTGTCGCGCCGGCCGAGGATGCCGAGCACCGGCATGCCGATCTCGGCCATGGCGGCACGCAGGATCTCGGCGTGCCGCTCGGTGCCGACCTGGTTGAACACGACGCCGCCGATCCGCACCGCCTGGTCGAACGAGCGGAAGCCGTGGACCGTCGCCGCGACCGACCGACCGGCCGACCGCGCGTCGACGACCAGGACGACGGGCGCCGCCAGCAGCGTGGCGACGTGCGCCGTCGAGCCGAACCCGGCGCGGGTCGCGTGCCCGTCGAACAGGCCCATGACCCCCTCGATGACGGCGACGTCGGCGCGCCGGGGTGTCAGCGCGCCGTGCAGGAACAGCGGCATGATCCGCCGCTCGCCGACAAGCCACGGGTCGAGGTTGCGCCCCGTGCGACCGGCGGCCAGCGCGTGGTAGCCCGGGTCGATGTAGTCGGGGCCGACCTTGTGGGGCGAGACGGCCAGCCCGCGCGCCCGCAGCGCGGCGAGCAGGCCCGTGGCGATGGAGGTCTTGCCCGCTCCGCTGGCCGGCGCGGCGAGGACGATCCGCGGGATCCTCACCGCCGGGCCGGCGCCGTGGCCAGGATGGCTGGGTTGGTCGGGGCTGCCGGGGTGGTGATCACCACTCGATCCCCCGCTGGCCCTTCTGCCCGGCGTCCATCGGGTGCTTGACCTTGGTCATCTCGACCACCAGGTCGGCCGCCTCGACCAGCCGCGGGTGCGCCCGGCGGCCGGTGATGACGACGTGCTGGAACCCGGGGCGCGCGGCGAGCGTGGCCACGACGTCCTCGACATCCACCCAGCCCCAGTCGATCACGTAGGTGAACTCGTCGAGCACCAGCAGGCCGTAGGTCTGGGCGGCGAGGTCGGCCTTGATCCGCTCCCAGCCCTCGGCGGCGGCCGCGGCGTGGTCGTCCAGCGGGCCGCGCTGCGTCCACGACCAGCCGGAACCCATCTTGAACCAGTCCACCGGCGCGCCCTCGCCGGTCTGTTCGTGCAGCCGGCCCAGCGCCCGCAGCGCGTTCTCCTCGCCGACCTTCCACTTGGCGCTCTTGACGAACTGGAACACGCCGATCGGCCAGCCCTGGTTCCAGCCGCGCAGCGCCAGCCCGAAGGCGGCCGTCGACTTCCCTTTCATGTCGCCGGTGTGGACGATCACCAGCGGCCGGTTGCGCCGCGCCCGGGTCGTGAGCCCGTCGTCGGGAACGCTCGTGACCTTTCCCTGCGGGGCCATCAGGCGGCGTCCCGCAACGCGCGGACGGTGGCGGCGAGACCGGCGCCCGTGGCGGCGCCGTCCGGTCCCGCGGCCACTGGTCGGCTCCTTCTTCCGCCGGGGGTGTCGGGCCCGGCGTGAGGCGCGGCGCCGGGCGCGGTCAGGTCGGCGAGCGTGAGCAGCGGGGCGCCGAGCCCGGCGGCGAGCGCGCCGGCGAGCCCGAGGCGGACCCGGCCCGTCTCGCAGTCGACGACGACCGCGGCGACGCCGGAGCGGGCGAGCAGCTGGGCGGCCGGGCCGGGCGCGGGGCCGGCGGTGTGCCGGCCGTCGGTCAGCACGACGAGCAGCGCCCGGCGGCTCGGGTCGCGCAGCCGTTCCCGGGCGAGGGTGCGATGCGCGAGCAGTAGGCCCTCGGCCAGCGGCGTACGCCCGCCGGCCGGCAGGTCCGCCAGGCGCGCCGCCGCGACATCCACCGACGACGTCGGCGGGAGCGCCAGCTGCGCGGCCTCGCCACGGAACGTCACCAGGCCGATCTTGTCGCGGCGCTGGTAGGCGTCGAGCAGGAGCGACAGCACGGCCGCCTTGACCGCGGCCATCCGCGACCGCGCCGCCATCGAGCCCGAGGCGTCGACGGCGAACAGCACCAGGTTGCCCTCGCGGCCTTCCCGCCTGGCCTGGCGCAGGTCGGCGGGGCTGAGCCTCAGGCCCGGGCCGCTGCGGCCGCGCGCGGCCTGGTGCGGCGCCGCCGCGAGCAGCGTCGCGACGACATGCGGGTCGCGCAGCCGGCCGGCCGGCACCTGCGCGCCCACCACCGCGCCCGCGCCCGTGACCGCGCGTGACCGTCGCCCGGGGACACCCCGGCCCACGCCGGGCACCTCAAGCCGGCGGGCGCGGAACGTGGCCGACGGCGCGACGACGCTCTCCGGCGCCGCCGTGCCCACCGGCGCCGAGGCGGCCTGGTCGGCGGAGGGCCGCCCGGCGGGGCCGTCGCCCGCGGACGCTTCGCCGGCCGCGGGGGCGCCGCTTCCGGGACCGCCCCCGCCGGGGCCGGGATCCGGGTCGCCGTCCACGCCGTCCACGCCGTCCGCGCCGGCCTGGCCGTCGGGCCCGGCTGGCGCGCCCGCGTCCGGGCCGAGGTCCGCGTCGCCGCCGGGGCTCGCGTCATCCCGGTCGCCAACTTCAAGATCGTCAACGTCGGGGCCGTCGCGGTCCGGGTCCTCGTCGTCGAGGCTCTGGCGGGCCGCGTCCAGCGCGGCGTCGAGCTGGCCCGGGTCCAGGCCGGGCGCGTCGAAGGGGTTACGGCGGCGGCGGTGCGGCAGCGCGAGCGCGGCGGCGGCCCGGACATCCATCTCGGTGACCTCGGCGCGACCTTCCCAGGCGGCATGCGCGAGCGCGGCCCGGGCGGTGACCAGGTCCGCGCGCAGCCCGTCGACCTCGAACGCGGCGCAGACCGCCGCGATCCGGGTCAGCTCACGATCGGGCAGCCGGACGGCCGGCAACGCCGCGCGGGCGGCCGCGATCCGCGCCGACAGCTCCAGCTCGACCGCCGCATAGCCAGCCGCGAATGCCTCAGGGGCAGCGTCGAACGCCAGCCGTCGGCGGACCACCTCGGCCCGGGCCGCCGTCTCCCGCGGTGCCGCGACCTGCACGGTCAGTCCGAAGCGGTCGAGCAGCTGCGGCCGAAGCTCGCCCTCCTCCGGGTTCATCGTGCCGACGAGTACGAACCGGGCGTCGTGCCGCACCGACACGCCGTCGCGCTCGACATGCGCGACACCGAGCGCGGCCGCGTCGAGCAGCAGGTCGACGAGATGGTCGTGCAGCAGGTTGACCTCGTCGACGTAGAGCACGCCGCGGTGCGCGGCGGCGAGCAGGCCCGGCTCGAACGAGACGACCCCGGAGGTCAGCGCCCGCTCGATGTCCAGCGAGCCCACCAGCCGGTCCTCGGTCGTGCCCACCGGCAGCTCACACAGCCGGGTCGGCCGGGTGACGGCGCGCGCCGACGCGTGCGGGCCGTCCGGGCAGTCGGCCACGGGGCGCTCCGGGTCGCAGGCGAACCGGCAGCCGGCCACCACCGCCACCGGCGGCAGCACCGCCGCGAGGGCACGCACCGCCGTCGACTTGGCCGTGCCCTTCTCACCCCGGACGAGCACGCCGCCGATCTCGGGAGAGATCGCGTTCAGGACCAGCGCGAGCCGGAGGTCGTCCATGCCGACGATCGCGCTGAAGGGGAACAGGGACACGCACCCACCTCGCACCGGCAGGTGTCCGCGCCTGCCACCCGTACGGGCCCGGGAACTGTTGCCCACGGGCGGGCGGCCGAGGTGTTCTGGCTCACCGCGCGGTGCCAGCCGCGGCTCACAGTGGCGGGACCGCCCCGGCCTTGGCGCCGCGCGCCGCACCGGAGTTCCCCTCATGTCGCCTGGCAGGCATGGTGCCATGGGAGGGCTGCCCCGGGATAGTGACGACCAACACCCCATGGAACCGCTTACCGCCATCAACGCGACGGCGCGAGCTGAGGACATGCACAATCGCCCCTGTGCCAGCCAGCCCCCCGCCCGCCGCGACCGGGCCCGCCGCCGAGCCCGCCCGAGCCGCCGACGTCGGCGTGACCGTCGGCGCGACCTTCGATGTGACCGTCGTCGGGATCGGTGAGGACGGCTGGGACGGGCTCGGCCAGCCGGCCAGGGAGGCCCTCGCCATCGCCGATGTCGTGCTCGGCGGCCCACGCCAGCTCGCACTCGTCGCCGGGCGGGTACGCGCGGGCGAGGCGTGGCCCCGTGACCTGGCCGCCGCGGCCGCGGCCCTGCCCGAGACCCACGCGGGGCGCAGGGTCGCCGTGCTGGCCAGCGGCGACCCGATGCACTACGGCGTCGGGTGGACGCTCGTACGGGCACTCGGCGCCGAGCATGTGCGGGTGCTGTCCGCGCCGTCGTCGATCTCGCTGGCCTGCGCGCGGCTCGGCTGGCCGGTCGAGGAGGTGTCCGTCGTCAGCGCGGTCGGCCGGCCCTACGCGGCCGTCAGCCCCGAGCTGCGCCCCGGCGCCCGGGTGCTCGTCCTCACCGGCGACGAGGACGGCGCCGCCCAGGTCGGCCGCCTGGTGGCCGAACGCGGCCTCGACGCCGAGCTCACCGTGCTGGAACGGCTCGGTGGCCCGCGGGAACGGGTGAGCACCCACCCCGCCGGCGCCGCGCCGCCGCCACACGACCGGCTCACCATCGTCGCGGTCCGCTGCGGGCCGAACCCCGCGGCCGACGCGCGGGCGATGGCCGCCCGGGTGCCAGGGCTGCCCGATGACGCATTCGCCACCGATGGTGTGCTCACCAAGCAGGAGGTCCGCGCGGTCACCCTGGCCGCGCTCGCGCCGGCACCCGGCGAGCTGCTCTGGGACGTCGGCGCCGGCAGCGGCGGCATCACGACGGAATGGCTGCGCGCCGACCGCCGGTGCCGGGCGGTGGCCATCGAGCCGCGAGCCGACCGCGCCGCCCATCTCCGCGCGAACGCCGAGCGCCTCGCCGGCGCCGTCGAGCGGCCCGCCGGCCGCGCCCAGACCTCCCGGATCGCTGACCTCCCAGAAGACCTCCCAGCAGACCTGCCAGCAGACCTCCCAGATCGGCTTCGCCGATCCGGCAGGGACCCCGGGCTTCGCCGATCCGGCAGGGACCCCGGGCTCCGCCGATCCGGCGGGAACCCTGCCGCCGATCCGGCAGGGACCCCGGCGGCACCGGACACGTTGCGCGTCGTCGAGGGCCGCGCGCCGGGCGCGCTCGCCGGCCTGCCGACGCCGGACGCCGTGTTCGTCGGCGGCGGTGCCAGCGCCCCGGGCGTGATCGAGACCTGCCTTGCGGCCCTGCCGCCCGGGGGCCGCCTCGTCGCCAACGCGGTCACGATAGAGACGGAGGCGCTGCTCGCCGGCTGGCACCGCCGCGCCGGCGGCCGGCTGCGCCGGATCGCGATCTCCCATGCCGAGCCGGTCGGCTCGTTCACGGCCTTCCGCCCCGCCCTCCCGGTCACCCAGTGGGTCCACACCAAGGGAGCGACGCGATGACCGTCCACTTCATCGGCGCGGGACCCGGCGCCGCCGACCTGATCACGCTGCGCGCCCGGGACCTGATCGCGGCGTCCCCCGTCTGCCTGTACGCGGGCAGCCTGGTCGACCCGGCGGTGCTCGCGCACTGCCCTCCCGACGCGCGGCTCGTCGACACCGCTCGGCTGACCCTCGACGAGATCGTCGGCCACCTCCTCTACGCGCACGCGGCCGGTCTCGACGTCGCCCGGCTGTGCAGCGGCGACCCGTCGGTGTTCAGCGCCGTCGCCGAGCAGACGCGCCGTCTCGACGCCGCCGGCGTCCCCTACGACGTGTGCCCTGGAGTGTCGGCGTACGCGGCCGCCGCCGCCGAGCTGCGCCGCGAGCTGACCGTGCCGGGCGTCGCCCAGAGCGTCGTGCTGACCCGCACCAGCGAGAACGCCTCCGCCATGCCCGCCGGGGAGACGCTCGCCGCCCTCGGCGCCGCCCGGGCGACCATGGTGATCCACCTGTCCGTGCAGCGGATCGAGGCGGTGGTCGCGGACCTGCTGCCGGTGTACGGCGCCGACACCCCGGTCGCCGTCGTCGCCTGGGCGTCCCGGCCGGACCAGGTCGTGCTGCGCGGCCGCCTGGCCGACATCGCCGCGGCCGTGCGAGCCGCCGGGGTCCGCCGGGCGGCGGTCATCATCGTCGGCGACGCGCTGGCGGCGGGCGGCTTCCGCGACAGCCATCTGTACTCGGTGGAGCGGGACCGCTCGTGCGTGTCCTGATCCTCGGCGGCACGCGCGAGGCCCGCGACCTCGCCGCCGCGCTCGTCGACGCCGCGCTCATAGACGAACTGAGCTTCACGGTCACGACGTCGCTCGCGGGGCGGGTGAGCGACCCCGCGCTGCCCGCGGGCGAGACCGTGATCGGCGGCTTCGGCGGGGTCGCGGGCCTGCGCGCGTTCCTGCGCACCCGCGGGATCGACGTCGTCGTCGACGCGACGCACCCGTTCGCCGCGACGATGTCCGCGCACGCCGTCGCCGCGTGCGCGAGCACGAGCGTCGACGAGGAACCAGGCGGGCAGGCGGCGGCACCGGAGCCCGCACCGGCCCGGGCACACAGTCCCCTCGCCCAACCCAGTCCAGCCGAGCCCGGCCCAGCCGAGGGCAGCGCCGCACCCGGCCCAACCGGGCCCGGCCCAACCAAGGGCAGCACCGGCGAGGGCAGCCCCAGCGGGGACCGCCAGCACGAGGACGGCTACGGCGGGGATCGCCCGCGCGAGGGTGGCGCCGTGCCCCTGCTCCGGCTCGCCCGGCCCGGCTGGACCCGCCGCCCCGGCGACGACTGGCATCGCGTGCCCCATCTCGCGGCGGCCGCGGAGCGGGCCAGGGCGCTGTGCCCGCCCGGCTCGGCCGTCTTCGTCACCACCGGGCGCCGCCAACTCGCGCCCTTCGCGGCCGATCCCGACCGCCACTACGTGATCAGGGCCGTCGACCCCCCCGCCGATCTCCTGCCGACCCGGCACACCGTCCTGCTGGACCGCGGCCCGTACACGATCGACGGCGAGACCCGGCTGCTGCGCGACCACCGAATTCGGGTGCTCGTCACCAAGGACAGCGGCGGCGACCTCACAGTGGCGAAGCTGGATGCCGCCCGAGCGCTCGGTCTGCCAGTCGTCATGGTCGACCGGCCAACTGTGACCGGCCCGGTCCCACCCACCTGGCCCAACGTGGACGGCGTCCTTGCCGCGCTGCGTGAGCTCGCCTCAGCGGTCGCCTAGAAGTCCCCGGCGGCCTGGCGCATCTCGTTGAGCAGGCCGACGAGGGTGTCGATGCCGCCGTCGGGCAGGCCGGGCTCCGCGAAGACCGTGTCGTTGAGCTTCTCGGTGGCGGCGAGTGCGGTCGCCCGGCCCTCGTCGGTGATCTCGGCGAGGATCGCGCGCCGGTCGGTCGGGTGTGGTGTGCGGCGCACGTGGCCGCGCGTCTCGAGCCGGTCGACGGCGCTGGTGACGCTCGTCGGGTGGACCTGCAGGCGGACCCCGATCCGATTGAGTGGGAGCGAACCGCTGCGGCTGAACAACAGCAGCATCAGCACCTCGTAGCGGGCGAACGTCAGCTCGAACGGCCGCAGCACCTCGTCGACACGGGCCAGCACAATCTGCTGGGCACGCATCAGCGAGGTGACGGCGGCCATCCCGTCGGCGGCCTCCGCCCATCCGTGCGCGGACCACTGCCGTCGCGCCTCGGCGATCGGGTCGAAGGGGAGGGGCTTGCGCGGCGGCACGATACTGCGCTCCGGCGGGTGCTGGCGTCGACGGGGGCCACCGTCGACGCGGGTCTCGGCCTGTGGTCACGGTAGGTGGTGTTCATTGCATCCCACGTCCGGACGTCAAGGCAAAACGGCGCCACCGCGCGCGGCGCGGCTGACGCCACACCTTACCCACCAGTACCACCGTACCTACCCACCGGTATCACCCGCCGCGCCCGCCAGCCCCCGTCACCCTGGGAGGTCTGGACGCGTCAGCCGTCTTCGAGGCGCTTAGACGTTGCGGCGGTACTGGCCGCCGACCTCGAAGAACCCCTCGGTGATCTGGCCGAGCGAACACACGCGGACGGCATCCATCAGCGCCGCGAAGGTGTTGCCGCCGGAGGCCGCGACATCGCGCAGCCGGCGCAGCGTCTCCTGGGCCTCGTCGCGGTGCCGGTTGTGGAAGTCCGCGAGCCGGTCGAGCTGGGACTTCTTCTCGGCCTCCGTGGCTCGGGCGAGTTCCAGGGCGGTGGCGGTGTCGTCCGAGTTGTCTGGGGCGAGGAAGGTGTTGACTCCGACGATGGGGAGCGAGCCGTCGTGCTTCCGGTGCTCGTAGAGCATCGACTCGTCCTGGATGCGCCCGCGCTGGTAGCCGGTCTCCATCGCGCCGAGCACGCCGCCACGCTCGGAGATCCGCTCGAACTCCGCGAGGACCGCCTCCTCGACGAGGTCGGTGAGCTCCTCGATGATGTATGACCCCTGCAACGGGTTCTCGTTGCCGGCCAAGCCCCACTCCTTGTCGATGATCATCTGGATGGCCAGCGCGCGGCGGACGGACTGCTCGGTCGGCGTCGTCACGGCCTCGTCATAGGCGTTGGTGTGCAGGCTGTTGCAGTTGTCGTAGATCGCGCACAGAGCCTGCAGCGTCGTCCGGATGTCGTTGAAGTTCATCTCCTGCGCGTGCAGGGACCGGCCGGAAGTCTGGACGTGGTACTTCAGCTTCTGCGAGCGCTCGCTGGCCCCGTACTTCTCGCGCATCGCGACGGCCCAGATCCGCCGGGCAACCCGGCCGATCACGTTGTACTCGGCGTCCATGCCGTTGGAGAAGAAGAACGACAGGTTCGGTGCGAAGTCGTCGATCTTCATGCCTCGGGCGAGGTATGTCTCGACGTAGGTGAAGCCGTTGGTGAGCGTGAACGCGAGCTGGCTGATCGGGTTGGCCCCGGCTTCGGCGATGTGGTAGCCGGAAATCGAGACCGAGTAGAAGTTGCGGACCGCGTTCTGGATGAACCATTCCTGCACGTCCGCCATGCAGCGCAGCGCGAACTCGGTGGAGAAGATACAGGTGTTCTGGCCTTGGTCCTCTTTGAGGATGTCGGCCTGCACGGTGCCCCGCACGGTCGACAGCGCCTCGGCCCGGATCACCGCGGCCTCGTCGGCCGACGGCTCTCGGTCGTTCTCGGCCGTGAATCTCGCCAGTTGCTGGTCGATCGCGGTGTTCAGAAACATCGCGAGGATCGCGGGCGCCGGGCCGTTGATCGTCATTGAAACGCTCGTCGTCGGCGCGCAAAGATCGAAGCCGTCGTAGAGCGCCTTCATGTCGTCGAGGGTCGCGATCGAGACGCCCGAGGTGCCGACCTTGCCATAGATGTCCGGCCGCGTCTCCGGATCCCGGCCGTAGAGCGTGACGGAGTCGAAGGCGGTCGACAGCCGGGTCGCGGCCGCGCCCGCCGATAGGAAGTGGAACCGGCGGTTGGTCCGGAACGCGTCGCCCTCGCCGGCGAACATCCGGGCCGGCGCCTCACCGGCCCGCTTGAACGGGAAGACGCCGGCGGTGAACGGGAACAGCCCCGGCAGGTTCTCTCGACGCAGGAACCGCACCAGGCGGCCATCGTCGTCGATCTTCGGGACCGCCACGCGGGGGATCTTGGTGCCCGACAGCGTCGTCCGGGTCAGCGGCGTGCGGATCTCGTTGTCCCGCACCCGGTAGACCATCTCGTCACCGGCGCGCTCGGCGACGAGCGCCGGCCACGACTCGATCAGCTTGCGGGTTTCGGGATCGAGCGCGGCGTCGGCCTCCTCACGCAGGGCGACAACAGCGGCCGTCGCCGAGGTAGGCGCATCGACCCGGGCGATGGAACGGGCCTCAGCGCCCTCGAGTGCCTCCAGTGTGGTGGTGACGTGCTGCCGCAGGCGGGCGGTCTCGGCCTGCTGTTCGGTCCTGGCGTGGTAGTTGCGGACGCTCTCGGCGACCTCGGCGAGGTAGCGGACCCGCGCCGGCGGAACAACGGTCGTCAGGCCACTGGAGGCGCGCACAGTGACGCCGGGCAGCCTTCCCGGAGCAAGGGCCAAGCCGTGCCCGCCAAGCAGCCTCTTCAGTTCCTGGTAGAGCCCAGTGACGCCATCGTCGTTGAATCGGGCCGCCGAGGTGCCGAAGACCGGCATCTCGTCCCATGAAGTGCCAAACGCCTCGCGGTTGCGGACCAGCTGACGGGCGACATCGCGGCGAGCATCCTCGGCACCACGCCGTTCGAACTTGTTGATGGCGACGACGTCAGCGAAGTCCAGCATGTCGATCTTCTCGAGCTGGGACGCGGCGCCGTACTCCGGCGTCATCACATAGAGGGAGACATCGCAGTACGGCACGATCGCCGCATCTCCCTGCCCAATGCCCGGGGTCTCGACGATGACGAGGTCAAAGCCGGCGGCCTTGGTCGCGGCGATGATCTCGGACAGATGTCCGGGGACCTCCGCGCCGGCGGTCCTGGTGGCCAGCGAACGGAAGTAGACCGGGCCGCCGGGGGCGGTGTCGCCGAGGGAGTTCATCCGGATTCGGTCGCCAAGCAGCGCGCCACCGCCACGGCGACGGCTCGGGTCGACGGCGATCACCGCGATCCGCAGCTTGTCCTCCTGATCGAGGCGAAGCCTGCGGATCAGTTCGTCGGTGAGCGACGACTTGCCGGAGCCACCGGTGCCGGTGATACCGAGCACGGGAACTGTGCGGCCGGCAGCGGCCGACTGCACGGCCTCCGCGATTTCGGGGGAACGGCCGGCCTCCAGGACGGAGATCGTCCGAGCCAGCGCCGTCTCATCGCCCGCGAGCAACGCGTCGAGAGAGGAATGTTCGGCCGCGAGGTCGCGGTCGCTCTCCTGAAGAGTGAGGTTGATCATCGCCGGGAGGCCGAGCCGCTGCCCGTCCGCCGGCGAGAAGATCCTGGCGACTCCACGCGCGTGCAGCAGCTCGATCTCTTCCGGGACGATGACTCCGCCGCCGCCGCCGTAGACCCGGATGTGGCCGGCGCCCCGCTCACGAAGCCGCTCGACGAGGTAGCTGAAGTACTCGACGTGTCCACCCTGGTAGGAGGACACGAAGACGGCGTTGACGTCCTCCTGGACCGCGGCTGTCACCACCTGCTCGACGCCGCGGTCGTGGCCAAGGTGGATCACCTCAGCGCCCTGCGCCTGCAGCAAGCGCCGCATGATGTTGATCGCGGCGTCGTGCCCGTCGAACAGCGAGCCGGCGGTGACAGCCCGGAACGGGTAGACAGGCGCGTGGAGGGCTGAGGTTGCGCTCATCGCATGCACTCCTGAGAGACGGCCCCATGCCGGGCCGGGTGGCGACGTAGCTTGGCCTACCAATAGTAGGACGTCCATCTATTGGGTGCCAGTGGACCGACGGTCGTCCTACCGACTGTGACGCGGTCGATCCCGCCGCGACGCCGACCTGACGCAGGTTCCCGTGACCGTGAACTCAGGCGATCCGGATGCCCACGTCGGTTGGGCCCGTGGGCGCAGGTCGCCGGGCGGGCTGGTCGGGGTGGGCCGGGTGGTGTGTCGGGGCCGGGTCTGGAGGCGTGTGGGCCGGTGGCCGGCGGTGTGGTCGCGGGTGTGGGGGGTGTGGATATGCGGAAGGCCCGTCGTCCGCGCCAGAGTGTTCTCTGGGGACGACGGGCCTTCCGTCAATGATTGTTCGGCGGTGACCTACTCTCCCACCCGGCCTCCCGAGCAGTACCATCGGCGCTGGAGAACTTAGCTTCCGGGTTCGGAATGGGACCGGGCGTACCCTCTCCGCCAAAACCACCGAAACACTATCGAGTTATCGACACCTTCCCCCGCGCCGGAGCGCGGGGTGGTCTGCCGTTCCTCGGGAACCGCACAGTGGACGCGTAGCATCTTTGTAGGACAAGCCCTCGGCCTATTAGTACCAGTCAGCTCCACACATTGCTGTGCTTCCACATCTGGCCTATCAACCCGATCATCTCTCGGGGGCCTTACCAGGTTAACCCTGTGGGAGACCTCATCTCGAAGCGAGCTTCCCGCTTAGATGCTTTCAGCGGTTATCCCTTCCGAA
>NZ_MBLO01000212.1 GCF_001854805.1 Pseudofrankia coriaricola
GTCGCCCAGCCGGCCCCAGCAGTGCCGGCAGGCCGAGCTGCCGGGCGACCGTCATGACCGCGGCGACATTGCCGTGCTGAAGAGACCGAGCGATCTCGACATCTTTCTCGACATCGACCAGCGTCCGGCCCGCGAGCGCTTTCCTGAGCACGTCGATGGCCGCCGGCGGAAGGTGCGAGACGTTCGCAATGGTCTCGTTCTTGACCTTTCCGTCTTCCCGGAAGGTACGCCGCACCAGATGCGACACGTACTCCCGCGGCTCGCCGGCCGCGTTCGTCTGCCGACTGACAATCCGGTCCACGTGCATAGCACCCGTTTGCCTCGCCACGAGTCGATGATCCCATCCAGCAAGATCCCGATCAAGCAACCTACTGACTACACTTCGGACAACACAGGCCAAAGTGCCAGGCTGTGCGCGTAGCGATCTTCGAGCACTCGCAAGTTCGGTCTAGTAGCCGAAGGAATGGTTGCGTATCGGCGTCGCTGGGGTATGCACGCTGAGTGACAGACATCCGCGGGGCGTTCGGCGCGACCTGGCGCGGGGTGTCCGGCGGAGTCTCGACGACGCGTCGGCGGATCCCCGTGCTGGACCATGCGATCCGTGCCTATGGGCGATACGCCTCCGACGGCGGCGACCGGTTGGCCGCCGGCGTCACCTACTTCGCCTTCCTGTCGTTCTTTCCGATCATCGCGTTGGTCTACGCGGCGATCGGCTTCGTCGTCGACGCCTATCCCGACGCCAAGCAGGAGATCGTCAAGCAGATCAACGGCTACCTGCCGGGGCTCGCCGACAAGCTGAACGTGGCGAACCTGGGCTCGGCGAAGTTCGGCGTCGGGCTCATCGGTCTCGTCGCTCTGTTGCTCGCCGGCGTCGCGTGCGTCTCCGCGCTGCGCGACGCGATCCGGCTCATGTGGCACCAGAGCACCGACGCGGGCAACCTCGTCACCCGGCGGCTGCGCGACGTCAGCGTCCTGCTCGGTCTGGGCCTGCTGCTCATCGTGTCGCTGGTGCTCACCAGCTTCGCGACCTCGGCCAACGGGGTGCTGCTGCGGGTAACCGGCTTGGAGGGCAGCTCCGCGGCGGCCTGGCTGGCCGGGCTGCTGGGCTTCCTGCTGGCGTTGATCGCCGACACGATGGTCTTCCTGTACCTGTTCTGGCGGCTGCCGAAGGAGACGAACCGGCGCGCGGTCGTCCGGGCGGCGCTGCTCGGCGCGGTCGGTCTCGAGGTGTTCAAGCTGCTTGGCACCTGGCTGGTCGGCAAGGCGACCGGCAACCCGGTCTACGGCACATTCGCCGTCATCGTCGGACTACTCATCTGGATCAACATCCTGATGCGCTGGATACTGTTCGCCGCGGCATGGGCGGTCACCGCCCCGGGTAACTCGGACATCCACCCGTCCGGCACCGCCAGCCAGCGTCCCGACGCCGGTCAGCCGGATCACGCGGACCAGCCGGATCACGCCGGCCAGCCGGACAACGCCGGAGGGGGCGGCGCCGGGGAGGAGCGGGGCGAGACCGGCGGCCGGAGCGAGACGGACGAGACGGAGAAGTCCGGGCCGCCCAGCCCTGACGAGACGCCCGGCCAGGACGGCGGGCCTGGACAGCCCGAGCCCGACAACGAGCCCGAGCCCGACAACCGGCGCTGGGTCGCGGACCGCTTCCGCCGGGTCGTTCCGCGCCGTCATCCCGGCCGTCCCCCCGGCCAGGAGGTGCCCAGCCGCCGCGAGCAGGGCGACGGCCGGGCGGACGCGACCCCGGAGAAGACGTCGGCCGCCCCCGCCCCGGGACAGGGCGAGAGCGGCCGGCCGTAGACCGTTAGGCGCGGTCCGACCGTTAGTGATCCTGGGGACAACGGCCGCCGGGTGTGCGAAGGAAGATCATTTTCGCACACCCTTTGGCCCCCTAGACGGTCAGTGCCGCGAGGGTCTCGTTGAAGGTCACCGAGGGGCGCATGACGGCGCTGGCCTTGGCCGGGTCGGGCTGGTAGTAGCCACCGATGTCGGCCGGCGAGCCCTGTACGGCAAGCAGCTCGGCGGCGATCGTCGCCTCCTGCTCGGCCAGGGTCTTCGCGAAGCCCGCGAAGGCGGCGGCCAGCTCCTCGTCGGCGGTCTGTGCCGCGAGCTCCTGGGCCCAGTAGAGCGCCAGGTAGAAGTGGCTGCCGCGGTTGTCGATCCCACCGACGCGGCGGGCCGGCGACTTGTTCTCGTTGAGGAACGTGCCGGTCGCCCGGTCCAGCGTCTCGCCGAGCACCTTGGCGCGGGAGTTGCCGGTGACGTTCGCGAACTGCTCGAAGCTGACGGCGAGGGCCAGGAACTCGCCCAGGCTGTCCCAGCGCAGGTAGTTCTCCTTGACCAGCTGCTGGACGTGCTTGGGCGCCGAGCCGCCGGCACCGGTCTCGAACAGGCCACCACCGGCCATCAGCGGGACGACCGAGAGCATCTTGGCGCTGGTGCCCAGTTCCAGGATCGGGAAGAGGTCGGTCAGGTAGTCCCGCAGCACGTTGCCGGTGACCGAGATCGTGTTGAGGCCCCGCCGGATCCGCTCGAGCGAGTACGCGGTGGCCTCGACCGGCGGCAGGATCTCGATGGTCAGGCCCTCGGTGTCGTGCTCCGGCAGGTAGGCCTGAATCTTCTTGATCATCTGGGCGTCGTGCGCACGGTTCTCGTTGAGCCAGAACACAGCCGGGTCGCCGGTGGCACGGGCGCGAGTGACAGCGAGCTTCACCCAGTCCCGGATCGGGGCGTCCTTGACCTGGCACATCCGGAAGATGTCGCCCTTGGCGACCGGCTGCTCCAGGATCACGGCACCGGACAGGTCGACGACCCGCACGGCGCCGTTCGCCGGAATCTCGAACGTCTTGTCGTGACTGCCGTACTCCTCGGCCTTCTGGGCCATGAGGCCGACGTTCGACACCGATCCCATCGTCGCCGGGTGGTAGGCACCGTTCGCCCGGCAGTCGTCGAGGACGACCTGGTAGACGCCGGCGTAGCTGCTGTCCGGCAGCACGGCCAGCGTGTCGGCCTCGTTGCCGTCCGGCCCCCACATGTGACCGGAGGTCCGGATCATCGCCGGCATCGAGGCGTCGACGATGACATCGCTCGGCACGTGCAGGTTGGTGATGCCGCGGTCGGAGTCGACCATCGCCAGCGCCGGGCCATCTGCCAGTTCGGCGTCGAACGAGGCCTTGATTGCCTCACCCTCGGGCAGCGCCGCGAGGCCGGCGAGAACGGCGCCGAGGCCGTCGTTCGGGTTCAGGCCCGCGGCCGCGAGGGTGTCGCCGTGGGTGGCGAACGTCTTCGGGAAGAACATGCGCACGGCGTGGCCAAAGACGATCGGGTCGGAGACCTTCATCATCGTGGCCTTCAGGTGCACGGAGAACAGCACGCCCTCGGCCTTGGCCCGGGCGATCTGCTCGGTGAGGAAGGCGCGCAGCGGGCCGACGCGCAACACGGCGGTGTCGACGACCTCACCGGCGAGAACCTTGACGTTCTCCTTCAGCACGGTGGTGGTGCCGTCCGCGCCGGCCAGCTCGATGCGCAGTGCGCCGTCGGAGCCGATGACAGCCGACTTCTCGGTGCTGGCGAAGTCGTCGTGGCCCATCGTCGCGACGTTCGTCTTCGAGTCGGCGCTCCAGGCCCCCATCCTGTGGGGGTGGGTACGCGCGTAGTTCTTCACCGATGCGGGAGCGCGCCGGTCGGAGTTGCCCTCGCGCAGCACCGGGTTGACCGCGCTGCCCTTGATCTTGTCGTAGCGGGCGCGTACGTCCCGCTCCGCGTCCGTCTTCGGGTCGTCCGGGTAGTCCGGCAGCGCGTAGCCCTTGTCCCGCAGTTCGGCGACCGCCGCCTTCAGCTGCGGGATCGAAGCCGAGATGTTCGGCAGCTTGATGATGTTCGCCTCGGGCCGCAGCGCCAGCTCGCCGAGCTCGGCCAACGCGTCGCCGACGCGCTGGGACTCCTCGAGGTAGTCCGGGAAGGTGGCGATGATCCGACCGGCCAGGGAGATGTCGCGACTGTCGACGGGGACGCCAGCGGTGGCGGCATAAGCCTGGATCACCGGGAGGAACGAATACGTCGCCAGGGCCGGCGCCTCGTCGGTGAACGTATAGATGATTGTTGACTCTGTCACCGCTACTCCGCTTCGCGTCTGGTGCGTCTGGCTACCCAACGGTAGTCCCGCTCGCTTCGACCTGGCCGGGCGCTCAGGGCCGTCGCGGGCAGGTCGAGGGGCGAGCCCTGGCAGGGCACCGGCTCCGGTCTGATCGTCGCCGAGCGGCGTGGCCTTCGGCCAGGTGAGCGTCGCGGTGGTGAAGGATCGGGCGCAGGCGAGGCTACCGTGCGCGAGCTGCTCGCGGCCCGGCAGTGTGACGGGACGCTCCGCCCCGTCTGTCAGCGCGGAGCGCGGCTATGTGCCGGGGATCGGGATCGGGACCGTCAGGGTGAGGCCAATGACGGAGAGGCCCAGTACCAGGAGCGTGACCACGTCGAACAGGCGGCCCCGCACCGCGAGCATCCCGACGCTGCGCGTGGGCAGGGCGAGACGCGCCAGGGCCATCACCAGCAGAACCGCGCCGACGCCGAACAGGCCTTGCCGCCACCGCTGCTGCGTGACCATGACAAGGCCCAGCGTCACGCCGGCCAGCGCCGCCGTCAGCACGAGCTGCCGGATGAACCACGGCGAGCGGCTGCGGCGCTCGGCTGCCCGCCGCGCCTTCGCGTGGGCTCGTGAACCGGGCCGCGGGGTGGGGCCACCAGCCGTCGGATGGCGCGGCGCGGGCGGCGGCCGCTGACCTCGCGTCACGCCCGGTCCGGCCACGTTCACAGTGTAGGGAGGGATGCCACGGCCGGGCACGCGCACCCGCGTAGTGCTTCTGAGAACGGGGCCGCCGGAGGCGCGAAGGAAGAACATCGTCGCGCCTCCTTTGGCCCAAGTGCTTCTGGGACGGGCCGCCGGAGGCGCGAAGGAAGAACATCGTCGCGCCTCCTTTGGCCCAAGTGCTTCTGGGACGGGCCGCCGGAGGCGCGAAGGAAGAACATCGTCGCGCCTCCTTTGGCCAATAGGCACCCCCACCGCACAGCGCTCACCCGGACTAGGGCAGACTGCCCCGTCAGGTCCCACAGCAGGAGGAGCGTGACGTGGCAGACGAGTCGCCACACAGCAAGAAGCTTCAGGAGCTGATGTTCCGGGCGTGGGAGACGTTCGGGGACGCCCGGCACCTCGACAGCGACGACCGCGTGTTCGTCCAGGCGCTCGCGCGCCAGACCGCGGATCGAATCTCGGTCCTCTACGGCGCCTCGTGGCGCGAGGCGCTCGACTGGGTCTCGCAGCGCTACGTGCCGAACAGCGACGTGCCCGGCGGCCAGGCCAGCGCCACGGCGAGCACCAGCACCACCGCGGCCACCGGCACGACCACGACGACCGGCGCGACAAGCGCGGCTCGGCGGGGTACGGCTGCCGCGGAGTCGACAAGCGTCTGAAGCTCTGGCGCCGACCGCCCCCTTCTCCTCGACCGGCCGCCGACCGCCCAGCGCCCTCTTGCGGGCCCGGCGGCCAGTCCAGGAGAACCCCACGCGGAACCAGGCCGGGAGCGGGAGCCTCCGCCGGCCGGTGCCAAAGACCAGCGCGACGCGGCCCCTGAGTCTCCTCACCCGAACGGGGAGACAGATGACGGCCGCGCCCTGCCCCCTGACGCCCGCACGAGGCGGGAACGCCGCGCCGGCCGGCGCGGCGGCGGCAACGGGCGCGGCGGCCAGAACCGACGCCCCGGCTCCGGCGCGGGCCGGTGAGGCCGAGACCCGCCGCCCTTTCCGGCGCGTCTCGCTCCGCGATGGCGCGGCCCGCGCCCGAGTCCCTCCCTGTTCCAGGGCTCAGTGCGCGAAGTGGCGCACGCCGGTGAAGTACAGCGTGACGCCGGCCTCCCGCGCCGCGGCGACCACGAGCTCGTCGCGAACCGATCCGCCCGGCTCGACCACGGCCCGCACCCCGGCGTCGGCCAGCACCTGAAAGCCGTCGGGGAAGGGGAAGTACGCGTCGCTGGCGGCCACCGCCCCCTTCGTCCGGTCCCCGGCCCGGGTAACCGCGAGCCGGGCCGCGTCGACGCGGTTCACCTGGCCCATGCCGACCCCGACGGTCGCGCCGTCGGCGGCGATCAGGATCGCGTTCGACTTGACGGAGCGGACCGCCCGCCAGGCGAACCGCAGGTCGGCAAGCGTCGCCTCGTCGGCCGGCGCGCCGGCCTCCAGCGTCCAGGCCGACGGCTCGTCCCCGGCCGCGTCCAGCGCGTCGCGGGACTGCAGCAGCAGCCCACCGGATATCGGGCGTAGCTCCACGCCGCGCTGGTGCGGCGGAGGCGCGCACTCCAGCAGCCGAATCGACGGCTTGCGGGACAGGACGTCCAGGGCGCCCGGCGCGTAGCCCGGCGCGACGACGACCTCGGTGAAGATCTCCGCGATCTGCTCGGCGAGCTCGACGGTGACCGGCCTGTTGGTCGCGATCACGCCGCCGAAGGCCGACACGGGGTCGCAGGCGTGCGCCTTGCGGTGGGCCTCGGCGATGTCGTCCGCGATGGCGATCCCGCACGGGTTGGCGTGTTTGATGATCGCGACGGCCGGCTCGGAGAAGTCGTGGACGGCGCGGCGGGCCGCGTCGGTGTCGGTGTAGTTGTTGTAGGACATCTGCTTGCCGTGCAGCTGCTTCGCCGTCGCCAGCCCCGGGGTCCGGTCGTCGGTGGCGACGTAGAGGGCGGCTCGCTGGTGCGGGTTCTCGCCGTAGCGCAGCACGTCCGAGCGCCGCCACTGGGCCGTCAGCACGTCTGGCCAGCCGGTCTGGCTCGCGGTCTCGTCCGGAGCGACGACGCTCGCGAACCAGGACGCGACCGCCGCGTCGTAGCCGGCGGTGTGGGCGAACGCCCTGGCGGCGAGCCGGCGGCGCGTGCCGAGGTCGAAGCCGGCGCCTCCGACCGCCTCGATCAGCGCCGGGTAGTCGTCCGGCTCGACGACGACCGCGACCGACGCGTGGTTCTTCGCCGCGGCCCTGATCATCGCCGGGCCGCCGATGTCGATCTGTTCGACCGCCTCGTCCTCGGTCGCGCCGGCGGCCACCGTCTCCCGGAACGGGTACAGGTTGACGACGACCAGGTCGAACGGCTCGATGTCGAGCTCGGCCAGCGCCTCGGCGTGCTCCGCCTGGCGCAGGTCGGCCAGCAGGCCCGCGTGGACCCGGGGGTGCAGGGTCTTCACCCGGCCGCCGAGAACCTCCGGGAAACCGGTCAGCGTGCTCACCGGGGTGACGGCGAGGCCGTGTTTGGCCAGTACCTCGGCCGTGGAGCCCGTCGACACGACCTCCACCCCGGCCGCCTGGAACGCCTCGGCGAGGTCACCCAACCCCGACTTGTCGTAGACGCTGACCAGCGCCCGGCGCAGCCGCCGACGCCCGGTAGCGACGACCTCGGCACCCAGCGCGGCACCGGCGGCCGAGGACTCCGCCGCCGGGCCGTCGGCCCCAGCTGGGACCGTCGTCGGATCCTGCGGCCTCGTCATAGTTCCTCCTTGTTGACCATGCATTCCACGCGGTCTCCACGCCGCCAGAAGACCCCTTCGCGCGCTTACCAGCGGCGGGAGGCGTCCTGGCGGATCGCGGCCTCCGACGGCCGCCCTCGCGCGATCTCACCGATCGTGGTGACGTACAACCCGCGTTCGACTGCCTGGATCCGGGTGCGCAGGATGTCCTCGGTATCGCCTGGTAGGACGTCCACCGCCGCCTGGGCGATGATCGGCCCGGTGTCGACCCCTTCGTCCACCCAGTGCACAGTGACTCCGCTGACCTTCACGCCGTGTGCCAGCGCCTCGCGGATCGCATGGGCGCCCGGAAACGACGGCAGCAGGGACGGATGGGTGTTGACCGTGCGGAACCGCCCGACGACCTGCTTGTCGAGAATCTTCATATACCCGGCGAGCACCAACAGGTCGGGACGCTCGGCCGCGATCCGGTCCGCCGTCGCGGCGTTGAACGCGTCCCGGTCGGGGTGGTCCGCCAACCGGACGGTGAACACCGGCACGCCAGCCGCCAGTGCGCGGCGCTCGGCGCCGGTACCCGTCCGATCCGTGCCGACCGCGACGACCCGCGCACCGTAGGCCGGGTCCTGACAGGCGTCCAGGACCGCCTGCAGGGTGGTGCCAGCGCCCGACGCGAGAACGACCAAGCGGGCAGGCACAGAACCCTCCGGAGGCAACAGGGGCGGGGCGCGAAGCGCCCCGTCATCGGCGCTTCGCGCCCTCTTGACGTGGTCAGGGACCGGGTAGCCAGGAATCGGGTGCATTGCCGACCGGTCCGCCAGCGCGGCCCGGGGCGGTGACTCGACCCCCGACTGTACTGACTTGCCCCCTCCAGACGCGGCCATCCGCGCTACCCGCGCAACGCGTCGGCGGGGTACCAGAACTGCTGGCCGAACGAGAGGCCCAGGTCCAGCTCGAAGTCCGGGTCGGGCGGTCCCGCGCCGTCGCGGCGGCCGTCAGGGGCCAGGCAGCCCTGGTCATGGCGGTCCCGGTGGCGGCAGCCGCCCAGCCCGCCGCCCGCGTCCAGGCCCGGGTCGAGGACGCCGTGGTCGAGGCCGTCCAGCAGATCGCCGGGGCGGCACAGGTACAGCTCGGCGAGGCGGGCCAACGCGAGCGGCGACGGCGCACGGCCACCGGGCGCGGGCCAGGTTTCCCAGTAGCTGAAGGACTTGCCAGTCTTCGGGGAGTCCGGCCACCGCTCGTTCCAACGCCGAGCCGCGTCCTCCTGCGTCCAGCCGTGCGCCAGCCGGAACGCGAGCCGGGCGCCCAGGCCCTGGGCCAGCTGCCAGTGCGCGGCGATCCGCCGGTAGGACCAGCCCAGGGCACGCAGGTCGGTCGACTGGGCACGAATCTGTGCCGCGGTGGGTGCCATGACGGCCTCCCCGGACTCCAGGCGGGCATCGCGGGCCGGCCGCGCCGCCCGCTAGCCGGTCACAGGCGGCGAGCCCCGCGAGCTCCGGTGGGCGGCTGGCCTCTCCGGGCGTCCGCCCGGACAACGATCACACCGTAACGACCAGCTACGACACCCGCGGTCCTCTCCGGCGCGCGGTCACGAGGCCCGACGCGGGACGACGCGGGAAGGGCGAAGCCGCGCGCCGCGCGGGGCCCTGGGCCAGGCGCGGACAGGCGCGGTACGGATGCTAGGGACGACGGCGGACGAGCTCGGCGACGCTGGTCACCAGAGCGCCGGCCATCCCGACCTCCGCCGCGGCCGCGAGTATCGCCCAGCCAGGCGCGGGCCCGAACGTGGATGCCGCCTGGGTACCTATGCCACCGCCGGACAGCGCCGCGAGCAGCCCGACCAGCAGCGCGCAGGCGGCCGCGCCGGTGAGCACCATGCCGAGGCGGCCGAACAGGGTGGCGCCGGGGATGGCCCGGCGCACCGACAACGCGAGCGCCGTCCCGGCCGCGAGCGGCGCCACGGCGAGCACGAGCCAGGCCCAGCCGGGGAGAGGGGCTGAGGGCAGCAGCCGCAACACCGGCAGGTCCGGCAGGGTGGTCGGGGCGGCGGACGTCGGGGTCACGGTGACGGTGGGCCCGGCGGCGAATCCGGTGCCCAGCGCGTAGGAGCACGCCCAGATGGCCAGGTTGGGCAGCAGTACGAGCTGGACCGCGAACAGCCCGACCCCCCCGACCAGGCCCGGGTCCAGCCCGCTGGCGACGCCGGACACCCTGCCCGCCCGGACGAGCAGGAGCACGCACAGGCCCAGCGCGCCGACCGCCACGAGCGCGGCCGTCGCCGCGAGCCCGCCGGCCAGGGGCACTCGCAGCATCACCGGCACCCGCCGCCAGGCCGTGCCGAGACGGCGGTAGCCGGCCAGCACGCCGATGGTCGCGCCCAGGCCCGACAGGCCGGCCGCGCCCAGCGCCGCCGAGCTGGGCACCGGCCGTGCCATCGGGCTCGACGCGGCCCAGCAGACCACGCAGACCAGCGCGGTCTGCGCGAACACCACGGCCACGATGTCCAGGAGCACCCGGCGCGGCCGGACCCGGCGGCGCGCCGCCGTCGAACGCGCGCCGCCGGGACCGGCCGGCAGCGGCACGAAGTCGGCGAGGCCGGGAATCCGGGAGCGCAGACCCGACCCGACCCGGCCCGCGAGACCCGCGGCGACGTCGACCTCCCGCGGCGCGCGCGAGACGGCCCCGCCCGCCCGGGCGGCGGCCAGCCGGTAACCGGACGAGGCCGCGAGCAGGACGGGCAGAGCGGCCAGCCCCAGCGGGAGGACGCGGACGTCGCCGTCCGGGAGCCGCAGGGTCGTGCCGTGCGCGAGCAGCCAGAGGTCGGCGCCGACCCGCAGCGCGGCGCCGGCACCGGCGCTCGACCTGGTGTCAGCTCCCCACGCGACCAGCACCAGCAGCTGCACGGCGACCAGCCCTGCCGCGCAGGCCACCGCCGGCCCAGGCAGCGCGACGCCGAACGCGTGCGCGAGCCTGGCGAGCCGGGTCAGCCGAAGCGCCGCGGCACCGCGCGAGGCGACAGGATGGGCCACGGGACGACGCTCGCACGCTCACGCCGCCACACCGGGCCAACACGCCGGGGCATAGCCGGAAATGACCGATCCAGCCGATATCACCGCATGGCGGGCAGTCCACGCCCCACGGTCAAATCGTCCAGGATGGGCCGCTGGGCCGTCCTCCCAGCTGGTCGATCTTCGGCGGTCTTCAGCACGTTCCGGGGCTTTGGATGACTGGTGTCACCGACGAGCTTCCGGGCGCCAAGGCCCGCCGCCGCCGGGGGGAGCGCAAACGACCTGCCTGCTGCCGCGGATCGCTCGTGAGAGGGCCTCGGCTGGGCTAGCTGGGCTGCTGACCATAAGGGGCGCCGGCCTGCGGCGGCTGCTGCCGCCCCGGGTCGTACCCAGGTGCCGGGGCCTGGCCATAACCCGGCGCGGGAGTCTGCGGCGGCTGGCCGTAGGGCGACGGCTGACCATACGGCGCGGGCGGCTGGCCGTAGCCCGGCGCGGGCGTCGGCGTCGCTGTGGGTATCGGTGTCGGCTGGCCGTAACCGGGAGCCGGCGTTGGCTGGCCATAGCCCGTGGCCGGTGGCTGGGGGTAAGGGGCGGCTGGCTGCGGCCCGTAGGGCGCCGGCGCCGCGCCCGGGTGTCCATAGGGCCGCCCATAGGGCTGGCCGTAGGGAGGCCGCTGCTCCCAGGGCGCGCCGGTCACCGGCCCGCGGCCGGGGATCTGCTCGCCGCTGGCGAGCAGTCCGACGACGCTGAAGCCGGTCAGCGCAGCGGCCCCGATCAGGCCGAAGTACAGACCGAAACGCGAGTCCCAGGGGTGGACGGTGACCAGCCGGATGAGGATGAAGAGGGTCGCGATGGCGCCCAGGATCACGGTGAGCAGCGCTGGGCCCACCGGGCCGATCGCGGGCAGCCTCAGGTTGGCGACCATTCGGGCGGCCACCAGGCCCGCGGCGGCAAACGAGAGCACGATCGCGAACACGGCGAGCGGGCCGCTGGCCCAGCCCATGTGGATGCTGCCCCGGTAGTAAAACCAGTCGATCCCCATCCACGGCAGGAAACTGGAGATCAGCACCACCAGGCCACCGGCCACGACGCCGACGTCACTGGTGACGACGTCGCGACCAGCGATCTTCACCATCGGGACCAACCCCACTTCGTCCGGAATGCCCAAGCGCCGGACCCAAGTTCATCAAGCACCGCCGCGGAAGTCTTCTGTATTCTCCCCGCGCCGTCGCCGCCGCGCCCGGGCAGGCCCGCTTCCCACTGCCGGGGCGAGGCGCTGGGCGCGCTCGCCCCGTGTCGGGCGCTGAGCGCCCTCCTCGCGTGGTACCGGGCCCTGGCATATGGCGGTGGTAGGGCTTGGACCGGGCTGACGACGCGGCTGGGCTGGCGCCGCGCCGATGCGCCGTCACCAGTTGTGGCCGAGTTGCGCTTACTGGTCGCTGGAACAGCGTCGCGACCCGCCGCGGCTAGACATTCGAGCTGATGGATGTCTGTTGCCGCGCTGGGAGCGCACATGGACGAGCCGATGCCCAACGGCGCCTCGCCAGCTCGCGCACCGTCACAGCCAACGGGCCCAGTTCAGGGATGCCGCCAAGGGGACACTGCCGGCCCAACCCGCCTCACCCGCTGGGACCGGCGCGGGCCACGGCCACATGCGCTGGGTCCGCGACCAGACCGGTCGGGTGTGGCGGGGGCCTGGGGCGCCCCGCCACACCCGACGGTTGTTGTGGAGACGAGGCGCTCCGCGCCGTGCCCTACAACGACCGCATGATGTCGGCCATCAGACGAGCCGTCTCCGACGGCGTCTTGCCGACCCGCACGCCCGCCTTCTCCAGCGCTTCCTTCTTCGCCTGCGCGGTGCCGGATGAACCGGAGACAATCGCGCCGGCGTGCCCCATCGTCTTGCCCTCCGGCGCGGTGAAGCCCGCGACATAGCCGACGACCGGCTTGGTGATGTGCGCCTCGATGTGCGCGGCCGCCCGCTCCTCGGCGTCGCCACCGATCTCACCGATCATCACGATCGCGTCGGTCTCGGGGTCGGCCTCGAACGCGTCGAGGGCGTCGATGTGAATGGTCCCGATGACCGGGTCACCGCCGATGCCGACGCCGGTCGAGAAGCCGAAGTCGCGCAGTTCGTACATCATCTGGTAGGTCAGCGTGCCGCTCTTGCTGACCAGGCCGATCCGCCCTGGCGGCGTGATGGTGGCCGGGATGATGCCGGCGTTCGACTTGCCGGGGCTGATGATGCCGGGGCAGTTCGGGCCGATGATGCGGGTCTTGCCCTTGCCCTGCGCGTAGGCGAAGAACTCGGTGGTGTCGTGCACCGGGACGCCCTCGGTGATGACGACCGCGAGCGGGATCTCCGCGTCGACGGCCTCGATCGCGGCGTCCTTGGTGAACTTCGGCGGGACGAAGATGACGGAGACGTTGGCCCCGGTCTTCTCCATAGCCTCGGTGACGGACGCGAACACCGGCACGCCGTCCTGGGACTGGCCTGCCTTGCGTGCGTTCACGCCAGCGACGATGGCGGCGCCGGACGCCGCCATGCGCTTCGCGTGCTTGCTGCCTTCGGAGCCGGTGATGCCCTGCACCACGATGCGGCTGTTCTCGTCGAGCCAGATGGCCATTGCGAGCGGTTCCTTTCACCCAGGCCGAAGGGGTGCGGTCGGGTTCTCCGTCGCGCCCCGGAAGCCTGCCGGGTAATTGTCAGGCCGCGGCGGCGGCGAGCTCGGCGGCGAGCTTCGCCGCGCCGTCCATGGTGTCCACGGGCTTGACGACCGCAAGGTTGGCCTCGGCGAGGATCCGCCGGCCCTCCTCGGCGTTGTTGCCGTCGAGGCGGACCACCAGCGGGGTGGTCACCTCACCGACCAGTTCGAGGGCCTTGATGATGCCGTTGGCGACCGCGTCGCAGGCGGTGATGCCGCCGAAGATGTTGACGAAGACGCTCTTGACCGACGGGTCGGAGAGAATGATCGACAGGCCGTTCGCCATGACCTCGGCCGAGGCGCCGCCGCCGATGTCGAGGAAGTTCGCCGGGCGCTGCCCGCCGAACTCCTCGCCGGCGTAGGTGACGACGTCGAGGGTCGACATGACCAGGCCCGCGCCGTTGCCGATGATGCCGACAGAGCCGGTCAGCTTGACGTAGTTGAGGCCCTTTTCCTTGGCTTTCTGCTCCAGCGGGTCGACCGCCGAGACGTCGACGAGCGCCTCGTTCTCCGGGTGGCGGAAGTCGGCGTTCTCGTCCAGGCTCACCTTGCCGTCGAGCGCGATCACCTGGCCATCGCCGGTGAGGATGAGCGGGTTGACCTCGACCAGGGTGGCGTCCGCCTTGACGAAGGTCTCCCACAGCTTGACCAGCAGCTCGGCCGCGCCGTCGAGGGCGGCCTCCGGGAGCTTGGCGGCGACGGCGATCTCGCGGGCCTTCGCGAGGTCGACGCCGGTCAGCGGGTCGAGGTGGATCCGGGCGAGGGCCTCGGGCTTGGTCGCCGCGACCTCCTCGATCTCCATGCCGCCTTCGCGCGATGCCATCGCCAGGAAGGTGCGGTTCGCGCGGTCCAGCAGGAACGACGCGTAGTACTCCTCCGCGATGTTGCTGGCCTGCTCCACCAGCACCGAATGCACGGTGTGACCCTTGATGTCCATGCCGAGAATGGCGGTCGCCTTCTCGTACGCGTCCTCCGGCCCGTCGGCTACCTTGACGCCGCCGGCCTTGCCGCGGCCACCGGTCTTGACCTGGGCCTTCACGACGACTTTGCCGCCCAGCTCCGCGGCGATCGCGCGGGCCTCGTCGGGGGTTGTGGCGGTCTTGCCGGTGGGCACCGGGACGCCATGCTCGGCGAAGAGTGCCTTCGCCTGGTATTCGAAGAGATCCACGGTCCGTCCAGTCGGGTGCGGTCGGTCAGGGGATGCACGGAACGGATGCGAGCCTACTGACGCACCTGCCGTGACGCGCGCCTGCGCGGCGCGGCCCACAAATGACTCCGCACCATCCAGGTGACGCTGTGGCGCCGTGAGTGAGCCGAGCCGCGCGGTACGGGGCGGCCCCGGACCGGCTCCATGACCGCTCACCGATCATCCGGGGCACCGGAGCTGCCCGCGCGCGCGGCAGAACCGTACAAAACCGCCCGCGACGCCCCCGCCGGGGTGTCCGCGGCGGCGGGGGGCACCTGCCAGCAACCGCAGGCATCAACCGACGGCGCGCCGCCGAGAGCCGGCGCATATGTCCGATCTCACACGGTGTGATTTGTAATGGGCGTGGCGCCCGATGGGCGGACGCCGCCGGCCTCAGCCGTGCCCCGCGGCGTACCCCAGAAACAGCACCGCCAGGACGAGGCCCGGCCAGCCGAGCACGATGCCCACCGCCGCGAGGCGGTCGCCGCGCCGCGGGCCGCCCTGGGTGACGGCCCGGGCGCGGTAACCGAGGTAGATACCGGCGACGCTGCCAACCCCGAACAGCCACAGGACGGCGAACACCGCCGAGAACACCGCGGGAAGGTTCCACCCCGGGCTGGCCGGGCGACGGCTGGCCCTGCGGCCCCCTGCCGGCCGGCCGGTCGACGGCCCCGGCCGAGGGCTCACCGCCCCCAGGACGGCCCCGGCCGGGTACCGCTCAAGCTCCGCTCCGGCCGCCCGCTGACGGCCCTGCTGGCCGCCCGGTGGGTGATCCGCTGGCGGCTGTGGCCACGCGCGCGGTGCCGGCGGCTCGCCGCCCTCCGATGGAAGCACCGGCGGCGGCGACGGGCGGAACGCGTCGGCGGGCGGTGGCATGCCCAGCGAGCCGGCGCGGGCCGATCGCCAGTCCCCGTCGGGCGTCCGCGGGGCCGGCGGTGGCGTCGGCCCGGGGCTCGCACCGCCCCCGTGGGCGGCCTCCGAATACGGCGGCTCCCTGTACGGCGGCTGCGCGAGCGAGCGTTCAGAGTCGGAGTACGTGGGATCCGCGTACGGAGCCTCGGCACCGGCGGAACCGGAGTGCGCCGGACCCGGGTACGAAGTGTCCGGGTACGGAGCGCCGGAATAATAAGGAGGTTCGGAGTGCCGCGACTCCCGGCGAGGAGCCTCCTCGTATGACGAGGGCGGGTCGTACCGGTGGTCCAGCTGGGACGGCCGCCAGTCCCCCGGATGTCGTTCCAGCGGCTGGGCGGGCACCGGCCATGCCGGGGCCGGCGGCCAGGCCTCGTTCGCGTACGGACGTCGCGACGGCATCGGCTCCGGAGCGGGTGACGGCCGGGGCGTGGGCGCCGGCGGCAGGGCTGGTGTCGGCGGGGGGAAGGACACCGGCGGCGAGACAGGCACCGGCGACGCCGAGGCCGCTCGCTCTCCCTCGCCCTGGTGCCCAGCCGAGCCGCGCTGTCCACCGGCGCCGGGTAACTGCCCGGACCAGTCACGTTCCAGCACCGTCTCGATCGCGCGGTGCGCGTCACTCCTGCTGCGCACCGGCTGGCCGCTGAGCACGGCGAGCAGCGCCACCGCCGACGGGCGAAGCCGTGGCTCCTTCTCCAGCGCCGGCACGACGGTGTCGGACAGGTAGCCGGGCAGGTGCTCCAGGTCCGGCGGGTCGCGCTGGATGCGGAACGCGAGCGCCTCGGCCCGGTCGGCGTGGAAGGGGTGCCGGCCTGTCGCCGCGTAGGCGACGCAGCAGCCCCAGGAGAAGATGTCTGCCGTGGGGCCGGCCTGCTCGCCACGCATCTGCTCGGGCGCCATCCAGGCCAGCGTCCCGACGACATGGCCGGACCGGGTAAGCGTCGCGTTGCCGTCCAGTTGCGCGATCCCGAAGTCGATGACCTTGGGGCCGTCCCAGGCGAGCAGGATGTTCGACGGTTTGAGGTCGCGGTGAACGACGCCCGCCTCGTGGATCGCCACCAGCGCGTCGGCGAGCCCGGCGGCGAGTCCCCGTACCAGGCGCTCGGGCAGCGGGCCGCGCCGGCGGACCGCGTCGGCCAGGCTGATGCCCTCCACGTACTCGGTGACCATCCATGGCCGGTCGGCGGCGGTGTCGGCGTCGAGCACCGTCGCGACCGCGCCGCCGCGGACCCGCTGCGCGGCCCTGACCTCCCGTTGGAAGCGGCGGCGGAACTCCACGTCCTCCGACAGCTCGGCGGAGGCGACCTTCACCGCGACCGGCTGCTGCCGGTCGGTGAACGCCAGGTAGACGCTGCCCATGCCGCCCTCACCGATCCGGTTCTGCAGCCGGTACGGACCGATGGCGATGGGGTCGTCGTCCGTGAGCGGTGTGAGCATGGCCCCCCTCGCGCTGACCGGAGCGGCGGCGGCGTGTGGACGCCCCGTCGGACCAGCGGTGCCGGCCGCCTCGCGGGGCCGGCCTCCGGCCGATGTCCGCCGCCGAATGCCGACAGCACCGGCTACCAGGGCATGGACCCCGCGACCAGCTGGCTGGACCGCTTCCAACCGGCTGGACAGCCCGGGCCGAAGTAGGCATCCGGACGCTACCGGCATATAGCGACTCCGGACAGTATGCACGCCCCTCCACAGCCCCACGCGCGCACATCGCCACGGAGGTGGGGCGCGGCATCACGCCCCGCCGTACGCCGCGGCGTACGGCGCCGGAGCCAGGCATTCTGTTCTGGGCCGGCCGCTG
>NZ_MBLO01000213.1 GCF_001854805.1 Pseudofrankia coriaricola
GTTCTGGGCCGGCCGCTGTTCTGGGCCGGCCGCGGCCGGCCCAGAACGGGACGGCGCGAACATCGCGCACCGCAGGATGGTGCGCGCAGTGACATTCCGCTCCGTGCGACGACACAGCACCTCGGTGGGTCCGACGATGCGGACATGCCCGATCACGCCGCGTCGCCGACAGGCCCGTCCCGCCCGCCCGGGCAGGAGCTCGCCGGTGCCACTGCCGACGCCACTGTGCCGCCCCGGTTCGCGCACACCGACTGGCGCGCGAAGCTCCTCGCCAGCGTAACGCCATCGCCACGCAGCGATCCGGCACCGAACCGTCTGCGCTGGCCCGGCTACGCCGGTATCCAGGCGGTCTGGTGGGGCGAGGGCCCGGTGGCCGGCGTCGACTGCGTTGTCGCGGTCTGGGAATTTGGCGTGTACGGCGGGAGCTTCGGCGAGGTCGACGCCGCCGCGTTCGCCGCCGCGGCCGAGCACGCCGCCACCACTCGTCGGCCGTTGCTGTCCTTCCTGCGCAGCGGCGGCACGCGCCTGCAGGAGGGGGTAGCCGGACTGGTCGGGCTGCCGAGGGCGACGCTCGCCGCCGCCGGGCTCGACGAGGCCGGCGTGACCCACGTGGCCGTGGTCGACCACCCGACCACCGGTGGCGTGTGGGTGACGATCGCCTCCAGGGCCGACCTGCGCTGCGCGGTGGCCGGGGCGACGGTCGGCTTCGCCGGCCCGCGGGTCGTCGAAGCCGTCACCGGCGCGCCGCCCGGCGCCGACAGCCACACCGCCGAGGCCGCATGGCGGGCCGGGCTGGTCGACGCCGTCGTCGAACCGGATGACATGGGCGCCTGGCTCGCGGCCGCCCTCGTCGCGGCGGCCGCCAAGCCCGCGGTGGACGCCACCGCGCCCGCCGCGCGCGATGACGCCCGTGCCGGCGACGCCGCCACCGGCTCTTCGGACGGTCACGCGGCGATGGACATCCGGGCGACGGGCGGCGGCGTCGCCGCGGGAAATGGGAGCAAGGCCGCCGACGGCGGGCTGGGCTGGGCCCAGGTGCTCGCCGCCCGAGCGGCGGGCCGGGCGGGCGGCGGCGCGGCGCTCGACGCGGTGGCGGTGTGCGGGGTCGAGCTGGCCGGCGGTGACCCCGCCGTGCGGGCTCGGCTCGGCCTGCTCGCCGCCGCCCCGGCGCCCGGCGTACCGGACGGCGCGGGACCGGACGCCCCGGGGCGCTCAGCGGCACTGGGTGTCGTCGGGGTGGCGGTCGCGGCCGAGCCGCGGGGTGCTCCCGGCCCGGCCGGCTACCGGCTGCTCGCGCGGGCGGCTCGGCTCGCTGGGAAGCTGGGTCTGCCGCTGGTCCTGTTCGTCGACACCCCGGGGGCCGACCCGAGCCCGCCGGCCGAGGCGGGCGGCGTCGCGGCGGCGATCGGCGCCGCCATGGAGGCGGTACTGCGCTGCCCGAGCCCGACCGTGTCCGTCGTCGTCGGTGAGGGCGGCTCCGGTGGAGCGCTCGCGGCGGCCTGCGCCGACGCCGTGCTGATGACGCCGGACAGCTATCTGACCGCGCTCTCGCCGGAGGGAGCGGCCGCCACGCTGCGCATCCCCGCCGAGCGGGCCGCGGGCCTCGGTGGCCTGCGGCCCACCGACCTGCTGCGGCTGGGCTTCGCCGACGAGGTGCTCCCTTCGAGCGACCCGGCCGCCATCGTCCGCGGCGTCGCCACGACGCTGGCCCGGCTCACCCCCCTTGACCAGGGCATTCGCCTGTCCACCCGGCAGAGGAAGTGGTCGACAGCACTACCCGGCCACCTGTAACGTCACGGTCCCTCCCACCCCGACTACTCGCCATACGGATCATGATTATTTGTTCCCGGCTTGGCCTCCTCGCGGGGCCGGCACCAACGGACTGCCTGGCGTGCGACCGGACACCGAGCTCCCTCTAGAGGGCCGCGAGGGCACCCGGCCGTGGCTGCGCCAGCTCGGAACGGTCGCCGGCCGGTACACCCGCGACGTGGCAACGGCCCCGCTCGGCGTCGGCCGGGTGCTGACGCGGCGCATCGGCGCGGCTCCAGCCGCCGTGCGCGGCCTCGTCACCGAGGCGGCGAGCATCGCCACACACGCCGCCTTCTACCCGGCCGGCGTCCGCGCGGGCCGCGCCCCCGTGGCCGACCGGTACAGCCTGGCCAGGCTCGGCCCGCTGCAGCGCGGCCTGCTGGTCGGCCACCCGGCCGCCGCCGGCATGCCGATCCTGCTGGTGCACGGGCTGGTGGACAACCGCTCGATCTTCACCCGGCTGCAGCGCACACTGCGCCGACGTGGGTTCAGCCGCGTCGAGACGATCAACCTTCCGCTGTACGCGACCGGTGTCCCGCAGGCGGCCGTCATGCTCGAGGCCGCCGTGGGCGATGTCCTTTCCAGGACCGGCTACCAGCAGGTCCACATCGTGGCCCACTCGCTCGGCGGGGTGGTGGCCCGCTACTACGTGCAGCGGCTCCGGGGCGACGAGCAGGTCCACACGCTGGTCACGCTCGGCACGCCGCACGCGGGCACGAGGCTCGCCCACCTGGTGCCCCGGGCCGTCCCGTACCGGCTGATCGCCTCGCTGCGGCCCGGCTCGCCGCTGCTCACGGAGCTCGCCCAGCCCGCGCCGGGCTGCCGCACCCGCTTCCTCGCGATCGGCGGCGGCCAGGACTCGGTGGTGCGCCCCGAGTCGGCGGCGCTGAGCCATCCCGATCTCGCCACGCGCAATGTGACGATCCCCGGCCTCGGCCACCACGCGCTCCCGTTCAACGGAGACGTCGCCCACGGCATCGCCGTCGCCCTCGCCCGGCTCGACGGCCCGGTCATCTGGCCATACGAACCACCCACCCAACGGACCGCACCACAGGCCCGAAAGCCCTCGGCGAACTCCTAGGACACCGCCCAACAGGCATCCCCGGGTTTCGAGGTCATGCCCTGCGGCGGGCACGACGTCCAAGCGAGCAACACATGCGACCCAGCCACAGCTCGCGACAGCGCCCCAGCGCCGGCGCCAACCGGTCCTGTTGGGTGAGGTCGTTCTGGCGAGCAATGCGCGTAACCCGGCCGCAGCCGGTGACGGCGCATCGGCAACCCAGCTACCTCGCCAGCCCGGTCCCAGCCCTACCACCGTCATATGCCAGGGCCCGGAACCACGCGGGGAGGGCGCCCAGCGCCCGACACGGGGCGAGCGCGCCCAGCGCCTCGCCCCGACAGGCCGCGCCCGGTGGCGGGCGCGAAGCGTCCGTCACGGGACGGCCACAGATGTGACCGGGTCGGTTGACGAGTTCGACACTGATGCTAAGTTGGCACTCGGCACGTGAGAGTGCCAACGATAAGCGACAGAGGCGCCTGTTCACCCGCGACGGCAGGCCGCCAGGGTCGCTCTCTCATCCAGCGCAGGAAGGGGAGGTCGATCGTGACGACCGCCACCAAGGTTGCCATCAAGCCACTCGAGGACCGCATCGTGGTCCAGCCGTCGGACGCGGAGACGACCACCGCCTCGGGCATCGTCATCCCGGACACGGCCAAGGAGAAGCCGCAGGAGGGCACCGTCCTCGCGGTCGGCCCCGGCCGGTTCGAGGATGGCAAGCGCGTCCCGCTCGACGTGAAGGTCGGCGACGTGGTGCTCTACAGCAAGTACGGCGGCACCGAGGTCAAGTACGCCGGCGAGGAGTACCTGGTCCTCTCCGCCCGCGACGTGCTCGCGGTCATCGAGAAGTAGTCGAGTGGGGGGTGTGCCCGCGATCGGGACGGTCCTGTTCGGCGGCCTTCGGCCGCCTCCCGGGCTCCCGCGCTATGTCTGCCCAGGGGGGCGACCCCCTGGAACCCCCGTGCCGGCCTGTGGCCGGCGCGACGGGAAGACACAGTGACACCGCTCCGGCACACCCCCTCGACGTTGTGCCGGTAACGGCAGCGGGAGGACCCCCAATCACATGAGCAAGATCCTCAGTTTTCGCGAGGACGCGCGCCACGCACTCGAGCACGGGGTGAACACCCTGGCCGACGCGGTCAAGGTGACGATCGGCCCGCGCGGTCGCAACGTCGTCCTCGACAAGTCCTACGGCGCGCCCACGATCACCAACGACGGCGTGACGATCGCCCGCGAGGTGGAGCTCAACGACCCCCACCAGAACCTTGGCGCGCAGCTCGTCAAGGAGGTCGCGACCAAGACCAACGACGTCGCCGGCGACGGTACGACGACGGCGACGGTGCTGGCGCAGGCCATGGTCCGCCAGGGCCTCAAGGAGGTCACCGCCGGTGCGGCGCCGGTGTCACTGAAGGTCGGCATCGAAGCGGCCGTCGAGGCCGTCTCGAAGGCGCTGCTCGACTCGGCGATCGAGGTCAGCTCCAAGGAGACGATCGCGCAGGTCGCCGCCATCTCGGCGCAGGACACCCAGGTGGGCGAACTGATCGCCGAGGCGATCGACAAGATCGGCAAGGATGGTGTCATCACCATCGAGGAGAGCCAGACCATGGGTCTGGAGCTCGAGCTCACCGAGGGGATGCAGTTCGACAAGGGCTACATCTCCCCGTACTTCGTCACCGACCCGGAGCGGATGGAGGCGGTCCTTGAGGACGCCTACGTCCTGCTGCACCCCGGCAAGATCGGCGCCCTGAACGACCTGCTCCCTGTGCTCGAGCTGGTGGTGCAGTCCCGCAAGCCGCTGCTGATCATCGCCGAGGACATCGAGGGCGAGGCGCTGTCGACCCTGGTCGTCAACTCGGTGCGCAAGACCTTCCAGGTCGTCGCCGTCAAGGCGCCCGGCTTCGGCGACCGCCGCAAGGCGATGCTGCAGGACGTGGCCGTGCTCACCGGCGGCCAGGTCGTCGCCGAGGAGGTCGGCCTGAAGCTGGAGGCGGTGACGCTGGAGGACCTGGGCCGCATCCGCCGGGCCGTCATCGACAAGGACAGCACCACCCTGGTCGACGGCGCGGGCGACAGCGAGTCGGTCGCCGCGCGGGTCAAGCAGATCCGCCAGGAGATCGAGGCCAGCGACTCCGACTGGGACAAGGAGAAGCTGCAGGAGCGGCTGGCGAAGCTCGCCGGCGGCGTCGCGGTCATCCGGGTCGGCGCGGCCACCGAGGTCGAGCTCAAGGAGAAGAAGCACCGCTTGGAGGACGCGGTCTCGGCCACCAGGGCCGCGATCGACGAGGGTGTGGTCGCCGGTGGCGGTTCCGCCCTGGTACACGCCTCCTCGGTGCTCGACGGTGGCCTGGGCAGGACCGGCGACGAGCGCTCCGGGGTCAACCTGGTGCGGTCCGCGCTGTCCGCTCCGCTTTACTGGATCGCGCGCAACGCCGGTCTGGACGGCCCGGTCGTCGTCTTCAAGGTCGCCGAACTGCCGGTCAACCACGGCTTCAACGCGGCGACGAAGACCTACGGCGACCTGCTCGCGGACGGCGTCATCGACCCGGTCAAGGTCACCCGCTCGGCCGTGGCCAACGCGGCGTCGATCACGGCGCTGCTGCTGACCACGGAGGCGCTGGTCGTGGAGAAGCCGGCCGAGCCGGTCGCCGCCGGCGGCGGTCACGGGCACGGTCATGGGCACGGGCACAGCCACGGCCCCGGCTTCTAGCCCTCGCACGGACGAAGGAGCCCGACCGGTCCCACCGGTCGGGCTCCTTCGTTGCCCTGGCCTTCGTCGCCTGGCCGGACCCGCTCTGCCCGGATCCGTCTTGGCGTGCTCTCGTGCGGTCGGTCCGGTACGGGCCTCTTCCTCGTCGTCCCCGGCGACGGGCCTGGCCTCCCACAGCCCGTGAGCGGCGGCATGCCCGCCGAGCAAAGGCCGGGAGCATAACCGCTCCGGTTTCCCGTCGCCATGCTCACGGCGCCTACCTGCCGCCGGCACCCGTCGCGGGTGACCCGCCCTCCGCGCGGGCGATGTCAGCATCTGACACCACTGCCCGTCTGTCGAGGCGAGGCGCTGGGCGCGCTCGCCTCGTGTCGGACGCTGAGCGTCCTCCCCTGCGTGGCGCCGGATACAGGCGCATGGCTGCGGTCCACCTGATGCCGGGCCGAGGACGGAGCCAAGTTGGCACTGCGCCAATGCGCCGTCACCTCCTGTTCGGACACCGAGGGTCCTCCCCTGCGTAGTGCCCGATACAGGCACATGGCCGTGGTCCACCCGATGCCGGGCCGAGGACGGAGCCAAGTTGGCACTGCGCCAATGCGCCGTCACCTCCTGTGGCTGAGCCGAGCGGCGCAACGGCGTCAGCCGGCCTCAGGCGACACTCGGCGTCTGGTGGGCCATCGAGCCCGCGGTGGAGCCGGCTGGGACAGGGGTCTGGCGGGTGCCCGGACCCCCTCGATCTCCGACCTCCCGGACCGGCTCCCGGACCTCCCCGATCGGCTCCGCAAGCTCCGCCAATCCGGCAGGAACCCCGGATCGAGCAGGAACCCCCTCGACGAGCGGGGAGGAGCCCCGACGGCGCGTGCGGCCGGTCAGGATCGCCTCACGCTCCGATTCGCTCATTCCGCCCCAGACTCCGTAGGGCTCGCGCGCGGACAGCGCGTGTTCGCCGCACTCCTTGATGACACAGCAGCGGGAACAGACGGCCTTCGCCGCCGCCTCGCGGGCGGCCCGCGCCGGGCCGCGTTCTCCCTCGGGATGGAAGAACAGTTCGGTACTCTCACCCCGGCAGGCGCCATGCAGCTGCCACTCCCACTTTTCCGCGCCGGGACCTGGTAGACGTCGGACGTCGGTCATCGGCCTGAGCCCCCCCTTGCGACGAGCCGAAGGCACACGCGGGTACGCGCTCGCCCCGGGCGGCGACCCGCGCCGCCCGCACACCGTAGGCCGGCTCACCCCTTCAATCGATCTTGGAAATTCACCCCCCGGTGATGCCGCGCGCCGCGCGCGGCCACGGCCGCGCACCGCGCTCGAGGGGCGGCCAGACCCGCGGGCGACAACCCGTCCTGGCGTCACCAAGCCCAGAAAACGGCCCCCGAGAGCAACGGTCCTGTCGCTACCCCCCTCCGACCTGCCCAATCGGCGAGCCGGGAGGGAGTTTTCCCAGATCAGGGCGCATCCACGGGCGAACCGCCCGGCCACCTACCGATCAACGCCGCCCGCGGCCGCTACCCAGCCAGAGATCTGGGCGTAGCGTGGGCGAGGTGAGCGACGAGCCCATCGACCCGTTCGCGGGCGACCCGGAGGACCCGGCGTCCGAGCTCTCCCGGCTGGACCCGGTCGAGGACGTCGACCTGCTCGAGCCACTGTCGCTGCACGAGCGGGAAGAGGTCCTCGCCGAGCTCGGGGATCTGGACGTGTTCAGGACGCTGCTGGAGCCGCGCGGCTACCGCGGCCTGGTGGTGGACTGTGAAGGCTGCGCGGAGCCGCACTTCTTCGACTGGGACCTGCTGACCGGGAACCTGCGCCAGCTTCTCAACGAGGGGCGAACCCGGGTACATGAGCCGGCGTTCGCCCCCGACCCGAGCTGCTACGTCTCCTGGGACTACGCCCGTGGCTACGCGGACGGCGTCTGCGAGGCCTCCGAGGCATCGGAGGCGTGATCCCGAGGGCCGTCACCGTGAGTGATGGCCAGGGGGGACGACGCCAGCGGCCGGCATGGGTGATGTTCCCCATGTTGTTGCCGCCGGGTAACGCCGTATCCCCAGCAGGCACTGGGTGTGCCGAATGGAACCCTGTGGTCTTGCCTGCCTACCTGGCGTGGAGGGCCCCGCCGGGGGCCATGATGTCTATGCGGGGTCGGCTCCCCGCCGCTGGTCGGCGCAACCAGAACGGAAGGTGCCATGGACGTTCCCGTCGCCACCCCGACCCCGATCGCGGCCTCGGCCTCGACCGCGCCGGACACGGCCCGGGACTCGCTCCCGCCCGCCGTCGCGGACTCGATGTTCGCCGTACAGCTCGACGGCGAGGCCGTGGGCATCCCGGCGCCGAAGCTCGCCATGCTCGGCCTCACCTATGACGACGTCCTGCTGCTGCCCGCGGCATCCGACGTCGTGCCGGCCGAGGTCGACACCTCTACCCGGCTGTCACGCAACATCCGGCTGGCGATCCCACTGGTCTCCTCCGCGATGGACACGGTGACCGAGCACCGGATGGCGATCGCGATGGCCCGCCAGGGCGGCGTCGGCGTGCTGCACCGCAACCTCTCGATCGAGGACCAGGCGCAGCAGGTCGACATGGTCAAGCGCTCGGAATCCGGCATGATCACCGCCCCGATCACCTGCGGCCCGGACGCCTCCATCGAAGAGGCGAACGCGCTTATGGCCCGCTACCGGATCTCGGGCGTGCCCGTGACCGCCGAGGACGGAACACTGCTCGGCATCGTCACCAACCGCGACATCCGATTCGAGCGTGACTACTCCCGCTCGGTCAGGGCGGTGATGACACCGATGCCGCTGATCACCGCGCCGGTCGGCGTGAGCGCCGACGAGGCCCTGGACCTGCTGCGTCGGCACAAGATCGAGAAGCTGCCGATCGTCGACGACAGGGACCGGCTGCGGGGCCTGATCACCGTCAAGGACTTCACCAAGCGGGAGCGCTACCCGCTGGCGACCAAGGACGCGGACGGCCGTCTCGTCGTCGGCGCCGCGGTCGGCGTCGGCGAGGACGCGTTCAAGCGGGCCCAGCTGCTGGTCGCCGCCGGGGTGGACTTCCTGGTCGTCGACACCGCGCACGGGCATCAGCGGGCCGTCCCCGAGATGGTCCGGCGGATCAAGACGGAGATGCCCACCGGTCCGGACGGCCGCCCGCTGGACGTGATCGGCGGGAACGTGGCCACGGCCGCCGGCGCGGCGGCGCTGATCGCCGCCGGCGCCGACGCCGTCAAGGTCGGCGTCGGGCCGGGCTCGATCTGCACCACCCGGGTCGTGGCCGGCGTCGGCGTGCCGCAGATCACCGCCATCTACGAGGCTGCGCGGGCGGCCCGGCGGGTGGGTGTGCCGGTGATCGGCGACGGCGGCCTGCAGCACTCCGGCGACATCTCCAAGGCGATCGCCGTCGGCGCGGACACCGTCATGCTCGGCAGCCTGCTCGCCGGTGTCGACGAGAGCCCTGGCGAGCTGATCTTCATCAACGGCAAGCAGTACAAGTCCTACCGCGGCATGGGCTCGCTCGGAGCGATGCGCAGCCGCGGCGGCGCGCGTTCCTACTCGAAGGACCGCTACTTCCAGGACGACGTTCTCTCCGACGACAAGCTGGTCCCCGAAGGTATCGAGGGCCAGGTGCCCTACCGGGGGTCACTCGCCGCCGTCGCCCACCAGCTGGTCGGCGGGCTGCGCGCCGGAATGGGTTACGCCGGCGCGCAGACAGTCCTCGACCTGCAGGAGCACGGCCAGCTCGTTCGGATCACGACCGCCGGGCTGATCGAGAGCCACCCACACGACATCCAGATGACCGTAGAGGCGCCGAACTACACGGGCAGGTAAGGCGGGCGGGCGCTGGACGCGCCACCCGCCGGTCGGACGCTGAGCGTCCTCCGGGCCTGGTTCCGGATACAGGTGTATGGCTGTGGTGGAGTGGCGCCGACCTGGGACGTGGTTGCGTTGGTGCAGCGCTAAAGGCGCCGTCACCCGTTGTGGTTGCTTTACACGTTCTAGTTGCTTCTGCGAAGCCCACCACGAGCGAAGCGAGGTGGTCCCACGGTCCCCGCTGTTTCGGTTTGGTGAGGCGCGGCGGTGGGTGACCACGCTGGCCCGGAGGCGCGCCTCGCGGAGGCCCGGCCCACGAGCGCAGCGACGTGGGCTGGGCCGCAGCGAGGTCGCCGCAGGGCACGTGAGCGCAGGAGGACACAGCCCGGAGGTAGCCTGCGAGCCCCCAGGCGAGCAGGCTGCCGGAGGGCTGTGCCCGGACGGAGCGAACCAGAGAAACAGCCCGGACGGAGCGAACCAGAAAGAGAGCCAGCGTTGGCTGAGGTTGAGATCGGCATCGGTAAGAGCGCGCGGGTGGGGTACGACCTCGCGGCGGTCGGCATTGTCCCGTCGCGGCGGACCAGGGACCCAGCGGACGTCTCACTGGCCTGGCAGGTGGACGCCTACCACTTCGACCTGCCCATCGTCGCGGCGGCCGCCGACGCTGTCAGCTCGCCGGACACCGCGATCACCATGGGCAAGCTTGGTGGCCTCGGGATTCTGCACGTGGAAGGACTCTGGACCCGGCACGAAGATCCGCTGCCCCTGGTCGCCGAACTGGCGGAACTCCCGGCAGAGGCCGCTACCCGCCGGCTGCGCGAGCTCTACCAGGCGCCGATCCACCCAGAGCTGATTGCCAAGCGGCTCGGGCAGGTGCGCGACGCCGGGCTGGTCACGGCGGCCGCACTGCGGCCTCAGAAGGTCCGGGCGCTGTTCGGTGACATCCTCGCCGCCCAGGTGGACCTGTTGGTCATCCACGGCCCGGCCGTCTCGGCCGAGCACCAGTCGACGCGAACCGAGCCCCTGAACCTCAAGCGCTTCATCGGCGACATCGACATCCCGGTACTGGTCGGTGGCTGCGCGTCGTTCTCCACCGCGCTGCACCTCATGCGCACCGGTGCGGCGGGCGTCATCGTCGGCGTCGGCACCGGCGGTGGCGACGCGAACCGCGCGGAGCTCGGAATCGGCGTGGGGCTCGCGACGGCGATCGCCGACGCCGCCGGGGCCCGGATGCGGTACCTCGACGAGTCCGGCGGCCGGTACGTCCATGTCATCGCGCACGGCGATCTGCGCACCGGCGGGGACATCGCGAAGGCCGTGGCCTGCGGCGCCGACGCGGTGATGATCGACGGCGCGCTCGCCGCCGCCGCCGACGCCCCAGGGCAGGGTGGCCTGTGGTCGATGGACATCCTGCATTCCGACCTGCCTCGCGGCCGGTGGGAGCCGGTGGAGCGGGCTGGCACGGTCGAGCAGATCCTGGTCGGGGCGGACCCGCCCGGAGCCGTCGGCGGGGTCAGCCTGGCCGGCGCGTTGCGGGCCGCCATGGCCACGACCGGCTATGCCACCCTAAAGGAGTTCCAGAAGGCCGAGATCATGCTCGCCTCCCCGCCCATCGGCTAAAGGGAAGCCCCCCAGCGCTGGACTCGCACCCTTCGTGGCACCCTTGGAGGGTCCGTCTCCACTCCGAAGGATCACAAATGCGCCTCGACGAGCACGGCCGCTGGGTCAGCGACGACGGCGCCTACGTGTGGGACGAGAGCGCCCAGACCTGGCAGCCCACGTCCCGCGCGCCAGGCGGTGCGGCGGCCTCCGGAGCGGTCAACCCCGCGGCCCGCCCGGGCGGCGCCACTGGCGTGACCGGCGCCTATGGCTCCGCCGACCCCGGCCAGCGACCGGCCACGCAGGCGGACGCGGGCGGCTACGGCGGACGGCCGGGAGCGGGCCAGCAGGCCTACAACGAGCCGAGAACTGGCAGCTTCCCCCTGTTCGGCGCCGAGGAGCGCACCGGCAGGGACCGGGAGGCGACCTGGTCTCCCGTCACCGGCCCCTACCCCCAGCCGGGCCGAACTGGCGGCTTCGCGGCCGACAGCCACCCGCTGGACGCTGGCACCGAGTGGCGCGGCGGCCCGGCCCCGGCCAGAGGCGGGACGCCGGCACGCGGCGGATCTCCCGCTGACCACGAGCCGGGCGGGCCGCCTTCCCCCGGCTCAGTGGGTGGCGGCGTGGGCTCGACCGGCCAGTCCCGTGCCTGGCCGGCCCGGGACCCGTTGGGCACCGGGCCTTATGACCGGCCCGACCCGCTCGCCACCGGCACAGGTCGCGGCTACGACCGCGCCGACCCGTTGACGGGACCCTTCGGCCGTGCCGACCCGCTCGGCACCGGGTCCAGTACCGGCAGCTGGTCGCGCGACACGAGCCGGGGCGGCCCCGGGCGAAGCGGGCCTGGTACCGGTCCGGGGGCAAGCCGAGGCGGCCCGGGCACGGGCCCCAGCGCGAGCCGCGGTGGCGCGGCACTGACCGGGCCGCTCGACAGCCCCGGCACCGAGGCGATGAACCGACCGACCATTCCCGTGGTCGGCCGGCAGGGCATGACCGATCCGTTGCCGGAGGATCCGGCACGCACCGGCGCTCGAGGTTCTTCCCGGCTCAGCGACGCCAGTTCGGGAGGTTCGGGCCGGTTTGTCGCGGCGTCGCCCGCCAAGACCGGCGTCGGCACCGGCCCGCGCGCAGCCTCTCCCCCCGAGGGACGCACGCTCGACCGAGGCCGCGCCCGCGACCTGGACCGCGACGCACCCGGTCTGCTCGATGACGACGACCACGACGAGGACGTCGACCCAGCGGACGGCCCCGCCTGGCGGGGCGCGCGCGACCGGCTGCGGGGCCTGACCGGTGGGCGGCTCGGCTCCGCCCGCGATGAGGACATTCTCGACGATGAGGATGACGAGGACGACGACGAGGTCGGCCAGGAGAACCGCGGTGGCCTCGCCGGGAAGCTGAAGACGGGCCGTGGCCGGACTCTCGTTTTCGGCGCGGCGGCGCTGGTCGTGGTGCTGGTCGCTGTCATCCTGCTTCTGAAGGTGACCGGCGGTGGCGACAGCTCACCCAAGGGGGACAGCGGCACGTCCACCACGGCCGGCCGCAAGTACGACGACTCGGTCCGCAAGACCTACCTCGACACCTGCGTCGGGGGCAACAACGGGATGACGAACTACTGCAACTGCACCCTGGACAAGCTCGAGGCTGGCTACAGCCAGGACGATTTCCTGCGACTGAACGCCGACGTCCAGTCGGCCGCGGCCCAGCGTGTGATCAAGGATATTCGTCAGGCCTGCGAAAAGCTCAAGTAGGGCTGGGGCGCGGAACGCCTCAGCCGTCGGACACTCCGCCCGACCGATCTGGTTACCGGGCCGGTGTAGACAGCGGGGCAACCTTGATCAGGCTCGCCTGGGCGGTGGAGGTGGCCGGTCAGGTCATGAGGACCCCGCACGGGAGCGCTCCGTCCGGTATCGGTCGGGATGTTCCCAGCGTGCGGTGGTGGGATGCGGGGCGCCCGGTGGGTCCGGGTTCGGGCGCTGGACGGGGCAGGTCATACTGGTTAATGACCTTTAGTCGGCTTCGCCGGGACTCGTGACGTTCCCGCCTTCGAGAGATACGACATCCGCGCTCCACGGCCGCTAGACGCGTCGTGGCACTGAGCAGGGGGGCAGGGGTTGCCCACCGACGACCACGGCCGCTTGCTGAGCGATGACGGTGTCTGGGCCTGGGATGCCGCGTCCCATCAATGGGTTCCACGGGCGCAACAGCCTGCCGTCCCCGTCGTACCGGTGACCGCGAGCCGCGACGACTTCTTCGCGGTCGAGCGGGTCAACACGCCCGAGCCGTCCTCCCACACCAGCCCGGCCGCGACGCCCGACGCCACGGGCGCGGCGACGTCCGAGTGGAATCCGCGCGCGGCAAGCCATCCGGCCCCCGCCGCGCAGCCCGGCGCCGCTTGGAGCGGGACGCCCTCGCCCATCGAACCGCGCGCGGACCTCGACCCGTTCGCGGTCGACTCCCCCTGGAACGGCTCCTACGGCAGCAGGGACACGGGGCTGTCCGTCACGGCAATCGACGTCGGACCGGACACACCCGCCGCCGTCCCACCGCCGGTGGCGGCGAGCCAAGGCCCCCAGCCGGCCACCGGCCATCAGCCAGGCCCGGCTCATCCTGAAGCGCTGGGCTACGGAGCGCCGGACTATGGCCGGCTGGACTATGGCCAGCCGGACTACGGCGGGCCGGACTACGGCGGGCCGGACTACGGCGCGCGGGCCGCCCCGGCGCCATACCTTCCACCGAGGCCGTCGCCGACCGCGACTCCCTACCAGTCATCGACCGCCGCGCCCCCGCCCCCGCCGCCGGCCGCCGTACCGTCGCCGACATCGCCGTCCGCGCCGTCGTCATCGCCCTGGTCGGCGCGGCCTGGTCAAGGGGAAGCATCGGCCAGCGGCGCGGCCGCGGCGGTACCCGGTCCCCGCCCGGCGAGCGGTCCCTTCCAGCTGGGGCCGTCTCAGACCTCCTGGCAGACCTCTCGGATCGCCGACCTTCCAGCAGACCTCCCGGCAGACCTCCCAGATCGGCTTCGCCAATCCGGCAGGGACCCCGGGCTTCGCCAGTCCGGCAGGGACCCCGGGCCTGGCCGCTCCGGTAGGGACCCGATCGCGGATCCGGGAGCGACCCCGAATCTCGCCGGCCAGCCAGGCACCCCAGGCCTCGCCGGCCCGGGAGGGACCTCGGGGTCCGTGCGCGTCGGCGGCGACCCGCGCGGCCGGCCAGCCGGCACGCCAGGTGGCGGCTACCCGGCCGCGGGGAGCGCCTCGCCCTGGGAGCCCGGACCGCGGGCCGCCGGAGCGCCCGTTCCGGGAACCCCGGCCACGGGCGTGGTCGCTGTCAGCGGTCCGGCAGGGGCGGGCGCTCCGCGGGCGCGGGTGTCCCCCGTGTCCACGGCTCCCGCGTCCCCAGCGGGCGCCGGCCTTGGTTCCCGGCCACCGGGCGCGGCGGGCGACGAACGCCCGCCGAACATCTTCTTCACCCCGGCGCGGGGGCTTCCTCGGCCGACGACCGGGACGCCCGCTCCCGGCGCGCCAGGCTTCCCTGGAGCGGGTATGCCGGTCGGCGCGCCCGGCGGTCCGCGCACCCACGGCGGTCCTGAGGAGGGCCGCTCGCCTTACGGCGGCGGCCCGGGCGACCGTGCCGCCGGGGCACCACCGTCGTCCCCCTGGAGGGCACCAGGGGCGGACCCCACTTCCTCCGGGGCATCCGCGCCCGTGAGTGGCACCGGGTGGGCAGCGCCGTTCACCGGGACACCGCCGGACCCAACCGGGCGAGGCTCCGAAGGCCCGCCAGGCACAGGCTGGCGCTCGCCAGCCCCGCCGGTCACCGATCGGACCGGTACGCGGGCACCGGTGCCACACGCACGCGCCGCCAGCACGCCGGCGGGCAGGCCCATCATCGACCCACGCGACCCCTTGGGCACCGGCGACCTCGCCGGCCTGCCCCGGCGCCCTTCCCATGCCACCGGCGCGCCGAGCGGCCCGATGCCCAGCCGCCCGGCCGCCGGCGGTCCGCTGCCCGGCAGCCAAATCCCTGGCGGCCCAGTAGCCGGTGGCCCCGTCCCTGGCGGTCCGGCTCCCGGCGGACCGCCGCCCGGCCGGCGGATCGACGGACTCAGCGGGGCCCAGAGCGCTGGAACGCTTCGTCCTGGCGCCGGGCCGGCGGAGCGGGGGCTGCCGCCGGGAGCGGCCGCCCCGGCGCCGCGGGGACGGACGGGCGGCGAGATCGCGCCGGCCGCGCGGGACGAGGCCCAGTCAGGCAGCGGACGACGGCGAGCCCGCCGCCGTGAGGGAGTGACAGGCCCCCGGGGAGCGGCGGAGCCGACGGGGTTCCCGGCGCCCGAGCGGGCCGGGACGGGGCGGCAGCCCACACCGCTGGCGCCGCGGGCCGACGGATCCTCGGCAGGCGCCTCAGCGGTCCCGCGGGAGGCTCGAGGCGGCGGGGGCAGTCCGTCGACGCCGACGGGCGAGCGGGCGACGGCGTCGCGGCGGCTCGCGCCGGTCGAGACGACGTCGATCCTGTCCAGAACGGCCGGCAGTCTGCCCCGCCGCGGCGCGACGCGCAGCGTGCCGGCGGACCGGCGCCGGACGCCGAACCCGATCACCGACTCCATGAGCCTGCAGGCGGTCACGCCCGAGGCGCTGGCCGATGCTCCCGAGCGCTCGGGGGGCCGGCGGGCGCGCGGTGGCCAGGACCAGAGCGGCACAGCGACCGGGTCGAGGCCCGGCCCCAGAACCGGCCCGAAGGCCGCCCGCAGGACGCGCGACGCCGGCGGGTCCGACGAGCCGCTCGCCGACCGAGGCCCCGCGGCCGGTCTCACCGGGGAGCCCCGCGGCCCAAAGCCCGGTGCTGACCCAGGTGGCGCCCGGGGCGGGCAGCACGAGGACGGGCCGCGGTCGCGGCTCAGCGGCCCCGCGGCGGGCCTGGATCCACTCACCGGCCCTGAGGGCAGAGGCGCCCAGGAAGCCGTTGGTTCCGGTGATGGCGCGCGGCTGGCGAGCCGGGGGCGCTCCCAGAGCGGCACGGCGGACTCGAAAGGTCGACCGGGCGGTTCTGGGCGTCGCTTCGCCGCCGACGGCATCGAGGACGCGTTGGAGCTGGGCGAGGCCGAAGACGAGCGCCCGCCGACATCGCGGCGGGGGCCCGCCGCGGATGGTGACGCCGCGGCGGACGATCGACTGGCGTGGTTCCGGCACGGCTGGCTCGGTCCGCTCGCGGTCGCGGTCATCGTGGCGCTGGTGTCGTTGGGGATCTACGTATTGGTCATGGGACGCGGGGGCGGCGGCCGTTCGGGCGCGAGTGACACCGCGGCAAGCGCCACGCTCTCGCCCGCCGGAACCAACCCGGACGCGAGGGTCGGCAAGGCGCTGGCCGACGGCACCTACAGCTGCGTAGCGGGTGCCGCTCCGGCCGCCCCCTCCGCCAGCACGGCCGCGTCGACGGGCACGACCCCGGCCGCCGCGGGGCCGTCAGCCGCCGCCGGGCCCGCGCCAGGCGCTCACGCCGGCGTCCTGGTCGTCCCGACCACGAATGGGAAATACCAGTGGAACGGGCAGCAGGGCGACTACACGATCGCCACACCGACGTTCGATGACGCCTCCAATGTCATCGCCGCCGTGGCATTCACCAGCGGCCCGCTCCAAGGGCAGGTGGGTAACAGCATCGCCGTCTGGCCCGTCGGCGGCCGAGCGCAGGCCACCGTGTACGTCACCAAGGGTGGCAACATGTCCTGCGCTCTCAACTAAAAGGTGTCCAGGGTCACCACCCCTGTGCGATACGTCAGACGTGGCTGCGACACGTTCACTCCGCACCACGCAGCGGATCTGCTCGTTCGAGCGTAGCCCGCGATAGCTGCACCGAAATGGACCCAGTTGACGAGTTTGGACCGGGGTGCGGCAGGATCAGAGGCCATGCGCAGGTCTGACCGTTCGACGGGCAAGAAGCGGCCGATCTTCCAAGCGGCCGGTGGCAACGACGCCGCAGCCCGTCCTCAGCTTGCTTCGTCCCCCACGACGGCGGCCGACACCGATCACGGCCTCGCCGCACCCGCCGCCACTGGCCGGGAGGAGCCCGCCGCGGCAAGCGGCCAGGGTTTCCGGTTCGTCGACCGGCGCGCGCTGCTGCGGCTCGCGGGCACCGCCGCCCTCGCCGCGCCAGCCGGTGGCCTGCTCGCGGCGTGCAGCGGCTCCGGATCATCGACGAGCTCGAAGATCCGGCCCGTGCGCATCGGCCTCGTGACGCCACAGTCCGGTGCGCTCAGCAGCTTCGCTGACGCCGACCTCTTCGTGACCGACGTTCTGAAGGACTTCTTCGCGAACAACGGCGGACTGTCGGTCGGCAGCACCACCCATCCGGTCGAGATCTACATCCGGGACAGCCAGTCGACCTTCGCCCGAGCGGCCAAGGCGGCGAGCCAGCTGATCTCCGACGACCAGGTGGACATCGTCCTGGTGGGCTCGACGTCGGACACCGTCAACCCGGTCGCCGACCAGTGCGAGGTCAACAGCGTCCCATGCATCTCCACCATGGCGCCCTGGGAATCGCGGTATGTCGATCCCAGCGGAAACCTCAAGACCTCCAACTGGACCTACCACTTCTTCCCCGGTCTCGCGGAGTACTTCAACGCCTACTCCTCGATGTGGGGGCAGACCGCCGAGGTTCCGAACAACCACACGGTCGGCGCGCTGTGGCCGGATGACACCGACGGCCGGACCTTCGCGAACCCGAAGCTGCGGTTCCGCCAGGGTCTCGCGGCCACGAACCTCGAGCTGGCCAGCGCCGGGACCCCGGTCGGATTCTCGGACTACCTCCTGTACACGCCGGGCACGAAGTCCTTCGTCGACATCATTGCCCAGTTCCAGGAGCAGAACGTCCAGATCGTCACCGGCATCGCGCGCGCCGCGGATTACATCCAGTTCCAGCGGGACGCCATCAACCAGAAGTTCTTCCCGCGGATCATCACCCTGTCCAAGGGGCTGCTGTTCGAGAGCGATCTGAAGGTCCTTGGTGGCACCGTGGCCGACGGGCTGACCACGGAGATGTTCTGGTCGAACAAGCGCCAGACCCGCAGCTTCCTGACCAACTGGACGTCGGCACAGCTCGCCGACCAGTACCAGAAAGCGAGTGGTCCGAGCGGGTCGCAGCAGCTCGGCACTTCGCTCGCGCTGTTCGACGTCGCGGCGCAGGCCCTGGCCAAGGTGAACTCGCTCGACGACCGGAAGGCGATCGCGGACGTCCTGAAGACCCTCACGGCCCGCACCATCGTCGGCGACGTGAAGTTCGGCGCCCGCAAGGACCTGCCGCAGAACGTCGCGACGATTCCGCTGAACGGCGGGCAGTGGCGTTGGCACGCGGACACGTTCACGTTCGACCTGGAGCAGGTCAACAACTCCGGCGACGGGAACATCCCGAACACCGGCACCCTCAGGCAGCTCAACCAGGACGCCTAAGCCGCCCCCCCCCCGCACGAGAAAGCCGTCCCCGGCGAAGTTCGCCGGGGACGGCTTTCTCGTGACGCTGACGGGCTGGCTGTCGCGGTCCGCGCGCGACGACTTCGCACGGTGACGCCGGACACCCCGCGCCTACCAACAATGAAGGGGAGGGCACGATGCCCTCCCCTTCATCCTTCCGGCCGCGTCGCCCCAGGCGCTAGGCGCGCAGGGCGGCCCGGGACATCGTGTGCTCGACCACCGCGATCAGCGCGCTCTTCGTCGAGTCGCGGTTGCGCGCGTCGCAAGTGATGATCGGCACCGACGGGCCGATCTGCAGCGCCTCCCGCACGTCCTCGATCGAGTGCCGCAGCACCCCGTCGAAGCAGTTCAGACCGATGACGAACGGCAGCTGGCGCTGCTCGAAGTAGTCGACGGCGGCGAAGCAGTCCGCGAGCCGGCGGGTGTCCGTGAGCACGATCGCGCCGATCGCACCGCGGACGATGTCGTCCCACATGAACCAGAACCGGTACTGTCCCGGCGTCCCGAACAGGTAGAGGATCAGGTCCTCGTCGAGCGACACCCGGCCGAAGTCCATCGCCACCGTGGTCGTCGTCTTGTCGACCAGGTGAGTCAGGTCGTCGACGTGCGCACCGGCCTCGGTCATGACGGCTTCGGTGCGAAGCGGGACGATTTCCGATACAGAGCCCACGAAAGTGGTCTTCCCTGCGCCGAAACCGCCGGCAACCACGATCTTGACCGAGGTGGTCGCGACCGAGGAGTTGACCCTTCTGTTGTCAGAGCTTTCGTAGGCCACTGAGAACCCTTTCGAGCAACGCGAGATCCGGTGCCTCGTCGCGGTCCGGCTGCTGGTGTACGCGGACGAAGCCCTCGTCCGCCATGTCGCCGACCAGCACCCTCGCGACACCGAGGGGCACCCGCAGGCCGGCGGCGATCTCCGCCACAGACCGGACCTGACGGCACATGGCGGCGATGGACTGCTGCTCAATGCTGAGGCCGATCGCGCGTTCCTCGCCGTACTGGGTGGTGATGACGAGCGCTTCGATGGCGAGCTCGTAACGCGACCGGGTCCGCCCGCCGGTCATGGCGTACGGCCGGACGACAGGCCCGGGCGGGCCCCCCATGTCGCTCACGTTGACTTCCCCCTAGGCCCGGAGTGATCTGGGGTGGTACCCGCGCTCATCGAGGAAGCGTCCCTTGCAGCTCCTGGCGCAGCTGCGGCGTAAGGACGTCCTTCGCCCGGTGCACGAGCAGTGCCATCTCGTAGCCCACGAGGCCGATGTCGCACGACGGCGCTGCCAGCACCGCCATGCTCGCCCCGTCACTGATCGCCATGATGAACAGGAACCCGTGCTCCATCTCGACGACCGTCTGGGTCACCAAGCCGGCCTCGAAGACCCGGGCCGCACCCTGCGTCAGGCTGACGAGCCCGGAGGACACGGCCGCGAGCTGGTCAGCCCGGTCGCGTGGGAACCCGTCCGACACCGCGAGCAGCAGACCGTCGGCCGACACGACGACCGTGTGCGCGACACCCGGAACCCGGTCGACGAAATTGTTGATCAGCCAGTTCAGGTTCTGCGCCGCTGCGCTCACCGGTCTCACCGTTCCTCCTGCCCGTCACGGCGGGCGCTTCTTGTCTCGGCACCCATGTCCCGTCCCTGCCGAACACCCTGGTAGAAGCTGGCGAGACGCCCACCAACCGCCTCAGGGGACCTGGTTGTCGCGTCGGCTGGCCGCGGCTGCTGGGGCTTGCGATTACTGGCTGGCTCGGCGGTGCCGGGGACCAGGTTGCTCATCGGCACCCGCACCGGAAGTCCGGCCCTGGTCGTGGACGAGTCCTGCCCACCGGGCTCGCGCAACGCCTCGGCTGCCCGCCAGCCGGCATCGCCGGCCGACTCCCAGCCGTTGTCCGCGCCGCCGCCGCGCTTCGGCAGCGGCTCAACGGGCGCCTGGACGGGCCGAGGGCCAGTCGCGGAACCGTTCGAGACGTTGTCGCCATATGCGGCGGGCTGGCGGTACCCGGCGTCCGGACCGGGCCCGGGCGCCGGTGTCCGGACGGCCGCGGCCGGCCGGACCGGCATGGCGGCTGGCGCCGCCTCCTGCCGTTGGACCGGGTGCTCCGCGGTGCTGCCACCCGCGCCGCTGCCCATGATGCGCATGCCGGCCGAGGCCCGCGGCGCGGTGAACGCGGCCGGCGGCGTGACCTCGACAACCGGGTCCGGCGCGGCGGCGACAACCGGGTCCGGCGCGGCGGCGGCACGGGGCTCGTCGCTGGGCGAGCGGCGCTGGAACCAGGCAGAGACGGAGTCGAAGATCGGCGTGGTGTCCAGGTCCTCGCCGTCACCGAGGTAGATCTCGCCGGTGTCGTCGGCTTGCGGCCGCGGGTAGCCGCCCGTCGCCGGCTGCTCGTCCCAGCTTGGCTGGGGCACGTCCACCGGCGCCGGCTCAGGCCGGTGGGCGGGCCTGGCGAACACGTTCTCCTGCGGGCCCGAGTAGTCCGGCTGGCCCGCGTAGTTACGCGTGTCCGCGTAGTTCGGCGGCTCGGCGTAGTTCTGGCCGGGCTGCCCCGGTGCCCGGTAGCTACCCGCGCCGTTCGGCGCGTAGCCGCCCTGGCGGGGCATCGGGCCGGTCTGGTCCAGGGGCTCCGGCCCGTCCGGACGCTGGAAATCGCCGCTCCAGTCGTCACGCGGGCCGCGGGTGTCCGGCTGGCCGGTCCTCGGCCCGCCGGCCGGCTCGGCGTAGGCGGGCCCGTCGGGGCCCGGCTGCTGGCCGGACCTGGCGACTGGCTGCCCGCCGCTGAACGGGCTTGGGCCGAGCCGCTGCGTGTCCTGCTCGGTATAACGGCTGACCGTCTCCCGAGTCGGCAGCGGGCCGGTCATCGGGGCCGGCGGTGTGCCCTCGCGCTGACCGCCAGCCGGGCCGATCGCCAGTGGCGGCGGCCCGAACCGTCCGGCGTCCTGAGTTGTTCCCGGACCTGGATGGTCGGCGGGGCCAGGCTGGGGGGTCTGCCGGGAGGTCAGGGCCGGTAGGGGGCCGCTCGGCGGCCCGAACCGGTTCTGGTTCTGGTCGGTCATCTCCTCCAGCAGGTCGTCCGGACGCTGCCGAGGACCGCCACGTCCACCCTCGGCGCCGGACGGGGGGCCGTACTGCTGTGGCCCGCTGAAGGACGGCTGGCGCGACGGGCCGGTCAGCGCGCCCGGGATGGGACCGCTGCCAAGCTCCGGCCGGCCGCCCTGCCCGGGGCCGAAGGCGCCGAAGGCCTGGACCGGCCGGGCCGGAGCCTCGCCGCCGGGCCGGCCGATCGCCGCCGGTCGGGCTGCCCCCGCGGGGCTGGTGCCGCCGGCGCCGTCGCCGGTGACCAGCTTGGCTGGCAGCCGGATGACGGCGGTGATGCCGCGGGTCGGCGACTCGCGCAGCTGGACGCGGATGCCGTGCCGGCTGGCCAGCCGGCCGACGGCGAACAGGCCCATCGTCCGGGACACGGAGACGTCCACGACCGGCGGGTTCGCCAGCCGCTCGTTGATCCGCTCCAGGTCCTTGGCCGGCATGCCGATGCCCTGGTCGACGATCTCGATCATCGCGCCGGCGCCGGGGCCGAGGGAGTGGCTGGTGACGACGACGTCCGTCGCCGGCGGGGAGTACGCCGTGGCGTTCTCCAGCAGCTCGGCGATGAGGTGGACGACGTCGCTGACACCGTTACCGGCGATCGACACCGACGCGGCGGTGGTCTGCTTGACCCGGGTGTACTGCTCGACCTCGGAGATGGCCGCGAGGACCACCTCGTTGAGCGGGACGGGGTGGGTCCAGCGGCGGGCGGTGTCGGTGCCGGCGAGGACCAGGAGCGACTCGTTGTTCCGGCGCATACGGGTCGCGAGGTGGTCCAGCTTGAACAGGTTGGACAGCTGGTCCGGGTCCTGCTCGCGGTTCTCCAGGTCGTCGATCAGCCGGAGCTGCCGCTCGACGAGGCCCTGGCTTCGCCGGGAGAGGTTGACGAACATCGCGTTGACGTTGTTCCTCAGCACCGCCTGCTCGGACGCGAGCTTGACCGCCTCGTGATGGACCTGGTCGAACGCCCGGGCGACTTCGCCGATCTCCTCGTCGGTATCGATACCGACGGTTTCGATCTCGTCGTCGATCACCTGTTCGGACGAATCTCGGATCCGGCGGACGGCCTCCGGCAGACGCCGCTCGGCGATGTCGAGCGCCGCGGTCCGCAGCGCGAACAGCGGGCGGATCAGCGACTGCGCCACGACCAGGGTGATGACGAGGGCAGCCGCCAGGATCAGGACGGTGAACAGCGCGGACAGGAGCGCCCGTCGCTGGATGTCGCCACGTAGGCTGTCGACCCGCTTGTCGATCTGGCTGAGCAGCTTGTCCACGACGTCGTAGTTCAGCTCGATGGTGGCGCGGGTGTTCTGCAGCCATTTCGTCGGGTCGATGCCATTGACGCCGGTCAGCGTTCCCTGATCGCCGGTGAGGGGCCTGTCCGGCAGGGCGTTCAGCACCAGGGCGGTGTACTGCTGGGTCTTGACGACGTCGCGGTTGGTGCGCTGGTTGACCGTCGTCGCGTACAGCGCCAGCTGCTCGGGCGTTGCGATCTTGGCGAACTGGTCCAGCTCGGTGCTGCGCTGGGAGTCGAGAGTCAGCGCCGCGCGGAAGTCGTCGCTGCTGAACGGCTGCTGCGACGCGAGGTAGATCTCGATCTGCGACTGCTGCTGGGCCAGCAGGTCGGTGGCAAGCACGAGGTGGGAGGTCGCCTCGACCGAGCTGTCGAGCTCACGGTCGTCGTTGCCCTGCGGGATGACGGCGACCAGGTCGAGGAGCGGCTCGATGATGGCGTCGTAGGCCTGCATCACGGAGACCGGCTCGGTCATCTTGATCAGCACGTCGCGCTTGGTCTTCAGGTCGTCCATGTGCAGGGCGACGGCGTCGAGCGCCTCGTTTACCTGGTCACCGAAAGTCCCGCGCTTGCCCTCGGCCACATCCTGGTATGCCTTGAAGTCGCTGTCGACGGTCCCACGAATGGTCTTGATCGATTCGAGACTAGCCGTCGTCGACTTGCGCGGGCTGAGCTGCAGCGCGACATAGTCGACCGTGAAGGTGCGCTCGCGCTCGAGCTCGTAGGTCAGCTTGACGGCCGCCTGGTTGATGGTGACCAGGCTGGACACCCGGTTGATGTCACGGGTGCTGGTGAGCACCGAGCTCGCGTCGATCAGCGCGTTCACGATGATCGCAACGACCGGGATCGCGAGGATCGCGATCAGCTTGGTGCGGACCCGCCAACTCGTCGGGCTGGTCAGGACGCCACCGCGCGCACGCGTCCCGTTACCGTCGTCGGGGGGGCGGGCCGCGGCGGGCCGCTCGCCGTGGCCCCCGTCGTCCACGACGGGGGATCCCGGTGCCGGCATCGGCATCGAGTCCGCGGCGATGCCCGTGCTGCTGGCCATCGGTTGTCTGCGCACGTACTTCGCAACCTCTCCGCCGGCCTCCCGGAACAGGGCACTCCCAGGATGGTTCGGTATCGGACCGGATGTCCCTCGGTCGGCACCATAGCGGTACCGCGTTAGTGCGTGAAAGGCGGCTACCTTACGCCATGTACTAGGAAGCCACGAGTTGTGCCCCTGATGCGCGCCTCATGAGGCCCGGAGACGCGCCGGACACCCCCGAGATCCGAGGACGATGTCGCACGCGTCACCGCTCGCTTACCCACAGGTCACCCACGAAGCGACCCTGGTCGCCGACCGTGGCGCATGTCGGTAACGGTACGGGGCGATCTGGGCGCCACAGGAACTTCCCCTCCATCAATCCCCCTATGTGGTCGCCGAACGTTCCAAGTCAGATACAGATTGTCGGGATTTGTCAATCCCGAAAATTCGGCCCGGCTCTTCGCCGCGGCCGCGGCCGGCCCTCGAGCATCTCGGCGGCACGCCAGCGCGGCCCCGCCATGGGCGCGTCTCCGTAGACTTGGCAGGTGAGCGCTCCCCACAGGCCGACATCGCCGCCTTCAGGTCAGTCGCCGCCTTCAGGCCAGTCGCCGCCTTCAGGCCAACCGGCAGGACCCGTGCCAGGAGGCCCCGCCGGCCGAACCGGCTACGACACCGCCCTGGTCATCGACTTCGGCGCCCAGTACGCGCAGCTGATCGCCCGCCGAGTGCGGGAGTGCCACGTGTACTCCGAGATCGTGCCGTGGAACACGCCGGTGGCGGACCTGCTGGCCCGCCGCCCGGCAGCCGTGATCCTCTCCGGCGGCCCCAAGTCCGTGTACTCCCCCGGTGCGCCGCGGGTGGACCCGGCGCTGTTCGACACCGGCATCCCCGTGCTGGGCATCTGCTACGGCCACCAGGTGATGGCGCAGGCCCTCGGCGGCACCGTCGAGCGCACCGGGACCGCCGAGTACGGCGCCACGGAGCTGGCCGTCACCAGCCCCGGGGTGCTTTTCGACGGCCTGCCGGTCCAGCAGCAGGTCTGGATGTCACATGGCGACGCCGTCACCGCGGCGCCCGCCGGTTTCGAGCTCACCGCGGCGACACGGTCGACTCCGGTCGCCGCGTTCGAGGACGTCCGGCGCGGGCTGTTCGGCGTGCAGTTCCACCCCGAGGTGCTGCATACCGAGCACGGCATGGATGTGCTGCGGCGCTTCCTGCTGCACGGCGCGGGTGCCCGCCCGGCGTGGACGATGGTCAACATCGTCGACGAGGCGGTCGCCGCGGTTCGCGCCCAGGTCGGCGACGCGAAGCTGATCTGCGCGCTGTCCGGCGGCGTGGACTCCGCGGTCGCGGGCGCGCTCGTGCAGCGGGCCGTCGGCGACGCCCTCACCTGCGTCTTCGTCGACCACGGCCTGCTGCGGGCCGGCGAGGCCGAGCAGGTCGAGCGCGACTTCGTCGCGTCCACCGGCGTCGAGCTGGTGCACATCAAGGCCGCCGACCGCTTCGCCGCGGCGCTGGCCGGGGTCACCGACCCGGAGCAGAAGCGCAAGATCATCGGGCGCGAGTTCATCCGAGTCTTCGAGGAGGCCGCCCGCGAACTGGAGGCCCGCGCGGAGGCCGCCGGCAGCCGCATCGAGTACCTCGTCCAGGGCACCCTGTACCCGGACGTGATCGAGTCCGGTTCCCCGGACGCCGCGAAGATCAAGTCGCATCACAACGTTGGCGGCCTGCCGGAGGACCTCCAGTTCGGCCTGGTCGAACCATTGCGGATGCTGTTCAAGGACGAGGTGCGCCGGCTCGGCGAGGAGCTCGGCCTGCCCGAGGAGATCGTCTGGCGCCAGCCGTTCCCCGGCCCGGGGCTCGCCGTGCGGATCATCGGCGAGGTCACCCAGGAGCGGCTGGACATCGTGCGCGCCGCCGACCAGATCGTCCGCGACGAGATCCGCCGCGCGGGGCTCGAACGCGAGATCTGGCAGGTGTTCGCCGTCCTGCTGGCCGACGTGCGCACGGTCGGCGTCCAGGGCGACGAGCGCACGTACGGCCATCCCGTCGTGCTGCGCGCGGTGACCAGCGAGGACGCGATGACGGCGGACTGGGCGCGGCTGCCGGCGAACGTCCTGGAGCGCATCAGCAACCGCATCGTCAACGAGGTCCCCCAGGTCAACCGCGTCGTCTACGACATCACCTCCAAGCCCCCGGGCACCATCGAATGGGAGTGATGGGGCGCTGGACGCGCCATCACTCTGTCGGGCGCTGAGCGCCCTCCCCGCGTTGGTTCCGGGTCCAGGTATATGGGGGTGGTTCGCCTGGACCCGGCGGACCATGTGGCTGGGTTGGTACTGCGCTGAAGGCGCCGTCACCGGATGTGGCCAAGTCGCGCGACTCGCTCACCACGACCACCCCACAGCCCGACCGCCACGTAGCTGGCGGTGGCCGGGCTGGACCCGGCGGACCATGTGGCTGGGTTGGTACTGCGCTGAAGGCGCCGTCACCGGATGTGGCCAGGTCGCGCGACTCGCTCACCATGACCACCCCGGCACGGGACCACGGGTCGAACTTGCCGCTACTGTAAACGGTTATAGTAGCCGTTATGCGACGATGAGTAGTCGGTTTGACGGGGGTAGGGGTGGCGGAGCAGGCTGGAGAGGTGCAGCAGCACCTCATGGCCATTACGTGGGCGCGCGACTAAGATCGTCACGACGATCAGGCCGCGCGCCCAGCCTTCCGCGTCTGCGGGGGGCTTTTTTGTTTGCCGCGGCCACGGCGCACAGGTGGCCGCCCAGCCACCAGGAGCAGCCCCGATGACCAAGCCAGCAGCGACAACGCCGTCGCCGCGCGCCTCCGACGCCGCCAGCAAACCGGGCGCGACCAGGGCATCCCGGACCTCCCAGCAGACCTGCTCGATCGGCTCCGCCGATCGAGCAGGAACCCCGGGCTCCGCAAGCTCCCAGACCTCCCCGATCGGCTTCGCCGATCGAGCAGGAACCCCGGATCCGGCAGGAACCCCGGCCCAGGCGTCGCCCATCGACCAAGCCGACGACGTAGAGGGAACTACAAGCCAGCCAGACGATGACGCCGAGGTCGTCGACGCCGCGGCCCTGCTCCGGACGGTCGACGTCGAGCGGGCCGCCGCCACTCTCGCCGGCGTCTCCCGGCTCACCAGGGTCGTCCGGCACCCGGGACTCGGCCTGCGCGCGGGCGCGCCGATCTGGCTGAAGTGCGAGAACGAGCAGCACACCCGGTCGTTCAAGCTGCGCGGCGCCTACAACCGGGTGGCGCAGGCCGACCCGGCGCGGCGGGCCCGCGGCCTGGTCGCGGCCAGCGCCGGCAACCACGCCCAAGGTGTCGCGTACGCGGCGGCTCAGTTCGACGTCGAGTCGACGATCTTCGTCCCAAGCGGCGCGAACCCGGTCAAGGTGGCCAGGACTCGCCGCTGGGGCGCCCGCGTGGAGCACGTGGACGGCGGTGTCGAGGCGGCGCTCGCCGCCGCCGAGGCGTTCGCCGCCGACGGCGGCCGGCTGATGGTCCACCCCTTCGACGATCCGGCCGTGATCGCCGGCCAGGGCACGGTCGGGCTGGAGCTCCTGGAGCAGGTACCCGGTCTGCGCACCGTCATCGTCGGCATCGGCGGCGGCGGGCTCGGGACCGGGATAGCGGCGGCGCTGGCAGCCCGCGACGCGGACACCAGGGTCATCGGCGTGCAGGCGCGGAGCGCGCCCGCGTTCGCCGACTCGTTCCACGCCGGCCGGCTGCTGTCGGTCGCCGCCGACACCGTCGCCGACGGGATGGCGGTGCGCACTCCCGGCCGGCTCACGCTCGCGCTCGCCGCGTCCCTGCTCGACGACGTCGTGACCGTCGACGAGGACGCGTTCTGGGAGGCGATGGTGCTGCTGCGCCGCACGGGCGGGCACGTCGTCGAGCCAGCCGGCGCCGCCGGCGTCGCCGCACTGCTGCGCCACCCGGACCTCGCGCAGGGCCCGACCGCGGTGGTCCTCTCAGGCGGCAACCTCGATCTCGCCACCGCCGACCGCGTCACCTCCCTGGCCACCGCCGCCACCATCCCCGTCGCCCGCACCTGCTGAGGCGTGCGGCGCTGGACGCGCGCCCTGCCTGTCGGACGCTGAGCGTCCTCCCAGCGTGGTACCGGATACAGGCGTATGGCCGTGGTTGATGTGGTGCCGGGCTGAGGACGGGGCTGAGTTGGCGCTGCGCTGAAGGCGCCGTCACTTGCAGTGCTGGCGCGGGTGGACCGCCCGCCCGTTCGGCACGTCCCGGACCTGCCGGATCGACGGAGCTTACGGAGTCAATCCGGCAGGGACCCGGGCCCGCCCGCCTCAGAGCTTGGTGAGGGGGGCGTAGCGCAGGAGGAGGTCCTTGGTGCCGGTGCCCTCGCCGAAGTCGACCTTCGCCTGGGAAGACTCGGCGACGCCGCTGGTGGCGATAACCACGCCCAGGCCGAACACGTCGTGGGTGACCCGGTCGCCGGCCGAGAGCTGGATGATCGGGCGGCTGGCCGGACGGGAACGGGCCTGCCCTGCCGGGGAACCGGCGGGCGAGCCGCTCCTGGCGCCGGCGGTCCCGCCCGCGCCGCGGCCGGCGCCACCGAACCCGCCGCCGCCCGAGCCGAAGCCGCCGCTGGGGCTCGCCGGGGCGGGGGCCAGGCGGCGCCAGTCCAGCAGGTGCTCAGGGACCTCGGTGAGGAAACGCGACGGCGGGTTGTAGGCGGGCTGGCCCCAGGCGCTGCGGACCAGCGAGCGCGTCAGGTACAGGCGCTGGCGGGCCCGAGTGATGCCGACATAGGCGAGCCGGCGTTCCTCTTCCATCTGTGTCGGGTCGCCGAGCGTGCGCATGTGCGGGAAGATGCCATCCTCGAGCCCGGTGAGGAAAACCACCGGAAACTCCAGGCCCTTGGCGCTGTGCAGGGTCATCAGTGTGACGACGCCGTCCGAGCCGTCGTCGGACGGTATCTGGTCAGCGTCGGCGACGAGCGAGACCTGCTCGAGAAAACCGGCGAGCGTGCCCTCGGGGAAGCGCTGGACGTACTCCCGGACGACCTCGACCATCTCCTGGAGGTTCTCCACCCGGCCCTGGGCCTCGATGGTGTCCTCGGCGACCAGCTCCGCGAGGTAGCCGGTTCGCTCCAGGATGGCCTCGGCCGTCTCGACCAGGTCGCCGGCGGCGGTCTCGCGCAGCTCGTCGAGCAGCGTGGCGAACTCGCGGATGGCCTTGGCGGAGCGGGTCGCCAGCCCCGGCACCTCGCCTACCCGGCCGAGCGCCTCGGCGAACGGGATGCGCTCCCGCTCGGCGAACGCGGCGAGCATCGCCTCGGCCCGGTCACCGATCCCGCGTCGGGGCACGTTGAGGATGCGTCGCAGGTTGACCGTGTCAGACGGGTTCGCCAGCACCCGCAGGTAGGCGAGCAGGTCGCGGATCTCCTTGCGCTCGTAGAAGCGCACACCGCCGACGACTCGGTAGGGCAGGCCGACGCGGATGAAGATCTCCTCAAAGACCCGGCTCTGCGCGTTGGTCCGGTAGAAGACGGCCACGTCGGCGGGGCGGGCGTGGCCGTCATCGGTGAGCTTGTCGACCTCCTCGGCGACGAACGCGGCCTCGTCGTGCTCGTTGTCGGCGACGAAGCCGACGATCTTCTCGCCGTCGCCGGCGTCCGACCACAGCCGCTTCGCCTTGCGCTGGCTGTTGCGGGCGATGACGGCGTTGGCCGCGGACAGGATGGTCTGGGTGGAGCGGTAGTTCTGCTCCAGCAGCACGACCCTCGCGTCCGGGAAGTCCTGCTCGAACTCGACGATGTTGCGGATGTCCGCGCCGCGGAACGCGTAGATCGACTGGTCGGCGTCGCCGACTACGCACAGCTCGGCCGGCCCCGGCATGCCCTCGTCGGCCGCCCGGCCGGCCGTCGAGACCGAGCTGTGCCCCGGGTTCACTCCGTCGCCGCCCTCGCTCCGAGGCCGTCCTCCTTCGTCGGACGTCCACTCCGCGAGCTTGCTCCTGCGCTCACTGCCGACGAGCTCGCGGATGAGCGTGTACTGGGCGTGGTTGGTGTCCTGGTACTCGTCGACGAGTACGTGGCGGAACCGGCGGTGGTAGTGCTCCGCGACGTCGGGGAACGCCTGCAGCAGGTTCACCGTCGTCATGATCAGGTCGTCGAAGTCCAGCGCGTTGGCCTCGCGCAGCCGGCGCTGGTAGAGCGCGTACACCTCGGCGACGGTCCGCTCGGGGTGGCTGGCGGCCTTGGCCTGCGCGGTCTCGTGGTCGATCAGCTCGTTCTTGAGCGTGCTGATCTGGGCGGCGAGCCCCCGGGCTGGGTGGCGCTTGGCATCGAGGTCCAGGTCGCGGCAGACCAGCGTGATCAGCCGCTGCGCGTCGGCTGCGTCGTAGATCGAGAACGAGGAGCCGAACCCGAGCCGCTTCGACTCGTTACGCAGGATCCGCACGCAGGCCGAGTGGAAGGTGCTGACCCACATGGCCCGCACCCGGCCGCCGACGAGCGCGCCGACCCGCTCCTTCATCTCGTTCGCGGCCTTGTTGGTGAACGTGATCGCGAGGATCTCGCCGGGGTGCACCTTGCGGGCGGCGAGCAGGTAGGCGATCCGGTGGGCGAGCACCCTGGTCTTGCCGGAGCCGGCACCGGCGACGATCAGCAGCGGCGAGCCCTCGTGCACCACGGCGGCGCGCTGCTGCGGGTTCAGCTCGGCCAGCAGCGCGTCCGGGTCCAGGCGCGGCGTCGGCCGCCGTCCCTCCGCGGCTGGCGCGGTGACCGGGGCAGCGGCCAGCACGGCGGGGGCGAACATGTCGTACGGGTCGTACGGCTCGTAGGCCGCATCGCCCGCCGGGACACCCGCACCGGGGGCACCCGCGCCAGGGGTCATGTCGTCGAAAAGGGTGCTCATGATTCCTCGATCGTACGTTCGAGAGGCCGTTCGCCCTGGCCGGCACGGAAATCGGGGGTCGGTCGCTGGCGAACTAGGCATAGCCCCGTGGATTCGATCCGCCGGGGCGGATCGAATCCACGGGGACCCCAGCGGCTTCTGACTGAACTAGGGCACCACGCGGCGACCTCGGGGCGCTCAGCACCGCTGGGCGCGATGCAAGCGATGCCATCTGTCGACACTACGTAGCTTTGGAGCCGTCAAGTAACTACGGCTCACCATTGCGTGACTAGGGACCGACATTGCGCAGCGCCTCCCGCCGGGAGAGCGGGGAGAGCCGGTCCGCCCGCGTGGCGACGTAGCGGCGGACCTCGTCGGGGTCCGTCCAGGCATACTGCCGCAGCGCCCAGCCAATGGCCTTGCGGAGGAAGAAGTCGGGATCGTCGAGGTTCACCTCGATACAGGCGTAGAGCAGGTCCAGGTCCGTGCTCTTCTTCGCGCCGAGCTGGCAGATGATCGACGTGCGGCGCAGCCAGCGGTCGGGGTCGCGGCTCCAGCGCAGCATCACCGGCCGCAGGATCTCGGGGCTCGCGGCGAGCAGCGGCCCGACGCGGCGCGAGGCGACCTCATCGACGTAGTCCCACCAGGCGCCGGTGACGATCATCTCCTGATAGAGGGGCAGCACGTCAGGGGTCCAGTACGCCAGGTAGGGCCGGTGGCCGGTCAGCGCGATGGCGGCGTAGCGCTCCTCGCGGAACCCCGCCTCCCGCCAGAGCCGCAGCACCGCCGTCTGCCAGTCCGTCACCGTCTCCAGCCGGTGCGCGGCGAGGGCGGGCCGCAGCGCCTGCTCCCTCGGCGGCTTCGGGACACCGAGGTAGGGCATCGACGACTTCATGTAGGCCTGCATCCCCGGCGCCTTCGCCGGGTCCGCCGCCGCGGCCAGGGCCGCTCGTACCGCGTCGACCAGCCGGTCCACCGCCGGGGAGGAGTCCACGGCCGAATTGTCGTCCACGAGGTGGACGGGCCAGGTATCGGCAGGCCGCGGACCCGCGCCGAACAGGGCGCCATACCTCCAAACGGCGGCACCCAACGCAAGCCCGCCTGCCCGCGCCCGCCTCGGCGGAAGGCGAGCATGCGCGGCGTACACGGCGTACCTGGCGAAGCGCCATACTTGTCACGGATCTCTGACAAAGCGTGATGGGTGGGCCGCATGGGGAGCTGGCGTCGGCTGTGGCGGGTCGGCGGGAGTCCGAGCGTCGACGACGGCCATGCCGACGACGAGATCCCGGCAGGGATGGACCCGTCGGCGCGCCCGACCTCGTCGTGGCCTCCTGGAACAGGGACCTGGGACGAGATCGGGTCGGCGCGGCAGCCGACCAGGCCGCCGCGCAACTGGGTTGGTGGGATACCTGCCTGGGTTCGAACGCCCACCTGGGTCCGAATGCCCACCTGGGCACGCCCACGCGCCCGCACGCTGCTCGGGGCCGGGACAGCCCTCGCACTGGTGGTGGCGACGACGACCGCCCTCACGGTCACGCCCGCCGGCAGGGACTGGGCCTGCGACCAGCTCGATCTGGGGTGCCCCCCACCGTTCCGGATCGCGGTACAGGCCGACCCAGGCTCGGTTGGGCCCAGCGATACCGACGCCCCGGGGACCGCCAGCTACGTGTTCAGCGGTGAGACGCGTGACCTCGGGCCGCCGCCGGACGGCCGGGAGGACTGCCGCGGGTGGGCCGCCTGGGCGGCCTCGATCGGCGCGGCATCGGCGGGCGCCACGCCGTTGCGCCTCGACGTTGCCGCGACCGGGCAGGACCAGGTGCGCGTGGTCGGCTTCACGCTCCGAGTCGGCGAGGACATCAAGTCTCCCTCCGCTGATGCCTCTCCCGCCAGACTTTCGTTGACCTGCACCACATCGCCGGACGCGGAGCGGCCGACGGCGCGGCAGCCTGGCACGGAGCGGCCGACCTCGGAGCAGCCGACCGAGGTGATACCGGCCGAAGTGACGACGTTGGACCTGGACAGCCGCCTGATCACCTCTCAGGATCCGGTCGTCGCCACGTCAGGAGAGCAGGCTCTACCGATCGCGCCCGGCATAACCACATCGTTCGCGGTCACCACGACGACATCGACCTGTGACTGCCGCTGGCGGGTCGAAGTCGAACTGCTGGTCGGCGACGAGCGGCAGGTGGTCACCGTCGGCCCGGACGGCGCTCGCCCCGGCACCGCGGCCGACAATCCCGACCAGCCGTCCTTCGAGACGACGACAGCGGATTACACCGGTCTCCCTGTCCACTACGTCGCCGGACGGTGGCAGTACGACCGGGGGAACGAGCCGACCACGTCATATCCGTATCCGTCCACTCCCGTGTGCCCGCTCGCGTCCACCTCCGAGGTCATCGCGGCACTGGACTCGGTGGGCGTGACGGCGAGAAGCACCACCCGGTTCAGCGCCGGAGCAAACCAGGACACGGACGACCCTGGCACGCGGGAGACGGCGGTCTGCTCGTGGCGGCTCCCCTCCGCGTCGACGGATCTGGGCGCCGTCATCCTCGTGGGCGCCACGACGGTGGACGAAGCGGCGGCACGTACCGTGTTCGCCGCGTGGAAGCAGGCATTTTCATTCTCGGACGCCATCGTGGATCAATGTGGCTTCCTGTCCAGCAACCCTCCGGTCGGCCTCGCGGCGGTCGGGGATGTCGGCGACGAGGCGGCCGGTAATCCTGGCTGGCTGGTCGCCCGGGCCGGGAACCGGATCGTCCGCGCCAGCGTGTGCGCCCCCGCGGGCGGCGACGGCGATCCGGCTCGCGCGCCGGCGGCGCCCGGCGACCTGGCGGGGCTGCGCATGGTGACGCAGGCGGTCCTGGGCAGCACGTGGTGACGTGACGAGCGCCTGAAGGGTGCTGGCGCGGGAGGATGACGGCATGCGTGCTGCTCATACCGTGGCCCAGGTACGCGCCGCCGAGGCGCCGTTGCTGGAAGGCCTGCCGCCCGGGGCTCTTATGCAGCGGGCGGTGCACGGGCTGCTCGGTCACGCCGTGCGCCACCTCGGCCGCCGGGTCTACGGACGACGCGTCGTCGTGCTCGCGGGCGGCGGGGACAACGGCGGGGACGCGCTGTGGGCCGGGGCGCGCCTGGCCGCGCGCGGCGCCCGGGTGGACGCGCTGGTCCCTGGTCGGACCCACCCGGAAGGTACGGCCGCGTTGCTCGCCGCCGGCGGCCGGCTGCACCGCGTCGTCGCGCCGGGCGACGTCCCAGCCGAGCCGGCCGAGGACGGCTCAGAGGCACTGCCGGATGACGCGGCCGCCGCGCTGCTGGCAAGGGCCGACCTCGTGCTGGACGGGCTGCTGGGGATCGGGGGTCGGGCCGGGCTGCGCGGGGCCTACGCCCGGCTCGCGGAGCTGGCCGCGCCGGAGCGGACGATCGCCGTCGACGTGCCGAGCGGGGTCGACGCGGACACCGGGGCCGCCCCGGGCACCGCCGTGCGGGCGGCCCTGACCGTGACGTTCGGGACGTACAAGCCCGGCCTGCTGCTCGGCGACGGTGCCGCGCACACCGGGGAGCTGGCACTCGTCGACATCGGCCTGGACCTGCCGGCCCCCGACCTGGTCGCGCTCGACGACGCGGACGTCGCCGCGCTGCTGCCGGAGCCGGGGCCGGCGGACTCGAAGTACACGCGCGGCGTGCTGGGCCTCGTCGGCGGCAGCGACCGGTACCCCGGAGCGGCCGTGCTCGCGACCGGCGGGGCGCTGCGCGGTGGCGCCGGCTACCTGCGGGTCGTCGCCGAGGCACGGGCGGCCGAGCATGTGCGCGGCGCGCATCCGGAGACGGTGGTGACCGTCATCGAGCCGGGTGACGCCGACGCGATGCTCGCGGCCGGGCGGGTGCAGGCCTGGGCGTTCGGCCCGGGAGTCGTGCCCGACGTGGCGGCGCGCCGCCTGCTGGACGCCCTCGTCGCCACCGACCTGCCGCTGCTGCTCGACGCCGGCGCTCTCGACCTGTTCGCCGACGCGTTCGCCGCCGGCTTCCCCGCCCGGGCCGGCGCGGGCGTCGGCGTCGGTTTCACCTCCGGCTTCGCCGGGGGCGGCGGCGCGACGGGCAGCGGCACCGACGCGTCGACCGGCCGCGACGTCCTGGCCCAGCGCGCCGGGCCGGTGGTGCTGACGCCGCACGAGGGCGAGTTCGCCCGGCTCACCGCGACGGCGCTCGGCTGGGATGCCGCCGAGACCCGGCGGGAACTGGCCGGCGACCGGCTCGGCACGGCCCGCCGCGCGGCCGCGGCGCTGGGCGCGACGGTGCTGCTCAAGGGCAACCGGACGCTCATCGTCGGCCCGGACGGCGCGGCCCGGGTGAACACCACGGGCACGCCCTGGCTCGGCAGCGCCGGCACGGGCGACGTCCTCACCGGTCTCGCGGGCTCCCTGCTCGCCACCGGTCTCGGCCCGCTCGACGCGGCCAGTGCCGCCGCCTACCTGCACGGCGTGGCCGGCCAGCTCGCCCCCCGCCCGCTGTCGGCCTCGGACCTTCCCACGACGCTTCCCGCCGCGATCGCGCGCGTCCTCGCCGGGTAGGTATCACGCCGATGGGCATGGTTGATGCTCCGGTGGGCGGATAACTGGATACTCGCCGGTGCATCATCGGATGAGGCCGGTCGCGACCGGCTGGTAACCAGCTGGGTCGGCGAGCGGCGAGGTGGGCGGTGGCGGGCGCGGCAGCGGGAGTCGGCGGTCTCGTGCGGGGCGCCGCGACAGGCGCCGCGGATCTGGTGGGCGCGGCGGCCGGCTCGAAGGCCGTCAGGCGGACGGGCGGCGGTCTGGGCCTGGCCGGGGCGGTGATCGCCGCCGGCCTGATCGCCGAGCGCCACGCGGTCAAGCGGGCGAGAGCTCTACCGGACGTCCCCGTCGAGCAGCGGCCGGGCCCGGTCACCGGCCGCGCCACGACCGTGATCGCGACCGACGGCGTTCCCCTGCACGTCATCGTGAGCGGCCCGGATGACGTCAACGCGCGCCGCGCCGGCCGCCTGGCGCCGGACAGCCCGACGCTCGTGTTCGCGCACGGGTTCTGCAACACCTCCGCGTCGTGGTGCTTCCAGCAGCGGGCGCTGGTGGACCTCGGCCCGATGGTGTTCTACGACCAGCGGGCGCACGGCCACTCCGGGCCGTCCGAGGTGTCGCGCTGCACGATCGACCAGATCGCCGACGATCTGTACGCCGTGCTCGAGGCGACGGTGCCGACCGGACCGGTGGTGCTGGTCGGCCACTCGATGGGCGGGATGACCATCCTCGGCCTGGCCGAACGCCACCCGGAGTTCTTCGACGACCGCGTCGTCGCGGTGGCGCTGCTGTCGACCAGCGCCAGCGATCTGGCGCGGGTGACGTTCGGTTTCCCGGCCGGGGTGACGGCGGCGGTCCGTCGGGTGCTGCCCGGGCTCGCCGTAGGCATGCGCCACACCCCGTCGTTGTTCGAGCGCGCCCGGTTGCGCGGCACCGACCTGGCGTACTCGATCACCCGGCGGGTCGGCTTCGGCACCACCGACGTCCCGCCGTCCGTGGTCGAGTTCCTGGAGGACGAGATCGCCGGCACGCCGATCTCGGTCATCGGGTCGTTCCTGCCGACCCTGCTCTCCCACGACAAACTGGCCGCCGCGGCCGTGCTGCGCCACGTCCCCACGCTGCTCATGGTCGGCGACCACGACCTGATGACCCCGCTGCCGCACAGCCGCACGCTCGCCGACGCCCTGCCCGAGGCCGAGCTCGCCGTCGAGGAGGGCGCGGGGCACGCGCTGCCGCTGGAACGACCGGACGCGGTCAACGAAAAGATCCGGGCCCTCATCGCCCGCGCGCACCCGGCCCGCCCCTCTCGACTGCCCCGGCTGTGGCAGCGCGCCGCTGGCTGGTCAGGCTCCCAGCGGGAGGGTTGACGAGGCGGGCAGGTCCAGCGGGGACGGGGCGACGCCGGCAGCCGCCTTCAGGGAGCCGAGGGCGGCGACCATCGCGCCGTTGTCGGTGCAGAGGCCGGGCCGCGGCACGCGCAGCGTGATGCCAGCCGCCTCGCAGCGCTCGGCGGCGAGCACGCGCAGCCGGCTGTTCGCGGCCACGCCGCCGCCGATGACCAGCGTGTCGACGCCGTGCGTCCTCGCCGCCGCGACCGCCTTCGCGGTCAGCACGTCGACGACGGCCTCCTGGAACGACGCGGCCACGTCGGCGACCGGCACCGGCTCGCCCGCGCGGCGCCGCGCCTCCACCCAGCGGGCGACGGCCGTCTTCAGCCCGCTGAACGAGAAGTCGAAGGTGCCGTCGCCGGCCTTGCCTCGCGGGAACGGGATCGTCGGTGTCCCGTCGCGGGCCGCGCGGTCGATCGGCGGGCCGCCGGGAAAGGGCATCCCGAGCAGCCGCGCGACCTTGTCGTAGGCCTCGCCGGCCGCGTCGTCGACGGTGGCTCCTAGCGAGACCACCGGTGCGGCCGCGAGGTCCTCGACGAGGAGCAGCGACGAGTGGCCGCCGGACACCAGCAGCGCGACCGACGGCGACGGCAGCGGGCCATGTTCGAGGGTGTCGACGGCGACGTGCGCGGCGAGATGGTGGATGCCGTAGAGCGGCACCCCGAGAGCGAGTGCGTACGCCTTGGCGGCCGCTACGCCGACCAGCAGCGCCCCGGCGAGGCCGGGGCCGGCGGTGACGGCGACGGCGTCGATGTCGGACGCCTTCGCGCCCGCCGTCGCCAAGGCCCGCTCGATCGTCGGCACCATCGCCTCCAGGTGCGCCCGGGCGGCGATCTCCGGGATGACGCCGCCGTAGCGGGCGTGTTCGTCGACCGACGAGGCGAGCGCGTCGGCGAGCAGCACGCCGTCGCGCACCAGCCCGACACCCGTCTCGTCGCAGGACGTCTCGATCCCCAGGACCAGCGGGGCCGGTGTGCGCGAGACCGGCGTACGCGGGACCGGAGTGCCCGAGGCCGTCCCGTTCGGTGCCGGCCGAGTCATGTCGCTCCTTCCGTGGGTCTGCTCGCCGACGTGCCGCCGGCGCCCACCGCGTCCGCGCCCGTCGTCTCGGCCGGCGCGGCGCCGTCCTTCTGGGCAAGCGCGGCCCAGGCCGCTTCAAGCTGGGCGCCGTAGCCGGGGGTGTCGATAGGGCGGGCCCGCATGACGTAGGCGTCGCCGCCGGACGGCTGGTAGTAGTTGCGGCGCAGCCCGATGTCGACGAAGCCGAGCCGGGTGTACAAGGCGCGGGCGGCCAGGTTGTCGGTACGCACCTCCAGTCCGCAGCTGCGTGCCCCTCGCCGGCGTGCCTCCAGCAGCAGCGCGACCATCAGCCGGGCACCGAGCCCGCGGCCCCGGCAGGCCGGGTGTACACCAACGGTCTGGATGTACGCCTCGTCGTCGGCGACCGCGAGCCCGGCATAGCCGACGATCCGGCCATCCACCAGAGTCGCGAGGTAGTGCCGGCTCGCTCCCTGGGCCAGCTCGGACCAGAACATCTCCGGCGTCCACGGGTCGACGTCGAAGACGACCCGCTCCATCTCGGCGACCTCGGCGAGGTGCCACCAACGCAACGGCGCGAGCTCGACGGCGGGCCCGCCCGGGGGTGGCCCACCGCCGGCGTTCACCCGGTCACCGCCTTGGCCGGGTGCGGCTCGGCCACGTCCGGCCGCCGCAGGTAGATCGGTGTCAGCGGCGCGGGGGCGCGGCCGGCGAGCAGGTCGGGCGCCGCGAGCGCGGCGAGAACCGCGGGATCCGGGTACTGGGCCGCCGCCACACCGGCGCCGGCGCCGGCCGCGACGACGTTCGGGAACACGTCCGGGTAGAGCGCCAGCCCAGGCCCGACGACAACGTCCACTCCATCGGCGCGCAGCAGCTCGGCGGCACGGCCCGGCCGGTCGACCGCCGGGCCGGCGATCCGCTCGCCGTCGGCGTAGCCCGCCCAGAACACCTCCCGGCGACGGGCATCGGTGACCACGCCGGTTCGTCCGCTCGTCACGGCGCCGATTCCGTCCAGCGAGCAAACGCCGTGACAGGTCAGGCCCAGGGCGGCCGCGAAGGTCGCGGCCGTGACGATCCCGACCCGGAGGCTGGTGAACGGGCCGGGCCCCAGCCCGACGACCACGCCGGCGAGATCCGCCGGCTTGACGCCTGCCTCGGCGAGCGTGTCCCGCATGAGCGGGCTGAGCAGCTCCCCGTGCCGGCGAGCGTCGACGACCTGAGGGGAGGCCAGTGGACGCATCGCTCCAGGTCGAGGAGCCGCGTCCGGTATCTGGACGAGCGCCACCGAGCAGGCCGGCGTCGAGGTGTCAAGGGCGAGCACCAACACCCATCCAGCCTACGGACCGAGACCGGCGAGCTCCGCACCGATCCAATGGCCCCACGGGTCGGCTAGGTCCGCCGGTCCGCCGGTCCGCCGGTCAGCCGGGTCAGCCGGTCGGGTTAGCGATGAGCACGGCGGAGAGGCGGGTCGACCAGTCGGGGCCGGTGGGCGTCAGGCGGACGCGGCGGGCTTCGCCGGCCTCGTCGCCTTCGGGGCGTTCGATGTCGACGCGCAGGTGCTCCTGCGTGAGCTGCTCGACCCGGCCCGCGCCCCATTCGACGACGGTCAGCGCCACGTCGGTGTCCGCGTCAAGGTCCAGGTCGTCCACCTCGGCCACGCCGCCGAGCCGATAGGCGTCGACGTGCACCAGTGGCAGCCGGCCGCCGGCGTGGACCCGGGCGAGCACGAACGTCGGCGACGTCACCGGCCCGCGCACGCCGAGCCCGGCGGCGATCCCCTGCACCAGCACGGTCTTGCCCGCGCCGAGCGGACCGGCCAGCACGACCAGGTCCCCCGGCCGCGCGGCATCCGCGACCCGGGCGCCCAGCGCCCGCATCTGTTCTGGCGTCTCGACCACGAGCGGGTCCGCCCAGGCGGGTGGCGCGGTGCCCGGTGACGCGTCAGACGAGCGTGAGGTCGTCATCGGCCCATCATCCATCCGCCCGTGCCGCCAGCCGGCCGGGGCCGCCCCGCGGTCGGGGTCAGCGGGCGGATGACGGCCCGCCGGCGCGGCGGAACACCCAACGCCCCGCTGGCCGGCATACCCGGCGGCCAGGGGTGGTCAGTGGGAGCAGCCAGGCCCGCAGCCGCCGCCACTGGCGACGCCGCCGAAGGCGCCGCGGCCGGGACGCACCCTGATCACCTTCGGGGCGGCCTCGGCCACCGCGACCTTCTCGATCTGCTCACGGGTGGTCAGCGTGAGCATCACCGGCGCGCCGGCCCCGCCCGGCCCACCCACCGCCTCGGGCTCGTCGAACTCATCGAGCCCGTCGAGCCCGTCGAGCTCCTCAAGGTCCATCCCACCGGCCGGGCCGGTCGCCGTGGTCGGGTGCCGGCCGTCTCGTCGCCAGAGCCTCACGTCGCGCTACCTCCGCCTTCTCGTCCCGCTACGGACTTTTGTCCAGCTATGACTCCCGGCCCCATCGCCCGTCGGACCGGGCGCACTTCCAGCTCGACGGTAGGTCACTTCCACCGCCTCGTCTCGCCGACCTCGGACGCCGCGGCGTTCCGCCACAGATCTGGCGAACCGTGCGCGGCCCGGAGATGCTGATCGGGATGCTGATCGCGTCCTTCCCGGAAGGAGGGATCACGTGGCGGGCACGGACGGTCACTGGCGGCCCGACGACCCGGCCGGCGCTCCTGAACGGGATCACGTCGGCTCGGCGCGAAACCCCGACGACCCGGACGGCCCACTCACACGCCTGCTGACCGCCGCGTCCGGGGCGGCGCGCCGGCTGCTCGCCCGGCCGGGCGGCCGGATCCTGGTCACGGTGGGCGCCGTCGTGCTGCTCGCGGGCGCGGGCGGCGCCGTCTGGTTCGCCACGGCCGACCCGCCGCCCACCGGCCCCAGCTGCGACGGAGCCGGCGTCGTCTGCTCCCGCACGGCGCGGTTCGCCGCCCAGACGGACCCTGACCGCGCCATTCTGAACCTGTCCGGCGCCCCCGCCGTCGCCGGCGCCGGCGCCGTCGGCGAGAGCTACGTGACCACCCGTCCGGTCGACTCGCTGCCGCCGCCGCCCTCCGGCGGCCGGGACGACTGCGCGGGACGGGCCGCCTGGGCCGCATCGGTCGGCGCGGCCCAGGCCGACATCTCGCCGGTGCGACTGGACGTCAGCGCCCGCCGGGATGTGCCGGTCGAGGTGCTCGGCTTCGCGGTCCACATCGACGCCAGCCGTGTCGACGAGCCCGAGGGCGCCCTGCTCACATGCACGGGTGCGGCGCGGCCGGACCGGTACTCCCACCCTGTCCATCAGCTCCCGCAGGCGCGGGCGCTGGCCCGGTCCGAGGCGGTGCTGCTCGACCTCGCGCGCACCACGTCCGAGCTGATCCCGCCGCGGCCGGACGTCGCCGCCGTCACCGTCCCGCCATCCCCGCGCACGGTCGAGGTGGCGCCGGGGCGGACCGAGTCGATCCTCGTCGCAGGCCTCGCCGGCGGCTGTGACTGCCGGTGGCGGTTGGAAGTCTCGCTGGTGGTGGACGGTGAGCGGCAGGTGGTCACGGTCGGCCGGGATGGCGCCCGTCTCGGCCCGGCGGATAGCAACCCGGGGCAACCGCCGTTCCGGACGGTGTCGTCGACGATGCTCACCCCGTACCGCTACCTCGAGGGCCGCTGGCAGCCGGCCGAGCTTCCCCTGGGCGCCGCCCAGCCGGTCTGCCCGCTGCTGCCGTCCACCGAGATCGCGGCCGCGTTCGGCTGGCAGACAGCCGACTCCGTCCCGTTCTTCCAGACCAACGCGTTGGAGAGCGACGCCGTGGGCGCCTCCGGCCGGCTGGCGCGCGGGGTGTCCTGCGCCTGGCAGGCCGACCCGGACCGTTACGGCCGGGGCAATCTCGACGTCGCCCTGCTGGAGCTCGGGGACGTCGACGCCGCCCGCGCCGAGTTCGAGGCCCAGCGGGCGCTGCTCACGAGCGAGCCAGCCCTGTTCGACTGCGACCCGGGGTCGGCCGCCGGGAGCCTGGCGCCGGTCCCGGTCCCGGTCGCCGGGCTGGGCGACGACGCGGTCCGCACACCGGGCAGGCTCATCGCCCTGGCCGGTATGAAGGTCGTCCACGTCGAGCTGTGCTCCGCGCCGCTGCCCGACCCGAACCAGCCCTCGCCGTCCACGCCGACGCCGCCGTCGACCACCTCGGGAGTGGTCGGCGACCCGGCCGCCCTCGCCCGCCTGGCCCGTGTGGCCCTCGCCGCATAGCGGCAGGTGCCGCGCGGTTCCGCGGGCTGGCGACCCGGTCGGCGACGTACCCGTGTCGCTGTCGATCGTCTACGTCGCCGGCGCGCTTGCGGCGTGGCGGCCACCATGCTCGCCCAGCTCACGCGAGTCGTGTCAGTGGGTCACCGCCGTGTGACGGTCCGGCTCAGCCGGCGCCGATGACGGGCGAGGCACCCGCCCCGCCTGTGCGCCGGACGGCTCATGCGCCACCGCAAGATCAAGGATGCGCTCCAGCAGCTCGCGCGGCGTGGCCGGCTCCTCCTCCGCCAGTCCCTGGTGGTAGAAGACCGTCGCCGGGGTGAGGCCGGGCAGGCTGTTCGCCTCAATAACGATGATCTCGCCGGTCTCCCGGTGCATGAACGCGTCGATGCGGCCGTAACCCGCCATCCCAAGAGCATTCGCGACGCGCGCGATGCGGGTCTTCGCCGTCTCGACGGCCTCGGGCTGGACCCGTCCCAGCGGAGCGGTCGGCGGTGGAGTGATGTTGATGCCCGTACCGCCCATGAACTTCTCCTCCAGGCTGAGGATGCCCAGGTCGGCGATCGCCAGGCTGGGATTCATCGCGGCCATGTGTCCCTCGGGCCCGATCACCCCGACGGTGACCTCGATCCAGCCGGTGTCCCGTTGCCGGCCCCAGGTCAGCCTGCTCGCGCCCGTGCCGCCCGTGCCGCCCGTGCCCGTGCCGTCGGTGCCGTCGGGGCCGTCGGCCACGCGCACGTCGTCCGTCTCGATGAATTCCTCGAAAAGGAGATGGCCGCCTCGCTGGGTCGGAAGTTCGATGATCTGCCCAGAGGTCAGCAGGGAGAACTCGTCGCCGCTCAGGCGGGTGGCGCCCGCGTTCAGGAGCCGGAGATACCGGCCGAGATCGGCCGCCGTGCCGAGCGGGACGACCCCGGCCGAGCAGCCGTCGTCGAGCGGCTTGACAATAACCCGCTGACCGCCGCAGTGATCGAGGATTTCGCCCCACAGCGCGGCCACCGCCTCGGCATCCGCCGCCGCGGGAGTCTCCATCCGCAGCCTGCGCGCGGTGTAGATGCCCTCGTCAGCAAGCTCGCCGACGATCTCCCCGGTCGCGTATTTGTCCATGCAGCGGCGGGACGCCTCCGGGCCCGAGCCGTTGTACCGGACCCCGCGGCGGTCGAGCATCGCCTGCAGGGTGCCGTTCTCGCCCATTCCGCCGTGCAGCGCGATGAAGACCAGGTCGTTTCGGTCGAGGAACTCGTCCATGGTCATGCGCTCGGGCGGGCTCGCGGGCGCGTTCAGGGCCGCGTCCGCGAGTCCGAGACGCTTGCGGATCGGGTCCGCGAGCGCGTGCCGCTTCGGTTCGTCCCGCTGCCCGCTCCGGCACGCCTCAAGAATCTCCTCGACGGAATGACGCAGCGCCGATGAGTACGACAGCCGCCAGACCGAGCCGTCGGGGTCGAGCAGGTGGGGCCGGGGCAGGTAGCGGCTGGAGCCCAGAAGCTTGAGCCAGACGTTCGTCCCGCTCAGGACCGAGACCTGCCGCTCGGCCGTCGCACCGCCGAACAGGACCGCGACGGGACGCCGCTGGCCGGTCGCGGCCGTATCGGCTGGTTCCGGCTCCTCCCAGGTAGTTCCCGCACGCCTGGCGGCCGTACGCAGGACGAGCCGAAGGATGTCGCCGTGGGTCAGCCCGATCTGAGCGGCCTGGACGAACAGGAAGCTGTTCTGCTCCATCCCGCTGATCAGATTCACATCGGAAACCACCAGCGTGCCGTCGGGCTGCAGCCAGCCGTCGATCCGCGCGAAGTCCCGAAGGCCGAGCACCCGGAAGACGTCCTCCGAGAGGCCTCGCACCTCCGCGGTGACGTCCAGGCCCCAAGACGGCGGGCAGCGGTAGTGGACGTCGTCGCTGGCCAGGTATTTCCGCCGGTAGTCGAAGATCTCGTCGTCACTCGACATGTTGTTGAGCTGGATCTCGACCGGGATGAGAGCGACCGGTCCGGACAGCCCGTCGACCACGACGGTCGTGACCTCGGTCCCCGACATCCACGGCTGCGCCAGGACCCGCTCGTACCGCCCGAGCAGCATACGGAGAACCCCGCCCGCGGCGGCCAAGCCGGCGACGACGTGAACGTCGATGCTGGACCCGCCCTGGGCGGGCTTCAGGACCAGTTTCCCGGACTGCTCGAACGCCGCGGCCAGGGTGGCGTCAACGTCCGCGTCCGGCATGTCACGGGTGAAGAGCGTGGATGGCACGGTCCTGATGCCATGGGCACCGAGAGCCTGGCAGGCGCGGAACTTGTCGAAGGCCACCTCACATGCGGCGGAACCCGAGCCGACGAACGGGACGCCGACCTCTTCCAGGAGCGCCTGCAGCCGCCCGTCCTCGCCGAAGGCGCCGTGCATCGCCGGGAACACCAGATCGACCGTGCGCAGCCTGTCCGCCAGCGCCTCCGGCGAAAGCCTCGAGCCGGGGTCAAGCTTGAAATCGAAATCCGACGGCGTGTTGCAGTACAGCAGGCTGGGCGATATCGCGTACGGGTCACAGCGGCGGTCGAAATAAATGACCTCACCCAGACGGACGGTCCCGTCGGCCAGATGGTCAGCCACCGAACGTGCCGAGTTGAGCGAGATTCCGCGCTCCTCGGACGGACCACCCAGAAGCAACGCGACGTTGATCATCTTTCCTCGTCTCGAGTGTGGCCCTGGGGCCGTCCATCCGCTCGGGGTCAGTCGCGTGAGATCGGCCTAGGCCAGCTCACAGGCGTCCCAGCTCCCAGGTTCACACCCCCGGGCCCGCTCGCACGATCCTAGGTCCGCCAGATGAAGACCGCTCCGACACCTTGCGGGAGTGCGCTACTTCCGTTACCGATGGTAACGGACCTCTCAAAGCGGCTCGGGTCGTCGATGTCGAAACGTGCCCGCGAGTGGCAGCGGTACAGCACGGTTTCAAGCACCGAGGGCCGATCCCGTTCAGGTTGATGGAGATCTACGCCAAGCCGTGCACCGCGTACCGTTCAGAAAGACCGGGTAGCACTGCACGGTGGATGGATACGGAAACGAGGCAAAAGGTGACAGCGGACACCTTCGGCGTTCTCCAGCTCGAGATGGTGCCGCCCCGGTTTGGCGCTGTCCGCCACGCCTGGACGGAGCCCGGCTGACTAGTGCTGTGTGAAGACCCGCTGCACCCGCGGACCGACGCCGGTCAGCAGTTCGTGCGGGACGGTCCCCATCGCCTCGGCCGCCTGTTCGATTGGAAGCGAAAATCCGGCGTACTGGCCGAAGACGAGGACGTCGTTGCCGAGATGGGCATCGGGATGTTCGGAGATGTCGATCGCCATGGAGTCCATCGACACCGAGCCCGCGATGTTGCATCGCCGGCCGTTGACCAGGACGAACCCGACGTTGCTGAACGACCGAGGCACCGAGTCGTAGTAGCCCGCCGGAATGAGGGCGATACGCCGTCCGGGCACCGTGGCGCGGTACCGACCGCCGTAGCCCGCCCAGTCACCGGGCTCCATGTCGTGGATCTCGACGATCCGACTCACCAGGCCGATCGCCGGCGTGAGACTGACCATCGACGCGGTCGCCGCCGACGGATGGATCCCATATAGGCCGAGACCGATGCGGACCATGTCGAGCCGCGCCTCGGGAAAGCGCACCGTGCCGGCCGTCGCCGCCGCGTGTCGCAGCACGTTACGGAAACCGAGCTCGGAGGCCGCCGCCCACACTTTCTGGAACTTGTCGAGCTGCTCCTGGGTGAGCCCGTCGTCCTTGGGGTCGTCGGCGCATCCGAGGTGGGTCATCAGGCCTGTCAGACGCAGACCACTTCCGCTGATGCGCTTCAGGGCGTCGATGGCCAGGTCCGGGTGAAGACCGGTGCGGTGCATCCCGGAGTCGACCTCCAGATGCACCTCGATGGGGCGGCCAAGGCGGCCCGCCGTGCTGACGACCGCGTCCAGCACCTCCTGGGAGTAGACCAGCGGCGTCAGGCCGTGCCGCACCATCTTCTCGATCTCCTCGGGCAGCCCGAGGAAAACAAGGATGGGCATCTGGACCCGGGCCCGGCGCAGCGTGATCCCCTCATCAGTGGTCGCCACGCCCAACCAGTCGACACCCGTCTCGCGCAGGCAGTGCGCCAGGCTGACCGGATTGGTGCCGTAGGCGTCGGCCTTGACCACGCCCATGAGCCTGGTGTGCGAGCCGACCATCTGGCGGAAGGCGGCGACGTTGCTTCTTACCGCCGCGAGGTCCACGAACATTCGGGTCGGTGCCGTGTTCTCCACCAGCCGGCGCCATACTCCGGTGACGAGGGTCTCCCGCACGGCGTACACGAATGCGACGTCGTCCGGTGTGAGCTCGGTTGCGACGAACTCCCTCATCCGGTCCGTGTCGGCGAACAACCGCGCCCGGGGGCCGCCGGTCTCGGTTCCGAGCCCGGCTGTCACGGCCTCGTGCGCCTTGGCCTGGAGACCGCAGACAACGTCCACCCGCTCCGCGAGCAGGATAGATCCCACCCGGCGCAGGTCTTCCTCGGCGACCTCCCGGTCGAAAGGGTCGGCCAGCAGAACGAAGAGACGGCCCGTCGCGCCCAGCAACGTTCGCGCGGTCCGGATCGCGCTGCTGAGCGCCAGCGGGTCGATGGTCGCCACGTCACCGACGACCGTGGCGCCATCGGCGCGACGCCACATCTCCATCCGCGTCGACGTCGGTGTGTAGTCCGCAAACGTGTCGAGCAGCGAACGAGGCTCGGCGCCCAGCAGTGTCGCGGCCGACATGGCGAGCCCGATGTCGCCGAGCACTTCGCGCGAAGGCGTTGGCAGCACGAGATCGCGCGACAGCCCATCAGGGAGGGTGGCCGTGACCAGCAGGCCCTGCCGGACATGCGTGGGCTGGGACAGCCTTGGCAGCTCGGGGGACTCGCCGGCCACCACGACGGGAACCCCGGCCGACGCCTCGGCCCAGCCCCGCAGCTCGGCGTCGTCGGCCCCGAGCAGCACCGACCCGCCGGCCGGCAGCTCCGTCACCATGGAGAGCAGCTCGCGCGCGTAGGACTCGCGGTCCCCGAAGTTCTGCAAATGCCGCGTTCCCAGGTTGGTGAGAACGGCCATGTCCGGCCGCACCATCCGTCGGAGGCGTTCCATCTCACCAGTGCGGGTGGCGGCAGCCTCGAACACGGCGATCTCGGCATCCGGCGGACAGTCGAGCATGGCGAGCGCCACTCCAAGCTGGCTGTTGTAGCTGCCCGAACTGCCGTAGACGTGCCGCGTCGCGCCGATGGCGTGAACCAGGGCATCCTTGGTCACCGTCTTGCCGTTGCTTCCAATGACCGCTACCACTGTCGCGGCCAGCCTGGAACGCCACCAAGCCGCCAGCCGCTGCAGCGCGGCGAGCGGGTCCGGCACCACGATCAGCGGACCGGACACAGGGTCGGGAAGGCGGAACCCGGCCGAGACGACCGCGGCGACCGCGCCGCCCGCCAGCGCTCTCGACACGAACTGGTGCCCGTCCAGACGGCCCCGCAGGGCGAAGAACACGCTGTCCGACTGAAGCCGCTCGGAATGGATCGCCACGCTGTTGATGGACAGGTCGTCGTCATCGCCGGCGGCGAGCAGCTCACCCTCGACGATCGAGACCAGCATTCCCAACGGGATCCGATCCATTCGCCCTCCTTCACCCTCTACCGCAAGACTAGAGCGCGTCCACGAAGGCGGCGACTCAGCCTCCGCGACGAAGCAACGGGTGGCACGGATCAACCACGGGTAGTAGTCACCTGCAGGCAACCGATGAGGAGAGCGGCCCCTCGACGACCGCGGTCGGCAGCAGGGCGGTAGTCGCCACGACGGATGGCGGCCGTGATTCAGCGCAACGTGCTCAGAAAACGATCCATCCGTTCCAGGGCTTCCTCAATCAGCGGCAGGGCCGTCGCGTAGCAACAACGGACATGCCCCTCGCCTGAGGGACCGAAGACATGGCCGGGCACGACGGCCACCCGCTGCTCAACCAGCAACCGCTCCGCGAACTCGTCGGAGCTCAGTCCCGTCGACGCCACCGATGGGAACGCGTAAAAGGCGCCATGCGGTTCTTCGCAGCTCAGTCCTAGATCATTAAGGCCCTTCACGAAGAACCGTCGGCGGCGGTCGTAGTCGACCACCATCTCGGTCACCTCTTCACGGCCACCGCGCAGTGCCTCGAGAGCCGCCAGCTGCGACACGTGCGGGGCACACAGCATCGTGTACTGGTGGATGCGGCCCGCGAGCTCGACGATCTCGGCTGGCGCGCAGAGGTAGCCGACGCGCCACCCGGTCATGGCGTAGGCCTTCGAGAAGCCGCCGAGCAGGACGGTGCGGTCACGCGCGCCCGGCAGGCTGGGGACGCTGACATGGGGAACGCCGTAGACCAGCTGCTCGTAGATCTCGTCCGAGACGATGTAGAGATCATGGCGCACCGCGAGCTCGACCAGAGCGGTCAGCGAGTCGATGGTCTGGACCGCGCCCGTCGGATTGGCCGGGGACGCGACGAGGATCGCCTTCGTCCGCTCCGTCACAGCCGCCTCGATCGCGTCCACGTCGACCTGAAAGGCGGAGTCGGCGGACGGCACCAGCACCGGCACGCCCCCGGCGAACGAGACGCACGGACCGTACGCGACGTAGCAGGGCTCCGGGATGATGACCTCGTCGCCGGCGTCCAGCAGCGCGCGCAGCGCGATATCGAGGCCCTGAGAGACACCCGAGGTGATGAGGCACTCTCCGTCGGGCTGATAGCTCGCGCCGCACCGCCTCTCGAGGTCGAGGCAGACAGCCTCTCGGAGCTCGATCAGACCGGCATTCGACGTGTAGTTCGTGTAGCCGTGCTCGAATGCGTAGATGGCCGCTTCGCGAACATTCCACGGTGTCGTGAAGTCGGGTTCGCCGACGCCGAGCGAGATCACCGAGTCCATGTTGGCCGCGATGTCGAAGAATCGACGGATACCCGACGGCGGGCAGGCCGCCACGATCGAGTTCAGCGGTTTCATGGAATGACCGGGAGGCGACGGTCGGGCTCGGGATCAAGGAAGAGCTCGCCGTCGTCCTTGTACGTCTTCAGCACGAAGTGAGTCGACGTCGATCTCACTCGTTCGATCGTCGCGAGCTTCTGCGCGACGAAGTCCGCCACCGTGCGCATCGTGTTTCCCGACACGATGCACCGCAGGTCCTGGGTACCGGAGATCAAATATACTGCCCGCACGTCAGAGAACCGCGATATCCTGGCCGCGACATCGTCAAAGCCCACACCCCGCGACGGGGCGACGGAGACGTCGATCAGGGCCGTGACCGTGTCCGTGCCCTCGAGCTCCCGCAACTTGTCATGGTCGATGACCGTCTTGTAGCGACGGATCACACCGCTCTGCTCCCACGACGCGATCTGGGCACGAATCTGTTCGACTGGCAGACCCGTGAGATCGCTTATCCGCTCGGGGCTTGCCTGCGCGTCGGACCGCAGAATCTCCAACACTTCCAGCACCGGACCAGCGTACTCCGGAGCCCACGACGGCGGCCCACACGCGGGACGGCTGGCCATGGAGCACGGACGACCCCGCGCGCGGCCCGAGCTGGGCTTCGCGGACAGGGTCATCCGGCCATGGGCGACTGACCATGGAGGGCGCCGCCCAGGCCAGCCATCGAAGGTGCGCGTTTCTCAGCGCCCTGCCGGCCGCCCTCCGGCAGCCCCGGTCCCAACGATCCCCCAGACGGTGCGCCCCATCCGGCCCGCCCTGCTCTTAGGGACCTCCCATGGGCTCGGATGCCCAGCCGCGCGGCAGCCCGCGACGCCGTTCCATCGACCAGTAAGCGCAACTCGGCCACAACTGGTGACAGCGCATCGGCGCAGCACCAGCCCGACCACGTCGTCAGCCCGGTCCAAGCCCCACCACCGCCATATGCCAGGGCCCGGCACCACGCGAGGAGGGCGCCCAGCGCCCGACACGGGGCGAGCGCGCCTAGCGCCTCGCCCCGGCTCGAGATCGTGTCGCCGAACGAGTAACCCACGGAAACGGACCGTGCGGCAGGTGCGTAGGATTGGGCGGTGATCATCAGGGTTTCCGGGGACGGTCCGCACGACGAGGTCATCCTCACGCCGCTCGAGGCGGCCTTCACCGAGACCGCCTGCGCGGAGCTCGCGGGCGCCGAGACCTTCAGCCGCGGGGTCGGGCTCGCGCTCCTGGGCAGGGTCGCAGACCTGCGGATCCGGCCGAGCGACGCCTCCGGAACCGTCGATGACAGCCGCGAGTTCACCGTCAAGCTGTCGGTGGGCGAGGACGGGGCGCACCAGGACTGCACCTGCGAGCTCGCGTCCGCGACGGCGCTGTGCCAGCACGGTGTCGCGGTCGCGCTGGCCGCGACCGGCCTGATCCAGGCCGACGACGACGAGGACGACCAGGACGACTACGTGCGCGCCGCCGTCGGCGTGTTCCTGGAGAGCCTGCCCAAGGCAGAGCTCGTCGATCTCGTGCTCGGCCTCGCCGACGACAACGAGGAGCTCGCGGACGCCCTCTGGGACGAGACCGTCCGCTGGTACCACGACCGAGCCACCAGCGAAGCGGCCGACTAGCGACCAGCCCAGGTCGGGCCCGCGGCCGAGGGCCGCGGCCGGGCGCTCCGCGCCCGGCCGCGGGACCGCGCCTTACTCGACCGTGACCGACTTGGCCAGGTTTCGGGGCTGGTCGACGTCGAGGCCGCGAGCGAGCGCCAGCTCGCAGGCGAAGACCTGCAGCGGGATCGTCGTCACCAGGGGGGCGAACAGGGACGGTGTCGCTGGCACCCGGATCAGGTGGTCGGCGAACGGCTCGACCTGGTGGTCGCCCTCCTCGGCGATCACGATCATGCGGGCGCCGCGGGCGCGGACTTCCTGGATGTTCGAGACGATCTTGTCGTGCAGCACTGCCCGCCCGCGCGGCGACGGCACCACGACGACCACGGGCACGCCCTGCTCGACCAGGGCGATCGGCCCGTGCTTGAGCTCCCCGGCAGGGAAGCCCTCGGCGTGCATGTAGGCGAGCTCCTTGAGCTTGAGCGCGCCTTCCAGAGCCACCGGGTAGCCCACGTGCCGGCCCAGGAAGAGCACCGCCTTCGCGCCGGCCAGGCTGCGCGCGAGCTCGCGCACCGGGCCGACGGTGCTGAGCGTGCGGGCGACCAGGTCGGGCATCTTCTGCAGCTTCTCCACGTAGGCGCCGACCTCGTCGCCATAGAGCACACCGCGGGCCTGCGCGAGGTAGAGCCCGACGAGCAGGCAGGCGGCGACCTGGCCGAGGAACGTCTTGGTCGCGGCGACGCCGACCTCGGGGCCGCAGCGGGTGTAGAGCACCGCGTCGGACTCGCGTGGGATGGTCGACCCGTTGGTGTTGCAGATCGCCAGGACCCGGGCCTTCTGCTCGCGGGCGTGCTTGACGGCCATCAGCGTGTCGAGCGTCTCGCCGCTCTGGCTGATCGCCACCACGAGCGTCGAACGGTCCAGCACCGGGTCGCGGTAGCGGAACTCCGAGGCCATCTCGACCTCGCAGGGCAGCCTGGTCCAGTGCTCGATCGCGTACTTGGCGATCAGCCCGGCGTGGTAGGCGGTGCCGCAGGCAACGATGAACACCTTGTCGATGTCGCGGAAGTCCTCGCCGGAGAGACGTTCCTCGTCGAGGACGATCGCCCCGTCGGGCGACAGCCGCCCGCGCAGGGTGTCGGCGAGCACCGCCGGCTGCTCGCTGATCTCCTTGAGCATGAAGTACGGGTAGCCGCCCTTCTCGGCGGCGCTCGCGTCCCAGTCGACGTGGTACGGGCGGCCCTCGACCAGCTCACCGCTGAAGTCGATGACGCTCACACCGTCGCGGCGGGCCTCGACGATCTGGTCCTGCCCGATCTCCAGCGCGTCGCGGGTGTGCGCGATGAAGGCGGAGACGTCGCTGGCGAGGAACGTCTCGCCCTCGCCGAGCCCGATCACCAGCGGGCTGTTGCGCCGGGCGCCGACGACCACGTCCGGGAAGTCCCGGTGCAGCACCACCAGGGTGAACGCGCCGGACAGCCGCTGGCAGACCCGGCGCACCGCCTCGGTGAGCGGGTGGCGCCCGCCGTCGGCGCCCTCGGCCGCCGCGGCCATACCGTTGGAGCCCCGCGCCGACTGGCCGATGGCCAGCCTGCCAGCCGACGCGGCGAGGTTCGTCTCGCCCGAGCCCGGCCGGCCGAGTTCGGCCTCCAGCAGGTGCGCGACGACCTCGGTGTCGGTCTCGCTGACCAGCTCGTGCCCGGCGGCGAACAGCTCGGCGCGCAACGCGGTGAAGTTCTCGATGATGCCGTTGTGGATGACGCCGATGGCTCCGGTGCAGTCGGTGTGCGGGTGGGCGTTCACGTCCGTCGGGCCGCCGTGCGTCGCCCACCGGGTGTGGCCCATGCCGGTCGTGCCGGCCATGCTGTCGCCGACGACGGCGCCGTCGTCGCTCTCAGCGAGTGCTTTCTCGAGGTTGGCCAGCTTCCCGGCGCGGCGGACGACCCGCAGCGCGCCCGCGCCGACCACGGCGATTCCCGCCGAGTCGTACCCTCGGTATTCGAGCCGGCGCAGTCCACCGAGGGCGACCTCGAGAGCGGACTGCTCCCCCACGTAGCCGATGATCCCGCACATGCGGCTCAGCGTACGCAGCCTGGCCGCCGCCGCGCCGACGGACCCGCGAGTCTGCGAGCGGTTCCACGAACAGTCCGGACCAGAAGCGGCGAAGACCCCAGTCGTGTCCGTCACTTTTCTTACGGCTCCCGCCGCCATAGCCCCTAGGCGATGATCGCGAGTTCCCGTTCGACCGCTTCGGCGAGGTGGGTGGCGATCGCGCGGGCCTGGGCATCGGTGGGCGCCTCGACCATCACCCGCACCAGCGGCTCGGTGCCGGAAGGGCGAAGCAGCACCCGGCCCTCGTCGCCCAGTTCCGCCTCGGCGGCACGGACCGCGGCGGCGAGTCCGGGGGACGTCGACGCGCGGGCCCGGTCCACCCCGCGCACGTTGACCAGGATCTGCGGCAGCCGGGTCATCGTCTTGGCCAGCTCGCCGAGCGGCTGGCCGGTCTCGCGCATCCGCCCGAGCAGCACGAGCGCGGTGAGCAGGCCGTCGCCGGTGGTGGCGTGGCGCAGGAACACCACGTGGCCACTCTGCTCGCCTCCCAGCGCGATGCCCTGGCGGCGCATCTCGGCGAGGACGTACCGGTCGCCGACCGGGGTGGCGAGCACCTCGATCCCGGCCTCCCGCATAGCGTGGTGGAAGCCCAGGTTGGACATGACGGTCACGACCACCCGACGGTCGGCCAGCTCGCCGCGCTCGGCCAGCGCCAGCGCGCACACGGCCATGATCTGGTCGCCGTCGACGACCTCGCCCAGGGCGTCGACGGCGAGGCAGCGGTCCGCGTCGCCATCGTGCGCGATACCGACGTCCGCGCCGTGTTCCAGCACGGCGGCCCGCAGGCTGTCGAGGTGCGTGGCGCCTGAGCCGTCGTTGATCCGCTCGCCGTCGCCGTCGGCGTGCAGCGCGACGACCTCGGCGCCGGCGGCACGCAGCACCCGCGGCGCGAGCGCCGACGCGGCTCCCTGGGCGCAGTCGACGACGACCCGCAGGCCGCCGAGCCGGACTGGCAAGGTGGACAGCAGGTGCTCGACATAGCCGTCGACGACCTTGGCGATGTAGCCGGGCTCGTCGCGGACGCGCCCGACGGCGGCCCCGGTCGGGCGCCGCGCTGGCGGGGCCGCGAGCCGGGCCTCGATGGCGTCCTCGACCTCGTCGGGCAGCTTGTGCCCTTCCGCGGCGAACAGCTTGATCCCGTTGTCGGGCATGGGGTTGTGGCTGGCGGAGAGCATCACGCCGAGGTCCGCGCCGGTCGCGGCGACGATGTGCGCGACCGCCGGCGTCGGCACTACGCCGACGCGGACGACATCCGCGCCTCTGGACGCGAGCCCGGCGACGACCGCCGCCTCCAGGAACTCGCCCGACGGCCGGGTGTCGCGCCCGACCACCACCACGGGCCGGTCCGCGTCCGGCGCCCGGTGTTCCGTGAGTACCTCGACCGCTGACTCCGCCAGCCGCAGGGCCAGCTCCGCGGTCAGGTCCGCGTTGGCCACGCCACGAACGCCATCGGTACCGAACAGCCGCCCCATGGGGGTCCCCCAAAACCAGTCGCACATCGCCGAGCACCTTCAAGGACACCGGCGGCGCGCGGGCTGCCGCATCCGTGGCAGCGCCCGCGCCTCTCGCCGGCCCGTCCCGAAGCCCGGCCCGCCCCGTCGGGCCCTGACGTCAGGGCCCACGCTGGAACCGTGGGCGGAACCAGGCTCGCCACATCTTCGCCGACCTGGCTCCCGCTTCCTACCGAGCCCCGCCACGAGTCGCGTCACGCGGGCAGACCCGGTGGCAGGCATAGCAAAACCGCCCGTCGAGCGACGGGCGGTTTTGCCGTGCCTGTAGACCGTGCCGCCTGCGTCCCGGCCGATCCGCGCCCTGCCCGTCGAGCGAGACTCGGCGGGATCTGGGTGTCCTGTCGATCCCAGCCTCGAAACCGACGGGAACGAACCCTCGGAGCGAACACCCAGCAAGCGATATGGCCACAAGCCCGCCGAAGCGCCTCTCAGCGCGACGAACAGGCCGGGCTCAGCGCTTGCTGTACTGCGGGGCCTTGCGGGCCTTCTTGAGGCCGTACTTCTTGCGCTCCTTGACCCGGGAGTCGCGGGAGAGGAAGCCCGCCTTCTTCAGGGTCGGCCGGGACTCCTCCTCGGCGAGGAGGAGCGCCCGAGCCACCGCGAGCCGCAGCGCGCCGGCCTGGCCGGAGATGCCACCACCGTGCAGCAGGGCGACCACGTCGTACGTCTCGGCCCGGTCGAGAGCCTTCAGCGGCTCGTTGACCAGCTGCTGGTGCACCTTGTTCGGGAAGTAGTTCTCGAGGGTGCGCCCGTTGAGGGACCATTTCCCCGTGCCTGGCAGCAGGCGTACGCGGACAACGGCCTCCTTGCGGCGGCCGGTCGCCCGCGGGTTGCCCTGGACGTCGGTCACGACAGCCACGTCGCGTTCCTTCCTTACGATTGGTGGTCGCGCGAGGCGCGACATCGGGGGTCCGGGGTTCCGGGGATCCGCGCTAGCGGATCTCCGGGGGAGGTGCTCCCCCGGGCAGACATTGCGGCCCCCCGCGAAACTGACCGCGAGCGTTCCCCAACAGATCAGCTTCGCTGATCAGCGGGGACCCCTTCGGCGAACAGGGCAGGCCGGCTCGGTCCGCGGTTACTGCGCGACCTGGACGATTTCGAACGGCTGCGGCTGCTGCGCCTGGTGCGGATGCGTCGGACCCGCGTAGACCTTCAGCTTGCGCACCTGGGCGTGGCCGAGCTTGTTCTTCGGGAGCATGCCCCTGATGGCCTTCTCGACCAACAGCTGCGGCCGGGTGTCGAGGAGCTCACCGTAGCTGGTGCTACGCAGACCGCCCGGGTAGCCCGAGTGGCGGTGGTACTGCGACTGCTCCCGCTTCGCCCCCGACAGCGACACCTTGCCGGCGTTGATGATGATCACGAAGTCACCCGTGTCGAGGTGCGGGGCGTAGTACGCCTTGTGCTTGCCACGCAGCAGCTGGGCAGCCTGGCTCGCCAGCTTGCCGAGGACGACGTCGCTGGCGTCAATGACATGCCACGCACGCTGGACATCCGCGGGCTTGGGCTGGTACGTGCGCACAGATCTGCCTTCTTGGTCGGGACGACACTCGCGATATCCACCCGGGTCCGACCCAACTGGATCTGCCGCCCCGGCGGCGAGCGCGTCGAGAATGTGAGGAACGGACACGTCGACAGTCATGTCACGCGTCGCAGTCTTTGAGGTTACCAGGCTTCGGACATCTCCTGCCGGCGGCGTCTCCCGCGCCGCCCGTTCCGGTGCTCGATCCGGTGCTCGATGGCCGGCGCGAGCCATCGCCGGACATGTCCGGCAGCGGAACCGACGTCTGAATGATCAGAATCGTCAGCTACCGTCAGTCGAATGAGCGGCACGGATCCATGGCCGGACGCCGATCGGTACGACAGCGCGAGACCTGTCGGTCACGGCGGCGGGACCTACGACACGGCGGCCTCCGCGGACCAGAACCCGATGGGCGGGCCGTCGCCGCGCGGCGGCCGGGCCTCGCGGGACGCCCGGCGAGACAGGTGGGTGGCGTCTCAGGGCCACCAGGCTCCGCCCGGCGGCTGGACGCCGGGCGATGACCCGCTGTTCGGCCCGATGCCCTCAGGACCCACCACGGGCGGCCTGCCCAGGACGCCCGGCCGCTTCGGCGGCGACGCGGTCGCCGGCGGGGACCGTGCCAGGCCCGACGGACCGCGCGAAGCCGGCCCCGGCTTCGCCCGTGCCTGGCACAACCGCGGCGGCCTCCGCCGAGGCGACGAGGGCCAGGACGACCAGGCGAGCCTCGACGAGGGGTTCGCTGACGACGGGCCGGGCGGCGACGGCTTTGGAGACGACGGTTTCGATGAGGACGGCTTCGGTGACGAACCGTTCGCCAACGAGGAGTTCGACGGCGAGACAGCCTCGCGCGTAACCGGTTTCGACGAGGGTCATGACGAGGACGAAAACCCGTACGTCCGAACAGGCGGCGGGAGTCTCGGTGGTCGGTCCAGGACCGGCGGCCGGTTCGGCGCCCGTGGCGCGCGTTTCGCGGCCCAGCGCTCGTCGGACGGCCCGTCCGACGAGGACTCATATGGCGACGCGGATGAGCCGCGTGCCGAAGGGGCCGGCGGGAAGCCGCGGCGGAAGTGGCAGCTCCTGTTCATCGCGGCCGCTGTCCTGGCGGTGGCCGGCGTGACGTACCGGACGATGACGGGCTCCCAGGGCGATGACACCCCGGCGGCCCCGATTCCCACGGCCAAGGCGGTTCCCGCCGACTTCCTGAACTCCGCCGCGACGGATGCCGACCCCGTGACCGAGAACGAGTTCTTCCGGGACGCCACGGTCACAGCTGGAAGCCACACCTACACCAGGATCGCCCGCAAGCTCGACGCCGGCTGTCCCGACCTCACCGGCCAGCTCGGGAGCGCGCTCGACCACCCGGCCGCGCCGATGCCGGCCGCCGCCCCGACCCCCGGGCCCACCTCCGTGGCCGCCGCAGCGGCACCCGCCTCGTCGGCCGGGCCGGCGTCGGCCGGGCCGGCGTCGGCCGCGCCGCCCTCGGCGGCGCCCACGCTCACGGGGCCGGCCTGCCGCCAGGAGGTCCGGGCACTCTACCTCGGTGAGCCCGACAAGAACGGGCGGCGGCTGCTCGCCGGCGTGAGTGTCCTTGTCGTCGACAACGCCGACACCGCGAAGCAGACCGCCCAGATGCTCGGGACGCGCCAGGGCGGGGTGAGCCCGTTGCCGCTGCCCGACGGGGCGCTGCCCGGCGCGAAGATCACCGGGCCGAACGGTGACAACGAGCTGCGGGCCTCGTACCGGGACGGCCACTACGCGATCATGGTTCAGCTGGCCTACTCCGACGGGAGCCAGGGCGCGGCGAACGACAAGCAGCCATCCGACGCCGCCACCGCCCTGCACGCGCTGGCGAAGCAGCCGCTCGACGAGCGGATGCTGCTCGGCCGCGGCTACCGAGGCTGACCCCGCGCCCTCAGCCCCCGCGCCCTCAGCCCGACAGGGTCGGCGAGACGCGGAACGCGCGGGTGGCCTCCGCGCGGGCCGCCAGCGCGGAGTCGGGCGGGTAGCGCACCTCGACGAGCGTGAGCCCGTGCGCGGGGAGGACGGTGACGCCCGGGTCGCGCACGGCCCTGGCCAGCACGTGGGACACCCAGACGGGTGGGTGCCGCCCCTCACCGACGGCGACCAGGGCCCCGACGAGGGCCCGGACCATCGAGTGGCAGAAGGCGTCCGCCTCGACGTCGGCGATCACGACCCCGTCCGCGGCGCGGCGCACGTCCAGGCGCAGCAGGGTCCGGATGGTCGTCGCCCCCTCTCGCCGGCGGCAGAACGCGGCGAAGTCATGCTCGCCGAGCAGCACCAGGGCGGCCCGCCGCATCCCGTCGGCATCCAGCGGGCGCGGCCAGGCCAGCGTGTCGTGCCGGCGGAGCGGGTCGGCCCCGTAGGACGCATCGCTGATCCGGTAGGCATAGCGCCTGGACAAGGCCGAGAACCGGGCGTCGAACCCGCGTGGCGCCGGCGCCAGCCCCGTGATCCGGACCGCGCGGTCGAGCACCCCGTTGAGCCGGCGGGCAAGACCGCCGAGCGGGACCTCCGCGGGGATGTCGACGTGTGCCACCTGCCCGACGGCGTGCACCCCGGCGTCCGTCCGACCCGCGACGGTGAGCCGCACGGCGGGCAGCCGGGCCACCCGCATCAGGGCGTCCTCCACCTCACCCTGCAAGGTCCGCTGTCCCGGCTGGCGTGCCCACCCAGCGAAGAGCGTCCCGTCGTAGGCGATGTCAATCCGCAGCCGCTGGAGGCCGTCCGCACTGAGACTCGTCAAGGCGGCTCGTATCTCCTTGCTTCCCGCGCTTCCCGCGGCTGTCCGAATGATCCGCGTATCTATTGGCGCGCAGGACTCTGTGGACTTGGTGCCCGCATTGATCACAAACAGCTCGCCGGGACCTGGGAGGTGCTCATGGTCGCACCTTCGGCCGCTCTCTGTCAGCCGGGACCGCGTCCGCCAGCACTACCCGCACCCGGTGCCTACCCAGGGCCCCGCCTACCGGTCAGCGGGCACCGACGCGGGACGGGCGCGAAACGGCGAGAGCCCGTCTCCCTCGCGGGTGACGGGCTCCCAGAGCCGTCAAGGTTGGCCCCAGACGGGCTGCCCTGGTGCCAGGCCGTCCGCCAAGGACCCTGGCGGGCGGCCTGGCCGAGACGGCGGTCGCGCTCAGGCGTCCTTGGCGTCGCCCTCGGCCGTGTCCTCGGTCGTCTCTACCGTGGCGGGAGCCTCGGTCACCTCGGACTCGGCGGTCGTGGCTTCCGCGGTCTTGGCCTCCTCGGCCTCGACCGCGACGGCCGCCGCGGTCGGCGATTCCTTCGCCAGGTCGGCCGCGGCCTCGGCGGTCGCGCCCGTCGGCGCCTTGCGGTCGGCGAACTGGGTGCCGCGGGCACGCTCGGCCTCGGCGACGGCCGACTGACCGACGGTCAGCGCCTCGACGAGCTCGATGCGGGCCAGCTGGGCGTTGTCACCCTTGCGGAAACCAACCTTGGTGATGCGGGTGTAGCCACCGTTGCGGTTCTCGTAGCGCGGGCCGATCTCGGTGAACAGCTCGTGCACGACCGACTTGTCCCGGATGACTTGCATCACGTGCCGGCGAGCGTGCAGGTCGCCGCGCTTCGCGAAGGTGATCAGCCGCTCGGCGTATGGGCGTAGCCGCTTCGCCTTCGTCTCGGTCGTGGTGATCGCGCCGTGCTCGAACAGCGCGGTGGCCAGGTTCGCGAGCATCAACCGCTGGTGCGCCGGGCTACCACCGAGCCGAGCGCCCTTTGTCGGAGTGGGCATCGAGTTCCCTCGTTCCTTTCACGGTGCTGAGCACCCTCGAAAGACCTCCCGATGCGAGCCGGAAACCCGATCTCGCATCGTTCGGCCACGACCGGGACGGACATTCCACGGCCACCGGCTGTCTCCCGACGAACCGGCGACATCGGTCTGCCTGAGGCGAACGCACCGCCTCAGACGGACCGGGTCGGTCTGGTGTCCCGGCGCCCCGGTCGGCTCCGGAACACCATCCGACGTGGATCCCTGCGAACAGGTCTAGCTGGTGAAGCAGTTCTTGCTGCTTGCTGGTGGAGCTGGTCTTACTGGTGAAGCTGTACCCAAGGTCTTCGCGTAGTCAGGTGTGCCAGGACGCCGCGAGCGAAGCGACGCGGCGTCACTGGCACACCTGACGGAGCGAAGACCCGTTCGTGGCGGAGGACACGGGCCGGAGGTCCCGACCGGAGCGCTAGCGGAGGTCGGGGCCGGAGGCCCGTGCCCGGACGCCACGAACAAAGAGTTTCAGTACTGCTCGGTCTCGACGTACTCGGTGCCGTCCTCGTCCTGGCCCGCGGAGAACGGCGGGTTGTAGGTGTCGGTGCCGTAGGTGTCAACCGCCTGCCGCGGGTCGAACCCGGGCGGGGAGTCCTTCAGCTGCAGGCCCATGGCCCCCAGCTTGGTCTTCACCTCGTCGATCGACTTCTGGCCGAAGTTGCGGATGTCGAGCAGGTCCGCCTCGCTGCGTGAGACCAGCTCGCCGATCGTGTGGATGCCCTCGCGCTTGAGGCAGTTGTAGGAGCGGACGGTCAGGTCCATCTCCTCGATCGGCAGGGCGAGATCGGCGGCCAGCTGCGCGTCCTGCGCGGACGGGCCGATGTCGACGCCCTCCGCCTCGGCGTTGAGCTCCTGGGCCAGCCCGAACAGGCCGACCAGGGTCTTGCCGGCGCTCGCCATCGCGTCCCGCGGCGAGATCGACTGCTTGGTCTCGACGTCGACGATCAGCTTGTCGAAGTCGGTCCGCTGCTCGACACGGGTCGCCTCGACCTTGTAGGTGACCTTGAGCACCGGCGAGTAGATCGAGTCGATCGGGATGCGGCCGATCTCCTGGCCGGGCTGCTTGTTCTGCGCCGCGCTGACGTAGCCACGGCCGCGCTCGACGGTCAGCTCGATCTCGAGCTTGCCCTTGTCGTTGATGGTCGCCAGGTGCAGGTCGGGGTTGTGCACCTCGACACCCGCCGGCGGCGCGATGTCCGCCGCGGTGACCTCACCGGGGCCCTGCTTGCGCAGGTACATCACCGTCGGCTCGTCGTTGTCCGAGCTGACGACCAGTTCCTTGAGGTTCAGGATCAGGTCGGTGACGTCTTCCTTGACTCCGGGAACCGTCGAGAACTCGTGCAGCACGCCGTCGATCCGGATGCTCGTCACCGCCGCGCCCGGAATGGACGACAGCAGGGTGCGACGCAGCGAGTTGCCGAGGGTGTAGCCGAAGCCAGGCTCCAGCGGCTCGATCACGAACCGGGACCGGAACTCGGCGATCGGCTCCTCAGCCAGAGTGGGACGCTGAGCGATCAGCATGTGCTACTTCCTTCCAACCACGACGCCCGCCATATGACGCCGTGCAAGTGCTCCCCTCGGAGCCGTCCAGCGGCTCCGAAGGAGCGGCAGCGGGGTACGGCCTCTGTCCGCCCGCCCCACCGTCTCGCGCGTCGCGGCCATACCACGACGCGCCGCCTTCCATTGTGCTCCTGCCCCGACCCGCCAACCGGGCCGACCCGGAACACAGCCATGGCCGCCGGGTCCCCCCGACGGCCGATGACCACTCAAACCAAGCTTTCACCACAACCAGGGAGCCCGGGCCATGCCCACCAACCTGGTACGGCGTGGCCCCGGGGCGCCCCGGCCGAAGCTAACGGCCCCAGGCTCCCCGGCAGCCACCGCCAACGCGACCAAGCTCCCAACCCCCGACCAGCACGGGCCCCGGACATACCCAGGAACCCGGAACCACGCTGGGGAGGGCGCTCAGCGCCCGACGGCAATCGGCGACCGGGCGCTCCGCGCCCGTTGAGCCGATGCCTTACTTGGAGTAGAGCTCGACGATCAGCTGCTCCTGGACCTGGGTGTCGATGGCGGCCCGAGCCGGCAGCGAGTGAATCAGGATCCGCATCTGGCTGGAGATCACCTCGAGCCAGCCGGGAACGGTCCGCTGACCGGCGGTCTCCCGCGCGATGATGAACGGGGTGAGCTCCCGCGCCTTCGGCGCGATCTCGACGATGTCGCTCTCGCTGACCCGATAGCTGGGGATGTCCACCTTGTGGCCGTTCACCTGCACGTGTCCGTGCCGCACCGCCTGGCGGGCAGCGTCCCGGGACGGGGCGAACCCCGCGCGGTAGATCACGTTGTCCAGCCGCGACTCGAGGATCTTCAGCAGCTCGTCACCGGTCTTGCCGGTGCGGCGGTTCGCCTCGTCGTAGTAGCCGCGGAACTGCTTCTCCAGGATGCCGTAGATCCGCGCGCACTTCTGCTTCTCGCGCTTCTGGAGCAGGTACTCGGAGTCCTTGGTGCGCCCACGGCCGTGCTCACCCGGCGGGTAGGGCCGGATCTCGATCGGGCACTTCGGCGACTCACACTTGCTGCCCTTGAGGAACAGCTTGGTCTTCTCGCGACGGCAACGCTTGCAGTCCGGGCCGACGTAACGGGCCATTCGTCCTTCTTCTCTCTGTCTCGTCCGGCTCGGACTGGTCAGACCCGGCGCCGCTTCGGCGGGCGGCAGCCGTTGTGCGGAGTGGGGGTGACGTCCTGGATCGTGCCGACCTCGAGGCCCGCCGCCTGCAGCGACCGGATCGCGGTCTCCCGGCCGGAGCCTGGGCCCTTCACGAACACGTCCACCTTGCGCATGCCGTGCTCCTGCGCCTTGCGCGCCGCGTTCTCGGCGGCCATCTGCGCGGCGTACGGCGTCGACTTACGGGAGCCCTTGAAGCCGACATGGCCGGCGGAAGCCCAGGAGATCACGTTCCCGGTGGGGTCCGTGATCGAGACGATCGTGTTGTTGAACGTGCTCTTGATGTGGGCGTGCCCATGAGCGACGTTCTTCTTTTCCTTGCGGCGTACCTTCTTGACGCCGGCGCCGCCGGCGCGAGTCTTGGGAGGCATGTGCTGTCGTGGTCTCCGTCTGCGAGGTCGTCGGTCGGCCCGGATGAGCGCCGCCCTGGCCCGGCCAGGGTCCTGAGGTGTCCCGCGGGGTCAGAACGAGCCGCCGTGAAGCCGACCAGAAGCCGGCGAGAAGGCGGCCCGCCCCGGTTGGGGCGGCGCGACCGGTGACTACTTCTTGCCGGGCTTCTTCTTGCCGGCGATGGCACGGCGCGGGCCCTTGCGGGTGCGGGCGTTGGTGTGCGTCCGCTGGCCGTGCACGGGGAGGTTGCGCCGGTGCCGGAGACCCTGGTAGCAGCCGATCTCCATCTTGCGCCGGATGTCCTGCTTGATCTCTCGCTGCAGGTCGCCCTCGACGCGGTAGTTCGCGTCGATCCAGTCACGCAGCTTGACGACCTCGTCTTCGGTGAGGTCGCGGACCCGGGTGTCCGGGTTGACCCCGGTAGCCACCAGGGTCGCCTTGGAGCGGGTGCGCCCGATCCCGAAGATGTAGGTCAGGCCGATCTCGACCCGCTTCTCGCGGGGCAGGTCAACGCCCGAAAGGCGTGCCATGAAGGTGGTTCCTTCCTGCTTCGGAGGTATCTGGGCGTCGCCTCCCCCATCGGCTCTGTGACCGACTAGGCCCCGGCCTCCGACCGGGGGTTGCGACGCGGGCTGCCGGCCGCGCGTTCCGCGCGAACGGCCCCACCGCGCCCTGACGACGCTTCTACTCGATGAGCCTTCTCAGAAGATCTCACCAAGGGCAAGGACGAGCTTACTCCCCACCCGACCGGCTCTCCCGCACCGTGCCACGCAGGCTCCGGTCATCCACCCAGCGGACAGGTGTGACTCAGCCCTGGCGCTGCTTGTGGCGAAGATTGTCGCAGATGACCATCACGCGCCCGTGACGGCGAATGACCTTGCACTTGTCACAGATCTTCTTGACGCTCGGCTTAACCTTCACGGCTGCCGCTACCTCCCGCGCGCAGCCGCGGGCCGCGCATAGGTGACGATGTGGAACGTTGCGCCCGCCTGATCGAGCGGAACTCGACCTCGGGGGCCCGGGACCAGGGGGTACCCACCGATCCGCGCCAGCGGACCTGTGGTGAGGTGCCTCCTGAAACACTTGTGCGGCCTGGCAAAGCTGACCACCGGTCAGCGACCAAGCGTACTCGCCTCGCGGCTCGGCTTGACCATCGCCGCCGCCGCTACCTCCCGCGTGCGGCAGCGGGCCGCGCGCGAGCGGGAAACGCACCCGCTCGGAGGGAGGATGCCTCCGATGCGGCCTACTTGTAGCGGTAGACGATGCGTCCGCGGGACAGGTCGTAGGGCGACAGTTCGACCACCACCCGGTCCTCCGGAAGAATCCGGATGTAGTGCTGGCGCATCTTGCCGCTGATATGGGCGAGAACGCGGTGCCCGTTCTGGAGCTCCACCCTGAACATCGCGTTCGGAAGCGGCTCCACTACCCGGCCCTCGATCTCGATGGCCCCGTCCTTCTTCGGCATGTCCTCCACTGTCCTGACGTCTGCAACCAACGGAATCCGGGGATGTCCCCCGGACCAATATCCCGGGCCCCCGGGGAAGCCGGCCTCGGCCGGCAACCATGGCGGGCGCCGTGGTAGCCCCTGCAACCACGCCCGATCAGGAACGCCCAGCACCACCAGCCGACGGCGACTGGGCGATCAAGAGATCCGCCCGTCGCGGTCGCGGTACGCGATCCGCACTGATAACCACTCGCACCCGTGGTCACCCAGACGGCGGCCATCCACGCGAACGATCAGGCGAACCTGCGCCACGGCACAACAGATCGATGGACGTGAGAGACCACCGCCTTGTAAGTCTACGCGCCGCCTTCGTCAAGGGCTAATCGAGCTGACTGCGTTGATGGTTCGCTCCGTGCTCTGTCTCTGGTTCGCTCCGTGCGGGCACGGCGCTCCGGCCCCGTACTCGCTTCGCTCCCACGGGACCTCCGCGCCGTGTCCTCCTCCGCTCACGTGCGCTACGGCGACCTCCGCTGCGGCCCAACCACTTCGCTTCGCTCGTGGCCGGGCCTCCGCGGAGGCACGCCTCCGCGCCCAGCTCGGTTGCGTCCCGCTGTGACGTCACCAACCCGAAGCCGCAGCGTTCGCGGGGGCACATCGCTTCGCTTCGCTCGTGGCCGGGCCTCCGCGGAGGCGCACCTCCGCGCCAGCTCGGGTGCGTCACGCTTGAACGGTGCGAGACCAGGTCCGGCCTGATGCGGGACCCACATCGCTTCGCTCGTGGTCGGGCCTCCGCGCCAGTTCGGTCGCGTACCTTCGTGCCTGCTTGGGCGCGAAGAGGGCGGTCCCGGCCGGCGTGGGCTCAGGTGGACGCCCCGGCCGGCTGACCGCAGGCGACTCCGAGCGTCGCGAGTTTGGCGGCGCCGCCGTCATGGGCGGTCAGGACCCACGGGCCGCGCGGCGTGATGGCGACGGTGTGCTCGGTGTGCGCGGCCAGGGAACCGTCGACGGTCGAGACCGTCCAGTCGTCCGCGAGCACCATCGTGTCCGGCGAACCCATCGTGATCATCGGCTCGATCGCGAGCGCCAGCCCCGCCACCAGCTTGATCCCGCGGCCCGGCCGACCATGGTTGAGGATGTGCGGCGGCTGGTGCATCTCGGTACCTATGCCGTGACCGCCGTAGTTGTCCACGATGCCGTAGCCGGACGGGCGGATGTGCTGCTCGACCGCCGAGGAGATGTCGGTAAGCCGGCCGCCGAGCTGGGCCGCGGCAAGCCCGCGCCACAGCGACTCCTCACAGACCCGGATCATGTCGAGCACCTCGGGCGCTACCTTGCCGACCGGCACGGTGATCGCCGCGTCGCCGTGCCAGCCGTCGACGATGGCGCCGCAGTCGATCGAGATGATGTCGCCGTCGCGCAGCACCCGACGCTTGTTCGGGATCGCGTGCACCACCTCGTCGTTGACCGAGCTGCAGATCGACGCCGGGTACGGCGGGTGGGCGTAGCCCTTGAAGGAGGGGATGCCGCCGCCGGCGCGGATGGTGCGCTCGGCGACCGCGTCCAGGTCGGCCGTCGTCGCGCCTGGCACCGCGGCCTCGCGCAGCCGGTCAAGCGTCTGCGCGACCAGCAGGCCGGCGATCCGCATCTTGGCGATCTCGGCCGCCGTCTTGATCTGGACGTGTTCTCGTCGCGCCATGCTCAGCCCCGGTCTCGCCTCTCGATGCTGCCTCCGCCGACCCCGCCCGTGGAGCGAAGGCGCTCACCACCCGAACTGCCCAGCACACCCGACGTACTCAGCAACCCGACCATAAGCCCACCGAGCGGGAACCTCGCGCCGGGACCGGGCGGTTCGTCCAGATTCACCCGGTTTGTCCCATCACGCGATGCGGCCCATTCAGAAGACCATAGCCCGCCACGTGCGGATGGGCGCCGAATAGATCTTGTCTACCCCGACGCAGTGTCTCTGGTCCGCTCCGTCCGGGCGCCGCACTCCGGCCCCTTCCTTGCTTCGCTGCGGAAGGGACCTCCGCGCGGCCGGGGTTCCTGCCGGATCCGGGGTTCCTGCTCGATCGGCGAAGCCGATCGGGGAGGTCTGGGAGCTTGCGGAGCCGATCTGGGAGGTCCGCTCCTCCGCGGACGTGCCCTCCGGCGACCTCCGCTGCGGCCCAACCACCTTCACGACCTCCGAAATCGGCTTCGCCGATTCCGCAGGGACCCCGTCGCTCGGTGGCCGGGCCTCCGCGGAGGCACGCCTCCGGGCCAGCGCGGCTGCGTTGCGCTTGAACGTTGCGAACCGGGGATGCTGGGGGAGCTACATATCTCCTGGGCTGTAGCTCAATTCGTCACGTTCAAGCGCCGTGGTGACGCAGCGCGTCCAAGGCTCGCTCAGTGACGTTGTCGACCGGGCCGGTGGCGTCAATACCGATCAGCACCCCGCGCTCCGCGTAGTAGGCCACGAGCGGGGACGTCTGCTCGGCATAGACCTCGAGACGGTGCCGGACGGTCCCCGGGCGGTCGTCGTCCCGCTGGAACAGCTCGCCGTTGCAGCGGTCGCAGACGTCCTCGACGGTCGGCGGGTCGAAGTCGACGTGCCAGATGTGCCCACACGAGCGGCAGGTACGCCGTCCAGACAGTCGCCGGACGACCTCGTCGTCGTCGACGACGAGCTCGAGCACCACGTCCAGCTGGGTGCCCATGGTGTCGAGCATCCCGCCGAGAACCTCGGCCTGGGGGACATTGCGCGGGAACCCATCGAGCAGGAAGCCCTTGACGGCGTCGTCCTCGGCCAGGCGGTTGCGGACCATGCCGATCGTGATCTCGTCGGGGACGAGGTCGCCGGCGTCCATGTAGTTCTTCGCCGCGACACCCAGCTCCGTGCCTTCTCGGACGTTCGCACGGAAGATATCACCGGTGGAGATCTTGGGGATCGACCGCGCCGTCGCGATGAACGCGGCCTGCGTGCCCTTGCCTGCTCCCGGTGGTCCGACCAGTACGAGGCGCACTACCGGAGGAAGCCTTCGTAGTTGCGGAGCATGAGCTGGCTCTCGATCTGCTTCACGGTTTCCAGTCCCACCCCCACCATGATCAGCACCGACGTCCCGGCGAAGGGGAAGGGCTGGTCCTTCGTCAGGTTCAGCAACGCGAGCGGAAGAACGGTGATCACCCCCAGGAACAACGAGCCCGGCAGGGTGATCCGGGAGAGGACGTGATCAAGGTACTCGGCCGTCGGCCGGCCGGGCCGGATACCCGGGATGAACCCGCCGTACTTCTTCATGTTGTCGGAGACCTCGGTCGGGTTGAACGTGATCGCGACGTAGAAGTACGTGAAGAAGATGATGAGCAGGCCGTAGGTAGCCAGGTAGAGCGGATGGTCACCTCGAGAGAGGTAACGGGACTCGAAGTCCTGGAAGCCCTGGTTGTTCCACACCTGCCCAACCAGCTGCGGCAGCTGCAGCAGCGAGGAGGCGAAGATGACCGGGATGATGCCGGCCTGGTTCACCTTGATCGGGAGGTAGGTCGAGGTCCCGCCGTACATGCGCCGACCGATGAGCCGTTTGGCGTACTGCACCGGGATGCGTCGCTGGGACTGCTCGACGAAGATGACGAAGACCACGATCGCGAGGCCCAGCAGGCAGACCAGGGTGAAGACGACACCCCCGGCGACCTGGAGGATGGCGGTGCCCTGCGAGGGCAGCCGCGCCGCGATCGAGGTGAAGATCAGCAGCGACATACCGTTACCGATACCGCGGGCCGTGATCAGCTCGCCGAGCCACATGATGACGCCGACGCCCGCGGTCATTGTGATCACCAAGGTGGCGATCCGGAACAGGCTCGTATCCGGGATGACGGCCGCGTCGCAGCCGGGGAACAGCCGGCCGCTGCGGGCCAGCGCGATGATGCCAGTCGCCTGCAGGATGCCGAGCGCGATGGTCAGGTAGCGCGTGTACTGGGTGATCTTCTGTTCACCCGCGCTGCCTTCCTTCTTCAGTTGCTCGAGCCGCGGGATGACTACGACGAGAAGCTGAAGAATGATGCTCGACGTGATGTACGGCATGATGCCGAGCGCAAAGATCGAAAGCTGCAGCAGAGCGCCACCGCTGAACAGGTTGATCAGCGAGTAGACGTTGCTCGCGCCCGTGCTCGCCGTGCTCAGGCAGGTGTTCACGGCCCTGGTGGACACCCCGGGTGCCGGCATGACACTGCCGATCCGGAACAGGATCACGATCCCGAACGTGAACAGCAGCTTCTTGCGCAGGTCCGGCGTGCGGAAGGCCCGCGTGAAGGCGGTGAGCACGGCTCCTCCTGCCGGGGGGAAGGACGCGAACAGCCACGGCGCCTGGTCCGCGTGGCGGGTATCCGGTGGATCGTCCGGACGCCGTGAGGCGACTGTAACAGCCCCGGAGGCTCACGAGTCCCGACATGACATCGGCTGACGCCCGTCGGGCACCCCTGGTCCTCTCGGGCCCACCGGGCGACCGACGCCGTGAGGATGAACGGCGCCCAAGCCCAGTGTCCACCGAAAGGGGACGGGCGTGTGCACGCCCGTCCCCGAACTCACACTTCGGTAACGCTCCCGCCAGCGGCGAGGATCTTCTCGCGTGCGGACCCGGAGAACGCGTGCGCACTCACCCGCAGCGCGACACCCAGCTCGCCGTCACCCAGCACCTTCACGAGCGCGTTCTTGCGGACCGCGCCCGCGCCGACGAGCGCCTCGACGGTCACCTCGCCGCCCTCGGGGAACAGCTCCGCGAGGGCGGCGACGTTCACCACCTGGTACTCGACGCGGAATCGGTTCTTGAAGCCCTTGAGCTTCGGCACCCGCATGTGCAGGGGCATCTGGCCACCCTCGAAGGTGGCCGGGACCTGCTTGCGGGCCTTGGAGCCCTTGGTACCGCGGCCGGCGGTCTTGCCCTTCGACCCCTCACCGCGCCCGACCCGCATCTTGGGCCGGTTCGCGCCCGGAGCCGGCCGCAGGTGGTGGATCTTGAGCGCGCGCCCGCGCTCGCCGCCCGCGGTCTTGGCCGTGCTGGCTTCAGCGGTGGCGTCCTTGGTCAGTTCCGCCATGTCAGTCCACTTCCTCGACCGTGACGAGGTGCGCCACGGTCCTGATCATGCCACGGACCTGCGGGGTGTCCTCACGCGTGGTGGTCGCCCTGATCTTCCGCAGGCCGAGGGTCCTCAGCGTCGCCCGCTGGTTATGGGTGCCGCCGATCTCGGACTTCACCTGGGTGATCAACAGGGAGGCCATCACGCACCAGCCGCCGCGGCCCGTGCCCGCAGCATCGCCGGCGGGGCCACGTCCTCGAGCGGCAGGCCGCGGCGGGCCGCGATCTCCTCGGGACGAGTCAGCCCGCGCAGCGCGGCCACGGTCGCGTGCACGATGTTGATCGGGTTGGACGAGCCGAGCGACTTCGACAGCACGTCGTGCACGCCGGCGCACTCCAGCACGGCGCGCACCGGGCCGCCGGCGATGACGCCGGTACCCGGGGATGCCGGCTTCAGCAGCACGACGCCAGCGGCCGCCTCGCCCTGGATCGGGTGCGGAATCGTCGCTCCGATCCGCGGGACCTTGAAGAAGTGCTTCTTGGCCTCCTCGACGCCCTTGGCGATCGCCGCGGGCACCTCCTTGGCCTTCCCGTAGCCGACGCCGACGGTGCCGTCCGCGTCCCCGACCACGACGAGCGCGGTGAAACTGAACCGGCGCCCACCCTTGACGACCTTGGCTACCCGGTTGATCGCGACGACGCGCTCGACGTAGGCGGTCTTCTCCTGCGCCTGGCCGCCTCCCGAGCGGTCTCGGCGCTCGCGGCGGTCGGAGCCGCCGCCGGCACCGCCGCCACGGCGCTGCTGCCCTGGCATCTCTAGAACATCCCCTTCGTAGAACCCATCAGAAGTCCAGCCCCGCCTCGCGGGCCGCGTCGGCGAGCGCCGCGATCCGGCCGTGATAGGTGCGCCCACCCCGGTCGAACACCACGGCGGACAGCCCGGCGGCCTTCGCTCGCTCGGCCAGGAGCTTGCCGACCTCACGGGCGAGGGCGGTCTTGTCGCCTTCGGCGCCGCGCAGCGAGGCGTCGAGCGTCGAGGCGGATGCCAAGGTATGGCCGGCGACGTCGTCGATGACCTGGGCGTAGATGTGCCGCGAGGAACGACTGACGACGAGGCGCGGACGGACCGGGGTGCCGGAGACCCGCTTGCGCACCCGGACGTGCCGGCGCAGCCGCGCGGTCCGGCGCCGAGCGCTGGCGGTGAGGCTCACAGCCATGATCTATCTCCTACTTCCCGGTCTTCCCGACCTTGCGGCGGACGACCTCGCCCTGGTAGCGCACGCCCTTGCCCTTGTACGGGTCAGGCTTGCGCAGGCCACGGATCTTGGCCGAGACCTCGCCGACCAGCTGCTTGTCGATGCCGTGCACGACGAAGCGGGTCGGCGCCTGGACCTCGAACCGGATGCCCTCCGGCGCCTTGACCGGCACCGAGTGGCTGTAGCCGAGCGCGAACTCCAGGTCAGAGCCCCTGGCCTGGACGCGGTAACCGACGCCGACGATCTCCAGCGTCTTCGAGTACCCGTCGGTGACACCGATGACCATGTTGGAAACCAGCGTCCGGGTCAGGCCGTGCAGCGCGCGCGAGTTGCGCTCGTCGTCGGGACGGCTGACCACGATCTTGCCCTCTTCCTGGGCGACCGTGATCGGCGCGGCGACGGTGTGCGAAAGGGTGCCCTTGGGGCCCTTGACGGTGACGTGCTGGCCATCGAGGGACACCTCGACGCCGCTCGGCACCTGAATCGGCAGACGGCCGATGCGTGACATGTCGGCACCCCCTACCAGACGAAGGCGAGGACTTCGCCGCCCACGCCGCGCTTGCCCGCCTGCCGGTCGGTCAGCAGCCCCGTGGACGTGGAGATGATCGCCACGCCCAGGCCGCCGAGCACCTTCGGCAGGTTGGTCGACTTCGCGTACACCCGCAGGCCGGGCTTGCTGATGCGCTTCACACCCGCGATCGAGCGCTCCCGGTTGGGGCCGTACTTCAGGTCCACTACGAGGTTCTTGCCAGGCCCGTCGTTCTCGGGCGCCTCGACGTGCCAGCCGAGGATGTAGCCCTCCTGCTGCAGGATCTCGGCGATGTGCACCTTGATCTTGCTGTGTGGCATCACCACCCGGTCGTGGTACGCCCGGTTGGCATTGCGGACGCGCGTGAGCATGTCCGCAATCGGATCGGTCATCGTCATGAGTTGACGCCTTCCTCACGGGGGTTCCCGCGATCCCTGCTGGGTCCCGGGCCTACCGCGACTGGGTGGTGCTACCGAGCTGACCCTCGAAGTGAACCCCGGAGGCCAGAAATGATCTTACCAGCTGCTCTTGGTAACGCCCGGCAGCTCACCTCGGTGCGCCATCTGCCGCAGGCACACGCGGCAGAGCCCGAACACCCGGTAGACCGAGCGCGGCCGGCCGCACCGCTGGCAGCGGGTGTAGCCGCGGACCGCGTACTTCGGCTTGCGAGCAGCCTTCTCGACTAGCGCCTTCTTCGCCATGCTTCTAGTTCTCCCTGAACGGGAAGCCCAGCGCGCGCAGGAGCGCCCGGCCCTCGTCGTCAGTGGTGGCGGTGGTGACGACCGTGATGTCCATGCCACGCACCCGGTCGATCCTGTCGATGTCGATCTCGTGGAAGATCGACTGCTCGGTCACGCCGAACGTGTAGTTGCCGCGCCCGTCGAACTGCTTGGGCGACAGGCCACGGAAGTCACGGATGCGGGGCAGCGCGATCGTGACGAGCCGGTCGAGGAACTCCCACATCCGGTCGCCGCGCAGGGTCACCTTCGCCCCGATCGGCATGCCCTCGCGCAGCTTGAACTGGGCGATGGACTTGGTCGCCCGGCGCACCGCCGGCTTCTGGCCGGTAATGGCGGCCAGGTCGCGCAGCGCGCCGTCGATGAGCTTGGCGTCGCGGGCAGCGTCGCCGACACCCATGTTGACGACGACCTTCACGACGCCGGGGGTCTGCATGACGTTCGCGTAGCCGAACTGCTCACGCAGCGCCGGCGAGATCTCCTCGCGGTAGCGCTGCTTGAGCCGCGGCAGGGCGGGCGCCGCTGGAGCCTCAGTGGTCACAGTCATTAGCCTCGTCCAATTTCACTGGTGGCCTCCAGCAATGCCAGAGGAAAAGATTTTGGCATCGCTTTCGGCCTAGAGCTCGGTACCCGTGCGCCGCGAGATGCGCACCTTGGTACCGTCCTCATTGATCTTGTAACCGACTCGGGTCGGCTTCCCGTCGCTCGGGTCCACGATCGCGACATTGCTGACGTGGATCGGAGCCTCCTGGGTGACGATGCCACCCGACTGCGAGCCACGGGTCGTGGTCTGGACGCGAGTGTGCCGGGTGACCCGGTTCGCCCCCTCCACGACCACCTTGTTCTCCGTGGGGAGGGCTCGGATGACCTTCCCCTTCAGTCCGCGGTCCTTGCCGGAGATGACCTGGACCGTGTCGCCCTTCTTAATCTTCATACCGGCCACGGCCTACAGCACCTCCGGTGCCAGCGAAATGATCTTCATGAACTTCTTGTCCCGCAACTCGCGCCCGACCGGCCCGAAGATGCGGGTGCCTCGAGGGTCCCCACCGTCCCGGATGAGCACAGCGGCGTTCTCGTCGAACCGGATGTAGGAGCCGTCCGGCCGCCGGCGCTCCTTCGCGGTGCGCACCACGACCGCCTTCACCACGTCGCCGCGCTTCACGCCGGCGCCGGGCAGGGCGTCCTTAACCGTGCCGACGATGATGTCGCCGATCCCCGCGTACCGACGACCCGAACCGCCGAGCACCCGGATGCACAGGATCTCCCGCGCGCCCGTGTTGTCGGCGACCCTCAGGCGCGTCTCCTGCTGAATCACTTCGAGCTCCTGACCCGCTTGCGGCGAATTTCCTTATCACCGTTGAAGCCCGCCGCGACCGGGAGGCTTCGCCATCCTGCCGGACGCTCCGCCGCCGATCGCGGCGGAGCCTCCGGCACCGCCTGTTACTACTTGGCCTTCTCCAGAACGCGGACGACTCGCCAGCGCTTGGTGGCCGACAGCGGCCGGGTCTCCATCAGGAGCACCCGGTCGCCGACGCCGCACGCGCTTTCCTCGTCGTGCGCCTTGACCTTCTTCGTCCGGCGGATCGTCTTGCCGTAGAGCGGGTGCTGAACCCTGTCCTCCACCGCGACGACGACCGTCTTCTGCATCTTGTCGCTGACCACGAGGCCCTCACGGACCTTGCGGAAGCCCCTGGAGGCGCTGTCCGTGCCGGCCGTGGCGCCAGCCTCGTTGGTGCTCTCGTCTGCCACTGCGCTCACTCCGCTGTCTCGTCGGCAAGGCTCGGGTCGACGGTCAGGCCGAGCTCACGCTCGCGCATCACCGTGTAGATCTTGGCGATGTCGCGCCGGACGGCCCGCAGCCGCCGGTTGTTCGAGAGCTGCCCGGTCGCGTTCTGGAACCGGAGGTTGAACAGCTCCTCCTTGGCCTCGCGAAGCTTGTCCACGAGGTCGTCGCCGGACAGCGCGCGCAGATCGTCCGCGCTGGTGGCGGTAGCCATCACGCACCACCTTCACGGGTCACGAACCGGCACTTCATCGGGAGCTTGTGGATCGCGCGGCGCATGGCTTCGCGGGCCACCGGCTCAGCGACACCGGACAGCTCGAACATGATCCGGCCGGGCTTGACGTTGGCGATCCACCACTCCGGCGAGCCCTTGCCGGAACCCATCCGGGTCTCGGCCGGCTTCTTGGTCAGCGGACGGTCCGGGTAGATGTTGATCCAGACCTTTCCGCCGCGGCGGATGTGCCGGGTCATGGCGATACGAGCCGACTCGATCTGCCGGTTGGTCACGTACGCCGGCTCCAGCGCCTGGATCGCGAACTCACCGAACGCGATACTGGTCCCGCCCTTGGCGGCACCGGTCCGCCTCGGGTGGTGCTGCTTGCGGTGCGCGACCTTACGGGGAATCAGCATTGTCCTACTCCTCCGCCTTCTCCGGCGCCGCCGTCTCGGCGGCGGCCGGTGCCGGCGACGCGTCCGGGGTGACCGCGGTGGCGGTCGGCTCCGGCGTCACGGCGGGCGTCGGCTCTGGCGCGGCCGTCGCCTCAGGCACGGCGGGTGCCGTCGCCTCAGGCTCGGCGGGCGTCGTCTCAGGCGTGACCGGCGCCGCCGGCGTGGCCTGCTCGCCGCCGCCGCCGCCCCTGCCCCGACGCTCGCCGCGCTGCCGCTCAGCGGCCGCGCGACCCGCCTCGGTGCCGCCCGCCGTCGTGCCGGACGAGCCGGAGCGCGGACCGCGACGCGGCGGGCGCTCCCGCCGGTGCTGGCGCGTCAGCGCCTCCTGGGCCTCGCGCTCGGCGCGGCTCTGCACGATGTCGCCCTTGTAGATCCAGACCTTCACGCCGATACGGCCGAAGGTGGTGCGTGCCTCGTAGAAGCCGTAGTCGATGTCGGCCCGCAGGGTGTGCAGCGGCACCCGGCCCTCGCGGTAGAACTCCGACCGGCTCATCTCGGCGCCGCCCAGACGTCCGGAGCACTGCACCCGGATGCCCTTCGCGCCGCCCTTCATCGCGGTCTGCATCGCCTTGCGCATCGCGCGGCGGAAGCTGACGCGGCTGGAGAGCTGCTCGGCCACGCCCTGCGCGACGAGCTGCGCGTCCACCTCGGGGTTCTTGACCTCGAGGATGTTGAGCTGGACCTGCTTGCCGGTCAGCTTCTCCAGGTCGCCGCGGATGCGGTCGGCCTCCGCGCCGCGGCGGCCGATGACGATGCCCGGCCGAGCGGTGTGGATGTCGACGCGCAGGCGTCCCTGGGTGCGCTCGATGTCGACCCGGCTGATGCCGGCCCGCTCCATGCCCTTGGACATCATCTTGCGGATCTTGACGTCCTCACCGACATACGCCTTGTACTGCTTGTCGGCGTACCAGCGCGACGTGAACTCCGACGTGATGCCGAGCCGGAACCCGTGCGGGTTGACCTTCTGCCCCACTACCGGGCCCTCCTGTTCGTGGCATCATCCGCGGGCGCAACGCTTTCGACCACGATCGTGATGTGGCTGGTCCGCTTACGGATGCGGTAGGCGCGGCCCTGTGCCCGTGGGCGGATCCGCTTGAGCGTCGGGCCTTCGTCCACGTATGCCTCGCCGACGAACAGCGTGGTCGGGTCGAGGCCGTGGTTGTTCTCCGCGTTCGCGATGGCGCTGCGCACGACCTTGTACACGTCGGTGCTGGCGGACTGCGGCGCGAAGGTGAGGATGTCGAGTGCCTCCTGCGCGGACCGGCCGCGGACCAGGTCGATGACCCGGCGCGCCTTGGTCGGCGAGATCCGCACGTAACGAGCCGTCGCCTTGGCGCCGGGCAGGCCGGCGCGGGTCAGGCCGTCGACGAGGTCGTCAGCCACGGCGTGACCTCCGGTCTTCCTTCACGTGGCCGCGGAAGGTCCGGGTCGGGGCGAACTCCCCGAGCTTGTGACCGACCATGCCCTCGGTGACGAACACCGGAACGTGCTTACGGCCGTCGTGCACCGCGATGGTGTGGCCCAGCATGTCCGGAATGATGGTCGAGCGACGCGACCACGTCTTGATGACGTGCTTGGTGCCCTTCTCGTTCTGCACGTCCACCTTCTTGAGCAGGTGGTCGTCGACGAACGGGCCCTTCTTCAGGCTGCGTGGCATTGTGTCTCCTCCTCCCTGCTCAGTGGTGGTTCTCGGCGGGAACGCCGGCGCGGTGGCTGCACGCGGCCTGGGCCGCTGCTACCGCGCTCATCGGCGCTTCGCCTTCTTGCGGTTGCTGACGATCAGATTGTCGCTGGCCTTGCGGGTGGCCCTGGTGCGGCCCTCCGGACGGCCCTTCGGGTTGACCGGGTGGCGGCCACCGGAGGTCTTGCCCTCACCACCACCGTGCGGGTGGTCGACCGGGTTCATGGCCACACCACGCACGGTCGGGCGGCGGCCCTTCCAGCGCATCCGGCCGGCCTTGCCCCAGTTGATGTTGCTCTGCTCCGCGTTGCCGACCTCGCCGACGGTCGCCCGACAGCGGGCGTCCACCTTGCGCATCTCCCCGGAGGGCATCCGGAGCTGGGCGTACGGCCCGTCCTTCGCGACCAGCTGCACGCTCGCGCCGGCGCTGCGGGCGATCTTCGCCCCGCCGCCGGGCCGCAGCTCGACGTTGTGGATGACGGTACCGGTCGGGATGTTGCGCAGCGGCAGGGCGTTGCCCGGCTTGATGTCCGCGCCGACGCCCGAGCTGACCACGTCGCCCTGCTTGAGTTTCACCGGGGCGACGATGTAGCGCTTCTCGCCGTCCGCATAGTGCAGCAGCGCGATCCGGGCCGTGCGGTTCGGGTCGTACTCGATGTGCGCGACCTTGGCCGGCACGCCGTCCTTGTCCCGACGGAAGTCGATCAGCCGGTAGGCGCGCTTGTGGCCGCCGCCCTGGTGGCGGGTGGTGATCCGGCCGTGCGCATTGCGGCCGCCCTTGGAATGCAGGGGGCGGACCAGCGACTTCTCCGGGTGGTCACGAGTGATCTCGACGAAGTCGGAGACACTCGCGCCGCGGCGGCCCGGGGTGGTGGGCTTGTAACGACGAATTCCCATGACTAATCCAGCTCTCCGTTACGCGCCCGGGCCACCGAAGATCTCGATGGAGTCCCCGGGGGCCAGGCTGACCATGGCCCGCTTGGTGGCCTTGCGCTGGCCCCAGCCGTACTTGGTCCGCTTGCGCTTGCCAGGCCGGTTGATGGTGTTGACGCTCAGCACCCGGACGTTGAAGATCTGCTGGACCGCGATCTTAATCTGGGTCTTGTTCGCGTCTGGGCGGACGATGAACGTGTAGACGTTCTCGTCCAGCAGGCCGTAGCTCTTCTCCGAGACGACCGGCTTGAGGATGATGTCGCGCGGGTCGGGGATCACTGGTCCGCCTCCTCGGCGTCGGCCGCCGCCTTGCCTCGGCCGACGAACGCGGCGAGCGCGGCCTCGGTGAACACGACGTCGTCGCTGATCAGCACGTCATAGGTGTTGAGCTGGCCCGGGTCGAGCAGGTGCACCGTCGGGACGTTGCGCAGGCTCTTCCAGGTCAACTCGTCGATCCGCTCGGCCACGACGAGCACGTGCCGGCTGTCGGCGAGCGTGCTCAACGCGGTGAGCGCCGCCTTGGTCGACGGGGTCTCGCCCTCGGCCAGCGAGGAGACGACGTGCACCCGGTTGGCGCGGGCCCGGTCCGAGAGGGCGCCGCGCAGCGCGGCGGCCTTCATCTTCTTCGGGGTCCGCTGCTCGTAGTTGCGCGGCGTCGGGCCGTGCACGGTGCCACCGCCGGCGAACTGCGGGGCACGCGTCGAGCCCTGCCGGGCGCGGCCGGTGCCCTTCTGCCGGTACGGCTTCTTGCCGCCGCCGCGAACCTCGCCGCGGGTCTTGGTGTCGTGGGTGCCCTGGCGGGCCGCAGCCTGCTGGGCCACCACAACCTGGTGGATCAGCGGGACGTTCACCTGAACGTCGAAGATCTCGCCAGGCAGCTCGGCGGTGCCGGCCTCGCCACCGGCCAGCGCGTGCACCGTCACGGTGCGCGTTTCGCCGGCGTCGGCCTTGCGGAACATCGTGGTCATGCCGACACCTCAGCCTTCTGGGCGTCCGCCGGCTGGAAGGCGGCCGGGGCCGGCCGCTTCGCCGCGCTGCGCACGAAGACCAGCCCGCCATCCACACCGGGGACGGCGCCCTTGATCAGCAGCAGGCCCCGCTCGGCGTCGACCGCGTGCACGGTCAGGCCGGCGACGGTCACCCGCACGTTGCCCATCCGGCCAGCCATCCGCAGGCCCTTGAAGACCCGGCCCGGGGTGGCACAGCCACCGACCGAGCCCGGCGAGCGGTGCTTGCGCTCGACGCCGTGACCGGCGCCCAGGCCCTTGAAGCCATGCCGCTTCATGACGCCGGCGAAGCCCTTGCCCTTGGACGTGCCGGTGACGTCGACGACCTGGCCGGCCTCGAAGACAGAGCTGTCGAGCTCCAGGCCGGCGGTGTAGTTGCCCGCGTCGGCGGTCCGCAGCTCGGCCAGGTGGCGTCGCGGAGTCACGCCGGCGACGCCGAAATGCCCCCGGGTCGGCTTGTTGACCTTGCGCGGGTCGATCTCGCCGTAGCCGAGCTGGACAGCCGAGTAGCCATCGGTGTCCGGAGTCTTCACCTGGGTGACCACGTTAGGGCCAGCCTCGATCACGGTGATCGGTACGACGCGGTTCTGCGCGTCCCAGACCTGGGTCATCCCGAGCTTGGTGCCCAGGATCCCTCGGTAGTTTCGGTTGAGCATGGCTGCGCCCGGTCCCTTACAGCTTGATCTCGATGTCGACACCGGCGGGGAGGTCGAGGCGCATCAGCGAGTCGACCGTCTTCGGCGTCGGGTCAAGGATGTCGATAAGCCGCTTGTGCGTCCGCATCTCAAAGTGCTCGCGGCTGTCCTTGTATTTGTGCGGCGACCGGATGACGCAGTAGATGTTCTTCTCCGTCGGCAGCGGCACGGGACCCGCGACCTGCGCCCCGGTCCGGGTCACGGTCTCGACAATCTTGCGCGCCGAGCTGTCGATGACCTCGTGGTCATAGGCCTTGAGCCGGATGCGGATCTTCTGTGCCGCCATGGTGGGCTTCGCCTGTCCTGTCTGTCTCGTCACCCGGGGTACCGCGACCGGGCTCCCTGGGCTGATACCTACATTGGGCTCCAGGCGCGCGAGGCTTCGCCATCATCGCGCGCCCTTCGCCCGTGCACCGGTCGCCGGGCGTTACCACTTCTTCTTCGCCCTTCTCCCGGGCGCTCCGGGTTCGGGGCCGTGCACCAGCCGCAGGTCAAGACGTTGCGACTGGCGGTGATGCCGGTAGCCAGCGGCGGGCGGCGGGGCCTGGCGTCGATGACGCCCGACCCGCGCCGCCCAAACGCGGAACTACTTGACGACCTTCAGGACCTGGCCGGCGCCGACGGTGCGGCCACCCTCACGGATGGCGAACCGCAGGCCCTCCTCCATGGCGATCGGCTGGATCAGCTCGACCACCATTTCGGTGTTGTCGCCCGGCATGACCATCTCGGTGCCCTCGGGGAGGGTCACGACGCCGGTCACGTCGGTCGTCCGGAAGTAGAACTGCGGCCGGTAGTTGTTGAAGAACGGCGTGTGGCGGCCGCCCTCGTCCTTGTTCAGGATGTAGACCCGGGCCTCGAACACGGTGTGCGGCGTGATGCTCTTCGGCTTCACGACGACCTGGCCGCGCTCGACGTCCTCGCGCTTGATGCCACGCAGGAGCAGACCGACGTTGTCACCGGCCTGGCCCTGGTCGAGCAGCTTGCGGAACATCTCGACACCCGTGACCGTGGTGGTCTGGGTCTCCTGCTTGATACCGACGATCTCGACGGTCTCCGACACCTTGACGATGCCGCGCTCGACTCGACCGGTGACGACGGTGCCGCGGCCGGTGATCGTGAAGACGTCCTCGATGGGCATCAGGAACGGCTTCTCGATGTCACGCACCGGCTCGGGGATCGACTCGTCGACCGCGTCCATCAGCTCGAGGAGCTTCGCACCCCACTCCTTGTCGCCCTCGAGGGCCTTCAGAGCGGAGACGCGGATGACCGGAAGGTCGTCACCCGGGAACTCGTAGATGGACAGCAGCTCGCGGACCTCGAGCTCGACGAGCTCCAGGATCTCCTCGTCGTCCACCATGTCGGCCTTGTTCAGGGCCACCACGATGTACGGCACGCCGACCTGGCGGGCGAGAAGCACGTGCTCCTTGGTCTGCGGCATCGGGCCGTCGGTCGCCGACACGACCAGGATCGCGCCGTCCATCTGGGCGGCACCCGTGATCATGTTCTTGATGTAGTCGGCGTGACCGGGGCAGTCGACGTGGGCGTAGTGCCGCTTGTCGGTCTGGTACTCGACGTGCGCGATGGAGATGGTGATACCGCGGGCCTTCTCCTCGGGCGCCTTGTCGATCTGGTCGAACGGGGTGAACGGGTTCAGGTCCGGGTGGGCGTCGTGCAGGACCTTGGTGATCGCCGCCGTCAGCGTGGTCTTGCCATGGTCAATGTGACCGATGGTGCCGATGTTGACGTGCGGTTTGGTCCGCTCGAACTTCTGCTTCGCCACGGGTGTCCCTCCAAGGACGGGTGGTGTCTTGCTGTAGATCGTCTTGTTCGGGGTCCGGGGGGACCGTGCCCCCGGACATCCGCTGGCGCGGAGATCCGGGGACCGCTCCGCCCCGGACGGGCGTTACTCCCCGCGGGCCTTCGCGATGATGTCCTTCGCGACGTTGTTGGGGACTTCGGCGTAGGAGTCGAACTGCATGGAGTAGTTCGCCCGGCCCGAGGTCTTCGACCGCAGGTCGCCGACGTAGCCGAACATCTCCGAAAGCGGCACCAGCGCCCGGATGATCCGGGAGCCACCGCGCTCGTCCATCGCCTGGATCTGCCCGCGCCGCGAGTTCAGGTCGCCGATGACCTCACCCATGTAGTCCTCGGGGGAGGTGACCTCGACGGACATCATTGGCTCGAGCAGGACCGGGTCGGCCTTCCGCGCCGCCTCCTTGAACGCCATCGAACCGGCGATCTTGAAGGCGAGCTCGGAGGAGTCGACCTCGTGGTACTGGCCGTCCAGCAGGGTGACCTTTACGTCGACCAGCGGGTAGCCAGCGAGCACACCGAACTCCATGGCCTCCTGGCAGCCCGCATCCACGCTCGGGATGTACTCCTTCGGGATGCGACCGCCGGTGACCTTGTTCTGGAACTCGTAGCCACCGCCGTCGCCGCCGGAAGGTTCGAGATTGATGATCACCCGCGCGTACTGACCGGAACCGCCGGTCTGCTTCTTGTGGGTGTAATCGACCTTCTCGACCTTCTTGCGGATGGTCTCCCGGTACGCGACCTGCGGACGGCCGACGTTGGCGTCGACGCTGTACTCGCGCTTCATCCGGTCGACCAGCACCTCGAGGTGCAGCTCGCCCATGCCCGAGATGACCGTCTGGCCGGTTTCCTCGTCGGTGCGGACCTGGAAGGTCGGGTCCTCCTCGGCGAGCCGCTGGATCGCGGTGCCCAGCTTCTGCTGGTCGGCCTTCGTCTTCGGCTCGATCGCGACGTGGATGACCGGAGCCGGGAATGTCATCGACTCCAGCACGACCGGCGCGTTCGGGTCGCAGAGGGTGTCACCGGTGGTGGTGTTCTTCAGCCCGACGACCGCGACGATCTGGCCGGCGCCGACGCCGTCCCGATCCTCCCGGTGGTTGGCGTGCATCTGCAGGATGCGGCCGATCCGCTCCTTGCGGTCCTTGGTGGAGTTGAGCACCGCCGAACCGGACGAGAGCCTGCCGGAGTACACCCGGATGTAGGTCAGCTTGCCGACGTACGGGTCAGACATGATCTTGAAAGCGAGCGCGGAGAACGGCTCGTCCTCGGTGGCCTCGCGAATGACCTCGACCTCTTCGTTGCCCGGCTTGTGACCGACGGTCCTGCCGACGTCGGTCGGGCTGGGCAGGAAGTCGACGACGGCGTCGAGCATGGGCTGCACGCCCTTGTTCTTGAACGCCGTGCCGCACATGACCGGGTTGATCGCACTGGTGAGGGTGGCCCGTCGGATCGCCGCGACCAGCTCCTCGACGGTGGGCTCCGTGCCCTCGAGGTACTTCTCCATCAGGTCGTCGTCGTTCTCGGCGACGGTCTCGAGGAGCTTGTCGCGCCACTCCTGCGCGGCCTCCTCGTGGTCGCGCGGGATGTCGACGACGTCGTAGGAGGCGCCCTTGTCCTCGGAGTGCCAGATCAGGCCCTTCATCCGGACCAGGTCGATGACGCCCTTGAAGTCGGACTCGACGCCCCACGGGAGCTGGATGACGGCCGGCGTCGCGTCGAGCCGGTCGATCATCATCTCCACGCAGCGGTGGAACTCCGCGCCGACCCGGTCCATCTTGTTGACGAACGCGATCCGCGGCACGTTGTACCGGTCGGCCTGGCGCCACACCGTCTCGCTCTGCGGCTCCACGCCGGCAACCGCGTCGAACACCGCGACCGCACCGTCGAGCACCCGCAGCGACCGCTCCACCTCGACGGTGAAGTCGACGTGGCCGGGGGTGTCGATGATGTTGATGGTGTGGTCTCGCCAGATACAGGTGGTGGCGGCGGAGGTGATGGTGATCCCCCGCTCCTGCTCCTGCTCCATCCAGTCCATCGTGGCGCCGCCGTCGTGCACTTCACCGATCTTGTAGTTCACACCGGTGTAGTAGAGGATGCGCTCGGTCGTGGTGGTCTTACCCGCGTCGATGTGGGCCATGATCCCGATGTTGCGGGTCGTGGCCAGGGCGGCACGTACATCAGCCATAACAGGTCACCAGCGGTAGTGGGCGAAGGCCTTGTTGGACTCCGCCATCTTGTGGGTGTCCTCCCGGCGCTTCACGCTCGCGCCGAGACCATTGCTCGCGTCGATCAGCTCGTTCATGAGCCGCTCGGTCATCGTCTTCTCGCGGCGGCCGCGCGAGTAGGCGACCAGCCAGCGCAACGCCAGGGTGGTGCTGCGGCCGGCGCGGACCTCGATCGGCACCTGGTAGGTGGCGCCACCGACCCGGCGGCTGCGCACCTCCAGCGTCGGCTTGACGTTGTCCAGCGCGCGCTTGAGCGTCACGACCGGGTCGTTGCCGGTCTTCTCACGGGCGCCCTCAAGCGCGCCGTAGACGATCCGCTCGGCGATCGACTTCTTGCCGCTCATCAGCACCTTGTTGACCAGAGAGGTCACCAGCGGCGACCCGTACACCGGGTCGACGACGACAGCGTGCTTGGGAGCGGGCCCTTTGCGCGGCATCTAGCCCTTCTCCTTCTTCGCGCCGTAGCGGCTACGGGCCTGCTTGCGGTTGCGGACACCCTGGGTGTCCAGCGCGCCACGGACGATCTTGTAGCGAACGCCCGGGAGGTCCTTCACTCGGCCGCCGCGCACCAGGACCATCGAGTGCTCCTGGAGGTTGTGGCCGACACCCGGGATGTACGCGGTGACCTCGATCCCGCTGGACAGCCGGACACGGGCGACCTTGCGCAGCGCCGAGTTCGGCTTCTTCGGGGTGGTCGTGTAGACCCGGGTGCACACGCCACGACGCTGCGGGCTCCCCTTGAGGGCAGGGGTCTTGGTCTTCTCGACCTTGTCCTGCCGGCCCTTGCGGACCAGCTGCTGGATCGTGGGCAACTGCGCTCCCGTTCCTCTTCCGTCGCGGTGCTGTTCTCTCGCCTGGCGTGCCGGGCACACGAGGACGGCTGCCACCTGGGGTTCCAGGTTGCCCGCCGACCCACGCGGTCGGGCGTGTCGCGCCTGCCAGCACCCCTCAGCCGTCAGCCGAGTCGTCCTGAGAGGAGCGCGCCTGCCCGCTCATCAGCACAGTCCCGCCGGCATCCGCCGGCGTCCCTGAGACGAAGCAGGCCCGACAGTCGCCGACGGCGTCCAGTTCGCCAACCGTCTCTGGCCGCAACTCGCCCGGGGATACCCGTAGGTCACCCGTGCTCCGCGGCCCGCGTCATCTGGCCGGGAAGAGATCCCCAGACAGAAACGCTCGGTCGTCAGTCTGGCGCCACAGCGCCACATCGGGGCGCAGGACACACGCCAGAGTCACGTGGACTCCGGCCACAGGACGCAACATTACCCCACGCCCACGTCAAGTGTCGAACCGGGTGTCATCCGCGCCCACGGCCCTTCTCGGGCCGCCCGCCGAGCGCCACCGGAGGTGCGGCGCCTCACCTGCCGCCCTCCGAGATGACCCGCCGAGTCCGGGGTGTCCCCCGGCTCGCACAGCCGGTCGGTTTCGTCGTCGTTGACGTGTCGTGTGCTGGCTATGGGGCCAGCCGCCCGGTTCCGCTGCTACCCCGCCGGGGCACCAGGTACTGCTGAACCTTCATCGAGCGAAGATCGACATCGGGGGTCCGGGGGTCGCCCCCGGGGTCGCATCACGGCCGCCCCGGGAAGCCGACCGCAGGTCGGCGAACAGGATGAGCCAGCTCGCGGTGGGTTACCGATGTCGGTCCCGCGGTGCCATTGTGCAGGTCTGGCAGGCTGGGCGGGAGTGAAACGACAAGGTTGGCGTTATCGGGACAGCGGGGGTCACCGGGTCTTCGCCCAACGATGACGATGGGAGCGCGCATGGTGAGTACAGGCGCCGCGACGGACGCAGCACCGGGCATCAGCGCCGACGCAGGGACGGACGGAGGCACGCCCGTTGACCCGCGCCGAAAGCCGACCCGAGCCGAGCTCGACGCCGCCTACGGACGCGCCGTCCCAGACCTGATCGCCCCTGGGTTGAAGGTGCTCATCTGCGGGATCAACCCGTCGCTCGCCGCCGGCGCGACCGGTTTCCACTTCGGCGGCACCGCGAACCGGCTGTGGGCGACGCTGCACCAGGCCGCCTTCACCGACCGCCAGCTGCACCCGTCCGAGACCGGCGAGCTGCTCGCCCGCGGCATCGGCATCACCAACATCGTCAACCGCGCCACCGCCCGCGCGGACGAGATCCACGACGACGAGATCCGCGCCGGCGTCGGCCGGCTAACGGCCACCGTCGAGCGCTACCAGCCCGGCTGGCTGGCCTTCCTGGGTCTCGGCGCCTACCGCATCGCCTTCGGCCAGAAGAAGGCCCCTGTAGGCCGCCAGCCCGACCACCTGGGCTCGACGGGAGTCTGGCTCCTCCCGAACCCCAGCGGCCTCAACGCCCACTACTCGCTCCAGGCCCTCGTCGAGGCCTACCGCGAGCTTTACGAAGCCGCCTACGCGCCCTCGTAGCGGGTTCGGCCGGTCCTCCTTCAGTCCTGCCCTCGCCGAGTCGTGGGAGGGCCGCGGTCGGGAACCGCTCGAATCGCCAACGGCGGGCGCCCCCGAAGGGACGCCCGCCGCCGTTCGTTCGACCAGGATCTGCCGATTAACGGTAGTCGCGGCTGCCGAAGTCGAACTCGTCGAGCGGGACGGCCTGGCCGGTGCCGGTGCCGAAGGCGCCGTACTCGACCGTGCCGGCCTCGTCGAAGCCGCCGACCGTGTACATGGCGGCCCGCGCCTCCTCGGTCGGCTCGACCCGGATGTTGCGGTACCGCGTGATGCCGGTGCCGGCCGGGATGAGCTTGCCGATGATGACGTTCTCCTTCAGGCCGACCAGCGAGTCCGACCGGGCGTTGATCGCCGCGTCGGTGAGCACCCGGGTGGTCTCCTGGAAGGAGGCCGCCGACAGCCACGACTCGGTGGCCAGCGACGCCTTGGTGATGCCCATGAGCACCGGCCGGGCCGACGCCGGCTGGCCGCCGGACTCGACGACGCGCCGGTTCTCGCTCTCGAACCTGCCCCGCTCGACCAGCTCACCTGGCAGCAGCGTCGTCTCACCCGACTCGAGGACGTTCACCCGCTTGAGCATCTGACGGATGATGATCTCGATGTGCTTGTCGTGGATCGACACACCCTGCGACCGGTACACCTCCTGCACCTGGTCGACCAGGTGCAGCTGGACCTGGCGCGGGCCGAGGATGCGCAGCACCTCGTGCGGGTCGACGGCACCGTCGATGAGCTGGGTGCCCACGTCGATGTGCTCGCCCTCGGCGACCCGCAGGCGGGAACGCCGCGGCACCGGGTAGGCCATCTCCTCGGAGCCGTCGTCGGGGACGACGACGACCTTGAAGGTCTTCTCCGTCTCCTCGATCTTGATCCGGCCGACGACCTCGCTGATCGGGGCCTTGCCCTTGGGGCTGCGGGCCTCGAACAGCTCGACCACTCGCGGCAGACCCTGCGTGATGTCGTCACCGGCGACGCCGCCAGCGTGGAACGTACGCATGGTCAGCTGGGTGCCCGGCTCACCGATCGACTGGGCGGCGACGATGCCGACCGCCTCGCCGACGTCGACGAGCTTGCCGGTCGCGAGCGAGCGGCCGTAGCACTGCGCGCACACGCCGCGACGCGACTCGCAGGTCAGCGCCGAGCGGATCCGGACGGTCTCGATCCCGGCCTCGAGCAGCTGGCCGATGACGACGTCGCCGAGGTCGGCGCCCGCCGGCACGATGACCTCGCCGCCCGAGTCGAGGGCGTCCGCGGCCAGCGTCCGCGCATAGGCCGACGTCTCCGCGTACCGGTCGCGGACCAGCTGGCCGCTCACGCGGTCCTTCGTCGCGATGCGGGTCATCACACCGCGCTCGGTGCCACAGTCGTCGTCGCGGACGATGACGTCCTGGCTGACGTCGACGAGCCGGCGGGTCAGGTAGCCGGAGTCGGCGGTCCGCAGCGCCGTGTCGGCGAGGCCCTTGCGGGCGCCGTGCGTGGAGATGAAGTACTCCAGCACGGACAGGCCCTCGCGGAAGTTCGCCTTGATCGGCCGCGGGATGATCTCGCCCTTCGGGTTGGAGACCAGGCCACGCATGCCGGCGAGCTGGCGGATCTGCATCATGTTTCCGGCCGCGCCGGAGTTGACCAGCGTCGCGACCGGGTTGGTCGGCGGGAAGTGGTCCTCCATCGCCTTCGCGACCTCGCTCGTCGCGTTGGTCCAGATCTGGACCAGCTCGCTGCGGCGCTCGTCGTCGGAGAGGAAGCCGCGCTCGAACTGCTTCTGGACCTTCTCGGCGAGGTCCTCGTACTTGGCGAGGATCTCGGTCTTGTTCGGCGGCGCGATGACGTCCTCGATCGCGACGGTCACCCCGGACCGGGTGGCCCAGTAGAAACCGGCGCTCTTGAACGCGTCCAGCGTCGCCGCGACCTGGGCCTTCGGGTACCGCTCGGCCAGGTCGTTGACGATCGCGGCCTGGTCCCGCTTGTGCAACAGCTCGTTGATGAACGGGTAGCCCTCCGGCAGCGCCTCGTTCAGCAGGCAACGCCCGAAGGTCGTCTCCAGGGTGAACGGGTCGCCGGGGATCCAGTCCGCGGGCGCTTCCCAGTCGGTCGGCGGCGTGTGGTCGCGCAGCCGGACCTTGATGATCGTCTGCAGGCCGATCTCGTGCGCGTCGAAGGCCATCTGCGCCTCGGCCACGCTGGAGAACGACCGGCCCTCGCCGAGGCCGCCGCTCTCGGCCAGCCGGGTCAGGTGGAACACCCCGGTGACCATGTCGAGGCTCGGCATGGCCAGCGGACGGCCGGACGCCGGCGAGAGGATGTTGTTGCTCGACAGCATCAGGATCCGGGCCTCGGCCTGCGCCTCGGCGGACAGCGGCAGGTGCACCGCCATCTGGTCGCCGTCGAAGTCCGCGTTGAACGCGGTGCAGACCAGCGGGTGGATCTGGATGGCCTTGCCCTCGACCAGCTGCGGCTCGAAGGCCTGGATGCCGAGGCGGTGCAGCGTCGGCGCCCGGTTCAGCAGCACCGGGTGCTCGGTGATGACCTCCTCGAGCACGTCCCAGACGACCGGCCGCGCGCGCTCCACCATCCGCTTGGCGGACTTGATGTTCTGCGCGTGGTTCAGGTCGACCAGCCGCTTCATCACGAACGGCTTGAACAGCTCCAGCGCCATCTGCTTGGGCAGGCCGCACTGGTGCAGCTTCAGCTGCGGGCCGACGACGATGACCGAACGGCCGGAGTAGTCGACACGCTTGCCGAGCAGGTTCTGGCGGAACCGGCCCTGCTTGCCCTTGAGCATGTCCGACAGCGACTTGAGCGGACGGTTGCCGGGCCCGGTGACCGGGCGGCCGCGGCGGCCGTTGTCGAACAGCGCGTCGACGGCCTCCTGCAGCATCCGCTTCTCGTTGTTGACGATGATCTCGGGCGCGCCGAGGTCGAGCAGCCTCTTGAGCCGGTTGTTCCGGTTGATGACCCGGCGGTAGAGGTCGTTCAGGTCCGACGTGGCGAACCGGCCGCCGTCGAGCTGCACCATCGGGCGCAGGTCCGGCGGGATGACCGGGACGCAGTCGAGCACCATCCCCATCGGGGAGTTGCGGGTGTTCAGGAACGCCGAGACGACCTTGAGCCGCTTCAGCGCCCGGGCCTTCTTCTGGCCCTTGCCGGTGCGGATCGTCTCCCGCAGCGACTCGGCCTCGGCCGCGAGGTCGAAGTCGGCGAGGCGGCGCTGCAGCGCCTCCGCGCCCATGCCGCCCTCGAAGTACTGGCCGAACCGGTCGCGCAGCTCGCGGTAGAGAAGCTCGTCCGGCTCCAGGTCCTGGACCTTCATGCCCTTGAAGCGGTCGAAGACCCGGTCCAGCTCGTCGATCTTGCGCTGGGCGCGGTCACGGATCTGGCGCATCTCGCGCTCGGCCGACTCCCGCACCTTGCGGCGCGCGTCGCCCTTGGCGCCCTCGGCCTCCAGCTGGGCCAGGTCCGCCTCCAGCTTGCGCTGGCGGGCCTCGACGTCGGCGTTCTTGCGGTCCTCCATGCCCTGCTTCTCGACGCCGATGCGGGCCTCGAGGGTCGGCAGGTCACGGTGGCGCGCGTCGACGTCCACCTTTGTGATCATGTAGGCGGCGAAGTAGATGACCTTCTCGAGGTCCTTCGGCGCCAGGTCCAGCAGGTAGCCGAGCCGGCTCGGCACACCCTTGAAGTACCAGATGTGGGTGACCGGGGCGGCCAGCTCGATGTGCCCCATCCGCTCACGGCGCACCTTCGCGCGCGTGACCTCGACGCCGCAGCGCTCGCAGATGATGCCCTTGAACCGGACCCTCTTGTACTTACCGCAGTAGCACTCCCAGTCCCGGGTCGGACCGAAGATCTTCTCGCAGAAGAGCCCGTCCTTCTCCGGCTTGAGGGTGCGGTAGTTAATGGTCTCCGGCTTCTTGACCTCGCCGTGCGACCACTGGCGGATGTCGTCCGCGGTGGCCAGGCCGATGCGCAGCTCGTCGAAGAAGTTGACGTCCAGCAAGACTGTCGCCTGCTCTCTCTTTCTCAGTCGGGACGCTCAGTCAGGTCAGCGGGTGTTGGCCGGGCCGCCCGCGATCGCGGGCGGCCCGGCCGGCCGTCAGACCTCCTCGACGCTGCTCGGCTCCCGCCGAGACAGGTCGATCCCAAGCTCCTCCGCCGCCCGGAACACGTCCTCGTCGGTGTCGCGCATCTCGATCTGAACGCCGTCGCTGGAGAGCACCTCGACGTTCAGGCACAGCGACTGCATTTCTTTGATGAGCACCTTGAAGGACTCGGGAATCCCGGGCTCCGGGATGTTCTCACCCTTGACGATCGCCTCGTAGACCTTGACCCGGCCGTGGACGTCGTCGGACTTGATCGTCAGCAGTTCCTGCAGGGCGTAGGCGGCGCCGTACGCCTCCAGCGCCCACACCTCCATCTCGCCGAACCGCTGGCCACCGAACTGCGCCTTACCACCCAGCGGCTGCTGAGTGATCATCGAGTAGGGGCCGGTCGAGCGAGCGTGGATCTTGTCGTCGACGAGGTGCAGCAGCTTGAGGATGTAGATGTAGCCGACCGCGACCGGGTACGGGTACTGCTCACCGGTGCGGCCGTCGAACAGCTTGGCCTTGCCCGACGACCCGATCAGCTGGACGCCGTCCCGGTTCGGGAGCGTGGAGTCCAGCAGGCCGGTGATCTCCTCCTCGCGGGCGCCGTCGAACACCGGGGTGGCGACGTTCTGGCCCGGGTTGGCCGCGTCCGCGCCGATGGTGCGCAGCCGCTCCTTCCACTCCTCCTTGCCGGCGTCGACCTGCCAGCCGGTCTTGGCGACCCACCCGAGGTGGGTCTCCAGGATCTGGCCGATGTTCATACGCCGCGGCACACCGTGCGGGTTGAGCACGACGTCGACGGGAGTGCCGTCCTCGAGGAACGGCATGTCCTCCTGCGGCATGATCTTGGCGATGACGCCCTTGTTGCCGTGCCGGCCGGCAAGCTTGTCACCGTCGGTGATCTTCCGCTTCTGGGCGACGTAGACCCGCACGAGCTCGTTCACGCCGGGCGGGAGCTCGTCGCCGTCCTCGCGGGCGAACACCCGGACGCCGATGACCTTGCCGGACTCGCCGTGCGGCACCTTCAGCGAGGTGTCCCGGACCTCCCGGGCCTTCTCACCGAAGATCGCGCGCAGCAGCCGCTCCTCCGGGGTCAGCTCGGTCTCGCCCTTGGGAGTGACCTTGCCGACCAGCACGTCGCCGGGGTTCACCTCGGCGCCGATCCGGATGATCCCGCGCTCGTCGAGGTCGGCGAGGACCTCTTCGGCGACGTTCGGGATGTCGCGGGTGATCTCCTCCGGGCCGAGCTTGGTGTCCCGGGCGTCGACCTCGTGCTCCTCGATGTGGATCGAGGAGAGGACGTCGTCCTGGACGAGCCGCTGAGAGAGGATGATCGCGTCCTCGTAGTTGTGCCCCTCCCATGGCATGAAGGCGACCAGCAGGTTCTTGCCGAGCGCCATCTCGCCGTTGTCGGTGCACGGCCCGTCCGCGATCACCTGGCCGGCCTCGACGCGGTCGCCCTCGTCGATGATCGGCTTCTGGTTGATGCAGGTGCCCTGGTTGGAGCGGCGGAACTTGGCCAGCCGGTAGGTGCGCCGGGTGCCGTCGTCGTGCATGACGGTGATGTAGTCGGCGGACAGGTCCTCGACCACGCCGGCCTGCTGGCAGACGACCACGTCACCGGCGTCCTTGGCCGCGCGGGCCTCCATGCCGGTGCCGACCAGCGGCGACTCCGAGCGCAGCAGCGGCACGGACTGGCGCTGCATGTTCGAGCCCATGAGCGCGCGGTTCGCGTCGTCGTGCTCAAGGAAGGGGATCATGGCGGTCGCGACCGACACCATCTGGCGCGGCGAGACGTCCATGTAGTCGACCTCGTCCGGCGGGATGAACTCGACCTCGCCGCCCTTGCGTCGCACCAGCACCCGGTCCTCGGCGAAGGAGCCGTCCCCGGTCAGCGGGGCGTTCGCCTGGGCGACGACGTGCCGGTCCTCCTCGTCCGCGGTCAGGTAGTCGATCTGGTCGGTGACCCGGCCGGCGACCACCTTGCGGTACGGGGTCTCGACGAAACCGAACGGGTTGACCCGCGCGAACGTCGACAGCGAGCCAATGAGGCCGATGTTCGGGCCTTCCGGCGTCTCGATCGGGCACATCCGGCCGTAGTGGCTCGGGTGCACGTCGCGGACCTCCATGCCGGCCCGCTCCCGGGACAGACCGCCGGGGCCGAGCGCCGACAGGCGGCGCTTGTGGGTGAGGCCGGCCAGCGGGTTGGTCTGGTCCATGAACTGGGACAGCTGGCTGGTGCCGAAGAACTCCTTGATGGAGGCGACGACCGGTCGGATGTTGATCAGGGTCTGCGGCGTGATCGCCTCGACGTCCTGGGTGGTCATCCGCTCGCGGACGACGCGCTCCATCCGGGCGAGGCCGAGCCGCACCTGGTTCTGGATCAGCTCGCCGACCGTACGCAGCCGCCGGTTGCCGAAGTGGTCGATGTCGTCCACCTCGTACGCCGGGTCGATGCCCTCGTGAAGCTTCACGACGTACTCGATCGTGCGGACGACGTCCTCTTCGGTGAGCACGCCCACCGGGCCTTCCACGTGCAGACCCAGCTTCTTGTTCACCTTGTAACGGCCGACCTTGGCCAGGTCGTAGCGCTTCGGGTTGAAGAACAGGTTCTCCAGCAGCGTCTGCGCGGACTCACGCGTCGGCGGCTCGCCCGGGCGGAGCTTGCGGTAGATGTCGAGCAGCGCGTCGTCCTGGCCGGAGGTGTGGTCCTTCTCCAGCGTGACGCGCATCGACGGGTAGTCGCCGAAGCGCTCCAGGATGCGCGCCTCGTCCCAGCCGAGCGCCTTGAGCAGCACGGTGACGGACTGGCGGCGCTTGCGGTCGATGCGGACACCGACCGTGTCCCGCTTGTCGATCTCGAACTCCAGCCAGGCACCCCGTGACGGGATGACCTTGCAGGAGAAGAGGTCCTTGTCGGACGTCTTGTCGAGCGACTTCTCGAAGTACACGCCGGGCGAGCGGACGAGCTGGCTGACGACCACCCGCTCGGTGCCGTTGATGACGAACGTGCCCTTCGGGGTCATGAGCGGGAAGTCGCCCATGAACACGGTCTGGCTCTTGATCTCACCGGTGGTGTTGTTGGTGAACTCGGCGGTCACGAACATCGGCGCCGAGTAGGTCATGTCCTTGTCCTTGCACTCCTCGACGGAGTACTTGGACGGCTCGAACCGGTGATCCCGGAACGACAGGGACATGGAACCGGAGAAGTCCTCGATCGGAGAGATCTCCTCGAAGACCTCCTCCAGACCCGAGGTGAGGGGAACATCGTCGCGGGCGGCGTCGATGGACTCCTGGACCCTCTCCTGCCACGCATCGCTGCCGATCAGCCAGTCGAACGACTGCGTCTGCAGGGCGAGAAGGTCCGGGACCTCGAGGGGTTCGACGATCTTGGCGAACGAAATGCGGGAAGCGGAGCGCGAGGCGGCCAAGGTGGTCCTTCCGGGGGCCTGGCGTCGGGCGGGAGACGCCGAGGAGCCGTCGGGGCGGTCAGGTGATCAGTGTCTCGCCGTGTTTACACGCGGCGTTAGCGGGGTAGTGCGGCAGGTTGTCTCAGTGAGGACCGTCACGCCAGATCGGGCCGGATGCCGGGTCGTCAGACATGTCCGTCGGTCCCGGTCGCGCGAGGCGCGGCACCAGGAGGTCCAGAGTCGTCCGAGGGCGGGCGCCACAGCCGCCGTGCCGGCTGACGCCGGCAGGCGGGACGAGCTAGCGGTGACGGTTCTCTCGTGGGCGGGCGGGCAGAGACCGCACCGGTACGACCGGGGCGATCACGCTGACCCCTTTTCGCCGCACAGAGCCCATCAGACCTGGTCCCACGGGTGCGCGAACCCACCGGCCTGAACGTGAGGCGGCGGGAAGTCGCCCCAACGGCCCTCGCGGGAGGAGTACGGCGGGTCCGCCACGGTCGGCGGGAACGGATCTGAGAGGCTCAGTGCAACGAAAAGGACAGCGCAAACTAGCAGTGTAGCCCTAGGCCGCACTGCTGACAAGCCCCGTCGTCATGTCCGTTGTGCACTACTTCCGCGCTGCTCGCTGCCTGCCGCCGACCCGCCGTGTTCCCGCCGCTCCCGCCCTTCCCGCCTTCCCGTCCGTCTGTCGGCCGCGCGTCTACCCGACGCCCACGGCCCTCCGACCACCGCCACGCTGTGTCGCCGTGGTGGGATCGCCGCGACCGGCCGAGCCGAGGCCGTCAGGCCTGGACCCACCGGCCACGCGCCGCACCGACTGGTCGGCTCGGGTTGCCCCGATGGGAGATACCCTGCCCGACTTCGTCAGATCGCGGCGGTGGTCCGCCAAATGATGGAACTCCGTTGTTGGGGATGGAGTCAACCCCTCAGACGGACCGCATGTGCGGGTAGTTACCGTTCTGCCGCCCCGCCAGGCCGCGGCCACGTCGTCCGATGTCACACCGGGCGCGCAACGCCCGGTCCCCTGGGCCGCCCTCGCCCCCTCGCCGGAGCGTCCCACCAGCATCGGACACCCCCGCCGGCTTGGCCACTCCGCGGACGGGGCCGACACCCGTCCAACGGGCATCGAAAGCCTGGCCGTACATGGTTCCGGGCGAGGCTGGACGCTGGTCGCCGGACCGCGAACCGAGCCGTATATGGGCCACGCGCGGCCCGGCCGGCGCCGCGCCGATACCACTATCGTCACCAGCCACCCGGCCCGACGGACCGTAACCCATCCCGCCGGAGCGTGGCCACCCCCGACGTGCAGGTGTCGCCGCCAGGACCTTCCACAACGCCGCAGAAACGCCAACGAGGCGGGCGAAAGTCGCCCGCCTCGTCAGACGAAAAGCGGTAGCCGTCCAAAGACGGCGGCCACGCGTCCCAGTCGCCCGGCCGGTCAAGCCACGCGGTGCGGTGGGACGGCTTTGGCGAGCAACACACGCAACTCAGCCACAGGAAGCGACAGCGCATTAGCGCAAGGATCCCTGCCGGATCGGAGAAGCCGATCCGGCAGGGACCCCGGGCGCCGCCCGGCGGCCGGGCGCTCCCGCGCCCGGCCGCGGGAGCGCCCTACTTGACGGTGACGGTGGCGCCGGCGCCCTCGAGGGCCGCCTTGGCCTTGTCCGCCGCCTCCTTGGTGGCCTTCTCCAGGACCGGCTTCGGCGCGCCGTCCACGAGGTCCTTGGCCTCCTTGAGGCCCAGGCTCGTCAGGGCGCGGACCTCCTTGATGACCTGGATCTTCTTGTCGCCAGCGGCCTCGAGGATGACGTCGAACTCGTCCTGCTCCTCCACGGCCGGGGCGGCCTCGCCGCCGCCGCCCGGGCCGGCGACGGCCGCGACGGCGACCGGAGCGGCGGCCGTGACGCCGAAGGTGTCCTCGAACTGCTTCACGAACTCGGACAGCTCGAGCAGCGTCATCTCCTTGAACGCGTCGAGCAGGTCGCCTGTCGAGAGCTTCGCCATGATGGCGGTTCCTTCCTGTTCTGTGTCTTAGATCGTCGTGGTGCGGTCTGCCGGGCCGGGCCACGCGGGCCTGGCCGGCCGCTGCCGCGGGTGATACCTGGCTGGCTGGTCGCCGGTGCGGGCCGACTAGTCGACCGAGACGGCCTCGGCCGGCGCCTCGGCGGCGCCACCAGCCTCCGCCTCGCGCTTGGCGCGCAGCGCCTCGGCGAGCCGGGCGGCCTGCGACAGCGGCGCGGCGAACAGGCCGACGGCCTTGGCCAGCGAGCCGTTCATGGCGCCGGCCAGCTTGGCCAGCAGGACCTCGCGGGACTCGACGTCGGCGAGCTTGCGGATGTCGTCAGCCGACATCGGCTTGCCCTCGACGAAGCCACCCTTGACGACCAGGGCGGGGTTCGCGCGGGCGAAGTCCCGAAGACTCTTGGCGGCCTCGACCGGGTCACCGCTGACGAAGGCGACGGCGGTCGGCCCGGCGAGCAGGTCTTCGATGCCGGTCACGCCAGCACGCTCAGCGGCGATCTTGGTGAGGGTGTTCTTGACGACCGCGTACTTGGTCTCGGCACCCAGCGACCGGCGCAGCTCGGTGATCTGGCTGACGGTCATGCCGCGGTACTCGGTCAGGACAGCCGCGGTGGAGCCACGGAACTGGTCGGTGATCTCCGCCACGGCGGCGCTCTTCTCAGGGTTCGCCATCGGGCTCCTTGGGGGGAACGTGCCGGCCGTACCCGAAGGACCCCCTACAACGACGAACGCCCCGGCGCAGGCGCTCGGGGCGGGAAACCGTGCTCGCGTGGCTGGCATCCAAGATGCCCGCCGTCTCGACTACGGATCGCGTCCGTCACCTGCGCGGGCCGCCCAGAGTCTCCGGGCCTTCGGCCGTCCTCCGGCGGAGCAGGTGGACGGCGACCAGCGGTCTGTGGTGTAGAACTCCTGTCAATACTACATCCCTCAAACCACACACCCGTCACGCCCGGCCGCATCCCTCAAACCACACACGCTGTGCCGGTCAGGGCGGAAGGTTATTGCTGGTTCGCTCCGTGCTGTGTTGCTGGTTCGCTCCGTGCGGGCGGCGCGCTCCGGCCCCGTACTCGCTTCGCTCGTAGGAGGGCCTCCGCGAGGCGCGCCTCCGCGCCCAGCGCGGTTGCTTGCCGCTGTGACGTCACCAACCCGAAGACGGCCGCGTTCGCGGGGCCTTCGCTT
>NZ_MBLO01000214.1 GCF_001854805.1 Pseudofrankia coriaricola
CCAGCGCGGTTGCTTGCCACTGTGACGTCACCAACCCGAAGACGACCGCGTTCGCGGGGCCTTCGCTTCGCTTCGCTCGTGGCCGGGCCTCCGCGCCTGCACGGTCATATGGCGTTTGACGGCGCGAGCCGTGCCGGTCAGGGACCGGCACGGCTCGATACACCAGAGAAGGCAGGCCCCTGCGGGGACCGGCGGCCTTAGTTCGCGGCCGCGTCCTCCAGGAGGTTGCGGAGGCGGTTCGGGTCGACCGAGATGCCGGGGCCCATGGTGGTGGTGACGGTGATCTTCTTCAGGTAGCGGCCCTTGGCCGCGGACGGCTTCACCCGGACGATCTCGTCGAGCGCGACGCCGTAGTTCTCGATCAGCTGCTGCGCGGTGAAGTTCGTCTTCCCGATGACGATGTGCAGGTTGTTCTGCTTGTCAATCTTGAAGTTGATCTTACCGCCCTTGATGTCCTTGACCACCTTCGTGACGTCGAGCGTCACGGTGCCGGTCTTGGGGTTGGGCATGAGGCCGCGCGGGCCGAGGATCCGGGCGATCCGGCCGACCTTGGCCATCTGGTCGGGGGTCGCGACGGCGGCGTCGAAGTCCAGGAAGCCGTCCTGGATCCGGGCGACCAGGTCGTCGCTGCCGACGACGTCCGCGCCGGCCGCCAGCGCCTCGGCAGCCTTCTCGCCGGCGGCGAACACCACGACCCGCGGGGACTTGCCGGTGCCGTGCGGCAGGTTCACCGTGCCGCGGACCATCTGGTCAGCCTTGCGGGCGTCGACACCGAGCCGGAAGGCGACCTCGACGGTCGCGTCGAACTTGGTGGCCGACGTCTCCCTCGCGAGGCCCACGGCCTCCAGCGGGCTGTACAGCTTCTCCGGGTCGATCTTCTCGGCCGCCGCCCGGTACGCCTTGCTGCGCTTCATTCACTTCTCCTCGTGGTCCTGCGGGCTCCCCCAGGCCGATGCCTGGCGCCCTCCCACCGGTGGGACTGGATGCTCTGACTTGCCGACGCGCCGACGCGCTCCCGGTCCGCCTACTTCTCGACGACGATGCCCATGGAGCGGGCGGTGCCGGCGATGATCTTCTCAGCGGCCTCGACCGAGGTGGCGTTGAGGTCGGGCATCTTCATCGTGGCGATCTCGCGCAGCTGCGTCGCGGTCAGCTTCGCGACCTTGTCGCGGTGCGGCGTCGCGCTGCCCTTGTCGACACCGGCGGCCTTGAGGATCAGCCTCGCGGCCGGCGGGGTCTTGGTGACAAAGGTGAACGAGCGGTCGTCGTAGACCGTGATCTCGACCGGCACGACGTTGCCGACCTGCGACTCTGTGGCCGCGTTGTACTGCTTGACGAACTCCATGATGTTGACGCCGTGCTGGCCGAGCGCCGGGCCCACCGGGGGCGCTGGCGTGGCCTTGCCGGCGTTGATCTGGAGCTTGATCACCGCGGTGATCTTCTTCTTCTTGGGAGGCATCTCGTTCTTCCTGAACTTTCGGTGGCCCAGCCCGGCGGCCCACCGGGACGGGTCAGATCTTCGCGACCTGGTTGAACTGCAGCTCGACCGGAGTCTCGCGGCCGAAGATGGAGACCAGCACCTTCAGCCGCTGGGCGTCCGTGTTGATCTCGCTGATGGTCGCCGGCAGCGTCGCGAACGGCCCGTCCATCACGGTGACGGACTCGCCGACCTCGAACTCCTGCACCTTGACCGTCTCGACCTTCTTCTCCTTCTTCGCCACCGGGGCGAGGATGGAGACCACCTCCTCCCTGCGAAGGGGGGAAGGCTTGTTGGTCAGGCCGACGAACCCGGTCACGCCGGGAGTGTTGCGCACCGCGGACCAGGACTGGTCGGTCAGGTCCATCCGGACATAGATGTAGCCCGGGTACTTCTTCTGCAGGACCATCTGGCGCTTGCCGTTCTTGACGACCGGCACCTCCTCGAGCGGCACCTCGATCTGGAAGATGAAGTCCTCCATGTTGAGGCTGGAGATCCGGGTCTCGAGGTTGGTCTTGACCTTGTTCTCGTAGCCCGCGTACGAGTGGATCACGTACCACTCGCCTGGCGCCTCCTCGAGCGCTCGACGCAGCTCGTCGACGTCGTCCTCGTCATCGGCGGTGCTGGTGGAGCTGAGGGGGGCGGGCGAGCCGGCGGTCAGGTCGGCCGGCGCGGCGGCCGTGTCGTCCTCATCCGGAGCGGCGCCGGCGTCCGTGCTCGCCACCTCGTCGTTCTCGAACGCCGCGAGCGGGCTGAGGCGGTCGAAGGCCTCCCCCTGCTCGGAGGCGGCATGCTCGGGAGACTGGGACACGCGGACGATCCTTACTCGTGTGGTCGCCCGTGGAACACGTTCGGTGACGTGCCCCTCCGGGCGGGTGCGCTGGTTCGCGGCTGTGGCTCGGACCTTGACTTCGGACTTGGTGGCTCGTGCTTGTCGTGCTGGCGGGCTGACGCTGGCGGAGCGATCCGTCTGGCCCGTATCCAGTGGTACCCCGACTGGTGCGCGGCACCAGCCCGACCGGTCACGATCGAGCCACCGCGCCCGCCATTTCCAGGCCGGTTACACCGGCCACGGACCACTAGCACCGCCACATCGGGCGGGCACGGACCGGTCAGCCGAAGATCTGGAGCACCAGCTTCGTGAGGCCGAAGTCGAGGGAGGCCACGATCGCGGTCATCACGGACACGAAGACGAGCACGACCACCACGTAGGTGATCAGCTCCGTCCTGCTCGGATAGACGACCTTCCGCAGCTCCGCCACGACCTCGCGGTAGAACCGCAACGGTGTCGTACGACGCCGGCCGCCAGCCCGCGCGGGCTGCTTGGCCCGCGGGGGCGCGTCAGTGTCGGTCGCCGCCACAGCTCTCCACCACTCTCGATCGTCTGACCTGCGCAGGGGCGACAGGACTCGAACCTGCAACCGCCGGTTTTGGAGACCGGTGCTCTACCAATTGAGCCACGCCCCTTGGAGCCACCCGGCCCATCTCCGACCGGTACATACTTGCGCTGGCTATGTACCAACGACTAGGTACCAGCAGTCGTGTACCAGCAGGCACGCACGTACACCGGTGATGAAGGCCCGAGCGGATCGAGCATACCCCTTGGAGGCGGGCACGCCGCGTCTGGCTCACACGAGGCCCCCAACATCTCTGGCAGCATGGTCGGCATGAGCCGGATCTCGCGCCGCATCGGCGGCATCGCCCCATCCGCCACCCTGGCCGTCGACGCCACCGCCAAGGCGATGCGCGCCGCGGGCCGCGATGTGATCGGGTTCGGCGCGGGCGAGCCGGACTTCCCGACCCCGGACCACATCGTGGCCGCCGCGGAGAAGGCGTGCCGGGACGTGAAGATGCATCGCTACACCCCGGCCGGCGGCCTGCCCGAGCTGAAGGAGGCCGTCGCCGGGAAGACTCGCCGCGACTCGGGCCTTGTCGTCGAGCCGAGTCAGGTGCTCATCACCAACGGCGGCAAGCAGGCTGTCTACGAGGCGTTCGCGACCCTGCTGGACCCGGGCGACGAGGTGCTGCTGCCCGCGCCGTACTGGACCACCTACCCGGAGGCGATCCGGCTCGCCGGCGGCGTGCCGGTCGACGTCGTCACCGGCCCCGAGCAGGGCTACCGAGTGACCGTCGAGCAGCTGGAGGCCGCGCGCACGCCGCGCACGAAGGTCCTGCTGTTCTGCTCGCCGTCGAACCCGACGGGCGCGGTGCACAGCCCCGAGGAGGTGCGCGCGATCGGCCAATGGGCCGTCGAGGCCGGCCTCTGGGTGATCACGGACGAGATCTACGAGCACCTGGTGTACGGCGACGCGCGGTTCACGTCGATACCGGTCGAGGTGCCCGAGATCGCCGACCGGTGTGTGGTACTCAACGGAGTCGCCAAGACCTACGCGATGACGGGTTGGCGGGTCGGCTGGCTGATCGGCCCCGCGGACGTCGTGAAGGCCGCGTCGAACCTGCAGTCGCACCTGTCCTCGAACGTCGCGAACGTCTCCCAGGTGGCGGCGCTGGCCGCCGTCGCGGGCCCGCTGGACGCGGTGGCCGACATGCGCGCGGCCTTCGACCGACGCCGGGTCGCCATGCACGGAATGCTCAGCGATATCCCCGGGGTGCGCTGCCCGCTGCCGGAGGGCGCCTTCTACGCCTATCCGTCACTGCGGGACGTCGTCGGCCGGACGATCCGCGGCAAGACGCCGACGTCGTCGAACGAGCTCTGCCAGGTGATCCTCGAGGAGGTCGGGGTCGCGGTCGTCCCCGGCGAGGCGTTCGGCACCCCCGGCTACGCCCGGCTTTCCTACGCGCTCGGCGACAACGACCTCGCGGAAGGCGTACGTCGCATCGCCACTCTCCTGAGCGAAGCCAGCTGAGCCTCCAGGCGGTCCTGTGACGAGCGCTGAGCGCCTGTCACAGGACCGCCTGCCGATGGCCCGCCGCGTCAGGACAGCTGGATCTTGGCCTTGGCGGCCATGAGGACCTTTGCTCCGTCACAGCGGACGGTCAGGTTCACCACCACGATGTTGTCTGGCAGCTTCTTCTCCACCGCGGCGCGGACCTCGACGACCGCGCCGGTGTCGTCGTTGGGGACAACGACCGGCGATGAGAACTTGACGCCGTACTCACGGATCGCGCCCGGGTCTCCTGCCCAGTCGGTGACGACGCGGCCCGCGGTGGCCATCGTCAGCATGCCGTGCGCGATCACGCCCGGCAGCCCGACCTCGGCCGCGACCTTCTCGTTCCAGTGGATCGGGTTGAAGTCACCGGAAGCCCCGGCGTAGCGGACCAGGTCCGCGCGCCGGATTGGGAAGTCCCGCGCAGCCAGCTCGGCGCCCACCTCGATCTCGTCATACCGGATGGGGGCGACGCGGGCGGCCCCGCCGGCTGGCTCGGCGGCGCCGCGCGCGCCGGCCGGCGCCTCGACGCGCACCGGGCCGGCGTTCGGGTCGGCGGTGCCGCGGGACACCAGGCCACACTGGCCGGTCGCCACCGGCTCGCCGGCGGCCGTGCGGAACTCGTAGCCCGCGGTCAGCACCTCGTTGGTCGCGACGGTGCGCAGGCCGGTGAGGGTGGTCACGGCGGTCAGCTCGTCGCCGGCGACGAGCGGGCGCGACAGGGCGAACCGCTGCTCGCCGTGCACGATGAGCGAGAAGTCCATGCCGAACGCGGGGTCGTCGACCGGCAGGCCGAGTTGCCCCGGGATGGCGGCCACCAGAAAGGTCGGCGGTGCGACCAGATCGGAGTAGCCAGCGGTTCGCGCCGCTTCCAGGTCGTGGTACAGCGGGTTGGGGTCCCCGATCGCCCGCGCGAACTGCCGGATGTGCTCACGGCCGACGAGAAAGGGCCTCGCGGCGACGAACTCACGCCCGACAAAAGCCTGGCTCAGCGGCATGAACGGCTCCGATCCACAAGGTGCCCCGGCTCTGACCGGGACGACCATCCCTACCACTACCACGCGACCGCTCACATCAGCCCCGCGCGCCGCTTGGCCGGCCCCACTGCCGGGGCGATCCAAACTGTCGGCAGGCCGTGGCACGGTGCGGCTATGGACCAGCGAATCAGCTTTGTCACCCTCGCCGTCGCCGATCTCGCCGCCACCCGCCGCTTCTACCTCGACGGGCTGGGTTGGACAGCCGAACTGGACGTGCCCGGCGAGGTGCTGATGATCAGAACCGCCGAGCGCCTCGTCCTCTCGCTATGGGCTCGTGAGGAGTTCGAGAAGGAGGTCGGCACGATCAGTACCGGCACCGGCGTGCCTCCGATCACCCTGGCCCACAACGTGCCGACCACAGCCGAGGTCGACGCGGTCCTCCGCACCGCCCGCGCGGCCGGCGCCGATCCGGTGCACGAGGCCGTGGAACGCGACTGGGGCGGCTACACCGGCTACTTCGCGGACCCCGACGGGTATCGCTGGGAGGTGGCCCACAACCCGGGGCCGATCGGCCAGCTCGTCCTGCCACAACCAGGCGGGTGAAACTACAAGATCAGTTTCATGAGGAGACGAACGCGTCCAGGCCGGCGACCTGTGGTCGCCGGCCTGGACGATGCGTGTGCGGGAATCTCGCCGTTGTCACCACCGACCCGGCGCGCGAGGCGCGAACTCGGAGGGCCCGCGGAGATGCCCCGCTGGCAGCCGGTGGTGGAGCTAGGAACTAGCGCGTCTCGCGGTGCTCCGTGTGCTTCCGGCAGTTCGGGCAGAACTTCTTCAGCTCGAGGCGGTCCGGGTCGTTGCGCCGGTTCTTGCGCGTGATGTAGTTCCGGTGCTTGCACACCTGACACGCCATAGTGATCTTCGGACGAACGTCGGTGGCGGCCACGGCGTGTTGCCTCTTCCTCTAGCGGTTATCGGTTGCAAATCTCAACAGCCACGAAGCCGACCCCTCTTCCCGAGGTCGCCACTCCACGACCGGCCGCGCGCTACGCGCGGCCCCCAGGCCGGGGCTACCCCCAACCGAAGTCCTGACGAGTCTAGCCGACGACCGCACCCCTACTCCGCGCCCACCGGCCTCACACACCCACGCCAGCCCCCACAGCCAACCGGCTGGCCCCCGGCAGCCTCACGACCCCCAGGAAGCAGGGCAGCTACCCATCAGCACGAAGCCGAAGCGAACCAGTGCCAGCGGCGAACCCCCAGGGACAACCACGAGCGTCCGGCGAGGCTTCCCCCAGGGAGCCAAGCAGCCACCCCGAAGCCCAACGCCCCCGGCAACGCGCGAAGCCAACAAGGTCAAGCCGCCCCACAACATCGCCCCCGCAAGCCCCCAGCGACGCGCGAAGCGCGGAGCGATGGGGGGTGTCGGGGGGCGAAGCCCCCTGACATCGGGGGTTCCAGGGGGTCGCCCCCCTGGGCAGACATCGCGGGCCCCCGCGAAGCCCCCAAAGGGGAGCGAGCAGGATAAGCCCGCCTCGTAGCGGTGGCCGGACTTGAACCGGCGACACAGCGATTATGAGCCGCTTGCTCTGCCAGACTGAGCTACACCGCCTTGGACCGCTACGCGGCGGCCTATGCGGCAGCGTACCGGCTGGGACCGCTACATGACATCGATATGATCACGATGACAGGCGGACCATCGAGCCCCTTTACGGAATCGAACCGTAGACCTTCTCCTTACCATGGAGACGCTCTGCCGACTGAGCTAAAGGGGCGTAACTCTCGTGCTCGCGCGGGACACACGCTACACGATGGCGGGGCAGGCGTGGGAAGCAGGCTCCGCGACGACGCCCACAGCCACCGCATGACTGGCACCGCGCTTCTCGAAGGTCAGCCCTTTCTGGCACCGCCGTCCGACCAGGTGCTTCCCAGCCGGTCGCGGTCCCCGCTGGCCACCGGTGAGGGCCACCCGGTCGCCCGCCCGCGCCCAGCGGACCATCCGCATGCCCGCCCGACGATCCCAGTCCGGCCGGGCACCCCTGATCACCGACCGTGAACAGGAACGGCGTCCGCGGACGGCGACCGCGACGCCCGAAGATCCACGGAAAAGATCTGGGACCCGCCACGCCGGGGCATCGCCCGCACTGGAGCCGGCGGCACAACGGAAGCGTCCTAGTGGCCGGACCTTCCGGAAACGCCGGGACATGCCGAGTGATCACTAGTGAGGGCGTCGACAAACTCGACGCGACCCGCGAACCGATTGCACTGAGTAGCCAATCTGCCGCTTAGCGTAGTCGTCGGCCGTCGGCATCCGCTGATCGGACGCACGGCCGCGCTCTGTCCGAGCGGACCCGAGCGGAACCCGCGAGCAGCGAGGGTTGCCCATGCGCCTCACGCACCACCCCGGCATGCACCACCAGGACAGACAGGCAACCAGCGTCGCCGACGGCGCGGCTGACGATCTGCCGCCAGGCAGCGGCCTGTCGTGGAGCAAGGGCGTGGATGGAGGGCCGCGCGGCGTCCGCGTGCCGGCTGGCACACCGCTGCCGCCCGGCACGACCTTCGGCGATCCTCGGCAGATCGGTGACCACCGTTCCACGCCGTCGCGCGCGTTGCCACCAGCGCGGCCTCCCGCACGCGGCCAGCGTGTCACCGGCAGGCATTCCGCGCGCGGACGGGACTCAGCGGGTGCCGCGGCGAAGGTCGCCTCCAGCCGTACGGACGCCCCGCCGCGGACGCGCCCGGCGGGCGGCCGCGGGTCGCGCGCGGCCGAGCGGGGCTCGACAGGGCAGTTCGCTCCACGGATGGCCCTGCTGGCCGTCACCGCCCTCGCGCTCTCGACGACGGCGACCGCGGCCGCCGCCGCGCCGAACCCAGCCTGGCCGCGCGGTGTCGACGTCTCGTCCTGGCAGCACCAGAACGGCGCGTCGATCGACTGGAACGCCGTCAAGGCTGCCGGTAACTCGTTCGCCGTCATCAAAGCGACCGAGGCGACGACGTACACCAACCCGCACTACGCGGCGGACAAAGCAGGCGCCCAGGCCGCGGGCCTGGTGGTCGGCTCCTACCACTACGCCCGGCCCGCGCTGCCGATCTCCACGGCCGTCGACCAGGCCCGCTACTTCCTCGCGGCGGCCGGCAACTTCAACGCCCCCGGAATGCTGGCCCCGGTGCTGGACCTGGAGACCACCGGTGGCCTCAGCCCCACCGACCTGACCGCGTGGACCCAGGCGTTCCTGCGCGAGGTGGAGAGCCAGACCGGCCGGACACCGATTCTCTACACCTTCCGCTCGTTCTGGACCGACAAGATCGCCAACACCCAGTCGTTCGCAAAGTACCCGCTCTGGTTCGCGATCTACAACAGCAATGCCGACCCCGGCTGGCTGCCCGGTGGCTGGCAGAAGTGGCTGATCTGGCAGTACGACTCCGGCGGCGCGGTAGGTGGCATCCCCGGGCGGGTCGACGTCAATGCGTTCTGCTGCAGCTCGGCCGACCTGGCAAGCAGCGCCGACGGAACCCGCGACGAGATCGCCGCCCGCTACGCCGCCGAGCCGCTGCTGCACATCTCCCTGGGAGCGCCGGCCCGCGCCGAGGGACCGGCCGGCGGGGGCGGCCGGTGGCAGCCGTACACCAACGGGATGATGTTCTGGTCGGTCGAGACCGGCACCCGCGCACTGTTCGGCCCGATCGCGCAGAAGTACCTCGCCTACGGCGGCAGCAACGGCTCACTGCGCCGCCCGCTGGAGGACATCTCCTGGACGACGGCGCCGGACGGCCTGCAGGCCGTGTTCGAGGGCGGGCGGATCTATTGGCACCCGGCGCTCGGCGCGTTCGTCGTACACGGCGAGATCCTCAACAAGTACCTGGCGCTCGGCGGTTCCGGTTCCTGGCTCGGCCTGCCAGTCAGCGATGAGTACGACGTGCCCGGCGGCCGGGAAAGTGCCTTCCAGAACGGCAAGCTGCGCTGGAATGCCGCCACCAACCAGGTCACGGAGACTCACAACACGCCGGTCGCGGCGCCGGCCCCGTAGCCCGGCTCGATAGCCGTCGTCCGAGGGCGACGCCGGCCGGCAGCTACGCCGGTCGGCGTCGTTGCCGGCCGGCGTAGCTACCGGCCGACCGGTACTGAGGGCGCGCGGACGCCGCCCGCCACGACGTGCCACTCGTCCGACCGCCGCGCGCCACGGTCAGCCGTCCGCACCCAGACGCAGGCGGGCGGCGTAGCGGCCGAGGCAGTGTGACGCAAACCAGCCAGAGTCCCAGTCGCCCTCTTCGACGTCGTCCACGGCCCGCCAGGCATAGGCCAGGGCGCCCCGCGCCGCTTCCCCCGCCGGGCCGCTTCCCCGACCCAGGCCGTCTCCTCCGATCAGGCAGCCCGGGGCAGCAGTGCCGCCGAGGGTTTCCGTCTCCACCGGGCACAGGACGTACGCGTCGCCCTCGAAGTCGTCGAGCAGGGCCCACTCGGCCGCGCAGAGCCCGGACAGCAACAGCCCCGACGCCCGCCGGCCCGCCGCCGGGACCAGGCCCGGGTAGACCCGGCCCGGCAGCCGCGCGGCACGCCACCCCGCGATGACCGCCGCGGTGAAGGCGGGGCGGCGGCCGAGGAGCGCCTCCACGATGTCGCCGAACATCAACGTGCCGTAGGCGAACAGCGCGAGTCCCGCCCGCTCGCCCACCGGCACGCCCGCCCCGGCTCGCCCGGCCCGCCGTTCCGGCCGCGCCGCGGATCCCGGGGATCTCCGCCGGTCCGCGCCGGCCGTCGTCATGGGGCCAGGGCCAGGAGGTCTGGAAGATCCGCCACCGAGTCGATGACATGATCCGGGGTGCCGCCCGCGGCGGCGAGCGTATCCTCCCGGAACTTGCCGGTACGGACCAGCACTCCCGTCAGGCCCATCGCCTGCGCGGCAAGCACGTCGCTGGTCACGTCGTCGCCGACCATCAGGGCCTCCGCGGCCTCGACGCCGACCAGGTCCAGGGCGGCCAGGAAGAACTCGGGCGCCGGCTTGCCGACAACGCTCGCGCGCACACCGGCCGCCTGCTCCAGCCCGGCGAGGTAGGCACCGGTATCGAGGGTGAGGCCGTCGTCGGTCGCCCAGTAGTGGTTGCGGTGGAGGGCGACGAGCGCCGCGCCGCCGAGCAGGTGCCGGAACACCGAGGTCAGCGCATCGTGGGTGAACTCGGGCCCGGCCCCGCCGACGATGACGACGTCGGGCCGCTCGCCTGGGCTGGCGACTGTGACACTCGCGAGATCCGCGCTGATGTCGCCGCTGTTGAGCAGATGGACCCGTGCCCCGGGATGGTGCCGGCGCAGGTAGGCGGCGCCGATCACTGGGGCGGTGATGATCTCGTCGTCGCTGGCCCCGATTCCGGCTTCCCGCAGCGCCGCCCCGATGGCGGCCCTGGTTCGCGACGTCGTGTTCGTCAGGAACGCCACCGCAAGCCCCGCGTCCCTGACCTGGCGCACGGCGTCCGCCACCCCCGGCAACGCCCGCCACGAGACGGTCAGCACCCCGTCGATGTCAAAGAACACCGCCCGACACCCCATCCCGGCACCGTAACCGCCTACGAGCGCCCGAAAACCCACCCGCTCAACCCGGAACCCAGCCGTAACACCCGCCCCCGAATCCACCCCCCACCCACCCGCTCGTCCACAGCCGCCCAGGATCAGTCAGACGAAGCGCGCCACCCAGATGATGTTGAAAAATTAGCACCGCCCGCGCCAGCTGGCGCGGGGCGGTTCTGCTTGTCCGCCGCAGGCCGGTCATGTCCGCGTAGGGAAAGTTGGCACAGGAGTGGTCGCCGCAGTTTGCGCATGGCTTTGGGCTTCGGTGACGGTGCGGGCCAGGTTCCTTGGTGGTCTTGTGGGTGGGACGATGACTTCTGCTGATCGCGCGGTGTGGTGGTACGGGGGTGACGGCCGGTGGAGAGCCTGTCGGACGGGGAGATTCTCGTGTTCGCGACGGTGTTCGTGGAGCCGCGACCTGCTCGGCAGGTGCTGGCAGACGCAGGCTGGCCCACTCACATGGTTCCCGCGTGGGGGGCGGACTCCGGCGAGTTCTGGCGTGAGGTGTCGCGGCGGCTGGCCGCCGGGGTGGAGGCCGACGGGCGGCGCCGGCTGTTCCTCGCCGCGCTGGAGCGGTATCCGGCCAATGCTGTGTTCGCAGCGGGTGCCGGGGCGGTGGTGGGCCGGCTGCGGCGGGTGCCGCCGGTGGATCTGCTGCCGGTGGTGCCGGCGCGGTTCGTACCGCGGGAGGCGGACACGGCGGTGGTGCGAGGGCTGCTGCGGGACGGGTCGGTGGGGCAGGTGGTGGCGCTGGTGGGGATGGGGGGTGTCGGGAAGTCGACGCTGGCCGCCGCGCTGGCCCGGGATCCGGCCGTGGTTGAGGGGTTCCCGGACGGGGTGGCGTGGGTCGGGGTCGGCCAGGATCCGCTCGTGGCGGAGAAGCTTGCCGAGGCGTTGGAGGCGTTCGGGGATCCGGGGCCGGTGCGGGACGTGGCGGACGGGACGCGGCGGCTGCGTGGGCTGCTGACGGGCGCGCGGGCGTTGGTGGTGCTGGATGACGTGTGGGACGTCGGCGTGTTGGAGGCGTTTCGGGTGCCGGCCGGGGTGCGGCTGTTGGTGACGACCCGGTCGAAGGACCAGGACACGCTGTTCGGTGACGCGACGGTCTACGACCTGGCGGAGGTCGACGAACAGACGGCACGGCGGGTGCTGGCGTCCTACGCGGGTTGCGCGGTGAGCGACCTGCCCGCGGTGACCGGCGAGATCCTGGCCCGGTGCGGGGGTCTCGTGTTGGCGTTGGCGCTGGTCGGGGCGATGGTCGGGGCTGGCCGGGGCCGGTGGGAGACGGTGGCGAGGCGGCTGCGCCGGGCCGATCTGGCGGCGATCGCGGGCCGGTTCGCGCAGTATCCGCATCCGTCGGTGCTGGCGGCGCTGGACGTGTCGGTGCGGGCGTTCCCCGACGCGCAGGTCCAGCGGTTCCGGGAGTTCGCGGTCTTCGAGGGGCTCGGGCCGATCCCGGAGGCCCTGGTGGTGGGCCTGTGGCAGACGACCGGTGGTCTTGAGGACGTCGACGCCGAGGATCTGATCGGTCTGTTCGCCCGCAACTCCCTTGTGCAGGTGGATCCGGTCTCGGGCGCGGTCCGGTTGCATGGCCTGCTTTTCGAGTATGCGCGGGGTTCGCTGACCGGCGAGCAGGTGCGCACGCTGCACGGCCGGGTCGCGCACTGGCTTCTCGGCCGCTGGGGCGGCCTGGCCACCCAGCCGCCGCTGTCCCTGCTGCCGGCGGTGGCCGACCGCGGCGAGGTCGACCGGTATGGGCTGACGGCGGTGGTGACGCATCTGCTCGCCGCCGACGACCCGGCCACGGTCGATCTGCTGCTGGCAGCCGAACGTCCCGCACCCGGCGGGCGGTTCGAAAGCGTCTGGTACGTCGTGCACGAGGACCAGGGCAGTACCGCCACCTACCTGGCCGCTGTCCACGCCGCCCGGGCCGGCCAGTCTGCCGACACGCCGGCAGGGCTGGCCCGCCACGTCGGCTACGCCCTGCTCCTGGGTTCCATCACGAGCCTCGCCGCGAAAATCCCCCCGGCCCTGCTCGGCCGGCTCGTGCAGGCCGGCCTGTGGCCCGCGCCCCGCGCGCTCGCCTACGCCCAGGCCATTCCCGACCCGTCCCGCCGCGCCGAGGCGCTGGCCACGCTGGTCGGGTACCTGCCCACCGAGCAGCGCGGCCCCGTCCTGACCCAGGCACTGGCCGCCGCCACCGCGATCGACCGGCCAGACGACCGGGCCGAGGCGTTGGCCGGGTTGGTCGAGCACCTGCCCACCGAGCAGCGCGGCCCCGCCGTGGCGCAGGCCCTAACCACCGCCACCGC
>NZ_MBLO01000215.1 GCF_001854805.1 Pseudofrankia coriaricola
GTCCCGCGGAACGCGGAGATCACCCCGGTCCCGCGGAACGCGGAGATCACCCCGGTCCCGCGGAACGCGGAGATCACCCCGGTCCCGCGGAACGCCGTCGGGCGCTGGGCGCCCTCGGCTGGTGATGAGCTAGACCACTTCTAGTGGATCTTTGTTGGCCGGGCGTCGACGTCCGATCTGGGAGGCGGACCGTACCTTGATCGCGAGCCGGGTGCGCATCAATCGGACACACGAGGGTCTGGTGCGCTGCTCCCATACCCACCTGGCGATCATGCGCCGAGTTTCGCCCGTCGAGGACGAGTGATCGCTCGCTAGGTATGGGGCCTGGTGTCTGGTGGATCGGCGGGAGCCACTCCCGACAAGATCCGCGGGAAGGTCTCTAGGTCTGCTCGCAGCGGCGCTTGAGGCTTTGGGCTTCGGTGTCGACGTAGCGGCGGGTCTGGCGGCCGGTGAGTAGGCCGACCAGCGGGGCGAGCGGGCCCGACTGGCGGATGCTGAGCGTCACGGTCACCCCGTCCCCTGGGGCGCCCGTCGGATCGGCTAGACCTATCCGGGGAGTCGGGGCGTCTTTGGCGTCCCCGGCGTCCCCAGCGGCCTTCGCCTCCTCGATGCGGTGGTCGGCGACGGTCCGCACACCCCCGCTGGACGACGCCCAGGAGAACGAGTGGGCCGGGTTCCAGTCGACGATGGTCCAGCTCAGCGTCGGCAGCTTCGGCTGCTTGATGCTGACGACGTCGCCCTTGGCCAGTTCGCCGGCCGGGCCGTCGGCGCCGGGGACGTACTCGGGCGCGGACTCGACCCGCAGCACCTGGCTCACCGTCGGCGTCCATTCCGGCCAGCGCTCGACGTCCCGCAGCACCGCCCAGACCTTCGCCGCGGACGCGGCGATCCAGACGGATGTCTCGTAGTACACGGCGTCCTCCTGGTTCACTGCCCGCCCGGCGGACCGCCGGTGCCGCGGTGCGGGCCATGTCGTACCGCCGATGATCCATCGACGACGGCCATGGCACTTCTACTACCCTGCTCGGTCGCGAGCCGTACGCCGACAGGCAGTCCCGGCCACCCCGGCCGCACAAGGGCCACAAAGGGCCGCGAACCGCTACGACCTACGCTGATGGCCATGGGCCACACATCTGTCGCTGACCGCGACCGCGCGCGCGGCGCGACAGCCCAATGACCCGCGTCGACATCGAGTACCGGACCGGCGTGCGCGGGCGGATCGCGGTGGGGGCCCGACTGGTCGGGAGCTGGGACGCGGACGGCCGGCCGAGCGACGCGTGGGCCTCGACGCCGATGGTGGCGACCGTCGGACCGGATGGCTGCACGGCGTTCCGGGCCAGTGTGACTCTCGATGTCCACACGCCTACCACCTTCCGCTGGGGCGTGTGGCTGGTACGCGACGATGGGTCGCAATTCTGGGGAATCCCCGGTGAAGTAGCGGACCCGGCCTCCACGGACCAGGTCCGTACGCTTGCGCTCGGGCCGGACGCCCCGGCTGAGGTGAGCACTACCTTCACGCTCAGCGGTCATCACTTCCTTGGCGCCGTTCCGGTCACCGTCCCCGCCGACGACGTGCGGGACGGCGCTGCCGGGGGTGTCGGGGGCGAGCACGGGAGCGACGGCGAGAGCGAGAGCGAAGGCACGGGCCCCACGGCGGACGCGGAGCGAATCCTGTTCCGGGTCTGGGCGCCATACGCCAGGGCCGTCGAGGTCGCGTTCGGCGGCGAGAGCGGCTACATCGCCGACGACGGCCATGGCGAGGACGCGGCCATCGCCCACCTACCGATGCGGCCGGGGCCGGACGGGGTGTGGGAGGCCTCGGCGGAGGGATTCGCCGACTGGGCGGGACGGCGTTACCTCTACCGGGTTACCCGGGAGGACGGCTCGGTTGCCTGGCGCACGGATATGTACTCCCGCCAGCAGTGCGGAGGCGGCGACGTCAATCCGCGCGGCGCGCACTACGACGGGACGGCGGCCGACCTGGACGGAACCGTCAGCTGCTCGGTGGTCGTAGACCCCCGGCCCCAGCCGGCGGACTTCTGGGCCGACGAGTTCGCCCCGGCCCGCCCGGTGCCGCGCCGGGTCGAGGAACTGGTCATCTATGAGCTGCACGTCGGCGCCCTCGGCTTCGGGGAGACGCGGGCGGGCACGTTCGCCGACGCGGTCGCCTTCGTCGACTATCTCGCCGACCTCGGCGTCAACGCCGTCGAGCTGCTGCCGGTGCTCGAGTTCAGCGGCACCCGTTCCTGGGGATACGGCACCTCGCATTTCCTCGCCGTGGAGAAAAGCGCCGGCGGCCGGGAGGGGCTTGCCGGCTTCGTCCGCGCCTGCCACCGCCGCGGCATCGCGGTTCTCGTGGACCTCGTCTTCAACCACTACACGCAGGACGCCGAGCGGGCCGCCTGGATGTACGGCACCACGACGCCCAGCCACAACGCGTACTACTGGTATGAAGGCACCGACGCCGACCACGCCGGCTTCCCGGACGGCGGTTACGTCGACAACCTCTCCTCCGGCTACGCGCCCCGCTACCACGAGGAACAGGTGCGCGCGCTGTTCGTCGCGAGCGCCGTCGCGCTCCTCGAGGAGTTCCACGTGGACGGCTTCCGGCTGGACCAGACGACGTCGATCCACCTGTACAACGCGCTGCACGCGGACGGCCGGCCGGCCGCGGCGGCGAACGTCGCCGGCCGCAAGTTCCTGCGCGAGCTCTGCCAGACGCTGAAGACCGTCGCTCCGGACGTCATCCTCATCGCCGAGGACCATTCCGGCTGGGACGCGGTGACCCGCCCGGCGCCGGCGGGCGGCCTCGGTTTCGACGCCCGTTGGTTTGTGGACTTCTACCACCACCTGATCGGGGACAAGGGCGAGGGACCGGAGTATGCGCGGCTCCTCGAGACCGCCGGCAACGACCTCACCGGCCCGCTGGCGATGGGCCTTTTCGCCGGGGCGCTGGTCGGCGCGGCGGACAGGACGGTCGTCTACCCGGAAAGCCATGACGAGGCGGGAAACTCGGAGCACTCGGAACGCAACATCCTGGTCGCGGTGAACGACGCGCCGCTCGTCGGGGAGACCCGCTGGTACGCCGAGGCGAGAATCCGCTGCGTCACCGCGCTGTCCCTGCTCGCCCCGGGCACACCGATGTTCCTCATGGGCGACGAGGTCGGAGCCACCAAGGCGTACACCTACGACCATTTCACCGAGGACAAGGAGGATCTCCACGGGCTGCGCGAAGGAACCGGCGCGGGCCTGTTCGCCGCCCACCGCGACCTGGCCGGCCTCCGGCTCGCCTCGCCCGCCGCGAAGTCCCGCGACATCGAGATCCTGCACACGAACGACCCCGCCCGGGTGATCGCCTTCCGCCGCTGGTCCGGCCCGGCCGGCGAGACCCGGGGCGAGGAGCTGCTCGTCGTCGTAAGCCTGAACAACGCCCCATTCCCGAGCTACCTGCTGCGTCACCCGTCGCTGTCGGGCACCCCCTGGCGCCCGCGGCTGAGCACCGACGCCGCGACCTACGGCGGCCGAGGCGCTCCGGTGGCCGAGGCGCTCACCCCGACGGCCGACGGCACGGTGGACCTTGCCCTGCCCGCCGTCGCCGCCCTGGTCTTCGAGCGGACGAACGCCGGCTGAGGACCCGCTCGCCCTTGTTCTCCTGGGGACGGTGGCCGCCGGAGGTGCGAAGGAAGAACATTTTCGCACCTCCTTTGGCCCTCTAGGTGACGGGGGCGAGGTCCGCTCGTAGCGAGGCCTCCAGGTCGCCCTTTTCGCCATGGGAAGCGGCGCGGGAGCCGTAGATCCAGACATAGGCCACGAACAGCCCCCAAGCCAGCACGCCGATGCCGATCCGGACGGCGGTCGGCAGACCGGACGGCGTCACGAAGGCCTCGATCACGCCCGAGAGAGCGAGCGCGACCGCGAGCCCGATCGCGATCGACACGGCCGCGCGGCCCTCCGCCGCGAGCGCCTCCGACCGGCGCCGGCCGCCCGGCGCGATGATCGACCAGCCGAGCCGCAGGCCGACCGCTCCGGCGACGAAGACGACCGTCAGCTCCAGCAGCCCGTGCGGCAGGATCAACGAGAAGAACTGGCCGCTCTCGCCGCAGCTCGACATATAGCCGCCGACGACGCCGAGGTTCAGCGAGTTCTCCAGCAGGACGACCAGCGTCGGCAGGCCGAGCAGCGCCCCGAGCGCGATCGCCTGCGCGGACACCCAGGCGTTGTTCGTCCAGATCTGGCTCGCGAACGAGCCCGCCGGGTTCTCGCTGTAGTAGGACGCGAAGTCGTGACGGCACAGCTGGGCCACGTCGTCCGGCGGGACCAGCCGCGCCTGCGCCGTCTGGTCGTAGACGACCCACAGCGCGCACGCCAGGGCGAACAGCAGGCAGAGGGCAGTAGTCGCGATGGCCCACCACCTGCGCGCGTAGACCGCGGCGGGGAAGGTGATGGTGAAGTAGCGGGCGACCACGTGCCAGCCGGGGTCGGCGGTGCCGGTCACGGCCGCGCGGGCGCGGATCACCAACGCGGAAAGGTCGTCGACCATGGCCTGGTCGCGCGAGCGGCTCCTGATCACCGACAGCTGGGTGGCAACCCGCTGGTAGAGCTCGACCAGCTCCTCCAGCTCCTCGCGCGGCATCTTGCGGGGCCGGTTCGCCTGGTCAACGAGGTAGCGCAGCCGAAACCACTCCGGCCGGTGGACAGCGACGTATGCGTCCAGGTCCATCAGTCTGCCCACTCTTCCCAGCCGCCGCGCCGTGTGAGACGTCAGCCATCCACGATCCTCGACCGTCCGTGCTCCACGGTCACGGCCACCGCCACAGCCACATCCGTCCGCGCGCGCACTCACCCCGAGCACCGAAATACTGTCAGACCCCTTGCCGCTCCTGACGACCCCCGTCGCCCACCCGACCCGCCGGCACCGGCGACCGGCCAGGGCCACGAGGCCGGTCGAGAAAGCGACCCAGGGGGTGGCGGGCGGCGTCGATGGACGACGATGTACGGGCGCCGGCCAGCGATGACGGCGGTCGGCAGAGCGGAAGGAACCCCACCATGGGCGAGCATCGGGGCGCGCGGGGCGCGGCCGGATGAGCCAGGTCGTCACCGGCGAGGCGGTCGCCATCGACCTGCGGCCGGCCCAGCTCGGCTCCCGCATGATCGCCGGGCTCGTCGACCTGTTCATCCAGCTGTTCGTGCTTTACAGCGTGCTGGTGTTCACGCTGGTGGCGGTCAACCCACAGGACGAGGCCCTGGCCGTCGCGGTCGTCATCGTCGTCTACGTCGCGACGATGCTCGGCTACCCGGTGATCTTCGAGACGTTCCTGCGCGGCCGGACCGTCGGCAAGATGCTGATGAAGCTGCGCGTCGTGCGCGACGACGGCGGGCCGGTCCGCTTCCGCCACGCGTTCGTCCGCGGGCTCATCGGGGCGGTCGTCGAGCGGCCGGGTGCCCTGTTCGGGCTGCCAGCGGTCATGGCGATGCTGTTCTCCCACCGCTCCAAGCGGCTCGGCGACCTGTTCGCCGGCACCGTCGTGATCCACGAAGGGGTGCCGTCGATGGCCGGGGTGGTGCCAGCGGTGCCGGCGCCGCTCGCGGGCTGGGTCGTCGGGCTGGACCTCACCGGCCTCGACGACGAGCTGACCGGCACCGTGCGCGGTTTCCTCGGCCGGGTGCACGAGCTGTCCCCCGAGGCCCAGGAGCGGATCGGCGCGGACCTCGTCGCCCAGGTCCGCGCCGTCGTCACCCCGCCGCCCCCGCCGGGCACTCCCGGGTGGGCGTATCTGTCGGCGGTGCTGGCCGAGCGGACCCGCCGGTCCTACCGCCGGCTGCGCGCGGTCTCCCGGGCCCGGTACGGGCCGGGAGAGATCCCGGGCGTGCCGCTCCACTACTACCCGGGGCACCTGCTGACGCCCGAGGTCCTCGCCCCGCCCCCGCCGCCTGCCTACGTCGGGCCTCAGCCGCCCGGTGGCTACCCGATCCCCGGCCCGCCGTCCGGCAGTCCGTACCGTTGATACGAGCCGGCAAGGCTGACATCGTCATGGCAGAATTTCGGCCGCGCTTGCCCTGGAAAATCCGATCAACCTGACAAGTTGATGTCAAGGCCTCCCTCCACCGATTGACCAGGTGAGAGCTACGGCCCACCGGCACGCCCGGCCCTTCCACAGCCGGTAGCCAATCTGCGGGAACCCCGCGGAAGGTCGGCGCGGAAGGGCACGGGTTCAGGAACCGTGCCGCCACGAGTTCAGATACTCGACCTGGGTCGGCGTGAGCCTGTCGATCTCAAGGCCCATTGTCTCGATCTTGAGGCTGGCGACCCGCTTGTCGATCTCCACCGGGACGTCGTGGACGCCCGGCGCGAGCGACCGCGCGGCCTTCGTCAGCCACTCGGCGGTCAGCGCCTGGTCCGCGAACGACATGTCCATCACGGCCGCCGGGTGGCCCTCCGCCGCGCCGAGGTTGACCAGCCTTCCCTCCGCGAGCAGCAGCACCCGCCGGCCGTCGGCGAGCACGTACTCGTCGGTGCTCGGCCGGACGCGGCGCGGGCCATGGGTGGCAAGCGCGGCGAGCCCATTGACGTCGACCTCCACGTCGAAGTGCCCGGAGTTCGCCAGGATCGCGCCGTCGCGCATCAGCTCGACGTGCTCGGGCCGGATGACGTCCCGGTTGCCGGTGACCGTAATGAAGACGTCGCCTACCGCCGCCGCCTTCGCCATCGGCAGCACCCGGAAGCCGTCCATGGCCGCGTCGAGGGCCTTGGTGGGGTCGATCTCGGTGACGACCACGTTGGCGCCCATCCCCTTGGACCGCGACGCGACGCCTCGGCCGCAGTAGCCATAGCCGGCGACGACCACCGTCTTGCCCGCGAGCAGCGTGTTCGTGGCCCGGAAGATGGCGTCCAGGGTGGACTGGCCGGTGCCGTAGCGGTTGTCGAACATGTGCTTGGTGTCGGTGTCGTTGACCGCGACCACCGGGAAGCGCAGGGCACCCTCGGCCGCCATCCGGCGCAGCCGGATCACCCCGGTCGTGGTCTCCTCGCAGCCCGCGAGCACGCCGTCGAGCACGTCCTGGCGGGCGGTGTGCAGGGTGTTGACCAGGTCGCAGCCGTCGTCGAAGACATAGTGCGGGGCGAGATCGAGGGCGGCGTCGATGTGCGCGTAGTACCCGTCGCGATCGACCCCGTTGCGGGCGTACGTCGACACGCCGTACTCGGCGACCAGCGCCGCGGCCGTGTCGTCCTGGGTGGACAGCGGGTTCGACGCACACAGCACCACGTCGGCGCCGCCGGCGACCAGGGCACGCATCAGGTTCGCGGTCTCGGTCGTGACGTGCATGCAGGTGGCGATCCTGGCGCCGGTGAAGGGCCGCTCGCGGGCGAAGCGGGCGCGCATCTGGCGCAGCACCGGCATGGCCCGGTCGGCCCATTCGATGCGGGCGACGCCCTGCTCGGCCAGCGAGAGGTCGGCGACATCGTGCCTGGGCAGGCTGGTCGCGGGCGCGACCGAGGCGGCGGTGGAGGTCGTCGCGGTCATGGTGCTGCCGCCTCTCGTCTCGGTCAGTCACGCGCTCCCGGCGGCCGAAGCCTAGGCGGCCGGAGATCCGCTCCAGGGGGTCAGGCACGGCGCCGGCCACGCCGGCACGGCGGGCACGGCTGGGCACGGTGGGTTGTGGCGCGGCGCCGTACCGGAGACGACGATCCAGCCGGGAGGCGGGAGCTGTCAATGAACCTGACAGAGAGCTGTAAGTTTCCGTGCCAACGAAGGTTGAACCCGGCTACGCTTCGGCCCGTGGTCGCTCCTCAAGCCGGCGCAAACCGGGCAGCCTCATGGCTGGCAGGTCCGCGACGGGCCTTCATGGAGGCCCAGGTGCGGGAGGAACGGTTCGTGCGGGAGGTGCTCGACCGGCTGCGAGCGCGCATCCGGCTACGGCCGGAGCAGCGGCTGCCGATCGCCAAGGCCGCCGACGTGCTGGACACGACACCGCGGATGCTGCGTTACCGGGAGTCGCTCGGGCTGGTGACACCCGCCCGGTCGCCGGGCGGGCACCGCGAGTACGGCGAGCGCGAGCTGCTCACCGCCGCCTACGCCGACGAGCTGGAGCGCCGCTACCAGATCAGCCCCAGCGATCTGGCATTCGCGGTGCGGGTGCTGGCCGAGCCCGCCGTCGCGGCCGACGTCCGCCGCCTCGGCGAGCTCACCCGCCGCATCAACACGCCCCCGCCGGTCGCCGCCCTCGACTTCGAGGCCCAGAAGGCCCGCCGCCTCCTCGACCTCCCCTGAGGCGGCGGGCGCTGGACGCGCCGCCCTGCCTGTCGGACGCTGAGCGTCCTCCCAGCGTGGTACCGGGCACAGGCGTATGACCGTGGTGATGCGGGTGCCGAGCTGAGGACGTGGCCGAGTTGGCGCTGCGCTAATGGCGCCGTCACTGTCTTGTGGCTGGGTAGCGCTGACAGGTTGCCGGCGTGGCGTTGCGGCTGCCGGGCGCGTCAACGGACCCACGCCCAGCGGTGGCTGGGCGCGCATGGCTGTCGGGGCCGCGGGTCTCGGGCGGACACACCGAACATCCCGGCGGCAATGGGGGACCATCAGGCGGGCAACCTTATGACCCATAGCTAGGCACTTACGGTGACGCGCATGCAGCCTTCCGTAGTCGACAGGCCCGTCCGGTACGGTTGTCCTTGCTCGCGACGAACCATTTGCGCGGGCGCGGACCGGCCAGCGGGCACCAGCCCATCCACGCGTCGGCCGGCCGTGGACCTGGCCAGCCGACGAGGCCGGACAGGGCAACGGCCACCAGACTGGACGCCGTACGGCGACCTTCCGGCGGCTCGCGCATGCTTGACAGGTCCACCGACACGTCCCCGGCCTCGCCCGGCCGGGCCGACGTCACTGATCTCCTGCTGGGGGTGACGGCCACGGCTGCCGGACGGGACACGCAGACTCCGGTGACGCCGACTGGGCGGGCCGCGCGCCGCGCCGCGGGCACGGCGCCAGCACGCCGGCACGCCGGCCGCTCCGCCCAGAACGGCGGCACCGGGCCGAAGGGCCGGACCGCGCGAGACGGCCGGGTCGCCCGGGTGGCGGGCCGGGGCGGCGCGGCGGGCGGGTCGAGCAGCCTGAGCGGCCTGCTGGAGGATCCGGGGCCGCCGGAGCCACCGCGCCGGAGCCGGTCGTGGTTCGCCAAGCGGGGCGTGGTCCTCTCGTTGTCGATCGGCCTGGTCATGGCGCTGTTCGCGCTGCCCGTGGTCGCCGGTGCCGGGCTGTTCGCGAAGGCGTCGGCTGACCACTTCATGGGCCTGCCGGCCGACCTGCTGACGCCGCCGCTGCCGCAGAACTCGCAGATCCTCGCGGCCGACGGAAGCGTGATCGCCACGCTCCACGGCGAGCAGAACCGGGTCCTCGCCAAGCCCGAGGAGATCCCGCAGGTCATGCGGCAGGCGATCGTCGCGATCGAGGACTCCCGGTTCTACGAGCACGGCGGGTACGACTCGAAGGGCATGCTGCGGGCGCTGCTGCGTAACAGCGAGTCCGGCGACGTGCAGCAGGGCGCCTCGACGCTGACCCAGCAGTACGTCAAGAACGTGCTACTGCAGAACGCGCGCACCCCTGAGGAGCGCGCGGCGGCGATCGACACCTCCGTGTCCCGCAAGCTCCAGGAACTGCGCTACGCGACCACGCTGGAGAAGGAGCTGTCGAAGGACGAGATCCTCGTCCGCTACCTCAACATCGCCTACTTCGGCGACGGCGCCTACGGCATCGGCACCGCCGCGCAGCACTTTTTCGGCGTCAACGTCTCCAAGCTGACGCTGGTGCAGGCGGCGCTGCTCGCGGGCCTGGTGCAGAGCCCGTCGCGCTACAACCCGGTACTCAACCCCAAGGACGCGATGACGCGGCGCAACGACGTCCTCGACCGGATGGTCACGTCGAAGTTCATCTCGGCGACGCAGGCCGAAGGCGCCAAGCAGATGCCGATCACGCTGAACATCACCAGCGGCAGCTCCGTCGACTCCTGCGCCGAGGCGTCCGTGACCGCACCGTTCTTCTGCGACTACGTCCGTACGCAGCTCCTCGCGAGCAAGGCGCTCGGCGATACCCAGGACGAGCGCGACCGCCAGGTCTACGAGGGCGGCCTGCAGATCCACACCACCCTGGACCCGAAGGTCCAGGCGGCGGCACAGGCCGCTGTCGACGCCACCGTAGGCAAGGGGAACCGGGTCTCGGCCACCGAGGTCATCGTCCAGCCCGGCACAGGCAACATCCTCGCGATGGCCGTCAACCGGGACTTCGGTGACGACGCTTCCAAGTTCCAAACGAAGATCAATCTAGCGACCCACGAAAGCTTTGAGCCCGGATCGACCTTCAAGGCGTTCACGATGGCCGAGGCGCTCGAGGAGGGCTACGGCCTGGGGACCCAGTTCTACTCGCCGGCCTGCGTCATAGTCGACGAGTTCCCACTCGCGGGCCGCGGCGAGGAGGGCGGCGACGACTGCGCGAACAAGGGCTACTCGAACGCCGAGCCGAACGAGGCCGGTACCTTCGACATGAGCGAGGCGACCTGGAAGTCGGTCAACACCTACTACATCCAGCTGCTGGCGAAGGTCGGCGTCATGCCGACAGCGGCCCTGGCGAAGCGCCTCGGTATCCCGGACAGCGCGTATAAAGACCTGCCGAACGGGCTGGGCCCGTCCTTCGGTGGCCTGACGCTCAGCCAGCAGATGAAGATCTCCCCGCTCGTCATGGCCAACGCGTACGCGACGTTCGCCGCCGGGGGGATGTACTGCAAGCCCAGGTACGTGACGGCGGCGACCGACTCGTCCAACAAGAAGGTGGACATCGCGCCGGCACCGGACTGCACACAGGCCATCGACAAGAAGATCGCCGATACCGTCGCCAGCGTGCTTGCCGGCGTCGTCACCAAGGGCACCGGTACGAAGGCGGCGATCGGTCGGCCCGCGGCCGGCAAGACCGGGACGAACGACGACTTCACCAGCGCCTGGTTCATCGGCTTCACCCCGCAGATGTCCTCCGCGGTGGCGGTCGGCGACCCTCGGGGCAACTCCGTCCAGAACGCGCTGGTGAACGTCCAGGCGGACGGACAGACGTGGCTGCACGTGTTTGGCGGCGACCTGCCGGCGATCATCTTCAGCCGCACGCTGAAGCCGGCGCTGCAGGGCGTACCGGTCGAGCAGCTGCCGAAGGCGGACCCGAAGACCGCGCAGGGCACGAAGAGCGGCCTGCAGAACCCGGACAAGGTGCCGGCGCCCACCGTCACCCCCGGCCCCGGGATCATTCTCGGCCCAGACGGCCAGCCGCTCCCCGGCCAGCCCACGATCACCCCCCAGCTCCCTGGTCAGCCCAGCGACGGCCAGCCCAACCCCTTCGAACAGGGCCAGGGCGACAACGGTCAGGGGACGGGCGGCCAGTGACCCCGTCTCCCAGGCGTGGGCGTCCCACACCCTGACCCGGACTCGTCGGGCCCTGCCGGACAGGCAGGGCCCGACGATTCGCTCCACACTCCGGGCACAGTCAAGATCTAAGTAGTGTCAGCCGAGTGGGCCCGTCAGCGGACGCGGTCGAGGTCGTGGATGGCGGGTTCGAGGCTCGGGTCGATGCCGATCAGCATCGCCAGGTAGACCGAGGCATAGTCGAGCAGGCCGACCAGGGACGCCAGCCGCTCCACGGGATGGGAACCCGCCGCCGAGAGCTCCGTGACGCCGACGCCGCGCTCCGCGGCGACCCTGACCCCCGCATCGGCACGCCGGCTCACGTCCGGGTGCTCGCTGCCCGGGTCGCGCAGCAGGATCAGCCGCAGCCGGGTGGTGAGCTGGTCGTCGACCCGGTCGCGGAAGAAGTCGTCGAGGCCGTCGTCGTCACTGCTGGCGGCGGCGGCCGCGCGCGCGCCGAACACGCCGTCGAAGGCGGCGATCTGATAGATCGCCGGGTGCGGCAGACCGCCGTGCAGCACCGGGTACTTGGCGGTGACGGCGAGCTGGGTCGCCGCGCGGCTGGCCGCCGCGGCCGTGGCCGGCGACGTGCCCCAGATCATCGGCAGCGTGCCGGCGAGCTCCAGGGCGAGCAGCTTCGCCGGGTTGACGAACGACTCGCTGGACGGGCGGCTGCGAGTGGCGATCTCCTCCAGCCGCGCCGCCGCCGCCTCGGCACCCACGGCCGCGTTCCGGCAGACTCCGAGGGCCGCGCCGGCCACGAGCAGCGGGGTGGCCAACGCCCACAGGCTCGCTCGTTCCGGCCTGGCACCGTCGATCGCGACGAAAGGAGCCCTCGCCCGCTGGGCGAGGTAGTGCAGCGGTGTATCGGCCGGGCCGACGGCCAGGATCCGGCAGCCGCGCCGGTCGGCCTCCTCGACGGCGTTCAGCGTCAGCGGTGACCGGCCCGAACCGGAGATCGCGAGCACCACGTCGGCGACACCGACCCAGCCGGGCAGCCCGTGGTCGTGGTGGCCGATCACCGGGACCGGGCTGGTCGCTCCGGCCGCGGCGGCGAGCACGTCGGACGCGCCGGCCGCCGCGCCCGTGCCGACGACCAGCACGGCCCGCGGGCGCCCGTCGGCGCCCAGCCGGCCGGCGCCCGCCTCCTCGGCGAGGCGCCAGGTCTCACGGATCTGGCGGCCACCGGTCGCCAGCGCCCGCAGCAGCCCGCCGGGGTCGGCGGCGGCCAGTCGTTCCGGTTCGTCCAGGACGTGCTCGTCGACGTACACGTTGGTCGTCAACCGCTCTCGCGTCCCCAGCAATCCGGGGACCTCTCCGAGCCGGCGAACCCGGCCTCGCCGGGCATGTCAGGACGAGGCTGGCGCGGCGGGTTCCGGGAAGGGCGTCGCCTCGTCGAGCAGCATCACCGGAATGTCGTCACGCACCGGGAATGCAAGGTTGCAGGCGGTGCAGACGAGCACCGGGGCACCAGCCAGGGTGTCCTGGCGCAGCGGCGCGTGCTGCGGGCACGGGCACGCGAGAATCTCCAACAGCAGCGGATCGAGGCTCATCTTGGCAACTAGTCCCTTCCACCACGGATGCTGGCCAGGACCTCGTCCCGGAGCCGGCTCATGGTGTCATCATCCTCCGCCTCCACGTTGAGGCGCAGCAGCGGTTCGGTGTTGGACGGCCGCAGGTTGAACCAGGAGCCGTCCGCGAACGACATGGTCAGCCCGTCCAGGCGGTCGATGTCGGCCGCCTTGTCCGCGTAGGCGGCCTCGATCGCCGTCATCGACGCCTTCGCGTCGGCGACCTCGGAGTTGATCTCACCGGACGCGGCGTAGCGGGCGTAGCCGTCCAGCAGCGCCGACAGCGGCCGGTCCTGGCCGCCAAGCGCGGCGAGCACGTGCATCGCGGCGAGCATGCCCGAGTCGGCCCGCCAGAAGTCGCGGAAGTAGAAGTGCCCGGAGTGCTCGCCACCGAAGACGGCGCCGGTCCTGGCCATCTCGGCCTTGATGAACGAGTGCCCGACGCGGGTGCGCACCGGAGTACCGCCGAGCCTGATGACCAGCTCGGGGACGGCCTGGCTGACGATCACGTTGTAGATGATCGTGCCGCCCGGATCGCGGGCGAGTTCCCGCTCCGCGACCAGGCCGGTGATCGTCGACGGGGACACCAGCTCGCCGCGCTCGTCGACGACGAAGCAGCGGTCGGCGTCGCCGTCGAAGGCGAGACCGATGTCGGCACCGCTCTCCCGGACGGCGGCCTGCAGGTCGCGCAGGTTCTCCGGCTCGATCGGGTTCGCCTCGTGGTTCGGGAAGCTGCCGTCCAGCTCGAAGTACAGCGGGACCAGCTCGACGGGCAGGCCGGCGAAGGCGGCCGGGACGGTGAACCCACCCATGCCGTTGCCCGCGTCCACGGCGACCTTCAACGGTCGGATGCCGGACAGGTCGACGAGGGCGCGCAGGTGGGCGACGTAGGCGTCGCGCAGGTCGACCTCGCGCACCGCGCCCCTGCGCCCGGCGGGCTCGGGGACGCCGTTCGCGACCATGTCGCGGATCTCGGCGAGGCCGGTCTCCTGGCCGATGGGCGCGGCGCCCGCGCGGCACATCTTGATGCCGTTGTACTTGGCCGGGTTGTGCGACGCCGTGAACATCGCGCCGGGGATGTTCAGCGAGCCGGCGGCGAAGTAGAGCAGATCCGTCGAGCCGAGGCCGGCGAGCACGACGTCGGCGCCCTGGCTGGTCGCGCCGTCGGCGAACGCGCCGGACAACGGAACGGACGAGTCCCGCATGTCGTGGGCTATGACGATCTCGGTGGCGCCGGTCAGCCGGACGAACGCCGCGCCGGTAGCGCGCGCGATGTCAGCGTCGAACTCGGACGGCACGACTCCGCGCACGTCATACGCCTTGAAGATCCGGGCGAGGTCAAGCCCCATTGCCCTCCACCTTCCGCACCCCGTCTCGCGGTCGGCGCTCTCCGCCGCGGCTGGCTGTCCCTGTATGCGCGCTGTACGCGCTGCTGGTGCCCGGGCGGTCCCCGGCAACGCGACCGACCCTATCGGGCAGGTCCGGCCACTCCGCCAGGCACCCACGGACGGCCAGCCCGAACGCCCGGCCGCGCCGGGCACGCCAGCCGCCGCGCCGCCCTTTAGTGCTTCTGGGGACGGGGGCCTCCGGAGGTGCGAAGGAGGAGCATTTTCGTACCTCCTTTGGCCCTCTAGGAGGTGCGTACGGCTCGCAGATGACCCCGGCGGCCCCCGCCGGGGTCATCCCGCGGAGGCTCCTCGGTCCCGGTCTGCACCGGGCCGTGGCCGGGCACTGGGCCATACCCGGGAACCGGGCCATAGCCCGGTGCCTCACCAGGCAGCGTCCCGGGCCTGGCGACCTCGCGGACGACGTCCGCGAGTGCTTCCAGGTCGTCGGTGGCCGGGTTCCGCGGGGGTTCCGGATCGAGGCGCACGACCGCCCAGCCCCGCGGCACGGTCAGCCGGTCGGCGTGCGGGCCGCACAGGTCGTACGAGTGAGGTTCCACGTACGGCGACAGCGGCCCGAGCACCGCGGTGGACTCCGCGTAAGCGTAGGTGAGCGTGGCAACCGCGACCGCGGAACAGGCCGAGCGGGAGCAACGCCGGGGCTTCACGTTCCGGACGGTAGACCCCGGAACGGGCGGCGGCCACAACCGCCCGCCGTGTCGCGCCCGAGACGGGGCGACTGTGACTTAACCTGACCCGATCCATCACTTTCCGTTGCCCAACAGCGACATCCAGCAATAGCACAAGGTATCTAACCGATCACCCGGAGTCCCCGACCCCCTCGCGGTCACGCCGACGCGCCCACCTCACCCACACGCACCAGGAGAACGCCCAAAGACCGACAGCCGGGCGCGCGGCGTTACGCTGGGCCGGTGGTGGACGAAGCGCCGGCGCCCGAGCCGCTGCCCGCCGTGCGCTTTCCGACGCCCATGCGGCGGGCGATCCCCGCACGCCGCCGGCGGGACCGGCGTGGCCGCGGCATGCGCGGGACCCTGTTCCCACCGGACGTGCCGGCGTACTCGACCCGCGGCGAGCGGTTCGACGACCTCGTGCTCGACGCGGTCGAGCACCTCGACCTCCGCTGGTCCGACCAGCTCGCCGGGGTGGAGTTCGCGGTCGAGGACGTGCCTCCCGTGGGCGTCTCCGACGACGTCGTCCCGCTGGCCCTCTACCAGCCAGGCACCGGCCGCGGCCGGTCCGCGACGCCTCGGCGCATCGTGGTCTACCGCCGCCCTCTGGAGGCCCGCGCCGTCGACACCGAGGATCTCGCCGAGCTCGTCCTCGACGCGATCATCCACGAGGTGGCCGACATGCTCGGCGTCGACCCGGCCGTCATCGACCCCGAGGGCCACGGCTGGGGCGAAGAAGAGTGATGACAGACGCCCACGCCCAAGGCGCCGTCGTGGCGGGTGCTCACGTCCCCGCGTCACCCGAGCCCAAGGCCGCGAGCGACCCCGCCGGCGCCGGCCTGGCCTCCGGGCACGCGGCGGGCGACGTCGTGGCGGTGGCGCGCCTGCTGCCGGTGTACGGGCACGTGCAGCACTATGCGTGGGGCTCGCCAGACGCGATCTACGACCTGCTCGGCGAGGCGCCCGCGGGGCAGCCGGCCGCCGAGCTGTGGCTCGGCACCCATCCGGTCGCCCCGGCGGAGGTCGACGACGCCGGCCGCCGCCGCCCGGCCGCCGAGCTGATCGGCGCGCTGCCGTTCCTGCTCAAGGTGCTGGCCGCCGAGAAGGCACTCTCCCTCCAGGTCCACCCGGACCGGGGGCAGGCCCGCGCCGGCTTCGACGCGGAGGAGCGGGCCGGCGTCCCGCTGGACGCGCCGCGGCGCCGCTACCGCGACCCCAACCACAAGCCCGAGCTGATCGTCGCGCTCACCCCGTTCCGGGCACTGGCCGGGATCCGCGAGCCGGCGCGGACGCTCGCCGTCGTCAGGGCGTTCGGCGTCGCGGAGCTCTCGGCCGCGTTCCGGCCGCTCGACGCCGACCCTGCCCGCGGCGCGGCCGCCGTCCTGCGCACGCTGCTGACCCTGCCCCGCGAGCGCGGCCGGGCGCTCGCCAGCGAGCTCACCCGCGCGGCGTCAACCGTGGCGGCCCGCGGCGACGATGACGGGGACGTCGCTCGGGCTGCGGACCTGGTCGGCCGGCTCGCCGCCGCGCATCCCGGAGACGTCGGCATCGCCGCGGCGCTGCTGCTCAACGACGTCACCCTCAAACCGGGTGAGGCGCTGTTCCAGCCGGCGAGGCTACTGCACGCCTATGTCCACGGCGTCGGCATCGAGATCATGGCGACGTCCGACAACGTGCTGCGCGGCGGCCTGACCCCCAAGCACATCGACGTCGACGAGCTGCTGCGCCTGCTCGACCCGACGCCCTCGGACGCCCCCGTCCTCACCGCGAAGATCCTGCGTGCCGGTGGGGGCGGGCTGGTGCGCTACTGGCCGGTGCCCGTCGACGACTTCGTGCTCGCCGAGGCCATCTGCGCCGGCGGCGAGGTCACGCTGAACCGCCCGACGGTACTGCTCGCCGTCGACGGCACCGTGGACGTCCACACCACCGGCGACACCGCGGCCGGATCCCCGGCCGAGCCCCCGGCGGAGGCCGGACGGGCGGGAGGTGGGACTGGTGGCGACGGCCCGCCCGCCGCCGGCACGTCGATCCGCCTGGCCCGCGGGCAGGCGGCGGTGCTCACCGCGCCGGTCACGGTCACGCTGCGCGGCACCGGCCGTGTCTTCGCCGCCCGCCCCGGCACCCGGCCAGCCCCCCGGCCGGCCTAACGCCTCGCTCGGGCTACATCCCACCGGCGGTGGGCCGCCGCCGGCGCGCCGGGCGCCTACCGCGCGGCCGACGGGTCCGCGACCAGGACGGCGGGGCCGACGGGATCCGCGGGGATGAGCGGCAGCACGGAGCTGACGGTGCGCAGGCGCGGGCCGTCGGCGCTGGGCTGGCCGTCCGCGGCGTCCCCGCCAGACGGCGGGCCGGCCGGTTTCCCGAGCAGCTCGGTCACGCCCACGGGGCCGCCGGAGACGGAAAGGGTGCCGCCGGAGTAGCCGGCCGGAAGCGCGACGGCGACAGCGCCTCCGCCGGGAACCATCACCGCGTGGCCGTCGAGCCGCGCCGTCGCCGGGCCGGCGGGCGCCGCGAGCAGCAGCGCGCCGGCCGTGCCCGGCGGGATGGGCGGGACATCCAGATAGGGCACCAGCGAGTGGTCCGCAAGCGAGGAGCGGGCGGTGGCGGACGCCGCGACGCCGGGTGCCTGCCCATCCGCGGGCACCGGGGTGCCGGCGACCCAGACCCCACCGTCCGCACCCGCACCCGCGGCCGTGCCGTCGGCCGCGCGGCCGCCGTCCGGAGCGCCGGACGGCAGCCGCAGTCCGGCGACGACCGGGGCCGGGCCCGCCGTCTCGACCAGCACACCGACGGACTCACCGCGTGGCAGCGTCAGCGGGATCGACGTCGCCTCGCCTCCGGGCACCGCCACGGCGTCGAGGCCGGCCGGACTGGTGGGCCTGCCGCTGGCCGTCACCAGGCGGACGCGGACCCGTGCGTCCGTCGCGGGAGCCGCGACGACCAGCTCGGCGGCGGCCCCACCGGCTCCCGGCGGGGCCAGCACGGGGCCGACCAGCACCGCGCGCGCCGGCGCGGCCGTGCCGGGGACCGGGGCGAGATCCCAGGCCCCGCCGTCGCTCGGCCGGTCGACCAGCCAGGACGACACCCGCCCGGCCCTGACCTCGACGCCGACCACGGCCGCCGCCGCCTCGGGCGCGACGGCCGCGAGGCGCTGGCCCGTGGTCTCACCGGGAGGCACCACTACCTCGGTGACGGTCGGCGCCCTGCCGGGCGCGAGGGCATGGACGGCGAGCCGGGCCGGCGCCGAGCCCAGATTCGCCAGGAAGAGAAACGGGTCGTGACCGGCCCCTGTCGCCGGGCCGGCGAACCAGGCCCAGCCGGCGGACGGCCCGCACAGGTCCCGCACCGGCCCCGCCGGGCCGCCAGGCGCCGTCACCGTCGCCGACAGGTTCGCCACGGTGCTGCCCCGCAGCGCCACCGGCCGGCCGGAGGAGACCTCCAGCCGCATCAGCCCGGCCTGGTCGGCCGCTGACAGCCCGGCGAGCGCCGCGAGGCCGGGCGGAGGCTGCGGCGCTGGCGCCGCGGCGAGCCTGGCGAGCCCGGCCTGCTCCCCGGGCGGCAGTGCCGCGAGCGCCGCCAGCGCCTTCGCGTCAGCCTCCGACTTCAGGGCGGACAGCGCCTGGCGGGTGTCCGGCGCCAGGCTGGCGAGCCCGGAGAGGTCCGACGGAGCGGGGCGCGGGGCCGCGACGGGCGGCGGCTGGGCGCCGGGCACCTCCAGGTGGCCTCGGCGTGCGTCGCCGCGCAGCACCGCCGTCGCCGGCGGGTGCCACGCGGACGGCCCGTCCGTGCCCGCGGCGCCGCTCCCCGCCGCCTCCTCCCCCGCCGCCTGGTCGGGCGAGCCGCCGTCCTCGCCGCCTGGGGCGGCGCCGCCCCCGTCGCCCGCGACGAGGGCCGCGGCGACCTGGCCGCGGGTGTCGGAACGGGCGATGTCGATCCGGGTCGGCGCCCGGCCCGCCGAGCCGAGGTCAGGGCAGACCAGGGCGCGGCTGCTCGGCGGGGCGCCCACCCGGTAGGCGGTCTCGGCGGCGACCGGCTCCCCTGGTGGCGCCAGCATCGGCAGCTTGTCAGGCACCAGCACCGCCGCGGTCGCGATCACCGCCATCCCCGCCACCGAGGCCGTGACCGCCGCGGGCACCGGCCCCCACCGGCGGCGGCGCGCCCTGTCGTCGCTCATCCGCCCGCCCACCAGACCGTCGTGCCGCCCCGGCGCCGCCGCCAGGCGCAGGCCCTGGTCGACAGGGCGGCCAGCGCCAGGGCGCCGACGATCGCCGCCTCGACGACGACGAGCGCGCGGTGCGGCGTGTGGTCGTAGCGCACCTGGACCTCGCCCGCCGGGCCCCCGGGCACCTCGAACGCCTGCGCCCAGCCCCAGGCGGCCACGGGTGTGAGCGGGCGGCCCGCCAGGGTCGCCCGCCAGCCGGGGTCCGCCGGCTCGGCCAGCACCAACAGCCGCCCGGCCGGTCCCGCGGGCAGCAGGCCGTCGGACGACGTCTCGAAGGATGACGCCGACGCACCCGTGCGCGCCTCGGGCCGGGAACGCGCGAGCGCCGCGCCGGGACCCATCACCACCCGCCCGACGGCCGCGGCGCGGACCGCCGCGACGCCGCCCGTCCCCGGGTGGCCGGATCGGCCGACGGGGCCGGAACGGGCGGCGACGGCGAGCCCAGGGGGCAGCAGCCGCGCCTCGGCGGCGGCGCCGAGGCCTGGCGCGAGCCGCCAGTAGTAGCCATCGAGCCTGGTCTGGTCGCGTTCGAGACCGTCGGAGGCGTCGAGCGCGCCGGCGAGCCGGCTGGTCGCGTCGGCCGGGACGTGGGCCGCGTCTCCGGGCCGGCCGCCGTCCGCCGGAACGAACACGGCTCCGGCTCCGAGAGCTGGGAGCGCTGAGGCGCCCCAGCCGCCGCCCACCGTCAGGTCCGCCACGGCGAAGGAGAGGAACTCGGCCGCGGGCCGGGACGAGCCGCCCGCCGCGTCGACGATCGTCGGGCCATGGCC
>NZ_MBLO01000216.1 GCF_001854805.1 Pseudofrankia coriaricola
CCGACCTGCTCACGCAAGCCCTGACCACCGCCACCGCAATCGACGAGCCGCACTACCGGGCCCAGGCATTGGCCGGGCTGGCACCGCACCTGCCCGGCGACATGCTCCCGCAAGCCCTGGCCGCCGCCACCGCAATCGACGAGCCGTTCGCCCAGGCAGAGGCGTTGGAGGGGCTGGCACCGCATGTGCCCGCAGATCTGCTCCCGCAGGCCCTGAACGCCGCCACCGCCCTCGACGAGCCGTACTCCCGGGCCCGGGCGTTGGCCGGGCTGGCACCGCACCTGCCCGACGACCTGCTCACGCAAGCCCTGAACGCCGCCACCGCCCTCGACAACCCGTCCGCTCGGGCCCGGGCGTTGGCCGGGTTGGCACCGCGCCTGCCCGCCGACCTGCTCCCGCAGGCCCTGGCCGCCGCCACCGCGATCGATGAGCCGCACTACCGGGCCCGGGCGTTGGCCAGGCTGGTCGGGCACCTGCCCGACGAGCAGCGCGGCCCCGTCCTGGCCCAGGCCCTGGCCGCCGCCACCGCGATCGACCGGCCGGACGTCCGGGCCCGAGCGTTGGCCGGGCTGGCACCGCACCTGCCCACCGACCTGCTCACGCAAGCCCTGACCACCGCCACCGCGATCAGCGACCCGTACGACCGGGCAGAGGCGTTGGCCGGGCTGGCACCGCACCTGCCCGCCGACCTGCTCCCGCAAGCCCTGAACGCCGCCACCGCCCTCGACAACCCGTCCGCTCGGGCCTGGGCGTTGGCCGGGCTGGCACCGCACCTGCCCGACGACCTGCTCACGCAAGCCCTGACCGCCGCCACCGCGATCGACCGGCCGGACGCCCGGGCCCAGGCGTTGGCCGGGCTGGTACCGCACCTGCCCGACGAGCAGCGCGGCCCCATCCTGACCCAGGCCCTGGCTACCGCCACCGCGATCGACCGGCCGGACCTCCGGGCCCAGGCGTTGGCCGGGCTAGCACCGCATCTGCCCGCCGACCTGCTCACGCAGGCCCTGAACGCCGCCACCGCCCTCGACGAGCCGTACTACCGGGCCCAGGCATTGGTCGGCCTGGCACCGCACCTGCCCGCCGACCTGCTCACGCAGGCCCTGACCACCGCCACCGCGATCGGCGAGCCGTACAACCGGGCCCAGGCGTTGGCCGGGCTGGCACCGCACCTGCCCGCCGACCTGCTCACGCAGGCCCTGGCGACCGCCACCGCCACCGCCACCGACAACCCGTACGTCCGGGCCCGGGCGTTGATCGGCCTGGCACCGCACCTGCCCGCCGACCTGCTCGCGCAGGCCCTGGCCGCCGCCACCGCGATCGACGTGCCGTCCGACCGGGCAGAGGAGTTGGCCGAGTTGGCACCGCACCTGCCCGCCGAACTGCTCACGCAGGCCCTGGCCGCCGCCACCGCGATCGAGGAGTCGGACGACCGGGCCCAGGCGTTGGTCGGGCTGGCACTGCACCTGCCCGCCGAGCGGCGTGGCCCCGTCCTGGCGCAGGCCCTGGCCGCCCGGTCCTCGGCGGGTCGGGGGGCCGTGATGGATGTTCTTCCCGCCGTGCTCTCGATCGACGATGGGCGTGGGGTGATCGGCGCGGCGGTCGTCTCGGCGGTGACGCGGGTCTACCGCTGGTGGCCCTGATGGGGCCTGAGGTCGCACTGTGGGTGAGATCCCGGGGTGTCTCCTCAGCAGGTCGCCGAGTGGGCCGGGCACAGCATCGCCGTCCTGCACAAGACCTACGCGAAGTGCGTGGACGGGGACGACGTCACGGCCCGCAAGCGGATCGACGCCATGTTGGCGCTGGAACCGGGGTCGTGATCGCGTCCGCGCATTGTCCACGATCTTCCGGCAACAGCCGTGATCGGCCGGGATGGGCCGGGGGCAGGAGAAAGGCCCCGGTGATCGATCCGGGGCCTGTGACCTGCTGCTTCGCAACTAGATCGGGGTGGTGGCAGGTGATGGATTCGAACCATCGTAGGCTGAGCCGACGGTTTTACAGGCTGTCACCGTCCCGCACGGAAAGTCACGCCTACCTGCGTCGATGCAGTCCTGCTGCGGACGGGTCCGCGCGACGTGCACGTATGGTGCACAGACAAGATCGTTCGCGGTGCGCCGCTCCGACGCGGGCGGGCGGGTGGCGGCTCGACGCGCCCGCCGAGCACGGCCCGCCAGGGCCGCGCGCAGGCGGTTGCGTGGCGGGACGTCGGGTCCTGGCCGTGCGTGGCGTGTGCGGCGCACCGCGCCCGTGTGCTTGAGGGCCTGGCCCTCATGGCTGGGGCGAGCGTGATCCCTCCGGAGAGCTGGCGGGCTTGTCCCTACCGCCGGGTTCTCGGCCGTGCAAGATCCGCCAACGGGCCCTACCGACGGAGCTCGGCCGTGCAAGATCCGCCAACGGTGCTTACCCTCATCCTCCGCCATGCGGATCTTGCGCGGGCGGGGCTCCGGCGGTCCCCAGCGCCAGCCGTGCGGATCTTGCGCGGTCGGGGTTCCGGTGGTAGCCCTCAGGCGCCAGATCTGCGGAGTGATCACGCGGACGTGTCCTCGTTCTTCCCCTCCCTCTGGATCTGGCCGGGGGGTTCGGGGGGCAGAGCCCCCTGAGGTCTTCCCCGCACACAACCGCCCCGTGCCGATCATCCGGCCCGGGGCGGTTCTGCTTGTCCGGCCGAAGGCCGGCCTTGAAGGAGCAAGGAAAGTTGGCACAGGGCAGTCGGGCAAGATCCGAACGGTGGTCAGCATTCGCCGCCGCGACTGCTACCCAGCGACGATGAGGCTCCGACCGTCGTGGGAGCGAATGGCCGGCGGACCGTCGCGAAGCGCGTCGAGGAGGCGGACGGCATATGCCTGGTCCATGTGGTTCTCGACCTCGGTGGGGCTCATCCACCGGACGGCGCTGGTTTCGTCGCTCGTTCGCGCGGCGCCCCCGGTGATGCGGCAGCGGAACACGAGCGCGACGACGCCAATTCGCATGTTCTTGTAGACGCCGGTGAGTGCCTCAGGCTGGACGTGGTAGCCAGTCTCTTCCTCGACTTCGCGGCGTAGGCCGTGATGGATGTCCTCGTGCAGTTCGAGGACTCCACCGGGTAGTTCCCAGTGGGCGTTGTCGCGGCGCTGGATCGTGAGGATCTGGCCGTCGCCGTTTATGACGGCGGCGCCGACGCTGACGGAGTGACACGGCGCGGGGCTCATGGGTGATCCTCCGATGTACAGTGGTCCACTGGACTGGACCAGTGTAGGAGCGTTCGTGACCCTGGGCATCGACCACGCAAGCGACCGCGCTGCCTTCCGGCAGATCGCGGATCGTCTACGTGGTGAGATCGAGTCCGGCGAGCTACTCCCCGGCGCCAAGCTCCCGAGCGAGCGCACCCTCATGGACGCCTATGGGACTGCGCGGGGAACGATCCGCGAGGCAATTGCACTGCTTCGCTCCGAGGGCCTCGTCACCGTCGAACACGGCCGAGGCGCATTCGTGCGTCGGCGCCCGCCGGTCCGACGGCTGGCTAGTGATCGATTCGCCCGACACCACCGCGACCGCGGCAAGGCCGCGTACCTCGTGGAGCTTGAGGCAGATGGTCGCCGTCCTGACGTACAGGTTCTGTACGTCGGCCCTGGTCCGGCGCCATCCGACATGGCCAGCCGACTGGGCGTGGACGAGGGTGCACAGGTACTCGTCCGTCGGCGGATGTACCTGGCGGATGGCGAGCCCATGGAGACGGCGACGTCGTACGTCCCGTGGGAGATCGCTGAGGGCACCGCGATGACCGAGACCCAGACTGGCCCCGGCGGGATCTACGCGCGGATCGAGGAGCGGGGCCACCGTCTTGAGCGGTTCTCCGAGGAAGTAACTGCCCGGATGCCCACTGACGAGGAGCGCCGCACCCTGCGGCTGGTACCGGGTACGCCGGTGATCGCGCTGGTCAGGACCGCCTTCGACGAGTCAGGTATGGCCGTCGAGGTCTGCGACACGGTCCTTGCGGCCGATCGCTACGTGCTGTCGTACGAACTGCCCGCGCGCTAGTTCGCTGTAGGCCATTGCCAACTGGTTCTGTACCAGTCATAGTGGTCTAGGCGAGTGGACGACTAGACCTGCTGGTTGGGTCATCGCTCCGACAGGAAAGACCCCGGCGGGGTGCCACCCGCCGGGGCCGTGGACCGGACCTTTGTGGGAGGCCAGATCCGTATGCAGCATGCCCTGAACTCGGTTCCGCACGCCGACAACCTGCGTGACGCCACGGCGGAGGCCGTGGAGAAGCTCGCGCGGGAGCTGGTTGGGCGGGGCAAGCAGTCCGGCGGTGGCAAGTGACCCCGTCCGTCTCGGTGGCCGGCCCGGATGTCCGGGCCGGCCGGCCCGGACCCGAGCTGACGGCGGCCGAGCTGGCCGCGGCGCGCGACGAGCTCGACTACTACGACGACTACGAGAGCCGCGCGGCCACCGTTGTGGGCGCGTCTCGCTCCGTCATCACGGGCCTGCTGGATGGCTCGATGACGCTGACGAACAAGTACCACCGGGGCACGCTTCGCTGGGTCGCCGCGCTGCACGCGGTGCTCTACGAGACGCCGGACCGCCGCCGGGTGCTGAGCCTGCGCCTGGCCCGTGCGGAGAAGTACCTCGCCGCCGCCTACCGCACCGACGTCTGGGCCCCTGCGGCGGCCCGCTACCGCGCCGAACTCGCCACCCTCGACACCGCCCGGGCCGCGGCATGAGCGACCTGGAGCCGACCGCCGCTGACCTGGCCGCGATCGAAGCTGAGTGGCCGTTGATCGCCGCCGAGCTGGCGGTTACCGACGCTATCGCCGCGTTCGTTGCCGAGGGCGGTGGCCCGTTCGCCGCCCGCCGGTTGCGGGTCGCCCGTCGCCGCCTGGCCGCCGTCGCCGCCGGCTTCACCCCGGCCGACCTGGACGCCACCACCTACCGCCCGATCATTCCCGCCGTCCCGACCTCTGCCCGCTCGACTCGTCGCCGCTCGGCCTGAAGGAGCCCTCTCGTGTCCACCCCCACGACGCCAGCGGCTACGGCCGACCCGGTCGACCCGCGCCAGCTTCGCCGGGTTGCCCGCGCGCTCGATGGCGCGCTGTGGCTCGTCGCCCTGGCGGTCGGGGTCTACAGCCTGTCCAACGTCCACACGGTCGCGATCGCCCACGGCACCGCCGACCCGCAAGCCTGGCTCCTGGCCCCGATCGTCGACGTCGCCCTGTTCGGCGCGATCACCGCCGACTCCGTCCTGTCCCGCCACAACGCGCCCCGCTCCGGCTGGGGCACCGCGCTGCGCTGGTTCTGCGGCCTGGCGACCTGGACCCTCAACGCCTGGGACGCTGCCGGCTCCGGCGACGCCGGAGCGATCGTCGCGCACTCGATCCCGCCGATCGTGCTGATCCTGCTGGCCGAGGCCGCGCCGCACTACCGCGCCCAGTTCGCCAAGCTCGTCCGCACCGCCCCGGACCCGGAGCCAGCAACCACGACCGCTCCGGCCCCGGCGGCTGTGGCTCCGGAGCCAGTGACCCCGCTGGCTCCGGAGCCAGCCACCACCACCATCCGCCCCCGCGCCACCGAGACCCGCCGCGGCGATGGCTCCGGGGCCGGCCGCCGCGACCCCGGTGCGGGCCGCCGTCAGATCGCCCGTCTGTACGCCGCGGTCCCTGCGGACGACACCCGTTCAGGCCGCCAGCTCGCCGCCGACCTCGCCGCCGAGGCCGGGCTGTCGCCCGCGACTGTCCGCCGCTACATCGCCGACATCCACCGCGCTGCCGGCGCCGGCTCGACTCCTGTTCCTGCGACCACGGGTGGTGCGGCATGACCGACCCGAACCTGAGCCACAAGACCGACCCCACGACCCCGCCGGCCGGCGTCGTCCTGCCCGGCCCCTGGACCCCGGAGACCCCTGCCGAGTCCGGGGATCTGATCGAGCTGGACAGCGCGGTCGAGCTGGACGACGACGGCGCGGCGCCGGCTGAGGTGGTGCTGGAGGGCGACGTTCTCGGTTCGGCGGGGGTGGAGCTCTACCGGCCCCGCGCGCTGGCGGTGTCGCGGGACGTGGTGTCGCGGACGTGGGTCGTGGTGACCGGGGTGCGTACGGTCGCCACACACCCGCACACCAAGACCGGCGCGAAGCTGGTCGCCCGCAACCTGTGGTACCCGGTCGCCGGGGCCGGGGTGGCCTACGGCAGGTGGCGGGACACCCATGGGGCGTCGCGGTATGAGCGGCAGATGCGCCGCGCGGAGGTCGCGGGGGATCAGGAGAGCCTGCGGGAGTGGGAGGCGCGCGACGTCGCCGAGAAGGCGCGCCGCCACGACCGTGTCATGGACTGGGTGCGTTCGCCTGTCGAGCTGATCCGGGCCGTCGGGGTGGGGTTGGCCGGGGTCGCCGCGCTGCTGCTCGCGCTCGGCGTCGTCCTGGCGCTGGGCCACCACGATCCCGGCTACGTCCTGGCCCCGATCATCGGGGTGATCGCCCTGGTCACGTTCGTGTGCTGGTTTCTCGCCGCCTACGGCGCCGCTCTCCTGCTCGCCGCCACCGGCGGGGCCGCGGCGTGGCTGTGGCACCTGGGCCGCTCCCGTTCCGAGCTACCCGCCTGGGTGTCGGCCACGACGCCCGCCGACGGCGGCGGCCGGGACGTGATCCCGGACGAGCGGGCGATCACGAACGCGCTGCGGAACCTGAACCTGCCAGCACTGAACAAGAAGTTCCGCGAGGGCTGGACACCGCGCTGGATCGATCACCCCGTCCACGACGGCAAGGGCTGGCATGCCCGGCTCCTGCTCCCCGAAGCCGTCCCCGTGGAGATGATCGTCAACAGCAAGCCCGTGCTCGCGCACAACCTGCTGCGCCTGCCGGTGGAGGTGTGGCCGACCGAGCCCCGCGACAAGCCCGGCGTGCTGGACCTGTGGGTCGCAGACCAGGGCAGCCTGACCAAGCCGGTGGCGCCGTGGCCGCTGCTCACCGGCGGCGGCGCCGACTACTTCAAGGGTGTGCCGGTCGGCGTCGACCCGCGCGGGAACGTCGTGCTCGGCCGGCTGTTCCAGGCCAACTGGGGTGTCGCCGGGATGATGGGCTCCGGCAAGTCGACGCTGATCATCACCGCGTTGTTGGGCGCGATCCTCGACCCGCTCGTCGAGATCGACGTCTACTGCATGGCCGTCAACGCCGACTACGACCCGCTGCGGCCCCGGCTACGGACCTTGTTCGTCTCCGACGACCCCGACGAGATCCCGACCGTGCTCGGCGCCCTCAAGCAGCTCATGTCCGAGCTGTCCGACCGCGGCCGCAAGCTCTCGGCGGCCGGCGAGCCGAAACTCACCCGGGCCCTGGCCGAAGCCGACCCGAGCATGCGACCCCGGGTGGTGGTGATCGACGAGTGCCAGGAGCTGTTCGTCTCCGACGTCGGCGAGGAGGCCGCCGAGCTGGTGGAGAAGATCGTGGCCAAGGCCCGTAAGTACGGCGTCACCCTGATCTTCGCTACGCCCGTCCCGTCGGCGGACTCGCTGCCCCGCAAGGTCGCCAAGGTGCTGTCCAACCGGGCATGCTTCGCCATCGCGGACCACCAGGGCAACGACGCGATCCTGGGCACCGGCAAGCACCGCGCCGGGATCTCCGCCACGACGCTTCGGCCGATGACCGTCAACGCCGACGGCACTGTGGACCTCGGCGACCTCGGCACCGCGATGGCCTGCGGGTTCACCCCTACCGACGGGCTGCTGCGCTGCTTCTACGTCCGACGCGGCGACGGCGTCGACGACGTCACTCCCGTCGTCGAACGGGCCATGGCCACGCTCGACACCCCACCGGCCGCCGCCGGCGCCGACGGGCCAGAGCAGGCCGAACACGTCGATCACCTCGCCGACATTCGAACCGTCATCCGCGCCGCCGGACCGGACCCGATCATGCGCACCCAGGAAGTCCTGGCCGGCCTCGCCGCGCTGCGCCCCCAGCTCTACCGAGGGTGGACGTTCGAACGGCTCCGCAAGGAACTCCCCGACTCCGCCCGCCCCTACAAGACCCGCGGCCACATGTGCGTCAACGCCGACCGCGTCACCGCCGCCATGGCCGACCGCGACACCCCCGACCCGGCCGACGAAACAACCGACGAGTTCGACACAGCGTGACCACCCGGGCGAGGGAACCCGCGAGGGACCACCCAGGGACCGAGGGAGAACTCCCTCGGCGGCTCCCCCGCCCCCTCCCTCCACCCCGCACCCCGATCTAGCAGCGCGAACAACCACAGCTCACACCCCGAGGGAGCCAAGGGACCCGAGGGACCCACCCCCACACCAGCACCACCAAAGCCCTGCCACGGGGACCGAGGCACACACCCGCGCCTCCCTCCCCTCTCCACCCATACCCCCATCGAGTCACAGACAGTGACAGACAGGGAGATCGTCATGCCCCGGTACGGGCCGAACCGCCGCCACACCCCGACCACGATCGACACCTACATCGAGGGGCCATCGGTTGGCTCCGGCCCTGACGTCGTCGCCCGCTACAACCAGGTCTCGGACGGGGCCTGCCCCTGCCCCGACTGCGGCAAGAAGGACACCTTCGCCGTCACCGGCCAGCCCGGCGCCCGGGTGAAGGTCCGGTTGGCCTGCGGCCACGACGCCTGGTGGACCGTCGTATGAGCGCCGCGACCTTCGCCGCCCTGACGATCACCGCCTACGCCGCGCACACGCTGGCCGACCACGTCCTGGGCCAGACCGACCGGCAGGCCGCAGCCAAGGCCCTGCCCGGCCGGGCCGGCTGGGCCGCGCTCGCCCGCCACGTCGGCGCCTACCACCTCGTCATGGCCGCGATGTGCACCGTCACCGTCGCTGCACTCGCCCTGCCTATCAGCCCGGCCGGCGCCGCCGCGGGACTGGCCATCTCGATCGCCACCCACACCGTGTGGGACCGGCGCACCCCGGTGCGCTGGGTGCTGGAGCACACCGGCGCTGCCCGGTTCGCCGCTCTCGCTGACCACGGGCTCAACGGGATGTACCTCGCAGATCAGGCCCTGCACACCGCATGCCTGTGGGCCGCCGCCCTGACCGCCACCGCCCTCTAACCCCGCCCTCCCAAACCCGAAAGGACCGCTCATGCTTCGCAGGAACCGCCGCGACGACCGGGACCGCGACGAGGTGCTCGACCCCAAGGGCCGTGTCACCCCGTGGGGTGAGCCGCTGACCAAGGCCGACGGCCGGGTCTACGACCTGCGCGACTCCGGCTACAAGGGCTGGGTCGAATGGAAGGTCGGTGACCGCGTCTCCGACGCCGAGGTCGACGCCCAGATGGGCAAGGGTTTCTCCGCCAAGCTGCGCGCCACCCACCGCCAGGACGGCAACCAGTGAGCGGCCTTGACTGGTCGACGGCCACCACGCTGGCCGAGCTGGGCGAGCTGACCGCCCGCTACCTGTCCGGCGAGGCCGGCGAGTCGCCGACCTACCTCGGCCCGCCGGACCCGGAGACCGCCGAGATCCTCGAACCGCTGCTCGCGTTGAACCGGGCCGGATTCGTCACGGACCAGTCCCAGCCGGCCGGGTCCGGCGACGGATGGCAGCAGTGCGCGTTCGTCGAGGGCTTCTGCACGGAGGACCTCGCCAAGCGGATCGCCGACGCCTGCCTGACCGCCGACCTGTGGGTCCGGTACGTCCCGCCCCACGTACGGCCACGCTGGCGGACCGTCTACCTGTACTCGACCCCGGTGACGACCGAGCGCGGCGTTGCCCACACCAGGATCGGCGCGATCCCGTCCACCCGAGAGCTGCGCTGGCTCTGGGGCGGCGAGCTGTCCCGCGCCGGCCTGGACACCCTGCTGGGGGCACACCAGGTCATCGCCTACGACCCGCAGTGGGGGCGGCGCGACCGGCTGTGGCAGACGCTCACCGAGGCCGTCCGGTGAGCTGGCTACGCCACGCCGAGCCCGACCATCGGCGGATCGTCGCGGTCCACGAGGCCGGCCACGTCATCGCCGGCCGGCAGTACAGCCGCGGCGGTGTCCTGTTCGGCACCGCCTTCCACGCCACGTTGACCGAGAGCACCCACGGCTGGCGCGGGATGACCACGGCCACCCGCCGCACCTGGAGCGGCACCGACGAGGAGTTCGTCGTCTACCTCCTCGCCGGAGCCGCCGCCGCTCGGCTCATCACCGGCCAGCCCGGCCTCCACGGCTCGAACGACCTCACCAACGCCCGCAAGGTCTGCCGCGAGATCGGCATCGACCTGGCCCACGCCGAGAACCTCGCCACCCGCTTCGCCCGCACCCACCACCGCCACATCCAACAGGCCGCCGACCGGCTCTACCGCAACGGCCAGATCTGACCCACACCCACACCCACCAACCGTCACCGGCCGCATCCCGAACGGCAAGCACCGACGACCCGTCGCCCACCACCGACACCAGCCGCTAGAACACCCCGCCACCCACCCGCTGAAAGGACGAGCCACCCATGGGCCGATCCCGACCCGGCCGCCTCCAGGTCACCTGGACCCGCCGCGGTACCCGCACCTACTCCGCCCCTGCCGGCTCCGAACTCCCACCCGGCGCCACCCGCGACATCGACGGCCAGGCCTGCACCCGCTGCGGCAGCCCCGGGCCCCTCTACGTCGCCGGCCGCCGGATGGTCTGCATGCCCGGCACCGGCTGCCGACAGTAACCCGCCCGCTCGGCACGACCACACGACAGGACACCGCCATGGTGCATCACCGCCACCTCGACCCGCGCGAGCTCGACCCCGACGCCCTCGCCGTCGCCCGCCTCCTCAACCGCAGCCTCGACGTGACGGCCACGGTCGTCAGCCAGGGCTTCATCAACATCCGGCTCTACCGCGAGCGCGGCGCCTCCGATGAGCAGGTCGACCGCGTCCGCCGCCTCATCGACAGCGCCGGCTTCGACATGACCGACACCCGTGTACGCGGCGGCGGTGACGTCTCCTACCAGGTCCGCCGCCGCTAGATCCGCCCGGGGCGCGGCGCCACTTCCGCCAAGAACCACCGCCGCGCCCCGGCCCTCACCACCCCTACAGGGAGCAAGGGAGTCCCATCATGGCGCACTACACGTGCCCGAACTGCGGAGTCCGCTCGGACAACGTCGTCACCCAGGCCGAGGCCAACGAACTACTCGTCATCCACCGCAAGTACTTCTGCCGGCCCGTCCGCCGGACCGCCACCCCGACCCCCGCCCCGGCGACCCGAGGCCGGCGCCGGTGACCACCCCGACGACCGACCGGGCCGCCGTGGGCCGCGCCGTGGTCCTACTCGCCCCGATCATGGAAGGCGGGACCGACACCGGCCGCCGCCGCCGAGTCCCGGCGCTGCCCGCCGGCCCGCCCGGGATCTACATCAGCCGGCTGCCTGTCTGGCATCCGCGTGCCCCCTGGCACGCCACCACCGGCCACCGCCCCTGGTGGCTCTACGCGCGCTGCGGTCTGCTCCTGTCCCCCGTGCCGAGTCCATCGCTGGCCGCAGCGCGGGCGTGCGCGGCCGCGATCGGCGCGCTCGACCTCCCGTCCGCGCAGTGGACCTTGACCGATCCGCATGCCGCACGAACCGCCGCCCGCGCGCTCACGCCCTGCGAGCGCCGCCAAGTCCTCGATGTCCTACGGGCCTACGCGGCCTGCGACGACTGCGCCGGCCCGACCGACGGCCACGGCTGGCTCTGCCCGGCCGGCTGCCAGTGCCCGACCTGCGCCCCCACGCACCTGGCCCGCGCGGTGAGCTGGCCGGCCCCGGATCCGACCACACCGCCGTGCGACGCCGGGATTCCGACCGGCCTGACCCCGACGACCTGCCCGCACTCCTGGTCCTGCGACGTCATCGCGACCCCGGCCGGCCAGACCGGCACCTGGCTGCACTGCAACGTCTGCGACACCGACTACCCCGCCCCGCCGGACAGCGACCTCGTCCACCAGGCGTGCAACACCCTCGCCCGCACCGAGGACCTGGACGTCATCGCCGCCTGCGTCACCGCCCTCGATGCCGGCAGCGCACCGCCGACCGGGCGGCGCTGATGGCCCGCCCCGACCCGGTGCCCTGCCCGGACCATCCCCGCTGCGGACGGCCCTGGACCTGGCAGGTCACCGCCCCCGCCCACGGCCTGGACCCCGCCCACGTCAAGGACGGTGGCCCGGTGCGCTCGGCGCTGACCTGCGATCACCACCTGTCCGAGACCACCCGCTGGGCCCGCCCCGCCGGACAGCCGGCCATCACCGCCATCCCCCCAGCTCGCTAACCCGACCGCCCCTGAACGGAGCACCACCCATGGCAGGCGAAACCACTATCACCCTCGTCGGCAACCTCACCGCCGACCCCGAGATCCGCTTCACCCAGAACGCCGTCCCGGTCGCGAGCTTCACCGTCGCCTCCACCCCCCGCACCCTCGACCGCGCCACCGGCCAGTGGAAGGACGGCGAGCCGCTGTTCCTGCGCTGCTCCATCTGGCGCCAGCCCGCCGAACACGTCGCCGAATCGTTGACCAAGGGCACCCGCGTCATCGTCACGGGCCGACTCAAGCAGCGCATGTACGAGACCCGCGAGGGTGAGAAGCGCACCGTTTTCGAACTCGACGTGGACGAAATCGGCCCGTCGCTGCGCTACGCCACCGCCAAAGTAGTCCGCGCCGCTCGCGGCACCACAGCCACCGGCCCCGACGCCTACACCACCGGCGACGATCGGCCGCCCTTCTAGAACCGCGCCCGCGCGGGCCGGCGGCCGGACGCATCCACCGTGCCGGCCGCCGGCCCGACACCCCCGGCGGGGCTGCCCACCCCCACTGACCTGGCCGACTCCGGGTTTTCTCCGGGTTTTCTCCGCTTCCACTCCGCGTTTACTCCGTGAAAACTCCGAGAAAGCTCCGTGCCGCCAGGCAGTGACAACCCGGCCGCCGTCGGGGAAAGTCGAATTGACGCCGCAGGCCACCACCCACGCCGCCTGAGCAGCCCACATACCGGCTTGATGCCGCTCCCGTGCCAGAACCGTGCCGCTTTCCTGCCGGAAATCAGCCTGGATTGTGCGTCGCATTCTGCCACCGGTCAGAGCAACTATCGCCGTGCCCGGAAAGGAGGAACGCCAATGCTGCCCGACCTGGTGGAAGAAGCCCGGCCGCGTATCGAGGACGGCACGTTCCGCGAGTTCTGGGCACAGCTCGAACGGATCGCCGGCTGCACCCGGCCCATTCGCCTGTCCGGCCGTAGCAACCACGTCGACCTGCGCACCGGCGAGATCCGGCCGTTCTTCGACTCGGCGACGAAGCCGGACGGGACGATCCTCATCGCCTGCGGCAACCGGCGCGCGAGCGTCTGCCCGTCATGCTCCTGGACCTATGCGGGCGACGCCTGGCAGATCGTGCACACCGGCCTGGCCGGCGGCCGGAGCATCCCCGACACGGTCATCGACCACCCCGGCCTGTTCGTCACCGTCACCGCCCCGAGCTTCGGGCCGGTCCACACCCGCAACGCCAAGCACGGCCAGCCGGCGAAGACCTGCCACCGACTCAGCGGCTTCTGCCCACACGGCCGGCCCCGCGGCTGCTGGGCCGTCCACGACGCCACCGACGATCCGGCGCTCGGGCAGGCGCTCTGCCTGGACTGCTACGACTACCTCGGCGCGGTGATCTGGAACGCGACCGCCGCCCGCCTGTTCAAGCGGACCGTTGATCTCTGCTACCGGCGTCTCGCCCACATGGCCGGGGTGCCGCTGACCAGCGGCGTCCGCAAGGACGGCTCACGGCGGGTCGGTATCCGCGAGCTGCTGCGGATCTCGTACGTCAAGGTCGCCGAGATGCAGGCCCGCAGCCTGATCCACTTCCACGGCATCCTGCGGCTCGACGGGTTCAGCCCGATCCCCGGCGACTACCCACCCCCGCCTGACTGGGCGACCGGCCGGCTCCTTGCGCGCGCCTGGCGCTGGGCGGTCGAACAGGTCAGCGAACCATGCCCGACCCCGGCCGCCGCCGGCCTGGCCGCCGCCCGCTGGGGAGAGCAGCACCACGAACGCCACCTGACCGTGGCCGGCGGCGCCGAGCTCGACGACACCACCACCGTCGTCCCGGACGGGCCGCTGTCCGCCCGCGCCGTCGGGAACTACCTCGCCAAGTACGTCACGAAGGGCGTGACCGACTCCGGCGTCCTGGACCAGCCCATCCGGACGTCGGACGATCTGCGCCTGGTCCTGCCGCTGCTCAGCGCGCACCAGGCCGCGATGGTCCGCACCGCCTGGTACCTCGGCGGCCCGGTCCTCCCACTCCCACGACACCAAGCACGGCGACCGCACACAGACCCGCCACCCGACCCACCCCCGCCCCGGCCGCTCGCCGAACTGCGACTGCGGCAGAACGCCCACCAGTTCGGGTACCGGGGCCACTGGCTCACCAAGTCCCGCGTCTACTCGCTGACCTTCGGCGCCTGCCGCCAGGCCCGGCGCGACTGGCAGCGCACCCACGACGCCAACGGCAACCCCCGGACCCCGCTCGACGCCTGGGGCCGCCCACTCGAAGCCGACACCGGCGACGAAATCCTCACCATCGGCGAATGGACCTTCGAGGGCGCCGGCTACCGCCTGGCCGGGGACGCCCAGCTCGCCGCTATGGCCGCCGACCTGGCCCGCTCGCATCGCGAGGCCGCCCGCACCGCTCGGCAAGGAACCGACCCCGGCGCCAACCGCCAAGAAGCCGCCGGGGCCGGCCACTCCACCCCCTTCAGGAAGGAGCACCCGTAGCATGACCGCCCCCGCCCGCCGAGTAACCCCCGCCCGGGTCGCGACCACACCGGACCACACCCGCCGCGAACTGCTCCCGCTCGCCGTCGTCCTGGCCGAGCTGGGCGACGAACAGGGCCCGCTCGCCCGGTCGACCTTCGACGACTGGCGCGCCAAGGGCCGCGCCCCACGGGTCATCAAGCTGCCGAACGGCCAACTTCGCGTCGCCCGGCCTGACCTGAACGCCTGGCTCGACACCCGGGCACAGGCGGCATGACCACCGCCTTGGCGATGCCGGACGACCCGGACGACCGGCCGACATCCTTCGAGGTCCGGATCTGGAAAATCAACGAGATCAAGCGCCAGACGAAGACCACCTACCAGATCCGATGGAGGGTCGGCCCCAAGACGCACAGCGACTCGTTCGCCACGTGGGGGCTGGCGGACTCGCGGCGCTCCGACCTCGTGGCGGCCTCCCGCCGGGGCGAGGCCTTCGACGTGGAAGACGGCGTGCCGGTCTCGGAGCTGCGGGCCAGGCCCAAGCCCCCGCCGGCGCCGGTCGCGGTCCGGACGTGGCTCGAGCACGCCCGGGACTTCGCGGATCTCCAGTGGTGGCGGGTGGCGCCCAAGTCCCGGGCGTCCATCGCGGACGCTCTCGCGACCGTGACGCCCGCGCTGCTGACCGCCGATCCGCCGGACGTGCACGCCGACGTGCTTCGGGAAGCGCTCTACGGCTGGATGTTCCGGACGGCTACCCGGACCTCGGACGGTGGAGCGCACCGCCCGCGAGTGGAACGCGAACCGCCCGCACACCTGGCGGACGTGCTCGCGTGGCTCGCGGAGCACTCCCGGCCGGTCGTCGACCTCGCCGAACCGGGCGTGGCGCGGGCGGCGCTCGACCGGATCGCGCGCAAGCTGGACGGCCGGCCCGCGGCGGCCACGACGGTGGCGCGCAAGCGGGCGGTGTTCTTCGGGGCGCTCGACTACGCGGTCGAGCGGCGGGACCTGGCGGCCAACCCGCTGACCGCGTTGAAGTGGAAGCCACCGAAGACGGTGGAGACCGTTGACCGGCGGGTGGTGTGCAACCACCGCCAGGCGCGGGCGCTGCTGGACGCGGCGGGACGGCTGGGCGACACCAGCCGGCGGCTGGTCGCGTTCTTCGCGGTCGCCTACTACGCCGGGTGCCGGCCTGGTGAGATCGCGGGACTGGACCGCGACACGGTGGAACTCCCGGCCGACGGCGCGCCGGACCAGTGGGGCGTGCTGCGTCTGGCAACCTCCCGGCCGGCGACCGCGAGCGGCTGGCTCGACGACCGGAAGACCGGCAACCTGGCGCCCGCCCGCCAGTTGAAGCACCGGGGCGTCGGGGACACCCGGCCTGTGCCGGCCTGCCCGCCGCTGGTCGTGATCCTCCGCCAGCACATCGCGGATTTCGGGTTCGCGCCCGATGGCCGGCTGTTCCCCGGGGTGCGCGGCGGGGACCTCTCCGACTCGGTGGTGGGCCGGACCTGGGCGGCGACGCGGGCATCGGCGCTGACCCCGGCGCAAGCGGCCGGGCCACTCGCGCGGCGGGTCTACGACCTGCGGCACGCCTGTCTGTCGGGCTGGCTGAACGCCGGGGTTCCGCCGCAGCAGGTCGCCGAGTGGGCTGGGCACTCCGTGGCCGTCCTGCACCGGGTCTACGCGAAGTGCGTGGACGGCGACGACGTCACCGCCCGGCGGCGGATCGAGGCCATGCTGGCGCTGGAGCCGGGCACATGATCGCGTGCACGTATGTTGCACAGCCACCCGGGAACGACCGTGATCGGTCGGTACTGGCCGTGGGCATGAAAAAGGCCCCGGTGATCGCTCCGGGGCCGGTGACCTGCGGTGTTGCAGCTAGGTCGGGGTGGTGGCAGGTGATGGATTCGAACCATCGTAGGCTGAGCCGACGGTTTTACAGACCGCTCCCTTTGGCCGCTCGGGCAACCTGCCGTGTCGTGGATGAGCATACCGGTCGCGGCGGAGGTGCCACCGAGGTGAGGTCCCCGTCATGTGGCCCTGACCTTGTGGGCAGCGGCGATTGCCCCTCACAACCGACCCCGACAGGAGGTTCCTCGCTGTGGCGGACCCGTCCTTCGACATCGTCAGCAAGGTGGACACCCAAGAGATCGACAACGCGGTCAACCAGACCGCCAAGGAGATCAAGACTCGCTTCGACTTCCGGGGTACCGACGCCTCCGCGACCCACTCCGGCGACTCGATTTCGCTAGTCGCGAACAGCGAGGAGCGAGTCAAGGCGGTGCTGGACGTACTGCAGGAGAAGTTCGTCAAGCGCGGCATCTCGCTCAAGGCGCTCGACTACGACGAGCCGAAGCAGGCCGGCAAGGAGTACCGCCTCGCCATCACCGTGACGCAAGGCATCCCGGACGAAAAGGCCAAGGCGATCGCGAAGAAGATCCGCGCGGACGGCCCGAAGGGCGTGCAGGCCCAGATCCAGGGTGACCAGCTCCGCGTCACCGGCAAGAAGCGCGACGACCTGCAGGCCGTCATTCAGATGCTGAAGGCCGAGGACTTCGAGGTCTCGCTGCAGTTCATCAACTACCGCTGACGGGTCGAGAGCCCTCCGTCACACGGTCGTCCGGGCGGACGCGGTCGGGCGGTCGAAGTGAAGCTGGCCCCTGGAGGGGCCAGCTTCGCGAACGCGGGAGATCGTCGCCCTGAGGTGAGCGCGGCCGGGTCCCGCGCGGGCCTGGCCGCGCCGGCTCGGCCATACGGACTGGCCTGGCGGACAGGCCTGGCGGACAGGCCAGATGGACCAGGCGGTCCGCCCGGGCGGACCGGCTATGCGGCGGCGTCGAGCTGGGCGCGGGTGAGCGCAGGGTGGAGGGTCAGGCCAAGATCAGCCAGACGTTCGGCGCCGCCTTCCTGGCGGTCGATGACGCAGACGACGTGCTCGACGGTCGCGCCCTGCTCGCGCAGCACCTTCGTCGCGTCGAGGACGGCGCCGCCGCTGGTGACGACGTCCTCGACGAGGACCACGTACCGGCCGGCGAAGTCGCCGCCCTCCGCGATCTGGCGGGTGCCGTACTCCTTCGCCTTCTTACGGACGAAGCGGGCCGGCAGTCCGGTACGGGCCGACAGCAGGGTGGCCAGCGGCACGCCGCCGAGCTCCAGGCCGGCGAGCAGCTCGGCCCGGGCGGGCACGAGCGGGACCATCGCGGTGACAATGTCCGCGAGAAGGACCGGATCCGCCTCTAGCCGGTACTTGTCGAAATACTCGGTGCTTGTCTTACCGGAACGCAGCACGAAGCTGCCGGTCAACAGGGCCGCCGCCCGAACCCGGGCGGCCAGCGTCGAGGTCTCAGTCGCGGAGTCGTCGGCCACGCCTGCCGACTCTAGCGATCGACGACCCCCGCCCACCGCCGCCCAGCCCCTCCAAGATCGCTTCCGTGAAACGGCAACGTCGCGGTGCGGGCGCGTCCGGACCGCGCCCCGCGCCGACGCCCCGCGCTGACGAGCGGGACGAGCGGGACGAGCGGCGAAATCAGCGGCATCAGCGGTAGGGGTTCAGCCGGGCCATCTCTTCGAGGCGGGCGATGCGCTGGTCCATCGGGGGGTGGGTGGAGAAGAGCTGGACGACCCCGCCGGCCCGGAACGGATTGGCGATCATCAGCGAGGAGACCGGGGCCAGGCGGGAGCTCTGGGCAAGCGGGCGGGCGGCGGTGCCAGCCTCCAGTTTGCGCAGGGCGTTGGCGAGGCCGAGCGGGTCGCCGGTCAGCGTCGCGCCGGACTCGTCGGCCTGGTACTCCCTGGCGCGGCTGATGGCCAGCTGGATGATCGTCGCGGCGATCGGGCCGAGAATGATCAGGAGTAGCAGCTCGAACATGCCCGGGCCGTCCTCGTTGCGCCCGCCGCCGAAGATCGCCGCGAACTGGGCGAAGTTGGCGAGGTAGACGACCACGCTGGCGAGCGCGCCGGCGACCGAGGCGATGAGGATGTCCCGGTTGTAGACGTGGCTGAGCTCGTGGCCGAGGACGCCGCGCAGCTCCCGGTCGTCCATCAGCTCCATGATCCCCTCGGTGCAGCACACCGCCGCGTTCTTCGGGTTGCGGCCGGTCGCGAAGGCATTGGGTGCGCTGGTGGGGCTCAGGTACAGGCGTGGCATCGGCATGCGAGCGCGCGTCGCGAGATCACGGACGATGGCGTATAGGCGTGGTTGCTCGACCTGGCTCACCTGGTACGCGCGCATGGCGCGCAACGCGAGTTTGTCCGAATAGAAGTACGAGAAGCCGTTCATCAGGACCGCGAGGACGAGCGCGATGATCAGCCCGTTCCGGCCGAAGATGGATCCCACCGCCAGGATCGCGGCCGACAGTACTCCGAGTAGCAACGCGGTCTTGAGACCGTTGAGGTGAGACATGGCGTCCCGTTGTCCTGTCGTATTAGAAGGTTGCACCCAGCTCAACGCCAGAGGTGTCGCGAGGCGTTCCCATCCAGGCCCGTAACGTCGGCAACGCCCGGCTTGTGCGGCCGTCTCCGCGGGCCGACCTGCGTCCTCGGTGCCCCGACCATCCCCGGGCAGCGCGGCTCTGAACCCTCCGGTCGGCCTGGGTCACGGTTCGTCGGAGACGTTCGAGGCGCCGGAGGAGACGGAGGAGTCTGTGGGGTCTGTGGGGTCGGAGGCTTCGAGCGTGGCGCGGAGGCTCGTGGCCGCGCGAGCAGGGAGAAGGCCGGCGGCCTCCAGGCGCCCGGCCGCGAGACGGGAGAGCGCGCGGTAGGCGGGGACGACGGCGGGGTCCGCGGCACGGAGCGCCTCCAGGTGGGCGGCGACCGTACCGGCGTCGCCGCGGCGCACCGGTCCGGTGGTGGCGGCGTCGCCGTCGCGCAGCGCGTTGTCGAGCGACACCCGCAGCAGCGGGGCGAGCGCCGCGCGCGCGTCAGTCACACCCGCCGCGGCCAGCAGGTCGGCGCTCGCGCCGGCCAGCGCCGCCAGGTAGTTCGCTCCGAACACGATCGCCGCGTGGTAGAGGGTGCGCGCCTCGTCGGCCACCTCGACGAACCGGCCGCCCACGTCCGCGACCAGCCGGCGGGCGATGGGTGCGGCCGCCGGGTCGGCGGTGACGCCGAAGGTGGCGGCGCGCAGATGGGCGGCATCCGCGGCCGGGTCAAGGCCGGCCAGGCTCATGATCGGGTGGACCGCCGCGCGGGCCGCGCCGCGGGCCGCGACCGGCGTGAGCGGGGCGAGCCCATGCCGTCCGCTCAGGTGAACGACGACGCTGCCCGCCCGCGGGCCCGCGGGTTCCGCGGCTTCGGCGATCTCGGTGGCGACGAGAGCGATCATGTCGTCGGGGACGGCGAGTATCAGGACGTCTACCAGCGAGGCAAGCTCCGCCACGGGCCGCGGCCGCGCGCCGGGAAGAAGACGATGAACGCGGGCGGCCGAGGCATCGGAGCGCGTGGTCACCCCGACGAGGCGATGTCCGGCGTCGGCGAACGCCACGGCGAGCGCCGCCCCGGCGCGGCCGAAACCGACGAACCCGACGGCGAGGGCACGATCACCGGCGCGGCTGGTCCCACCGGAACCGGCGAGGACTCGATCAGCCGAGATGGGGATGTCCGCGTCCACCCGCCGATTCTCGCGCGGCTGCCCGCTCTCCTTCATCCTTCCTTCTCGCCGCCGGCACGAGTAGGCGAGGGCGAGAACCTCTCCGGTCACGCGACTCACGGTGCCATCGGCCACGTGGAGCCCGCGGCCGCTCGGCGACGCCCGGAACGACGGCAGGTCCTGCGGCGGCGGCCACGGCAGCCACTCGGCGACGACCCCGCCGGCCGTGACGCTGGCCGCGCCAGCGCCGCCAGTGCTAGTGCTAATGGCGCTATCGACACCACACCGATTCCGTCATGCCCGGCGCCCATGGCACGCATCCTGGGCAGGTGGATGCTGACCGGGCGGCGAAGGCCTCCCGTCGGCGACGTACGCCCGGGTCCGCCAGGCGAAGGGCGGGCCTTTATACCCGGCGGGCACAGCGCTCGGGACGCGCGGGTCTGACCCGCGGGTCTCGGGAGGCCGCCGCGTCGGTCAAGAGGGAGACGAATCACACACTGTGGGCGAAGTCATCGGATGAAGTGCGCGGCGGCCCGGCGGAATGGCGTCCGCCCCGGCAGTGTCGGAAGTGGCCGAGGAGAGCCGACTGGTGACAAATACCCGACATCGGCGGCAATCAAGGAGCCGACGTGCGCAATTTCGCCGGTAGGGATGCCAGCTTGGCCAACCCGGGTACCAGCCCGGACGCCGCTACCACCCGGCAACCCGCAAGCAACACGACAGACAGAGATGCCTCCAACACGGAGCGTGATAGGACTACGGACGAGCTGGTGCCACCCCGACCTGCTGGACGGCTCGCCCCCCGGCGGCACAGGCGCCGCTATGCGCGCGCCCAAATAGGCCGACAGGTAGGCTGGACCGGTACCTGAGGAGGTTACTGAAGGTGTCTGAGCAGGTCCGCGAGCAGGCCCGGGAGCGGGAGACCCGCCGGCTCGACCGGGTCGTCGTGCGGTTCGCCGGCGACTCCGGCGATGGCATGCAGCTCACCGGCGAGCAGTTCACGAGCGAGACGGCGACATTCGGAAACGACCTGTCGACGCTCCCGGACTTTCCCGCCGAGATCCGCGCCCCAGCGGGTAGCCCGGCCGGTGTGTCCGGTTTCCAGCTGCATTTCTCCGACCACGACATCCTGACGCCCGGCGACGCGCCGGATGTCCTGGTGGCGATGAACCCGGCCGCTTTGAAGGCCTATTTGAAGGACCTCCCACCGGGTGCCGACCTCATTGTGAACACCGACGCCTTCACAGGTGGAAACCTGAAGAAGGCGGGCTACACGGCAGACCCGCTGACCGACGGCACGGTGGACAAGTTCCGCGTCCACAAGGTCCCGCTGACCTCGATGACCATCAACGCGGTGAACGCCGCCGACGGCGTCGCCGGCGCGGTGAACAAGAAGGAAGCCGAGCGGGCGAAGAACATGTTCGCCCTCGGCCTGATGAGCTGGCTGTACCACCGGCCGACCACGGGCACCGAGGAGTTCCTCCGGCAGAAGTTCGCGAAGCGCCCGGAGATCGCCGAGGCGAACGTCGCGGCCTTCCGCGCGGGCTTCAACTACGGCGAGACGACCGAGTCCTTCTCGGTTACCTACGAGGTCGCGCCGGCCCGGATGAAGGCGGGCACCTACCGCCGCATCTCCGGCAACCTGGCCCTGTCCTACGGCCTGGTCGCGGCCGGCGAGCTCACCGGCCTGCCGGTGTTCCTCGGCAGCTACCCGATCACCCCGGCGTCCGACATCCTGCACGAGCTCTCGAAGCACAAGCAGTTCGGCGTCCGCACCTTCCAGGCGGAGGACGAGATCGCCGGCATCGGCGCGGCGCTCGGCGCCTCGTTCGGCGGCTCGCTCGGCGTGACCACCACGTCCGGCCCGGGTGTGGCGCTCAAGAGCGAGACGATCGGTCTCGCCGTCAGCCTCGAACTCCCGCTGGTGATCGTCGACATCCAGCGCGGCGGCCCCTCGACGGGTCTGCCGACCAAGACCGAGCAGTCCGACCTGATGCAGGCGATGTTCGGCCGCAACGGCGAGGCCCCTGTGCCGATCATCGCCCCGCGGTCGCCGTCGGACTGCTTCGACGCCGCGATCGAGGCCGCCCGGATCGCGACCAAGTACCGCACCCCGGTGTTCATCCTTTCCGACGGCTACCTGGCCAACGGCTCCGAGCCGTGGCTGCTGCCGACCCGGGACCAGCTGCCGGAGATCCCGATCCAGCTCACGACCGAGCCGAACCACGACGACGACTTCTGGCCGTATCTGCGTGACCCGCAGACGCTGGCCCGCCCGTGGGCGGTCCCGGGCACCAAGGGCTTGGAGCACCGGATCGGCGGCTTGGAGAAGGCGGACGGCTCGGGCACGATCTCCTACGACGCGAACAACCACGACCAGATGGTCCGGCTCCGCCAGGCGAAGATCGACGGCATCGCCGCCGACATCCCGCCGCTGGAGGTCGACGACGCGTCCGGCTCGGCCCGCGTGCTCGTACTCGGCTGGGGCTCGACGTACGGCCCGATCGCCGCGGCAGTCCGCCGGGTGCGGGCCAAGGGCCTGCAGGTGGCCCAGGCGCACCTGCGCCACCTCAACCCGTTCCCCGCCAACACCGGCGAGGTGCTGCGGTCCTACGACCGGGTGCTGGTGCCTGAGATGAACCTCGGTCAGCTGCGCACCCTGGTCCGGGCCGAGTTCCTGGTCGACGCGATCGGCTACAACCAGGTCCGAGGCCTCCCGTTCAAGGCGGCGGAGCTCGCGGGCGTTCTGGAGGATGTGATCAACCAGTGACCGTCACCACCAACGGCAAGGTCGGCGGTGGCCGGGTAACCAACCGGCTGCTCGACCTGGTCCCGGCTGCCCCGGGCCCGCAGAGCCGCAAGGACTTCGCCTCGGACCAGGAGGTCCGCTGGTGCCCTGGCTGCGGTGACTACGCCATCCTCTCGACCGTGCAGGGCTTCCTGCCGGAGCTGGGGGTCGCCCGCGAGAACATCGTCTTCATCTCGGGCATCGGGTGCTCGTCGCGCTTCCCGTACTACCTGCAGACCTACGGCATGCACTCGATCCACGGCCGCGCGCCGGCGATCGCGACAGGCCTCGCCACCTCGCGGCCCGACCTGTCGGTGTGGGTCATCACCGGCGACGGCGACTCGCTGTCGATCGGCGGGAACCACCTGCTGCACGCGCTGCGCCGGAACGTGAACATCAAGATCCTGATGTTCAACAACCGGATCTACGGCCTGACCAAGGGCCAGTACTCCCCGACCTCCGAGATCGGGAAGATCACGAAGTCGACCCCGCACGGCTCGCTGGACCGGCCGTACAACCCGACGTCGCTGACGCTCGGCGCGGAGGCGACCTTCGTCGCCCGCTCCGTCGACTCGGACCGCCAGCACCTCACCTCGGTGCTGCGGGCCGCCGCGGAGCACCCCGGCGCCGCCTTCGTGGAGATCTTCCAGAACTGCAACATCTTCAACGACGGCGCCTTCGACACCATGAAGGACCGGGACACCCGCGACGACGTGACGCTGCGCCTGCAACACGGCCAGCCGCTCGCCTTCGGGGCCGACGGGAGCAAGGCGATCCGCCGGGGTGCCGACGGGAGCCTGGAGGTCGGCGCCGCCGGTGACGCGGGGGTGCTCGTCCACGACGCGCACGCCGTCGACCCGAGCCAGCAGTTCGCCCTGTCCCGGCTGACCGGTGACACCCACGGTGTCACCCCGATCGGCGTCTTCCGCGACGTCGACGTGCCCAGCTACGACGAGGAGCTCAACGCCCAGATCGATCGGGCCAAGCAGCGCCAGGGCGATGGCAACCTGATGTCCCTGGTCGCGGGCAAGGAGACCTGGACGATCTCCTGATCCCGGGCTGACCGAGGTCGACTTCGTCGGCCTCGGTCAATGGGCAGCGATCTCCCGATGGCCGGGGCGGCACACCAGCCGCCCCGGCCATCGCCGTTACGGACGGCCATGGCACCAGATCTCGCGGAGCGTCCCCCGCGACGTCGCGCCGAGTTCTACCGTCTCGTCCGGCAACGGTCAGGCCACGAACTCTGTACGCAACTCACCCGCCGCGGGAGAGTCGCGGGTATCCGGTGGAACTATGGTCAGTGACAGGTCCGTTCCATTCGCGAACGGCGGCACGACCGGCCCAGGGACGCGGAGGCGCTACCGGCAATGGATGGCAACCCGGCCCGGTCTGGCGGCGAAGCCGACGGCTTGGGCACAGCCGCCGGCCCGGACAGCGCCGCGTCCGTCCCGGACGACGTCTCCCCGTGGCCGCGGACCGGTGAGTTCACGTTCTCGTACCAGCCCCCGCCCACCGACTTCGGCGGCGGCTTCCTCGCCAGCGAGACGAGCGCCATCCCGCTGGGCCCGCTGTATATGCAGACGCCGTACCGCGACCCGGCCGACGACGTCGCGCCCCCGCCGCCGCCCGCCTACCAGGGGCAGGCGCACAGCCAGATAGGCCACCCGCCACCGCCGTATCCGGAGGCGCCCACCGGCGACGCCGCCCGTTACGAGCCGGTGCCCTCGCCATGGCTCGAGCAGCCCGCGCCCTGGCCGCCGGCGCCCCCGGAGCAGCCAGGCTGGCCGCCGTACGGCGACGCCGGGACGTATCCCGCTCCCGGCCAGGCCTCGGTGCCCGCCGGCACCTCCGCCGACTACGGCATCCCTCCGCCGGCGCCATATGGCCAGTGGGGATACGAGCAGCCTGACCAGGGGGCGGCGTCACCCGATCCGGGAAGTTGGTTCGCTCCCGCCGACACCGGCGCGATCCCGATCGGCCCGCCCCACGAGCCAGCGCCGCCGCACACGTCGTACCAGCACCCGACCGGCACGTTCGCCGGGCCACCCACCCAGCCGCTCGGGCCCTACCAGGACCAGTTCGCGCCGGGCACCTACGGGCAGAGCGCGTATGAGCAGAGCGCGTATGGGCAGAGCCCGCCCTACACCGGCCAGCCGGACCCGGACCAGCCTCATCAGGTCGCCGGCTACCAGCTCGAGTTCTACGCCTACCAGCGAACGATCTACCAGCAGCCGCCTGGAGGTACGGGAGGGACACCGTTCCCGGCCGCGGCGGATCCCGCGACGCAGACCGGCGCGTTTCCGATCTACTACGCGCCGCCGCCGACCGACCTCGGCGGCGGCGGGTTCGCGGCGACGGACACCAGTGCCATCCCGATCATGCCGGCGGCGCCCGTCTGGTCCGACGGCCTGTCGCCGGCTCCCACGGCGCCTGACCTGACACAGCCTGACCTGGCCTCGCCTGGCGCGCCGTGGCCCTATCCGGCGTGGCCAGCGGAGGCGGGCGACCCGTGGCCAGCGACGGCGGCCACGGCTCCGGAGGTTACGGCGGCCTTCCCGGCGGGCGCCTGGACGGACAGCTCACCGCCCTACGGTCCGGCGGGCGGCGACTCGCCGGCCGACGGTTCGGTGGGGGATCCGCCGGCGAGTGGGACGGCGGCGGACCAGCCGGCGGCGTCGAACAGCGAACCGGCCAACGGGCCCGCCGTCAGGTCGGCCAGACCCGGTGGGCGGCGAGCCCGGCGCCGTCGCCGTCGGGCCGTGCTGCTCGTGGTCTGCTGCCTTGTGGCCGCCGCGATCGCGGGCACCGTCTCGCTGCGGCTGGTCGCGACCGGCGACGATCAGGGCGACAAGGACACGCTGGCGGCCGGTACGCCGGCTCCCGGCGCCGCGCAGCCGCGCGCGACGAGGACCTACCCCTTCCCGGTGATCCCCCTGACCCAACGCGGCGCCGCCAGCGCGCCGAGCCCGTCGGCGGTCGGGACCCTGCCGCCGGGTGGCGCCTTCGGCCAGGCCGTTGGCTCTCCCGTCTTCCCGCTGTCCGTGGGCGCGACGCCCAGCGTGGGGAAGCCACCCGCTCCGGCGGAGGGGGCGGCTCCGACGGCGACCGTGACACCGGCGGCGCGCGGCAACTTCCCGCCGGCCCCGCCGGCTCCGTTCCCGGTCCCGGGAGCCTGACATCCGCCCACCGCCCATTGGGTGTCGGTTGGGCGTCCGGATGGTCGCCGATGGCGATACCCCGGTGCGCGAACGTGACTGATGTCCGATACTGTGTGGGTGCGCGTGGGGGTGCGTGCGGTGTCGCCCGGGGGGGTCCACACCGAACCAAAGCCGGAGGCTCCGTGCATCGCCGTAACAGGCACAGTCGTGACTGGCACAGGCACTACTTCCGTCACCACGGGTACGAGGTCGGGTGCCCGTTGGTGCTCGTCGGCGCTCTGACGCCCACTGGGGCGCGACGTGGTTAGCTACGTGGCCGGCCAGCAGGGCTGGACCGGTACCCAGGATGCCCCGCGGGCTGAAGAACCCTCGGGGTGGCCGTATGCCCGCGGTCGCGCCCTCGCTCCTCAGCAGGCCTTCGCCGCGCCGCTTCCGGCACGCCCACCGGTGTTGCCGCCCGGCGAGCTCGACACGGTGACCGGTCCGATCTCCCTCAGCACCTCCGCGCGCCGGGACCGCGCCGCCGAGCGGCAGGGCGGTAGCTACGGGTACGGATACGAGGGCTACCCGAGCCACACGGACTCCGCCGGCCCCGGCCACTTCGACTATTCGCGCGGCCACGGCTACGCGGAGGGCTACGAATACCCGGGCGGTGACGGCGGTGACGCCGTCGGCGGCCCGTACGCATACGCGGACGACACCGACTACACCGACGACGCCGACTACACGGTCCTCGAGGACGAGCCGTTGTACGGCGTGCCGGTCGTCCCGGTGGGCACGACGTTCATCGCCGCCACTCCCGCCGCCTTCTCGTCACGGGGCATCGACGACACCGGTGGCCTCCCCAGCGGAGTCGGCCGTGAGGCGCGTTCCACCGGCAGGCGGGGCTCGCCGAGCGGTGGCGGTGCCCGGGCGAGAGGCGAGAAGCCCGAAGGAGGGCAGCGGTCGCCGGGAGCGCACCGAGCGCCCATCGGGCGGCCTGGCAGCGCCAGGGCGAAGCTCGCCATCGCGAGCACGGCCTCGCTCGCCGGCCTTTCGGCGCTCGTCGGCAGCGCGGTGCTCGCCACGGACACCGGCCCGCTGATCATTCCAGCAGGGCCCGGAGGCGGAACGTCGACGGGCCAGTTCCCGTCCGTCCAGTCCACGGGCTCCGACGCGGACACGTCCGCGGCGAGCGCCTCGTCGCCGATCACGCCGGGTCTCACTCCCCAGGTACCCGTGGTGCCCATGGTGCCCAACCAGTCCGACTCCGGCGGGCAGCAGCCATCGGACACCGGTGGCGGCTACGTCGACGCCGCGGGCGCGTACGACCCGCTGGTCGACTCCTACGACCCGACGCACGACCCCACCGTCGACGGCTCGGCGGACTCGCCGTACCCGACGGACGGCCTCAGCAGCAGCGAGATTCCGGTCATTCCGCTCACCCCGCGGGACGGGTCCGCCACCGACCCGACGACTGGTGCCCCAGCCGCGGCGACGGACCAGCCGGCGACGGGCAGCTCGGTGTTCAACTGGTTCGGGATCGGCGGCGTCCCGGCCACCGACACCCCCACCCCGAGCCCATCGCCCACGGACTCGCCGGAGCAGGGCGAGGCGACTCCCCCGCCGGACGCCACGGCCGACCCAGGCACCGACCCAACCGCGACGGCGCCGAATGCTGCGCCGCCGAACGACGCGGGACAGCCTCAGGGGACGGACCAGGACCCCGTGGCCAGCCAGCAGGCCGCGGCGGCCGACCCGACCTCGACCGGCTCAGGGACTCCTTCCGACACGACCGCCTCGACGTCCGCGCCCGCGGATCCGATCACGGTGACAGACCCCGACCCCGCCCCCGAGCCCGACCCGCTCGAGGACGCCGACTGGTTCACCAAGGCGACGATCGGCTGGCATTCCTAACCAAAGCCTGATAGGCCGAAGAAGACCGGCCCCGCCCCCGAAGCGCGCTCTCCGGGTGCGGGGCCGCTTCGCGTCCACCGCCGGCCAGTCGCCGCCACCCGGCCGCAAGCGCAACCCAGCCCCAGCACGCGACAGCGCCTTAAAGCGCAGCGCCAACGCGACCACGGCCTCAGCCCGGCACCACACCAATCACGGCCATACGCCTGTACCCGGCACCACGCAGGGAGGGCGCCCTAGGCGCCCGACAGGCGGCCGGCGCGTCCCGGACCTCCCAGATCGGCTACGCAAGCTCCGCCGATCCGGCAGGAACCCCGGCCCGGCGCCCTAGCCCGTGCGGGCGACGACGAAGTCGGCCAAGCTCTCCAGGGCGGTCTTGGCGGAGCCCTCCGGGAGCGGAGCCAGGCAGTCGCGGGCGCTTGACGCCCAGGAGTTCAGTTGAGCCCGGGCCTCGTCCATACCGGGGTGGGAGCGCAGGATCTCGATCGCCTCACCGAGCGCCGCGTCGGAGGCGAAGCCCTCGGCCAGCAGCTCGCGCAGCCGGTCCGCGCCCGCGTCCTGGCCGCGCAGGGCGTACAGCATCGGCAGCGTGCGGACGCCGGCCCGCAGATCGGTGCCGGGGGTCTTGCCGGAGGCGGCGCTCTCTGAGGCGACGTCGATGATGTCGTCTGAGAGCTGGAAGCCGACGCCGATGCGCTCCCCGAAGGTGGCGAGGATGTCGGCCGTCACAGGGTCGGCGCCGGCCATCATCGCGCCGAGGCGGCCGGATGCGGCGATCAGCGACGCGGTCTTGCCGGTGACGACCCGAAGATAGTGCTCGACGGGGTCGTCGTCCGGCATCGGCCCGACGGTCTCGCGGATCTGGCCCTCGCACAGCGTCGCGATCGTCTGCGCGAGGATCCTGGTCGCCTCGGGGCCGAGGTCGGCGGTGATCTCCGAGGCCCGCGCGAACAGGTAGTCCCCGACGAGGATCGCCACCGTGTTCGTCCACCGGGCGTTGGCGGACGCGGCCCCGCGTCGGAGCGGGGCCTCGTCCATCACGTCGTCGTGGTACAGGGTCGACAGGTGGGTCAGCTCGATGGCGGCCGCGGCCTGGATCACCTCCGGCGCGGCCGGGTCGGCGAAGTGCGCCGCGAGCAGCACCACCATCGGACGGAAGCGCTTCCCGCCCGCGTCGGTGAGATGCCGCGATGCCTCCGTGACGAACGTGAACTCACTGCGGACCGCCTCGCGCAGGAGTCGCTCGACGTCCGTGAGGCCCGCTCGCACGGCGGATTCGAGATCAGGGTCTGCCCTGATCCCCATGGTGTCCAGCCCGGTTCTGCTCATACCGCCATTTGTGATCCTGGGGGGTATCGGCCGCCGGGCGTGCGAAGAAGGATCATTTTCGCACGCCCTTTGGCCCTCTCACGGAGGAGTACGGCCGCCGGGCGTGCGAGGAGGATCATTTTCGCACGCCCTTTGGCCCTCTAGCGTACGAAGCCTGAGGCCGCCGCGTGACTGGCGAGGTCCAACAAAGGCTGTGGAGCTACACCGAGAAGCAGGGTGACGAGCGCGCCGACGCCCACGGTGGCGTAGGTGAGGCTCGGCCGGGTGACCACGACCGGGCCATCGGCGGGCGGGTCGGAGAAGAACATCAGCACGATCACGCGCACGTAGAAGAACGCGGCGATCGCGCTGCACACCAGCGCGATGACGACCAGCGGGGTGGCGTCGCCCTCGATGGCCGACTGGAACACCGCGAACTTGCCGGTGAAGCCGCTGGTGAGCGGGATGCCGGCGAGCGCGAGTAGCAGGAAGGCGAAGATGCCCGCGAGCCACGGCGAGGTACGTCCGAGGCCCTGCCACTGGGACAGGTCGCTGGCCTCGCCGTCGCCGGTGCGCACCAGGGAGACGACGGCGAACGCGGCGATCGTCGTGAAGCCGTAGGTCACCAGGTAGAACATCGAGCCGGACAGGCCGTCGGTGTTCGCGGCCGCCAGGCCGACGAGCAGGAAGCCGGCGTGCGCGATGGCCGAGTAGGCCAGCATCCGCTTGATGTCGCGCTGGGTCAGGGCCAGCACGGCACCGATGGCCATGGTGAGGATCGCGACACCCCAGATGACCGGCCGCCAGTCCCACCGCAGGCCGCCGAAGGCGACGTAGAAGACCCGCAGCAGGCCGCCGAAGGCGGCGACCTTGGTGGCCGCGGCCATGAAGGCGGTGACCGGCGTCGGCGAGCCCTGGTAGACGTCCGGCGTCCAGGAGTGGAACGGCGCCGCGCCGATCTTGAAGAAGAAACCGACGGCGAGCAGGCCCATCCCGAGGTAGAGGTAGGTGTCGTTCGCGCTCGCGCTGCCGGCCGCGTCCGCGATGGCGCCGAGGCGCACGGTGCCGGCGTAGCCGTAGATCATCGCCAGGCCGTAGAGGAAGAACGCCGACGAGAACGCGCCGAGCAGGAAGTACTTCATCGCCGCCTCCTGCGAGAGGAGCCGCCGGCGGCGGGCGAGCCCGGCCAGCAGGTAGAGCGGCAGCGAGAGGATCTCCAGCGCGACGAACATCACCAGCAGGTTGTTCGACGCGACGAACATCAGCATTCCGGAGACCGAGAAGGCCAGCAGCGGGTAGGCCTCGGTCTGGACCTCCTTGGAGGTCTGCATCGCGGTCGACCCCGCCGCGCCGGGCGTGACGGACGCGGAGGCGACGATGGCGCCGCCCGAGGAATCCAGCCGACGCTCGGCGACCAGCAGCACCGCGAACAGGCCGAACAGCAGGATCGTGCCTTCGAGGAACAGCGTCGGGCCGTCGATGGCGAGCGCGCCGGACACCAGCGTGGCGCGGCGGGAGTGCAGCAGCACGACGGCGATGAACGCCGCGGCGAAGCCGGCGAAGGCGAGCACCGGCTGAATCCGCCGGCGGGCCTCGGACGCCGCGAACGCCTCGACCAGGATGCCGGCGAACGCGAGCCCGAGCACGATCAGCAGCGGGCTGATCGAGGAGTACTCGACGTGCGGCGTCTGGATGGGCGCGACGGTCGTCGCCGACGACGCGGCGAGGACGACGGGAGCGGCGCTCACGAGTGGCCTCCGGTGGTGGTCACACCGGCTACCGGGACACTCGGTGCCGGGTCATGGTGCCCGACATCGGTGAACGTGGCCGTGACCGTCGGGCGGATGATGTCGATCAGAGGCTTCGGGTAGACACCGAGCGCGACGATGAGCGCGACCACCGGGGCGACCACGAGCTTCTCCCGCAGCGACAGGTCGGCGACGAGCTTGTTCTCCTCGTGGACCACCGGCCCGGTCATCGTCCGCTTGTACAGATGCAGCACGTAGATGGCGGCCAGCACGATGCCGCAGGTCGCGACGATCGCCAGCGCCTTGTACTCGGTGAACGTGCCGACCAGGACGAGGAACTCCGACACGAAGCTGTTCAGGCCGGGCAGCGCCAGCGACGAGAGCCCGGCGATGAGGAACACGCCCGCGAGCACCGGGGTGACCTTCGCCATGCCGCCGTAGGCGTCGACGTCCCGGCTGCCGCGGCGGGCGACCAGGAAGCCGACCACCAGGAACAGCAGGCCGGTGGAGAGGCCGTGGTTGACCATGTACAGCACCGCGCCGGTGCCGGCCTGCGAGGTGAAGGCGAAGCAGCCGAGCGCGATGAAGCCGAAGTGGGCGAGCGAGGTGTACGAGACCAGCCGCTTCATGTCACGTTGCCCGATCGCGAGCAGCGCGCCGTAGAAGATGCCGATCACCGCGAGGGCGAGCACCAGCGGGGCGAAGTAGTCGGCCGCGTCCGGGAACAGCGGGATGCAGTAGCGGAGCAGGCCGAAGGTGCCGACCTTGTCGAGCACGCCGACGAGCAGCACCGCGCCGCCGGTGGGCGACTGGGCGCCGGCGTCCGGCAGCCAGGTGTGGAACGGGAACAGCGGTGCCTTGATGGCGAACGCGATGAAGAAGCCGAGGAACAGCCACTTCTGCGTGTCCTCGTCGATGTGCATCTGGCGCAGCGCGGCGAAGTCGAACGTGCCATGGCCGAGCTGGTGCACCGAGACCACGTAGAGGCCGATGACCGCCGCGAGCATCAGCAGACCGCCGAACAGGCTGTAGAGCAGGAACTTGACCGCCGCGTACGAGCGCTGCGTCTGCTCCTTCGGCGCCCCGTAGCTCCCGATGAGGAAGTACATCGGGATGAGCATCGCCTCGAAGAAGACGTAGAACAGGAACACGTCGGTGGCGGCGAAGACGCCGACCATGCCGGCCTGCAGCGCGAGCAGCAGCGAGAAGAACGCCCCGACGCCGCGCTTGCCCTCCTCGGCCTCGTGCCAGGACGCCAGCACAACCACCGGCATCAGGACCGAGGCCAACAGGATCAGCACGATCGAGATGCCGTCCGCGCCGACCGAGTAGGACACGCCGAACTGCTTGATCCAGTCGTACCGCTGGGCGAACTGGAAGCCGGGCTTGTCGGGCTCGTAGGCGATGGTGGCGAGAACCGCGAGCACCAGCTCGACGAGCGTGAGAACCAGGGTGACCTGCTTGGCCAGCGTGCTCGCACGCTTGGGCAGCAGCGCGACCAGGATCGCGCCCGCGACCGGGATGACCAGCAGGATCGTCAGCCAGGGAACGGTATGCACGTCAGCCCGCCCTCACCAACAGCAGGGCACCGACCACGAGGATCGTGCCTCCCAACATCGATAGAGCGTAGGTGCGGACGTAGCCGGTCTGGGTGCGCCGCAGCCGGCCGGACAGGCCACCGATGGTCGCCGCGGTCCCGCCGACCAGGCCATCAATGATGATCTTGTCGAACCAGACCAGGAAGCGGACCAGGTAGTTGCCCGGGATCATGAACGCGGCCTCGTTGAAGGTGTTCGCGTACAGATCGTGGCGGGCGGCGACGGTCAGCGGGCTGACCGCGGCGTCGGGCTTGGCCACCGCGTCCACCGGGCGCAGCTGGTAGCGCAGGACGGCGCCGGCCAGGCCGCCGGCGCTGACGACCAGGGTGAGCAGCGTGAGCACCGTCGGCGAGAGCACGTGGTCGGCCTCGCCGTGCTCGCCGACGACCGGGGCGAGCCAGTCCTGCAGGGTGCCGCCGACGACGAACAGCGCTCCGGCGGCCACCGAGCCGATGGCCAGCAGGATCATCGGGCCGGTCATCGTCGTGGGCGACTCGTGGGGGTGCTTGGCGTCCGCACCCTCGTGCGACCAGCGCGCCTTGCCGTGGAAGGTCATCAGGAACAGCCGCGTCATGTAGAAGGCGGTGATCCCGGCACCGAGCAGCGCGACGATCCCGAGGATGTAGCCGGACGTCCCGCCCTTGTCGAAGGCCGTTTCGATGATCTTGTCCTTGGTGAAGAACCCGGAGAACGGCGGGCAGCCGATGATGGCCAGGTAGCCGAGCCCGAACGTCACCCAGGTGACCTTCATGTACTTCCACAGGCCGCCGTACCTGCGCATGTCCTGCTCGTCGTCCATCGCGTGGATGACCGAGCCGGAGCCGAGGAACAGGCCCGCCTTGAAGAAGCCGTGCGCGAGCAGGTGTGCGATGCCCAGGGCGTAGCCCGCCGGCCCGAGCCCGACGGCGAGGAACATGTAGCCGATCTGGCTCACCGTCGAGTAGGCGAGCACCTTCTTGATGTCGTCGTAGGCGCAGCCGATCACGCACCCGATGAGGATGGTGACGGCGCCGATGATGACGACGACCGTGCGGGCGGCCTGGGTCTCGTTGAAGACCGGGGCGGACCGGGCGATCAGGTAGACGCCGGCGGTGACCATCGTCGCCGCGTGGATGAGCGCGGAGATCGGGGTCGGGCCCTCCATGGCGTCCGGGAGCCAGGCCTGCAGCGGGAACTGGCCGGACTTGCCGCAGGCGCCGAGCAGGAGCAGCAGCGCGATCGCGGTGATGGTGCCGTGGCCGATGGCGCCGCCGGCGGCCGCGGTGAAGACGTGGTCGTAGTTCGTCGAGCCGAGCGTGCCGAACATGAACATGATGGCGATCGCGAGGCCCACGTCGCCGACCCGGTTCATGTAGAAGGCCTTGTTCGCCGCGGTGGCCGCCGCCGGCTTGTACTCCCAGAACTTGATGAGCAGGAAGCTCGAGAGGCCGACGAGCTCCCAGCCGGCGTAGAGCGCCAGGAAGTTGTTCCCCAGCACCAGCAGCAGCATGGAGGCGAGGAACAGGTTCATGTAGGCGAAGAACTTCCGCCGGCCGGGGTCGTGCGCCATGTAGCCGATCGAGTAGATGTGGATCAACGTGCCCACACCGGTGATCAGCAGGACGAAGACGACCGAGAGCTGGTCGACGAGCAGTCCGGCGTCGACCTGGAAGCCGTTTACCGGGATCCAGGAGAACAGGTGCTGCGAGACGGCACGGTCGGAGCCGTCCCTGCCGACCAGGGTGAAGAAGATGACCAGACCGACGACAAAGCTCGCGAGTGCCGCCACCGTGCCGACGACGTGGCCGAACTTGTCGGTGCGCTTACCGCCGAGCAGCAGCACCGCGGCGCCGGCCAGCGGCAGCGCGATGAGCAGCCACGACAGCGAGAACGCACCGCTGGCCGCGGCGTAGTGGACGGCGCCCCCCTCGGCGCCCGCAGCAACCGCCGGCGTCATCGCGGACCGGTCCCGAGGTGCGACGGCGTCGCGCCGTCGAGGACTTCCAGCTTCACTGCAGTTCGTCCGTTCTTCGCTTAGCCGGCAGCGCGCGCGCATGTCGCGCGGGGCCGCGTCGGCCTCGTCCGGATCACTTGTGGGCTTTGGCCCTTAGCCGCCCTGGGGACAACGGCCGCCGGGCGCGCGAAAGAAGATCATTTTCGCACACCCTTTGGCCCTTCAGTACTTGAGGAGGTTCACGTCGTCGACCGACGCCGACCTGCGCGTTCGGAAGATCGTCAGAATGATCGCGAGCCCGATCACGACCTCGGCGGCGGCCACCACCATCACGAAGAACGCGATGACCTGGCCCTCGAGGTTGCCCTGTATCCGGGAGAAGGTGACCAGCGACAGGTTCACCGCGTTGAGCATCAGCTCGACGCACATGAACACGACGATCGCGTTGCGCCTGACCAGCACCCCAACCGCGCCGATCGCGAACAGCAGCCCGGACAGCACCAGGTAGTTCCCCGGGTTCACAGCCCGCTCCCCTTCCCGGCGCCGACCGGCGCCGCGCCACCAGCCGCGCCCGGCCCCGTGGCGGGCACCGGGCCGGACGGGGCTTTGCCGTCGCCCGCGTCGCCCGCGCCGGCATCGTCGCCGCGGCCACCGGCCGCGCCACCACCGGGCCCCAGCTCGGACGGCGCGCCGCCGACCAGGCCGTTCGAGCCGCCGGGCAGCGCCGGCCGCTGGTCGGCCGAGTCGGCCCGCGCGTACACGCCGGGGCCGGGCACCGGGGTGAGCACGGCGCCGCTCTCGATCCGCCTGCGCAGGGTCTCCCGCTGCGACGGCTTCGGCCCGGTCCGCTCACGATGGGTGAGGATCATCGCGCCCACGGCCGCGATGACCAGCAGCGCGGACACCGCCTCAAAGGCGAACACATAGTCGGTGAACAACAGCCGGGCGATCGCGTGGATGTTGCCGCCGCCGGCCTTGTTCACGTCCGCGACGCCGGCCGCGGGCTGCCCCTTGATGACCTTCCCGAGCGGGAAGACGAGCAGGCCCGCGAAGCCGAGGCCGAGCACGGTCGCCGCCAGCCTCTGCCCGCGCAACGTCTCGACGAGGGACTCGGTGGAGTCGACGCCGATCAGCATCAGCACGAACAGGAAGAGCACCATGATCGCGCCCGTGTAGACCACGATCTGCACGAAGCCGAGGAACGGCGCATCCTGCAGCAGATAGCAGACCGCCACGCAGAACAGGTTGGCGACCAGCAGCAGCGCGCCGTGCACGGCGTTCTTGGCGAGCACCATGCCGAGGGCGCCGAGCACCGCGATCGGAGCGATGATCCAGAAGGTCAGCGCCTCGCCACCCGAGGTACTGGTGATCGGCGCCGCCGCGGCGAGAAGGTGCGGGTCCATCAGTGCTCCGAACCGGACCCGCCGTCGCGCGCCAGCTCCTGGAAGGCGGGCAACGGTGTGTTCGGGTCCCAGCGGTAGTAGTCGGTCTCGCTGTCACCGAGGTACATCGGGTGGGGCGCTTCCTGCATCCCCTCCCGCAGCGGCGCGAGCAGCTGCTCCTTGGTGAAGATCAGGTCGTTGCGGCTGTCGTCGGCGAGCTCGTACTCGTTCGTCATGGTCAGCGCCCTGGTGGGGCACGCCTCGATGCACAGACCGCACATAATGCAGCGCAGGTAGTTGATCTGGTAGACCTTGCCATACCGCTCACCGGGCGAGTAGCGCTCCTCGTCGGTGTTGTCGGCACCCTCGACGTAGATCGCGTCCGCCGGGCAGGCCCAGGCGCACAGCTCGCAGCCGACGCACTTCTCCAGCCCGTCCGGGTGCCGGTTGAGCTGGTGACGGCCGTGGAAGCGCGGCGCCGTCTCCTTCTTCTGCTCCGGGTACGACTCCGTGACCGGCTTGCGGAACATGTTGCCGAAGGTGAGGCCGAAGCCCTTGAAAAAATCGAAGGAGCCCATGGTTCAGCTCTCCTGACGCTGGCGTGGGCCAGCCGGCATGACGATGGGTGAAGCGGCGGGGGTCGCGGCGCCCGTCTCGGCGGGCGGGGGCCACGGGATGCGCTCGAGGCTCGGCGGCCCGACGTCGTCCTCGTCGTCCTCGTCGATCTCGCCTCGCCGCCCGCCGAACGCGAACTCGGCGACGACGAACAGGCCGAGGATGACAGCGACGGCTATCAGCCAGGGACGCAGGCCCGAGGTGTTGTTGTCCCGCATGGTCCGCAGCGCCGCGATGAACAGCACCCAGACCAGGCCGACCGGGATGAGGATCTTCCAGCCGAAGCTCATGAACTGGTCGTAGCGCAGCCGGGGCAGCGTGCCGCGCAGCCAGACGAAGAAGAACATCACGAGCAGCAGCTTGACGATGAACCAGATCAGCGGGACCCAGCCGTGGTCGAGCCCCGACAGCCCCGGAATGGGCGGGGGCTGCCAGCCGCCGAGGAACAGCGTCGTCATGACCGCCGAGACGGTGACCAGGTTGACGTACTCGGCGAGGTAGAAGAACGCGAACTTGATCGAGCTGTACTCGGTGAGGAAGCCACCGACCAGCTCGCCCTCGGCCTCGGGAAGGTCGAACGGCGTCCGGTTCGTCTCGCCGACCATCGAGATCATGTAGATCACGAACGACGGGAACAGCCCGATGTACCACCAGTCGTGCTGGCTCTCGACGATGCCCGAGGTCGACAGCGTCCCGGAGTACATGAACACGGCGACGAACGCCAGGCCCATCGCGATCTCGTAGGAGATGATCTGCGCGGCCGAGCGCAGCGACCCGAGCAGCGGGTACGTCGACCCACTGGACCAGCCGGACAGGATCAGCCCGTACACCCCGAGCGACGCCGCCGACAGCAGGTAGAGCACGCCGACCGGCAGGTCGGCGAGCTGCAGCACGGTGTGGTGACCGAAGATCGAGACCTCGGGCCCGAACGGGATGACCGCGAACGCGATCAGTGCCGGGATGACCGACACCAGCGGCGCGAGGAGGAACACCGGCCGGTCGGCCAGCGCCGGGATGATGTCCTCCTTCAGCATCAGCTTGACGCCGTCGAAGAGGCTCTGCAGCCAGCCTTTCGGCCCGTGCCGGTTCGGGCCGAGCCGCACCTGCATGCGGGCGACGACCTTGCGCTCGAACACGATGCCGAACAACGTCATGATCATGAGGAAGGCGAAGACCGCCACACCCTTGATCAGGATCAGCCAGAAGGGGTCCGAGCCGAACCTGGTCAGGTCGGGGTCGGCGCCGGTGCTGCCCGCGGCGAGCAGCACGGTGGTTACAGAGTCGCTCATGCTGCCCCTCCAGCGGTGACGGGGCCTCCGGCAGTGATAGTGCTCCTGGTCGTGGCCGCCGCCGGCACCGCGGGCGCCGGCACCGTCCCCGGCGCCTGGGCGGCCGCGATCTTCACGATCCCGCCGGTGGACCCGGCCAGCGCCCGGCGGACGTGCGAGCCGGGCGAGTGGGTCGGCACCCAGACCACCCGGTCGGGCATGTCGGCGATCTCCACCGGGAGCGTCACCGATCCCCGTTCGGTGCTGACGGTCAGCAGGCCACCGTCGGCCACGCCCGCCTCCGCGGCGGTCGCCGCCGACAGCAGCGCCGCGGCCGGGCGGGCGGTACCGGCGAGGTAGGGCTCGCCGGCCTGCAGCGCGCCGTCGTCGATGAGCTGGTGCCAGCTCGCGAGCACGGCCGTACCGACGGGCGGGGTGACCGGCGCCACGGCCGAGGAGGCGGGCGCGGGCACCCGTGCGACCTCGGCGCCGGCCCGGCCGAGCGCGGCGAGCTCGCGGGCGGCGGCGCCGACGTCCGCGACGCCGAGGTCGATGCCCATCTTCGCGGCCAGCAGGTGCAGCACCCGCAGGTCCGGCAGCGCCTGGGTCTCCAGCGCCCGCTGGAACGGGCGCAGCCGCCCCTCCCAGTCGACGAACGAGCCGGCCTTCTCCGCGGCCGGGGCGACCGGGAACACCACGTCGGCCACCTGGGTGATCGCCGAGCGGCGGATCTCCAGCGAGACCAGGAACGGCACGGTCGCGAGCGTCTCCAGCGCCGCCGCCGGGTCCGGCAGGTCCTCGACGTCGACGCCGGCGACGACCAGGGCGTCGAGCCCGGCGTTCTCGAGTGCCGCGGCGGCGAGGATCTCGGCGGTGCTCCGGCCGGGCGCGCCGGGAACCGGCGTCCCCCAGACGGCCTCGGCCTCGGCGCGCGCCGCCGGGTCGGCGACCGGGCGGCCGCCGGGCAGCAGCGACGGGAAGGCACCGGCGGCGAGCGCGCCGCGCTCGCCCGCCCGGCGCGGCACCCAGCCGAGCCGGGCACCGGTCGCCTCGGCCAGGCGCAGCGCCGCGGTCAGCGTGCCCGGCGCCTCGACGGCCCGCTCGCCGACCAGGATCACCGCGCCGGGGGCCCGGAGCGCCTCGGAGACGCTCGCCGCGAGCTCGCCGTCCGGACCGGGCCGCCCGCCGGCGAGGCCGGCGAGCAGGTCGGCCTCGCCGCCCGGCACCACCGGCAGCAGGGTGCCGGCGAGCTTGCCGAGCGCGCGGGTCGCGACCGGGCCGACGGCGTAGACGGCCGTACGACGCTTCTGGACCGCCTTGCGCAGCCGCAGGAAGACGATCGGCGACTCCTCCTCCGGCTCGAAGGCGACGAGCAGGACGGTGGGAGCGGCCTCCAGGTCGGCGTAGCTCACGCCGATGCCGGTGCCGGCGACCGCGTGCCCGAGGAACGCCTCCTCCTCGGCCGAGTGCGGCCGGGCCCGGAAGTCGATGTCGTTGGTGCGCAGCGCCAGCCGGGCGAACTTCGCGTAGGCGTAGGCGTCCTCCCGCGTGAGCCGGCCGCCGGCCAGCACCCCGACGCCGTAGCGGTCGCGGGTCTCGGCGAGACCCCGCGCGGCGTACTCGAGCGCCTCGGTCCAGCTCGCCTCGACCAGTTCGCCGGTCTCGCCATCCCGGATGAGCGGGGTGGTGAGCCGGTCGGCCTGGCGGGCGTAGGTGAACGCGAACCGGCCCTTGTCGCAGTTCCACTCCTCGTTCACCGCGCCGTCGTCGCCGGCGAGGCGGCGCATCACCGTGCCGCGCCGGTGGTCGGTGCGCAGCGAGCAGCCCGACGCGCAGTGCTCGCACGCCGTCGGCGTGGAGACCAGGTCGAACGGGCGGGAGCGGAACCGGTAGGCGGCGCTGGTGAGCGCGCCGACCGGGCAGATCTGCACCGTGTTGCCGGAGAAGTAGGACGAGAACGGCTCGTCGCCCGCGACGCCGACCTGCTCGGCGGCGCCCCGCTCGAACAGCTCGATGAACGGGTCGCCGGCGATCTGCGCGGAGAACCGGGTGCAGCGCGCGCAGAGCACGCAGCGCTCACGGTCGAGCAGGATCTCCGAGGAGATGGCGAGCGGCTTCGGGTAGGTCCGCTTCTCCTCCTTGAACCGCGACTCGCTGCCGCCGTTGGCCATCGCCTGGTTCTGCAGCGGGCACTCGCCGCCCTTGTCGCAGACCGGGCAGTCCAGCGGGTGGTTGAGCAGCAGGAACTCCATCGTCCCGGCCTGCGCCTTGCTGGCGACCGGGGAGGTCAGCTGCGTCTTCACCACCATGTCGGCGGCGACGGTCGTCGTGCAGGAGGCGACCGGCTTGCGCTGGCCCTCCACCTCGACGATGCACTGCCGGCAGGCACCCACCGGGTCGAGCAGCGGGTGGTCGCAGAACCGCGGGACCTCGATGCCCAGCAGCTCGGCCGCCCGGATGATCAGCGTGCCCTTGGGGACGCTGACCGGCAGCCCGTCGATGGTCAGCGTGACGTGGTCGGGTGGCGGGGCGGGAGGCCCGCCCGGTCCGGCCGCGGCGTCCGCGGTGACAGTCATATTCCGACCGCTTCCATGATCAGTGACGATCCCATGTCAGTGCGCTCCCGCCAGGGCGGCAGGCCCGGTGGCGACGCCATTGCTGGAGCCCTGCGCCTGGTCCGCCGGCCGTGGCTGGGCCGCCGCGGCGAACTCCTCCGGGAAGTGCTTGATGCCGGAGACGATCGGCGAGACCGCGCCGTCGGCGAGCGCGCAGAACGCCCGGCCGAAGATGTTGTCGCAGGCGTCGGTCAGGGTGTTGATGTCGCTCGGGTCGCCCTGGCCGCGCTCCATCCGGGACAGGATCTGCACCATCCAGGTGGTGCCCTCGCGGCACGGCGTGCACTTGCCGCAGGACTCGTGCGCGTAGAACTGGGTGAGCCGGCGGACGACCTTGAGCATGTCCACCGTGTCATCCATGATCATGAGCGCGGCGGTGCCCAGCAGCGAGCCGGCGGCCATCACGCCGTCGAAGTCCAGCGGGACGTCGAGGTGCTCGGCGGTCAGCATCGGGGTCGACGAGCCGCCGGGCGTCCAGGCCTTGAGCGCCCGGCCGCCGCGCACCCCGCCGGCCATCTCCAGCAGCTCGCGCAGCGTGGTGCCCATCGGCGCCTCGTACTGGCCGGGCCGGGTGACGTGGCCCGACAGGCTATAGATCTTGGGGCCGGGCGACTTCTCGGTGCCCATCGAGCGGAACCACTCGACGCCGTTGTTGACGATGAACGGCACCGAGGCGATCGTCTCGACGTTGTTGACCACCGTTGGCGAGTTGTAGAGGCCATGCGTCGCCGGGAACGGCGGGCGCAGCCGCGGCTGGCCGCGCCGGCCCTCGAGCGAGTCGAGCAGGGCCGTCTCCTCGCCGCAGATGTACGCGCCGGCACCGGAGTGGATCACCAGGTCGAGGTCGAAGCCGCTGCCCAGGATGTCCTTGCCGAGGTAGCCGGCCCGGTACGCCTCGGCGGTGGCGTTGCGCAGCCTCCGGGCGGCGTGCACCAGCTCGCCGCGGACGTAGACGAAAGCCCGGTTGGCACGCACCGCGTACGAGGCGACGATGATCCCCTCGATCAGCGAGTGCGGGTCGATCATCATCAGCGGGGCGTCCTTGCAGGTGCCCGGCTCGCCCTCGTCGGCGTTGATGACCAGGTAGTGCGGCTTGCCGTCGCCCTGTGGGATGAAGCTCCACTTCATCCCGGTCGGGAAGCCGGCGCCGCCGCGGCCGCGCAGACCGGAGTCCTTGACCATCTTGATGATGTCGTCCGGGCCCTTGGCGAACGCGGTGCGCACCGAGTCGTAGCCGCCGTGGCGCTCGAACGTGTCGAGCGTCCAGATGCCGGGGACCTTCCAGCGCGCGGTGAGAACCGGGGTGACGGGCATCGTCACGCCCCCTTTGACTTCGTAGCGGCAGGAGCGGCCGGTGTCGTCGTCGGAGCGCCGGCGGCCGGGGTGGCCCCGGACCGGGCGCCGTCCGCGGGCACCCTGTCCGGCGGCACGTCCTCGACCGGCACGTCCTCGACCGGCACGGCGCCGGCCGGACCGGCCGCGGACGAGCCGGCGACCTCGCCGCGCCAGCCGGCCTGCTCCGCGAGGGTGAGGCCGGCCACCGAGGGCTCCAGGAAGCCGGGGCCGGCGATGCCCTCGGGCCGCGGGTCCTCGAAGCCGGCAAGCTGGCGGGAGACCTCGGCGAACGTGCACAGCGGACCGCCACGGGTGGGCAGGGGGCGCTCGCCACGCTGGAGGGCCTCGACGAGGCCCTCGGCCGCGCCCTCGTCGACACCGTCGTAGAACTCGTAGTTGACGGTCATCACCGGGGCGTAGTCGCACGCGGCGAGGCATTCCGCGTGCTCAAGGGTGATCGAGCCGTCGGGCGTCGTCTGGTCGTGCCCGACGCCGAGCTTCTTCGAGATCCGGTCGTAGACCTCCTGGCCGCCCATCAGCGCGCAGGACAGGTTCGTGCAGACCGAGACCAGCCAGTCCCCGACCGGGCGGCGCTTGTACATCGTGTAGAAGGTCGCGACCGCGCTGACCTCGGCCGCGGTGATCCCGATCTCGCGCGCGCAGAGGTCGACCCCCTCGGCCGTGACGCAGCCCTCCGCGGCCTGGACCAGGTGCAGCATCGGCAGCAGCGCCGAGCGCTCCCGTCCCACGGGATAGCGGGCGATGATCTCCCGGGCGGCGGCCCGGGTCTCGTCCGTGAGTGGCATCAGCGATCAACTCCCCCGAGCACCGGGTCGACCGAGGCGACCGCGACGATCACGTCGCCGATCTGTCCGCCCTCGGTCATCGCGGGCACCGCCTGCAGGTTGACGAAGCTTGGGTCGCGCACGTGCACGCGGAACGGCTTGGTCCCACCGTCGCTGACGACGTGCACGCCGAGCTCGCCGCGCGGGCCCTCGACGGCCGTGTAGACCTGGCCCGGCGGCACCCGGAAGCCCTCGGTGACCAGCTTGAAGTGGTGGATCAGGGCCTCCATCGAGGTGCCCATGATCTTGCGGATGTGGTCGAGCGAGTTGCCCATGCCGTCGGAGCCGATAGACAGCTGCGCCGGCCAGGCGATCTTCTTGTCCGCGACCATGACCGGGCCGGGACCAAGCCTCGAGAGCTTGTCCAGGCACTGCTCGACGATCTTCAGGGACTCGCCCATCTCCTCCAGTCGCACCAGGTAGCGCGCGAAGGAGTCGGCCTCGGTCGCCGTCGGCACGTCGAACTCGTACGTCTCGTAGCCGCAGTACGGCATGGTCTTGCGCAGGTCCCAGGGCAGGCCGGCGGACCGCAGGATCGGGCCGGTGATGCCGAGGGCCAGGCAGGACGACGCGTCGAGGTAGTTGACGTCGATCAGCCGGTTCTTCCAGATCGGCTGGCCGGTCAGCAGCCGGTGGTACTCCTTGATCCGCTTCGGCATGTCGACGAGGAACTCGCGGATCGCGCGCTCGGCGCCGTCCGGGAGGTCCTGGGCGAGCCCACCGGGGCGGATGTAGGCGTGGTTCATCCGCAGGCCGGTGATCATCTCGAGCAGGTCGAGAATCTTCTCGCGCTCGCGGAAACCGACGATCATCGCCGTGGTCGCGCCGAGCTCCATACCGGAGGTGGCGAGGCCCACGAGATGAGAGGAGATCCGCTGCAGCTCCATCACCAGGACGCGGATGACGGTCGCCCGCTCCGGGATCTGGTCGGTGACGCCGAGCAGCCGCTCCACGGACAGGCAGTAGGCCGTCTCGGTGAACAGCGGGGAGAGGTAGTCCGCCCTGGTCAGGAAGGTGACCGCCTGCGTCCAGGTGCGGAACTCGCAGCTCTTCTCGATGCCGGTGTGCAGGTAGCCGATGACCAGCCTGGTCTGGCGGACCGTCTCGCCCTCGATGTCGAGGACCAGCCGCAGGACGCCGTGCGTCGACGGGTGCTGCGGTCCCATGTTGATGACGATCTGCTCGGCGCCCTCCTCACCGGCGCCGAGCACCTGCTCCCAGTCCCCGCCGGTGACGGTGTAGACCCGGTTCGCGCCGCCCTCGGTGAAGCCGGCCTCGTAGGGGGCCGCCCCGGGCGGAGTATGCGTGTCGGCGGTCATGACACACCTTCGATCGTGGCCAGGGGGGCCGGGAGAACGGTCTTCAACACGTCTCCAGACGCCCCTGATGACATCGCGAACCTGCTGGTCAGGCATCGCTTCAGGTCGTTGTTCACGAGTAGCTCCGACGCTTCTCGGGTGGGGGCACCTGGGCGCCCTTGTATTCCACCGGGATACCGCCGAGCGGATAGTCCTTGCGTTGCGGGTGGCCCACCCAGTCGTCCGGCATCATGATCCGGGTCAGCGCGTGGTGGCCCTCGAAGATGATCCCGAAGAAGTCGTAGGTCTCCCGCTCGTGCCAGTCCGCCGTCGGCCACAGCGAGGTGAGGCTCGGCATCACCGGGTCCTCGACGGTCACGGACACCTCCACCCGGATCCGGCGCCGGTGGGTCAGCGACGCCAGGTGGACCACGGAGTGCAGCCGCCGCCCGGTCGGATCGTCCGGGTAGTCCGCGCCGGACTGCGAGGACAGCAGCTCGAAGCGCAGCGCCGGGTCGTCGCGCAGGGTGCGACCGACGGCGAGCAGGTACTCGCGGCGCACGTAAAGCGTCAGCTCGCCGCGGTCGAACACAACCCGCTCGATCGCCTCGTCGAGGCCGGGGAACGCCCGCTCCAGCGCGTCGTAGACCTTGTCCGCGTCGTCGTCGCCGAACGGCCGCTCGCTGGATCCCAGCACCGGCGCCGGGGCGACGAGGCCGCCGAAGCCGGAGGTGTCGCCCGTACCCTTCGCGCCGAACGCGTCCTGCCGGCGACCGCCCGCGGCCGCCGATCCGTTCGGTACCAGTTCGCTCATCAGCCCAGGTCCTCGGTGGTCGGTCCGCCGTCCCGCCCGTGTACGTCGTCGGTCGGCTCGGCGTCGAACAACTCGTCGAGCCTGCCGGTGGTCGACGGCTGCCCGACGACCGGAAGCTGCTTGCGCCGGCCGAAGACCGACGGCGGGACGACCGCGGCCGGCTTGCGCGCGTCGAGCGCCGCGGGCTCGACGGCACCACGGCCGGCCGGCAGCGGGGCGTCGGCGGGCATCCTGAAGCGCTTGCGGTCGTTGACCGACAGCGTCCGGGTGTCGAGGCTGCCCGCCGGCAGCGCCGACTGGGCGGTCGCGACCTCGATGGGCTTCGGGTAGGGCGACTCGCCGATCTCGGTGCGGTCCAGCTTGCCGGACACCGGGCCGGTCTGGATCTTCCGGTGCAGCTTCATGATCGCGTCCATCAGCATCTCCGGACGCGGCGGGCAGCCGGGCAGGTACATGTCGACCGGGACGATGTGGTCGACGCCCTGCACGATCGCGTAGTTGTTGAACATGCCGCCGCTGGAGGCACAGACGCCCATGGCCAGCACCCACTTGGGCTCGGCCATCTGGTCGTAGATCTGGCGCAGCACGGGGGCCATCTTCTGGCTGACCCGGCCGGCGACGATCATCAGGTCGGCCTGGCGGGGGCTCGCCCGGAAGACCTCCATGCCGAAGCGGGCAAGGTCGTACCGCGCCGCGCCGGTACCCATCATCTCGATGGCGCAGCAGGCGAGGCCGAACGTCACCGGCCACAGCGACGACTTGCGACCCAGTCCCGCGAGCTTCTCGACGCTGGCGAGAAGCACGCCTCCGGGCAGCTTCTCCTCTAGTCCCATTCCAGGCCTCCCCGCCGCCAGACGTACGCGTAGGCGACGAACACCGTTGCCACGAACAGCACCATCTCGACCAGGCCGAACACGCCGAGCCCGCCGAAGGCCACCGCCCACGGGTACAGGAAGATGATCTCGATGTCGAACACGATGAAGAGCATCGCGATGAGATAGAACTTCACCGGGAAACGGCGCGGGCCGGCCTCCTGCGGTGCCGGCTCGATACCGCACTCATAGGCGTCGAGCTTGGCCCGGTTGAACCGCTTCGGCCCGACCAACATGCTGATCACGATCGACCCGGCCGCGAACGCCGTGGCGATCGCGATCAGGACGAGGATCGGCACGTAGTTGGAGAGCATGCCGAGCTCCTCTCCCCAGAGAAAGTGTGGCCGGCGGTGCGCCGGGCTCCCTGCCCCGCCTCCGGCCGGTCAGGACCGCTTCCCCGGAGGCCTGTCTTGGTGATGCCATGCCGCCGGTCGCGGCGGTGATTCCCGCCGCCACCCGGCGGTGAGTTTCTTCGCTTTCTACACGCACGCCCAAGGGCCCTACGCGCTCGGTGCCAGCCGGCACAGCGCGTTGATCACCCGGTCGTGCGCATCACCTCCCCGTGGGTCGGTAAGGTTCGCCATGATCTTCAACATGAACCTCATCAGCACCGGGTGCGGCAGCCCGTACTTCGTGGCCAGCCGCATCACGGTGGGGTTGCCGATCAGGTTCACGAAGACCCGCCCGAGCGTGTAGTAACCGCCGTAGCGGGCCCGCACCGCCTCGGGATACTGACGCAACGCCTTCTCCCTGGCGGCGTCGCTCGTCCTGGCCAGCGCCTGCGCGACCACCTCGGCGGCAAGCTCGCCGGACTCCATCGCGTACGCGATGCCCTCGCCGTTGAAGGGGTTGACCATCCCGGCCGCGTCGCCGACGAGGAGCACGCCGTCGGCGTAGTGCGGGGTCCGGTTGAAGCCCATCGGCAGCGCGCTGCCGCGGACCGGGCCGGTCGCGTTGTCCTCGGTGTAGCCCCACTCCGGCGGCAGCGCCGACAGCCAGCGGCGCAGCAGGTCGCGGTAGTCGGTGTTACCGAAGGCCGGGGTGGTGTTCAGGATCCCCAGACCGACGTTACTCGTCCCGTCACCCATGCCGAAGATCCAGCCGTAGCCGGGCAGCAGCCGGCTCGCGTTCGGCCTGCCCTCCCAGAGCTCCAGGTGCGACTCGAGGTAGTCGTCATGGGTGCGCGGGCTGCGGTAATAGCGGCGGACCGCCACGCCCAGCGGCCGGTCGTCCCGGCGGCGGATGTCCAGCGAGAGCGCGAGCCGAGCGCTGTTGCCGTCGGCGGCGACGACCACCGGGGCGCGGTAGGTGACCGGCTCGCGGTCCGCGCCCGAGCGGGCCGTGACGCCTACCACCTGGCCGGTCCGCTCCTCGCGGACGACGCCGGCGACCGTCGTGCCCTCATGCAACCGGGCGCCGGCCTTCTGCGCGGTGCGGGCGAGCAGCTCGTCGAAGTCGGAGCGCGGCCGGACCAGGCCGTAGTCGGGGAAGCTCGCCAGCTCCGGCCACGGCAGCTCCAGGCGCAGGCCGCCGCCGACGATCCGCAGGCCCTTGTTGCGCGCCCAGCCGGAGTCCGCCTCGGCCGCGTCGCCCTTGGTCCCGTCGCCCTTGGTCCCGTCGCCCTTGGTCCCGTCGGCTGGCGCACCACCGGCGCCGGTGCCGCCGGATGCCGCGGGCCTGGCCGCCGGCGGGCGGGCGGGGCCGGTGTCGATACCCATCCGCACGAGGCTCGCGACCGCCCGCGGCGTGAGGCCGTCCCCGCAGACCTTGTCGCGCGGAAAGGACGCCTTCTCGAGCAGGAGCACGTCCAGGCCGGTGTTCGCGAGGTGGTAGGCGGCCGCCGAGCCCGCGGGACCGGCGCCGACGACGATCACGTCGGCATCGGCGCGTGTCGCGCCGTCCGACCGCGTCGTGGTCTCCGTCGTCACCTGATGCTCCCCACCGACAACCGACTCTCCACCAGGTCCCACACTGATCCGCCTCCCCTGAGGTTCCGCTGTCCCACCACGGATCCTGGGGCGTGGAGCGATGCGTACTCCAGCCGTTCGCCGGTCGTTGACCGCGCGTTCCTCGCACGCTCGTGAATTTCTTCACGAGCGTCCCGCCACGGCCGAGTGTAGGCGCTCACACCGCCATTGGCATCAACCAGGATCCGGCGGGCGCTGGGGGCAGGCGCGGAGCACCCACCCCAGCGCCCGTCTGTCGGGCGCGAGCGCCCTCTTTAGGTGGTTCCGGGCCGGGGCATGCGGCGGTAGTCAGTCCGGGCCCGGACCAGCGAGGTGGTCTCGTTGACGCTGCGTCAAGACGCCGTCACAGTCGGTGGCCAAAGTGACACTTACGAGCGACCGGTAAAACGTCACACCCCGCCTCGCCACCGGACACCCAAATGCTGGCGAGTTCAGAACGGGGTGAGCCCCTGGTTGTCTCCGTGGTGGAGGGCGACGATGCCGCCGGTGAGATTGCGCCAGCCCACGCCCGTCCAGCCGGCGGCGCGGAGGGTCTCGGCGAGGTCGGACTGAGCCGGCCAGGCGCGGATCGACTCCGCCAGGTAGACGTAGGAGTCCGCGCTGCTGCTGACGCGGCGGGCCACCGCGGGCAGCGCGCGCATCAGGTAGCCCAGGTAGACCCGGCGCAGCGGGCCCCAGGTGGGCTGGCTGAACTCGCAGACGACCAGTCGGCCACCCGGGCGGGTCACCCGGCGCAGCTCGGCCAGACAGCGGGGCACGTCGGCGACATTGCGCAGTCCGAACGAGATCGTGACCCGGTCGAACGCGCCGTCCGGGAACGGCAGCCGCAGGCCGTCGCCCGCGACCAGCCGGACACTGCCAGTCCTGACGGGCCGCTTCGCCAGCCGTGCCTGGCCGGCGCGCAGCATGCCGACGGAGAAGTCGCAGGCGACCGCATCGACGCCGGCCGTCGCGAAGGCGCGCGACGAGGTCGCGGTACCGGCGGCAAGATCGAGAACCAGCTGGCCCGGTTCAAGACGCAGCGCCTTCGCGGTGGCCCTGCGCCAGCCGCGGTCCATCCCGGCCGAGAGCACCGCGTTGGTCACGTCGTAGCGCCGGGCCACCTGGTCGAACATCGCCGCGACCTCGTCGGGCCGCTTGTCCAGCCCGGCGCGCGCACCCCTGCCCGGCGCCGGCCCCGGCCGCTCGGCCTCGCCGGGCGGTTCGTGTGCGCCGGCCGCGGGCACCGGCCGCGCGGCCACGTCGGGATCGCCTTGCGGCGCCGCCACCACGGCGGGTCAGCTCGCCTGGACGAGCGGGAGGGCGGTGGACGAGAAGTGCGAGGCGACGCGCTCGTCGAGCGGGTCGTCGGCCGGGTCGCGGTGGACGACCAGGTGGTTGTAGAGGGTGTCGCGCTGGGCGGGGATCCGGTCGGCCGCGCGGATCAGGTGGATCAGCTCGGCCCGGTTGGTGCGGTGCCGCGCGCCGGCGGAGGAGACCACGTTCTCCTCCAGCATCACCGAGCCCAGGTCGTCGGCGCCCATGTGCAGCGTGAGCTGGCCGACCTCCTTGCCGGTGGTGAGCCACGAGCCCTGCAGATGGGCGACGTTGTCGAAGAACAGCCGTGCGACGGCGACCAGGCGCAGGTACTCGAACGTCGTCGCCTGGGTGCGACCGCGCAGGTGGTTGTTCTCCGGCTGGTAGGTCCATGGGATGAACGAGCGGAATCCACCGGTGCGGTCCTGGACGTCGCGGATCATCCGCATGTGTTCGATGCGCTCGGCGTTGGTCTCGCCGGTGCCCATCATGAACGTCGCCGTCGACTCCAGGCCAAGGCCGTGAGCGGTCTCCATGACCGACAGCCAGACGTGGCCGGGCTCCTTGAGCGGGGCGATCGCGGCCCGCGGACGCTCGGTGAGGATCTCGGCCCCCGCGCCGGCGAAGCTGTCCAGGCCCGCGTCGCGCAGCCGGACGATGACCTGCTCGTGTGTCAGCCCGGAGGTGCGGCCGATGTGCACGACCTCGCTCGCACCGAGCGAGTGCAGCGCCAGCTGTGGATAAGCGGCCTTGATGGCGGAGAAGGCGCTCTCGTACCACTCGATGCCGAAGTCCGGATGGTGACCGCCCTGCAGCATGATCTGGGTGGCACCCAGATCGACCGCCTCGCCGCACTTGGCGACGATGTCGTCGATGTCGCGGACCCAGCCTTCCGGGTGTTTCGGCGCCCGGTAGAAGGCACAGAACCTGCAGGCGGTCACACAGACGTTGGTGTAGTTGATGTTGCGATCGATGATGTAGGTCGCGATGCCGTCCGGGAAGCGGCGCCGACGCACGGCGTCCGCGGCCTGCCCGAGTTCGTGCAGCGGCGCCTGCGTATAGAGCAGTAGCGCCTCATCGGGCGTGATCCGGCCGCCGTCGGCGGCCCGGGCCAGCAAGGATCGGATCTCGCTCACCGGCCAGATGCTATCTTCCCCACCCTCGACGCCGGCCTCCTCCGGGAAGGCACGGCGGCCCAGTGGGATCGACCACACAGGCCGAAGGCATCCCGTTCCGCCCCGGCACAGGCGTGCGCCGGGGCGGAGGGGGCGGATCCGGCGGTCAGTAGCGGGGGCCACCACGGTCAGACGAGGACGAGCCGAAGCTGCGGAGCTTGTCCTTGAAGTGCGTGATCTTTGCCTTGTTTTCCGGCTTGGTGGCCTGCGACTTGACCTTGTTGATCATCTCGTGGGCCTTCGGGTTGTGCAGCATCTCCGAGACCCGCTGCGTGAAGTTCGCCATGACGGGGTTGTACCTGCCAGGCACCTACATCATGCGCCCAGAACACTTTCTGTCTGGACTGTCGTCACCCAGCGTAGGAGCTGTCAGGGCGTCGCCGCCGGCGGCGCGCCGCTGGCGGCACCACTGCCCGCCCTGTCCTCGAACCGGTCTCGCAGCTGGCCCGGCAGCTGGTTCACCTGGCCCGGCAGGTCGCTGGTCGCCTTGCCGCGCCATTCGTCGATCTGCTGCTCCACTCGGTTCACGACACGGTCCCAGACCGCCTGGCGCTGCTTATCGATCGCGCTCGCGATCCGATCGGCCGCCGAGAGCAGGAGCAGGACGATCAGTACGAAGAGGATCGTCTTCTTGAACGGGATCCGGAGCCGGAAACCGCGACGGCGCCGAACGGGACGCTCACGGCGCGGCACCGGCGCGGGAGCGGGCGGCGGCGCTGGCGGCGCCGGGCGAGCCGGCGCGGGCGGCTGGTACGGGGGCCGGTAGGGCGCCGGCTCGCGGGCGGCCGGCCGCCGGGCCGGCGGGGCGGGCGCGGGAGCCGGTGGCTCCTCGTAGCGGATGTAGCCACCGCCGCGGGGCTTACGGCCAGCGTCTCGCGCGGCCCTGTCCACCGCGCCGCCCGCATAGCCGGCGCCCTGCCTGCCACCGGCGCGCGGATCCCCAGGCTGGCCGTAGTGGCCGTCACCGGCGTAGCCAGCGGGCTGGCGCGGGGCGGGCGCCTGTCCGCCCTGGTAGCCGCCGTCGCCGTACCCGGCAGCCGCGCCGGGCCGGGCCCTCGCGCCCGGCCGGGCCGCGCCGGCACCGCCGTGGCGCGCGGGCGCCTCCGTCGGGCCGCCGATCCGGGTCGGGTCGAGCCCGGCGGCGCCCTGCTCGACGCCCGGCCACGTGCCGCCGAGCACCCGGGTAGCGGCCGCCCGGACGTTGCCCCGCCCGGTCTCGCCGAGCAGCGTCAGCAGGATCTGATCCGCCGACGGCCGCAGCCGCGGGTCGCGGCCCAGCGTCGCGGCGACGACGGGGCGCAGGTCGGTCGGGATGCCGGAAAGGTCGGGACTGCCGACCAGCACCCGTTCGGAGATCTCGTAGAAGGTGCCCTCGCCGTACGGGTGGACGCCCGTCGCGGCGTAGCCGATCAGCAGGCCCCAGGCGAAGATGTCGGTGGCGGGCCCGACCGGGCTGCCCTCCATCTGCTCGGGGGCCATCCAGCCAAGCGACCCGAGCACGATGCCGGAACGGGTACGGTTCGCGACCGCGTCCAGCGCGCGGGCGATCCCGAAGTCGATCACCCGCGGGCCCGAGTAGGACAGCATGACGTTGCTGGGCTTGAGGTCGCGGTGCACGATCCCGGCGCCGTGGATCGCGGTCAGCGCGCTGGCCACGCCGATGGCCACGCCCTGTAGCGTGGACTTGCCGAGCGGGCCCGACTCCTCGACGACGGTGTCCAGCCGCTTGCCGTCGATGTACTCGGTGACGAGATACGGCTGCCGGGCGTCCGGGTCGGCGTCGAGCACCTCCGCGGTGCAGAAGGGCGCGACCCGCCGGGCGGCCGTCACCTCGTCGCCGAAGCGGGCGCGGAACTCCGGGTCGTTGGCGAGCTCGCCACGGATCACCTTGATCGCGACCCGTCGGCCGCTGGAGTCCAGGGCGAGGTAGACGGCGCCCATCCCGCCGGCGCCGAGCCGGCTCAACAGTTCGTACCGGCCGATCATGCGCGGGTCGGAGGAGCGCAGCTGATCACCGGGAACCGGTGGGCCCGCGGACCGCTCCGTCCAGACCGATCGTTCCGACACTGCCACCCCGCTCGTCGACCTCATTCTATCGTCCACGATCGTCCAGGCACCCGGACCATGATCCGGATCGCATGCCGTACGACTCTCTGGCGGCCCGAAGCCCCGGAGGCCGCGGGACCTGTTCCCGAGCCCCGTGATCCTGGGACCTCTGGCCTTGTACTGGCCGACGGTAACCCGCCAGCCAGTGGCTTCCGTCAACTTGTCTAAGTTCTGACCCTTCCCGGGCAAACGGCGCGACGATTGTCACAGTCGGCCGACCACCGCTGTCCAACCGCCGACATCCCATGGGCTCGGATGTCCGGCCGCACGGCGCCCCGCGACGCCGCCCCAGCGACCAGTAAGCGCAACTCACCCACACCTGTCCAGTCGCGCCGCGGCCCGCGACACCGTTCCAGCGACCAGTAAGCGCAACTCACCCACACCTGGCGACAGCGCATCGGCGCAGTACCAACCCGACCACGTCGTCAGCCCGGCCCAAGCCCCACCACCGCCATATGCCAGGGGCCCGGCACCACGCGAGGAGGGCGCCCAGCGCCCGACACGGGGCGAGCGCGCCCAGCGCCCGACACGGGGCGAGCGCGCCCAGCGCCTCGCCCCGACACGGGGCGAGCGCCCAGCGCCTCGCCCCGACTCTCCGACAAGCCGGATCAGGGCACGTGACCCGGACGTCGGGCAGTATGAAGCCCTAGGAGTACTCCAGTGGCATCGAACCGGAGCCTGGGGCTCGGCCGGGCGGAAGGACTCTGCCGGGCCGGGGCGTTGCCCTTAGATCCTGGGGCAACGGCCGCCGGGCGTGCGAAGGAAGAGCATTTCGCACGCTCTTGGCCCTCTAGGCACGGTCGGGCCATCGGTAGTCCGGGCCCGCCTGGGCCCGCAGTGATCCTCAGGGCCGGGGCCCGGGTGCCAGCGGATGGAGATACGCCATGGGTGACACGTCCGTCGACCATTCGGTCGACATGCTCATCGTCGGCGCCGGCCCGGCCGGGCTGTTCGGCGCCTACTACGCGGGTTTCCGCGGCATGTCGGTCGCGCTGATGGACTCGCTTCCCGAGCCGGGCGGCCAGGTGACCGCTATGTACCCGGAAAAGGTCATCTACGACGTCGCGGGCTTCCCGGCGGTGCGCGGGCGTGAGCTCGTCAACGCGCTCGTCGAGCAGGTGGCGCCGTTCAACCCGACCTACCTGCTCGACCAGCAGGCCGCCGAGATCGCGCACGAACCAGATGCCATCGTGGTGACCAGCCCGAAGGGCCTGAGGGTCCGCGCCAAGGTCATCATCATCACCGGCGGCCTCGGCACCTTCACTCCGCGCCCGCTGCCGACCGGCGTCGAGCACCTGGGGCGCGGCCTGGTGTACTTCGTGCCCCGCCTCGACGACTACCGCGACCTGGACGTCGTGGTGGTCGGTGGCGGCGACAGCGCGTTCGACTGGGCGCTGGCGCTGGAGCCGCTGGCGAAGTCGGTCACGGTTGTGCACCGCCGGGACAAGTTCCGCGCCCACCAGCACACCGTCGACCGGGTGCATGCCTCCTCCTGCGAGGTGCTCACCTTCACGGAGGTCGCCGCCATCAGCGGCGACGAGCGGATCGAGAAGGTCGAGCTGGTCCACAGCAAGTCCGGCGAGCGCCAGGTCCGCGAGGCCCAGGCCGTCGTCGCCGCGCTCGGCTTCACCGCCGACCTCGGCCCTCTCACCCGCTGGGGCCTCAACATCGACAAGCGGCACATCGTGGTGGACACGACGATGTACACCGGCGTCGAGCGCATCTTCGCCGCGGGCGACATCACCGAGTACCCCGGCAAGGTCCGCCTGATCGCCACCGGCTTCGGCGAGGTCGCGACCGCCGTCAACAACGCGGCCCCGGTCATCGACCCCTCCGCCAAGGTCTTCCCCGGCCACAGCTCCGACGACGGCACGCCGGCGGCCTAGCCCGCGCGACGCTTGATCGCTGTTTCTGCTCCCTCGTGGGCTGTTCCTCAGCCCGCCAACGACCACCAGGGAGCAGAGACCCCGATCTTCGCCCGCGCGGCGCGCGGCGACGGGCGGCACGATCTCACTCTCAGTAGCGGAACTGGCCGTTGGCAGCTCCGTCGAGGAAGGCGTGCCATTCTGCCTGGGAAAAGGCGAGTACGGGGCCGAGGTTCACGAGGTCGCGGACGAGGACTCCGCCGATGGCGGCACCGTGGTCGATCCGGGCGACCTGCACTTTTCCCGTCCTGGCGTCGCTTTGCAGTGACGCGCTCCATCCCAGGGGGTACTGGAGGTAGAAGGCGGGGACTGGTTTGACGGGGTTGAGTTGCTGCGCGTTGGTGGCGTTGCCATCCGTGGGTCCCGTGTTGTGATCGCGCATGGGAGGTAGTGCCTTCCTCGAAGCCGCGCAGAGTTCTGCGTTGACGATGTCAGGTGACGGGTGCCGTCGGACGGCGTGGTTCAGACGGTGGCCTGGTGGTAGGGCTCGACGATCGGTGAGCCGGTGGGCGAGTTCGCGGACGGTGGGGAGCCTCGCCCGATGCGCGATGTTCGCGGCGGTCGTGAACTGGCCAGCGAAGAACGCGAGCGCCGCACGCACGTCAACGACGGAACCCGCGAGCACCAGCACTCTCCTCAGCGGGTAGCGAATCCTCAGCCGGTCGATGCACTGAGCGGCTGAGTCTGCGCGGCGGCCACAGACTGGGGGCATACCGTTTAGCCCACGACGGGCGGCCGAGGCGAATGGTGGGGGCCGCGGGCTTCCGCCGCGTCGCGGAGTCTTGCCGCAATCTTCCTGAGGCGCCCGGCTCCTTCGGGGAGACGAGGTCTGAAGTCGATGTAGGCATGCCCAGGCGGCGCGCTCTCGAGCACCATCGTGGACTCCGCGTCGTCAATCACCCGAAGATCTTCCGCGGATACGTCTCCGACCGACACGGCGTATGAACCCACCGAGGCCAGGCCCAGAACTTCCGTGTGATGCCGATGGGCCCGCTCGGCGGTGACGAGGGCGCTTCGGGACACCGACAGCTGTCTGGCGTCCTTCTCGGTCGGCGTAAATGCCTGGCTGGTAATCCGTCCTCTGCTCACGAAGGCGGGGTGGACCTGACGCCAGAGAAGCTCGTCAGCGTCAGACAGTATCTGCTCACCCGGAAGAAGGTCAGGCTCCGAGTCTTTGGACGACATCGATCCCCTCGCGAATGAAGGCCACCATCCGGTCGACGTCCCGCCACGCGCAGGTCAGCTCCCGGTCGTCGCCGTCATTTCTCTTGTTGAAGTAGTACGACACGAGAATATTTCCAGGCTTGATCTCCATCGAGACTTCACCATGCTCGTGTGGCCATTCGAGCTGGATCCCGCCGTCAGGCATCGGGTACACGTGGTGGCCGTGGACACCGTTCTCAAGCAGTTCCAACAGAAGCGTCTCTGCCTGTCGAACGGTCAGCCGGGAGATCGGCTCCCCGCTTCCGTCGTACCACCCCGCCGGCATTTCCGCGATCTCCTTCAGCCGCGCGGACCACTCCTCGGGCAGCACTGGCTCGACACCGAGAACATCCTTTATTTCAAGGATGTTCTCATCCCTGTCCTGGAGCGCCACGCAGTTGAGCGCAACCGTCGGCGCCATACTCGAGCTGCCCAGATGGGCAACCAGGTCCGGGAAGACATCGTCAGCCGAATAACCGCCAGCAACCGTCCTCCCGGTGGATGACAGTCTGATCTCGAAAGCCGACCGGTCAGCGAGCAGCCCGGTAATCTGACCCACTACGACAACCTCGACCTCGAAGAGCACGCGCCTGGTAAAGGCCTGGATCTTCCGGCGGACCTCGCGGGAATAGGTTGCCTGAGCCGGGGAGCCCTCGTCGAAGACGATGAACTCATCGTCCTTCAGGCTCCGGCCAAACCGTGCGAACTCGCGTAGAGCAGGTATCGGAAAGTCGCGAGGGAGCGCACCCTCATCGGCGATCATACGGAGAGCGTTCTGTATCAGCAGCCGCGATTCGTCGAAGATCCCATCTGGCATCCGGTCGATCTCGTCCTGCTCCGCCAGGATCGGCGTCTCAAGTACCGGAACTACACTACCGTGCCGCACCTCGGTCAGCCGGAGATCAAAACCAGCAGAGAACCCGCGAGGGATCCGCCGCCGCAGTGGGTGCCGTTGCTTGTAGAGATTCTGGGCGACATCTAGGACCAGTCGCTGGTAAAGCGCGAGCTCCGACAGCATCTCGACGGGCAGACCGGGCGTGTCGTACCGCCCGCCGCGCAGCCGCCAGCTACCGAAGGGTCGCGTCGCGTCTGCCATGCCCCGACTGTACCGCAAATCACCTACTGCTCATGCCGCCAATAGGAGTTTCAGCGGCTCCAGTCATGGCATGACGTCATCATGACACCGGTAAGCGCTCTTCTAGCGCTTACCGGCACCAATGGCGTGCCAGATAAATAGGTCCGAAGTCTGGTCAGCATCCCGGACATGGAGGGAGAGAGCCTCCAGGGCCGGGTTGCGACGCAAGACCTGGAACCATGGTGATCGCACTGGACGTGAAGGTCCACGGCCGGCTCGCGGACAGGCCACGCACCGGCCGCGCGGCCCAGATGACGGCGCAGACTAGGGACATGCGAGGTCTGCTGGTCATCGGGCACGGGTCGCGGCGGGATGAGGCCAACGCGACCGTGCGGGCGCTCGCGGCGGCGCTGGCGGCGGAGCCGACGGTGGATGCCGGGGCACCGCCGGCGTGGGCCGCGGTGGAACCAGCCTTCCTGGACGTGTTGCGGCCGGACATCGCGGACGGATACGCGGCGCTGGTAGCGGCCGGCTGTACCCAGATCGTCGCGCATCCGTTCTTCCTGTTCGAGGGAAAACACACCGCGCGAGACATCCCGGAGGCGCTCGACGCCGCCCGCGCCACGCATCCGGGCACCTCCTGGACGATGACGGAGCCGCTCGGGCTGCACCCCGGCGTGATCACCACTGTCCGTGCCCGCATCGCCGACCGCCTGGCCTAGCGGGGGTCGGCAAGGAACCGGTCACATCTGGTCGTCGCCCACGCCCGCCAGCCGGCAGATGGCGGTGACGAGGCCGGCGATGCCGGGCTCGTCAGCGACCGCGTCGACCCGGATGCCGGCCTGGCGACAGGCGACGACCGTTCGCCGGCCCATGGCGGCCACCACGAGGCCGGGCGGCAACGGGCCATAGAGCTCGGCGGTGATCCGGGCGGCCGTGGACGAGGCGAACGCGACGGCATGCAGCGCGCCACGGCGCAGCTCTTCCGCGATCATCGGGTCCCGTTCCGCCGGGACGTCGGTCTGCAGGGTGATCCTGCGGACAGTCCGGACGCCCATCGGCGGCGCCGCACCGGCGCAGACGGCGACCCGCAGACCGGTCACCGGGATGTCGGTTACGACGACATGCGCCACCTGTACCTGGGCCGAGGGGCGGACGTTCGCGAGCCCGAGCGCGTCCAGCGCCGCCGCGGCCGACTCGGACTCGGACACCAGTGTGAGGCCGGCCAGCGCCCGTACGTCGCGCCCGGCGGCACGCAGCAGGGCGACCACGGCGCCCACCTCGTCCGCGTCGGCGAGGACCAGCGAGTCCGCGCCCGGCAGCGCCTCCAGCAGCGCGCCCGCGTCCGGTACCGGCGACAGGCGCGACACCACCGTCTCGACCACGTCGGCGCCCTGGCTGCGCAGGCCGCGCGCGAGCAGGCCGGGGCGGTCCCTGGTACGCGGCACCAGTACCCGCATGCCGGCCAGCGGACCGGTGGCGCCGTCCGCCGGCGGGGCGGGCAGCGCCAGCCGCTCCGGCTGGCCACCGAGTCCGTCCGGGCCGTCCCGCCCGTCCACGTCGTGCTCCTTCCAGCCGCCGTCGGGTCCCGGCCCTGGCCCCGCCCGTGGCCGCGGCCTCGTCCCAGCCGGAGCCGCGAGGCGGGGCGGAACGAGGCGCGCCGAGGCAGGCCGAGAAGCTGTGCCGCGGGCGTCGATGCGGGCCGCGACGTCGCCGACGACGATCACGGCCGGCGAGCGCACTCCCGTCTCGACCGCGTCCGCGCCCAGCGAATCCAGCGTGGTGCGCAGCACCCGCTGGGCGGTGGTGGTGGCACGCTCGACCACGGCGACCGGGGTGCTCGGCTCACGGCCAGCCGCGAGCAGCGCGTCCGCGATCGCGACCAGGTGCGCGACGCCCATCATGATCACAACGGTGAGCGACGGAGAGGTGAGCGCCGACCAGTCGACCGTCGAGTCCGGGTGGCCCGGCGGCAGGTGGCCGGCGACGATCGCGACATCCTGGGCGATGCCCCGGTGGGTCACCGGAATGCCGGCGTAGGCCGGTCCGGCGAGCGCGGACGACACTCCCGGCACGACTGTCACGCCGATGCCGGCGGCGGCGCAGGCCTCGGATTCCTCGCCGCCCCGGCCCAGCAGGTAGGGGTCACCGACCTTGAGCCGCACCACGCGGGCGCCGCGCCGCGCGCGGTCGACCAGCACCGCGTTCACCTCGTCCTGGCCGCGCGCGTCGCCGTCAGGGCCGACTCGCACGATCTCGGCGCCGGCATGGGTGTAGCCGTGCAACGGGGCGTCCGCCGCCAGGTCGCTGACAATCACGTCGGCGCCCGCCAGCAACTCGGCGCCACGCACAGTGATCAGGCCTGGGTCGCCGGGGCCCGCGCCGACCAGCCAGACGTGGCCGCGGCGCCCTGTCCCCGCGCCGCCAGGGCGCGCCGACACTCCGCCGCCATCCAACCCCCCACTGGCCACCCACGGAACGTTACCGACCTACGGCACTCGCCCCGACACCGTCCCGCTCAACCACTAATGGATTCCGCACTCAGTCTTGGTGGAACCCGCCCAGCGGCCGGCGCGGCCGGCGCCGCGCTGGGTGCAGGGCCAGCAGCCGACCGACTCGTAGCCGTCGGACAGCAGCGGGTTGACGATCACGTTGTGCTCGGCGACATAGCGTTCGACGTCCTCGTCCGTCCAGGTCGCGAGCGGGTGGATCTTCACCTTGCCGCGCCGCTCGTCCCAGCCGACGACCGGCAGACTGCGGCGGCCGGCCGACTCGGCACGCCGTGACCCGGCCGCCCACGCCTTGTACGGGGCGAGCGCCCGGTCCAGCGGGACGACCTTGCGCATCCGGCAGCACAGGTCCGGGTCGCTGGCGTACAGGTCCTTGCCGTGGACGGCGTCCTGGCCGGCGACGGTCAGCTGCGGCCGGACGCTGATCAGCGGCAGGTTGTAGGTCGCGGCCACCGCGTCGCGGGTTCCGACCGTCTCGGCGAAGTGGTAGCCGGTGTCGATGAACACGACCGGCACGTCGGACCGGATCTTCGCGAGCATGTCGACCAGGACGGCCTCGGCCATCGAGGCGGCGACGACCAGTTTCGTGCCGAACTCCTCGACGGCCCAGCGCAGCACCTCTTCGGCGGGTGCGTCGGCGAGGTCCCTGTCGGCCCGCTCCGCGCGGGTCTTCAATCCGGCGTCCATCAGCCGTTCTCCTCCGGTGCGGTCGTGCTGGAGGGCCAAAGGGCGTGCGAAAATGATCTTCTTTCGCTCGCCCGGAGGCCGTTGTCCGCGGGATCACTAGTGGTGCCAGGGGCGGTGCCAGGAGTGCTACCGGTGATCGTGGCGGAGCTGGCGAGCGCGGTGAGGCTCAGCCGGAAGGAGCGCTGGCAGGCGCGGCACGCCCAGTGGCCGTGCCCCTCGCCGGTCGCGCCTTCCGGGATATCGGGAACGAGGTCCTCTTCGCCGCAGTACGGGCAGTAGAAGGGCACCGCGCGACCCGTGCTCACTGGTGCGCCATGACCGCGTCGTGGGTGAGGATCGACTCGTCCACCCGCTCGACCCAGTCGGCGAACGCCTCGCCGTCGGCGCGCTCGGCCTGGTAGGTCTTCAGCAACCCGACGACGTAGTCGACCAGCTCGTCCGAGGTGATCTTCAGGCCGCGCGACTTGCGGCCCAGCCGCGAGCGGGTGCCGAGGTGGCCGCCGAGGTGCAGCTGGAAGCCCTCGACCATCTCGCCGCCCGGTCCGGGCACGAGCGACCCCTTCAGGCCGATGTCCGCGACCTGGAAACGGGCGCAGGCGTTCGGGCAGCCGTTGACGTTGATCCCGACCGGCTCGTCGAACTCGGGCAGCCGCCGCTCCAGCTCCTCGATGAGGGTGGCGGCGTTGGCCTTGGTCTCGACGATCGCGAGCTTGCAGAACTCGATGCCGGTGCAGGCCATCGTGCCGCGGCGGAACACGCTCGGACGCACCACCAGGTCGAGTGCCGCCAGGTCCTTCTCGAGCGCCGGCACGTCGCTCTCGGCGACGTCGAGGATGACCAGCTTCTGCGACGTGGTCGCGCGGATGCGGCCCTGGCCGTACTGGTCGGCGAGGTTCGCGACGACCGTCAGCGTGGTCCCGGTGAGACGGCCGGCGCGCGGCGCGAAGCCGACGGCGAACCTGCCGTCCGCCTGCCGGTGGATGCCGATGTGGTCGCGCCCTTCGGAGCGCGGCGGCGCCGGCGGCGGGCCGTCCGGCAGCGGCGTGTCGAGGTACTCCTTCTCCAGGGTGGCCCGCACCCACTCCGTGCCCATGTCGGCGACCAGGAACTTCAGCCGGGCGCGGGTGCGCATCCGCCGGTAGCCGTAGTCGCGGAACAGCGAGGCCACGCCGTGCCAGACCTCGGCGACCCGGTCCGGCTGCACGAACGTCCCCAGCCGGACGCCCAGCTTCGGGTTCGTGGACAGGCCGCCGCCGACCCACAGGTCGTAGCCGGGCCCGAGCTCCGGGTGGACGACACCGACGAAGGCGATGTCGTTGATCTCGTGGAGCGTGCAGTGGTCGACGCACCCCGACATCGCCGACTTGAACTTGCGCGGCAGGTTCGCCAGCGACGGGTCGCCGACGAAGCGGCGCACAGTCTCCTCGATCGCCGGGGTGGCGTCGATGATCTCGTCGCCGTCGACGCCGGCCAGCGGGCAGCCGACCATGACGCGCGGGGTGTCGCCGCAGGACTCCTCGGTGGTCATGCCGGCGCCCTCGAGCGCGCCCCAGATCGCGGGGACGTCCTCGATCCGGATCCAGTGCAGCTGGATGTTCTGCCGGTCGGTGACGTCGGCGACGTCCCGGCCGTAGCGGGTCGAGATGTCGCCGATCACCCGCAGCTGGTCGGATGTCATCCGCCCGCCGTCCAGGCGGATCCGCTGCATGAAGTAGGAGTCCTCGATCTCCTCGGGCTCCAGGATCGCGGTACGGCCGCCGTCGATACCGGGCTTGCGCTGGGTGTAGAGGCCCCACCAGCGGAATCGGCCGCGCAGGTCCTGCGGATCGATGCTGTCGAACCCGGTGTAGGGATAACGATTGAGAATCCGGTCACGGACCTCGAGGCCGCCCTGATCCTTCTTCATCCGCTCGTTGGCGTTGAGCGGCTCGGTGTAGCCGAGGGCCCACTGGCCCTGGCCCTTCGGGCGGGCCGGGCGTGCGGGCCGTGCAGGAGAAGTCATCTGATCTCTCGCGACGCGGGTAGCGGAGCGCCGAACGGCTGGACGGCGCCAGGATCCGGGAACGTCCCCGGCGGGCACGACAGGCCCAGGGAACTGGGCTGTGACCGGCGAAAGGGGACGGCGGGGTCAGCAGGCGCGACGACAGCAGGCGCTGGCTACCCGGAGCAGGTCGACGTGCAGACGCGCGACCAGTAGAAGCTCCGGAGCACCCTCAACCGCCATGGCCAGCGGCCGTGTGGTCGGTTGGGGCGCAGTCATGGGACCTATGGTTTCACAGATGTGACCGACGTGCCGCAGTTGTGGCCTAATCGATCCTCTGCACGCTGAGCTAACGACAATTACCCACCAGACGAATCGGGATAGTAGCTCCCGGGCGCCTTGGTGGCGGTTTGTCCGGGGCTCAGGCCGCGGGCGCCGGGCGCCGGCAGACGGCGCGCAGGCGATCGACGAGCGGGCCTGAGCCAAGGCCCTTCTCCATCACGTCGTCGGCGCCAAGGGCCAGCGCCTCGTCACGTACCGTGTGCGCGGAGAAGCCGGTGAAGACGACGACCCGGGCACCCGGCACCAGCCGGCGCACCTCGGGCAGCGCGGCGATCCCGTCGAGCACCGGCATCGCCACATCGAGGATGACGAGGTCCGGACCGGTCTCGGCGACGAGGTCGATCGCCTCGGCGCCGTTGGCGGCCCGGCCCACGATGGTGAAGTCCGGCTCCAGGTCCAGCAGGAGGCAGATCAGGTCACGCACGCCATCGGCGTCGTCCGCGACGACTACCCGCAACGGGCCCGACTCGCCGCGAGGCACGGCACCTTCGGCGCCGGCACGGCTCAGGCTCGGGCCCCGGGAGAGCTCGGCGGCACGGGAGCCGCCCTCTGGACGCACGCCACCGTCCGGACGGACGTCGCCTCCGGTGGGGAAGCTGTCCGGACGGAAGCGAACGGGGTGGAGCGCCTCGGTCTCTACCGCCTCGGCGCCTGCTTCGAGGTGCCGGTCCACTCGTACCGTTCTACCGGACCACACAAGGTGTGCCCATCGTCATTCAGGGTGGTATTCGCGCATGGCCCGGGCGGGCCTCGGCCTCAGCCCGCCGCGAGGGAAACCAATCGCGATGCGCAATCGAATCGCATACACACGGTAATCGATGTGACTATACGCGTATGTGACCTTTGGCCTCTAGCCCTGCGTGGTGCTCGACGCAATAGACTGATCACCAACAGTGACACGCACGCGAGTCATGCGACGGCCAAATCCCGTCAGCGGGGCCCTCTCGACGGAGCCCTTTCAACGGGGCCTCGGCGGTTGGTCTTCGCGGCATGGTTGCCGCACAGCCTGGCTGTGCGGCGGGCTGCCGCGTGGTGACAGTGTGACCGCGGCCGGGACCAGTGGAGCGCAGATGCGGCATTCGGGCAACCGGCAGAGCAGCCGTGGCCCGGAAGACACGGCCACCGCCGAGGAGATCTTCCATCAGGAGGTCCGTCGTCGCAGGTGCGCCCGCGGACTCTCCCGCGACGATGTCGCGCAGCGAACCGGCTACAGCCGCCAGTACGTCAGCCAGCTCGAGCAGCCGAGCAAGGGGATTCCTCCCCGGCCCGTGGTCGTCGCCGTCGACGCGGTGCTGTGTGCCGACGGAGCCCTGATCGCGCTACGTGACCAGGCCATGGTTGCGCGCGCCGAACGGGCCGGCCAGCCGCGCGACCCGGAGCGCGAGTCCCGCCGCCGGGTTCACGACCTGCTGCACAACCGTCGCCGCGACACCGACCTCGACTACCTGGACCGCATGGTGGGCGAGCTGATCGCGATGGCGGACAGCCTCAGCCCGCGGGACGTCTCCAGCCGGGTCCTCGACCAGCAGGAGTTCGTCGACTCCCTGCTGCGCACCCCGATGCTGCCGCACCAGCAGTTCCGGCTCTACATGATCGCCGGGCACCTCGCGGGGCTGCTCGCGATCGCGCAGCTCGACATGGGCGACCTCGCCGGTGCGAGCACCTGCTGCCTGGAGGCCGCGGTCTTCACCGAGCTCACCGGCCATGAGGGGCTGCGGGCCTGGACGCTGGCGGTCAACCGGCTGGTCGGTGAAACCGCGCGGCACGCGGCGGCGATCATCGACGGTGACGGTGGCGCGAACCCGCCGTACGGGCCCGACGCGGCGCGGCTCATCGACAGGGCCGGCCTCACCGACCAGATCGAGCTCCCGGACGAGGCCGAGCTCCCCGACGCTGCCTCGATCTTCCTGGCCGACGGCTACGACGAGCCCAGCCGGATGGACTACGCGGCCACCGCGGGCGCCGCGGCCACCGCGGGCGCCGCCGAGGCGTCGTCCGACCCGATCGTGCGGCGCGCGGACGAGCTGGCGGCCGGTCGGCCGGCCGGCCAGGAGCGGGCACTTCTCGACGCCGAGCCGACCAGCCCGCCCTGGCGTGGCCTCTCGGACCTGATGACCGCCCCAGGCGGGCGGGCCAGCACACCGCGCCTGGTCGCGCTGGTCAAGGGCCGGATCGCCCGGTTCGCCACCACCAGCGCCCGCCGCGAACGCCCTCCATACGGCATTTCCCGCGCTTTCCACCCACCCGTATAACACTCACCGGGCCAAAGGCGGGCGCTGCGCGCCTTCAGCCTTTAGATCCTTGGGGCAACGGCCGCCGGGCACGCGAAGGAAGATCATCTTCGCATGCCCTTTGGCCCTCTAGATCCTGGGGGCAACGGCCGCCGGGCACGCGAAGGAAGATCATCTTCGCATGCCCTTTGGCCCTCTAGACGTCGGCGAAGGTGAGTTCGCGGAGTGGGGGGACGGCGCCGCGGGTGGTGGCGCGGCGGGCGAACTCGGTGATGCCCTCGAGCTGGCGGGGGCCGAGCCGGAAGTCCAGGGTCGTGAAGTAGCGGACGAGCGACGCCGGGTCGAAGACCTCCCAGCGCGCCGCGCTGGTCGCGACCGTCGTCACCTCGGAGAGCGCGAGGTCGAGGCTCGCCCGGAAGGCGCCGTGGACTTCCTTGACCAGGCCGGGGTGCGCCCGCGCGAAGTCGCGGCGGGCCGCCCAGACAGCGAAGACCATCGGCAGGCCGGTCCACTCCCGCCAGGCCGCGCCCAGGTCGAGCACCGTCGGCTGGTGGCCCGGGCCGCCCTGCTCGTGCTCGTAGTAGGCGCGCAGGGCGACATCGCCGATCGTCACCGCCGCGTCGGCCTCGCGCAGCATCATCGGCACGTCCGGCGGCATCGTGACGTAGTCGGGACGCACCCCGAAGCGGTCCTCGAGCATCATCCGGGCCAGCAGCACGCTGGTCCGCGACGTGGAGCCGAGCGCGACCGAGCGGATCTCGCCGACCGGTACCTGGGTGCTCAGCACCACCGACAGGACCGGCCCGTCCGAGCCGACGGCGATGTCGGGCAGCACGACGAGCTCGTCGGCGTGCCGCAGGTACTCGACGAGGCTGATCGGGCCGATGTCGAGGTCCCCGGCGACGAGTGCCTCGCTCAGGTGGTCCGGTGTGTCCTTGAACAGGTCGAGGTCCAGCAGCGCGCCCGAGTGGACCAGGCCCCAGTAGAGCGGCAGGCAGTTGAGGAACTGGATGTGCCCGACCCGTGGCCGGCTCGGGACGCCGGCCTCCGCGGTATGTGGGCCGTCGGCCCCGCCCGGCACCTCCCCCGCGGCCTTGGAGGCGCCGGCGCCTTCCGCGCTGCCTGGACTCGCCTGAAGCGTCACTGCTGGCCCCGGCGGATCTCGAACGCTCGCTGCGCGGCCCGCCGCTGGCGCAGCGCGAGCGGGAAGCTCATGATCCCGCTGACGACCAGCGCGGCGAAGAAGGCGAGCCACCCGTTCACGCCGAGCAGCAGCACGGCCGCCAGCACCGCGCCGAACAGCACGGCGCGCAGCGCGAAGTAGCGAAGGTTGATCGCGAGCAGCCCCGACGGCTCCTTGGAGGAGGGCGCCAGGCTTGTCTCGGGCTTCATCGGCACGGGCTTGGTCATCGACCCCTCGAGTCCTTCCGGCGGTGGGGGCCGCCGGAGGTGCGAAGGAAGAACATTTCCGCACCTCCTTTGGCCTCTAGGCTTGGTCTCCTCCAGGCTGCCTCATAGACGGCCTCCGCAGAGTCATCCGGTGATTTCCAGGATTCTCCGGATCTAACGGCGGCGGGAACGCCTGCGCACCCAGCCCAGCCGGACCAGCACGCTCGGATAGCAGCCCAGGCAGACGATGACCGTCAGCAGCCCCAGCAACGAGGCTGGGCCGAGTCCCAGACCGAGCGCGTGCGACACCAGGTAGACCACGATTCCGGGTACCAGGATCACGATGAACGCCAGCACGAAGATCGACCCGATGCCAGCCTGGCCCGGCTGAGGAGCGCCCGGATGCCTCGGGTGGCCCGGGCCCGGGCCCGGCGACGGTTGGCTGGCCCGCGCGTCCGACGAGGTGACCACGGGCGACGAGGGCGCGCCGCCAGGCGCCTCGGCGACCGGCGGGGCCTCCTGGAACCCTGGGGGCCCGCTGGCGCGCGGGGCTTCGCCGTCATCGCGCGCCCTCCGGCCAGGGTCGGTCACGTCAGCCCTCGCTCACGCGTCGATCGGCTGAGGGATGTCGCGGCGGGCCGGGTCAGGGCCGTCAAAGGTGCGGATCACCCGGTAGCGGGTGTCGCGCTCGACCGGCTGGAAGCCCGCGTCGCGGATCACCGCGAGCAGGTCGTCCCGGGTCATCGTGTTCGGCGTGCCGAACCGGTCGGCATCGTGAGTGATCTTGTATTCGACGACCGAGCCGTCCAGGTCGTCCGCGCCGAAGTTCAGCGCGAGCTGTGCGGTCGTCAGACCGTGCATCACCCAGAAGCACTTGACGTGGTCGACGTTGTCGAACAGCAACCGGGAGACGGCGAACGTCTTGAGCGCCTCCGCGCCCGTCGCCATCGGCTGGTTCATCAGCCGATTACGGGGATCGCCCGCGGCGTCGTGCTGGAATCGCAGCGGAATGAAGACGGCGAAACCGCCGGTCTCGTCCTGGAGCTCGCGCAGCCGGAGCACATGGTCGACGCGGTGCCGCGGCTGTTCGACGTGGCCGTAGAGCATCGTGCACGGCGTGCGCAGGCCCTTGGCATGCGCCAGCCGGTGGATGCGCGACCAGTCTTCCCAATGGGTCTCGTGACCGACGATCTGCTGGCGGATCTCCCAGTCGAAGATCTCCGCACCGCCGCCGGTCAATGACTCCAGGCCGGCGTCGATCAGTTCGTCGAGGATCTCGTCGGCGGTCAGACCGCTGATCTTCTCGAACCAGTGAATCTCGGTGGCGGTGAACGCCTTGAGCGCGACGCCCGGCAGCGCGGCACGCAGCTCGCGCAGCGAGCGCGGGTAGTACCGCCACGGCAGGGTCGGGTGCAGGCCGTTGACGATGTGCAGCTCGGTGATGCCGGCGGGCTCCATCTCCTTGGCCAGGCGGACGGCCTCTTCGATGCGCATCGTGTATGCGTCGGCCTCGCCGGGCTTGCGCTGGAAGGAGCAGTAGGCACAGGAGGCCGAGCAGACGTTCGTCAGGTTGAGGTGGCGGTTGACGTTGAAGAACGTCTGGTTCCCGTTCTTGCGGGTCCGCACCTCGTGCGCGAGGCCACCGAGCCAGGCCAGGTCATCGCAGGCATAGAGCGCCTCTCCGTCGGCCCGGTCCAGCCGTTCCCCGGCATGGACCTTCTGCTCGATCTCCCGCTTCAGCCCGGCGTCCATACCGATGAGACTAGACCCACGGCCGGCGCGATCATCAACGACGAGACCACCGGCACAAGGGATACCGTCCCGTCGGCGCCCCCCACAACGAGGGAGCCCATCGGAGGCGGGACGGCGGGCGGACGGGTGACGACCGGCCGGATATCTCGGCCCGCCCTCCCACGGATGCCGAGGTCGAACCAGCATCCGGGCAGCGGCCGGCGCCCAGCGGCGGCCGGGCTACTTGGCCGGCTTGCCCGGCCCGGCGGTGTCGCGGCGGGCGACACGCTTCTGGATCCGCGCGATCGGCCAGGTCACGACGGAGGCCGCGATCATCCCGATCAGCAACGCCCAGAGAACGTAGAAGCCGACCAGAATGAGGATCACGGTGATCACGGCGAAGACCGCGATCCGGATGAGGAAGTAGGGAAGCGCGGCCTTCAGGTCGTCGGGCTGGTGCTCGGGCTTGGTGCCCTTCACCTTCTTTGGCCCCGTCGTCGGCACGGACTTCACCGTGGGCACGGACTTCGCCGTGGGCGCGGACTTCGCCGTCGCCGTCTTCGGCTTGGCCGGCGCCTTCGGCTGCGCCGCGGCCCCCTGGTTCCGCCCGCGTGCCATCCCGATCTCCCTCAGTCCTTTGGTCCACCGAGGAGCTGGCCCGTTCCCGCGCCCGCGCCCGCTTCGTCGTCGCCGTCCCACCCGTGCGGTGTGCCATCTACTGTGCCAGGTCTCGGACGGTCCGTACGCGCCGCGCCCAGTTGTCCCGCCCACCGCCGGAACAGGGTGTTGGGCACGCCCGCCGCGTCGAGGACCCGGCCGGCGACGAAATCGACCAGTGCCTGCGCGTCCGCCGCTCCGGCATAGAAGCCAGGGCTCGCGGCGGCGACCACCGCGCCCGCGTCGTGCAGCGCCAGGAGGTGGCGCAGGGTGGCGCCGGTGAACGGCATCTCGCGGGGCACGACCAGCAGCCGGCGCCCCTCCTTGAGGGTCACGTCGGCGGCACGCTGCAGCAGGTCCTTGGACAGGCCGAGCGCGATTCCGGCGATCGACGCGGTACTGGCCGGCACGACGATCATGCCGCGGGTCGGGTAGGAACCACTGCTCGGCCCGGCGGCCAGGTTGTCGGCGCCGTGCACCCGCACCAGTCGGGCGACCTGCTCGGCGATGAGCCCGCGGTCGGGCCGCCCGCCGCCGGCGAGCGTCGTCCCGAGCCACTCGGCGAGCGCCCCCGGCCACGCGCCGTCGCCGTCGCGCCAGGCGATCCCCGTCTCATCCAGCAGGGTGAGCCGCGCGGCCCGGGAGACCACCAGGTCCACCGGCAGGCCGGCGGCCAGCAGGCCGCGCAGCACCGACGCGGCGTACGGCGTGCCACTTGCCCCGCTGACCCCGACGACCCACGGCCTCCGCCCCTCATCGGGCGCGGCGCCGTCGCGGGCGGTGCCTGGCCGTCCGCCGGGGGGCGTGGTCACGCGACGAGGCCGCGCGCGATCAGGTCGACGAGCGCGAAGCCGAACAGCGCGATGCCGACGAAGCCGTTCGCCGTGAAGAACGCGCGGTTGACCTTGGACAGGTCGCTCGGGGTGACGATCGCATGCTCGTAACCGAAAGCGACCGCGGTCAGCCCTAGCCCCACCCACCAGAAGGCGCCGAAGCCCTCGGCCAGCCCGAACAGGACGAACAGGACGAACGTCACGACGTGAGTGGCCGCCGATGCGATGAGGGCGGCTCGTACTCCGAACCGGGCCGGCACCGAGTGGACCCCGATCCGACGGTCCACCTCGACGTCCTGGCAGGCGTAGATCAGGTCGAAGCCACCTATCCAGCTGCCGACCGCCAGCCCAAGCAGTACGGCGCCCCACGACCAGTGGCCGGTGATCGCGATCCAGGCACCGATCGGCGCCACCGCCTGCGCGACCCCGAGGACGACCTGCGGGAAGTTCGTGAACCGCTTGGCGTAGGGATAGACGACCAACGGGGCGACGGCCGCCGGAGCGAGCGCCAGACAAAGCCAGCCGAGCGCTGCCGCGGCGGCGAGGAACACCACCAGCGCGACACCCGCGCCAATGATCGCGGTACGAACGGCCACCACGCCGGTGACCAGCTCCCGGCGCGCGGTGCGAGGATTACGGGCGTCGATCTCCCGGTCGATGACCCGGTTGGCCGCCATCGCGAACGTCCGGGCGGCGACCATCGCGACGGTCACCAACACCAGGTCCGCCCAGTGCACCGACCGCGACACCCGGAACCCAGCTGCCAGCGCCGCCACATAGGCAAACGGCAACGCGAACACCGAATGTTCGATCATCACCAGTCGCAGGAACGCCCGCGGCCGCGCCGTCACCGCCGGCAACCAGGCAGCCTCACTCATCGCACACCTCGCGGGGCTCCACCACCGACGTCAACCCCCCGGGGTCCCCGTGGATCCGAGCCGCGCCAGCGGATCGGATCCACGGGGCTATGCCAAGCCGGATCCACGCCAGCCCCGACGATCCGTCACTCATCGGTCACACCAGCGCTCGTCATTCGTCGCTCGCCACCCGTTGGTCATAGGTCCTCGTCCCGCGGTCAAATTCCGTAGTCCTTCCAGCGGTCAGTGACCAGCGTGCGGGTGGCGTCGTCCATCACGCACTCCGCCGGCCAGCCGCCGGCTCGGCGGTAGCCCTCGGTCGGAAGCTTCCTGGTGGCGTCGATGCCGGCCTTGCCACCCCAGAACTGCTCGTAGGACGAGTGGTCGAGGTGGTCGACCGGGCCGATCGTGGTGACCAGGTCGTGGGCGTAGTCGACGTTGCCGAACGCCCGCCAGGCGACCTCCGTGTAGTCGTGCACATCACAGTCGGCATCGACGACGATCACCAGCTTGGACAGCGACAGCAGCCCGGCGCCCCAGACCGCGTGCATGACCTTCTGTGCCTGTTTCGGGTAACGCTTGTCGATCGAGACGAGCGCGCAGTTGTGAAAGACGCCGGCCTCGGGAAGGTCGTAGTCGACGATCTCGGGAACCAGCATCTTGATGAGCGGCAGGAAGATGCGCTCGGTCGCCTTTCCCATCGGGCCGTCCTCCTGCGGGGGCCGGCCGACGACGATCGTCTGGTAAATCGGCTCCCGTCGCATCGTCATCACCTCGACGTGCAGCGCGGGGAAGGGCTCGACCGGGGTGTAGAAGCCGGTGTGATCGCCGAACGGCCCTTCTGGGCGGCGCTCCCCCGGCTCAAGCCAGCCCTCCAGCACGATCTGCGCGTTGGCCGGGACCTGCAGCGGGACGCTCACGCAGTCGACCAGCTCGACCCGCTCGCCACGGAGGAAGCCGGCGAACAGGTACTCGTCGATGTCGGCGGGAAGCGGCGCGGACGCGGCATAGGTGACCGCCGGATCGCAGCCGAACGCGATCGCGACCGGCAGCCGCTCGCCGCGCCGCTCGGCGACCGCGTGGTGGGCGTTGGAGTCCTTGTGGATCTGCCAGTGCATGCCGACGGTGCGCGCGTCATGCCGCTGCAGCCGGTACATGCCGAGATTGCGGGCGCCGGTCTCCGGGTGGCGGGTGTGCGTGAGGCCCAGGTTGAGGAAGGCGCCGCCGTCGTCCGGCCAGGAGGTGACGGCCGGCAGCCGGAACAGGTCGACCTCGTCGCCCTTGTAGACGACCTCCTGGCAGGGCGCGGTGCGGACCTTCTTCGGCGGCATGTTCGTCAGTCGGGCGGCCTTGCCAAGCGCCTCACGCATGCCGGAGAAGCCATGCGGCAGCTCAGGGCGCAGCATGTCGGCGATCCGGTCGCCCAGGTCGTCGAGCCGCTCGACGCCGAGCGCCCTCGCCATCCGCTTCTCGGTGCCGAAGACATTGATGGCCAGCGGCATGTCCGAGCCCGCCGGGTTCTCGAACAGCAGCGCCGGACCGCCGGCACGAACGACTCGCTGGACGATCTCGGTCACCTCCAGCTTCGGGTCCACCGTCGCCGCCACGCGACGCAGCTCACCGTGCTTCTCGAGGTCACGCAGGAACGCCCGCAGATCCGCCCATGCCATGCCGCCATCCTCCCAGCGCACCTCCTCCCCGCGCCCAGTGCACTCAGTGCGCTGTGCCGCTTCCCCGCCCGGCGGGCACGCGCCGACCGGCCAGACCGGTCTGGCCGGTCAGACCGCCTGGTCAGGGAGCGGAATCGGTCGGCCGGATCGGCGGTTGTCGTCAGTGGCCAGACGCCGCCGGTAGCCAGGGCGCACACTGACTCCTAGGCGACACCCGCCCCTATGCACCGGATGGACCACCCCCGCCGCGATGAAGACGCTGGTCAGCGCGGCGACGCGGAGACGACCATCGGTCTGGGTAGGTCTCGCCGGCGTCGTAAGGTGGTCAAGGGCCGTGAACGACGCAAGACGAACGGCTAGCAGGAAAGGGGGGCGACGAGCCGGTGGTTCTCCTGCTCTACGTCGTGATCTGTGCGGCCATGGCCTACGTGATCCTGGACATCGCGCGAACCCCCCGGAGCGGGATCCGAGTCCTGTCCAAGCCGGTCTGGATCGCGCTCGTTCTTCTGTTCGGGGTGCTGTTCGGGCCGATCAGCTGCGTGCTCTGGTTCATCTTCGGTCGGCCGCGGTCGGCGATCGGCCGCGGCGGCGCACGCGCCCGCCGCGAGCACCCGGCCTACGGCGGTTCCGGCCGGTGGGACGCCATCTCGTCGCACCGTTCCGACGGCCTGGGCCGTGCGCGGGGCCGCGTTCACTGGCTCGAGCAGCCCGACCGCCCGCGTGGCCCCGATGACGATCCCGAGTTCCTGCTCGAGCTCTCGGAGCGCCTGCGCCGCCAGGACCCCGACGGTCCCTCCCCGCGTCCGTAACCGGTCGGGCCTGACGTGGTCGTCGACAAGCGCTAGATCAAATCTGCTGAGCCGCTGGCGCGACCCAGCCACAGCACATGACGGCGCCTCTAGCGCAGTGCCAACCCAGCCACATCTTCAATCTGGCACCACACCAACCACGGCCATACGCCTGCACCCGGCACCACGCAAGAGGACGCCCCGCGTCCGACAGGCGGATGGGCGAGCGGTCGCGCAAGCGACCTTCGAGCCAGATCCGCCTCAGACTCCGGCGTAGGAGTGCAGGCCCGAGATGACGAGGTTGACCAGGTAGTAGTCGACGAACAGGGCGCTGAACGCGACCAGGGAGACGGCCGCGGCCTTGTAGCCGCGCCAGCCAGCGGTCGCCCGCGCATGTAGGTAGGCGGCGTAGCAGACCCAGGTGATGAACGACCAGGTCTCCTTCGGGTCCCAGCCCCAGTAGCGGCCCCAGGCGGCCTCGGCCCAGATCGCGCCGGCGATGACGGCGAACGTCCAGATCGGGAAACCGAATGCGATCAGCCGGTAGGTCAGGGTGTCAAGCGACGCCGACGCCGGCAGCTTCATGACGATGCCGCCGCGGTTGCGCATCGCGGCCGAGACGGGCGCCCGCCCGGCCGCGACCTCGGCGAGCCGGTGCTCCCAGCGGTCCTTGACCAGGAACAGCACTGTGGTGACCGCGGACACCAGGAAGATGCCGCTGGACAGGATCGCGGCAACGACGTGGATCTTCAGCCAGTACGAGTTCAGCGCCGGCACGAGCGGCCCCGCCGGGACGTAGAGCACCGTCCTGGCGAAGCCCAGGTAGACCAACGCGGGGAACACCAGGAAGACGCCTAGCCAGCGGACCGGGTAGCGGGTCAGCAGCAGGAGGAACGCCGAGATCGCGATCAGGCAGATCATCGACGAGAACTCGTACATGTTGCCCCACGGCACCCGGTGCGCCGCGAGGCCGCGGGTGACCAGGGAGCCGACGTGCAGTCCCCAGCCGAGCACCGTGAGCACGACGGCGATCCGGCCGATCAGGAGCGCCCGCGCCGGCTGGGCCTCCCCGGCGTCACCGGCCGAACCCGAGCCGCCGGCGGCCTTGCCGGCCGCGGCGCTCGTGACGGCGGGAGCGGCGGCTGAGACGTTACCCGCGGCGGCGCTGGCCTGGCCGGCCGCGGCGCCGACGAGCGCCGGCTCGCGGAGCGCGGTCTTCGCCGCGCTCTCGGCCCTCGGCGCGGCTGCGGCCGCGTCCGCCGTCCGGCCGATGCGGTTGAAGGCGAACTCAGCCGCGTAGCCGAGCATCGCGACCGCGTAGACGGCCATGGCACCGTCGACGAGATGATCGGACAGATGGGCGAGGCCCTCGTTGACGGCCATCAAGGCTCCCGTCTGGTGCTGGAGGGGTTGTTCTGGTCATCGGGCTCGGCGGATGGTTCCGCCTGCCCGCTGGCTTCCGTGGCATCCTCGGTTGTCGCCGTGGCCGCCGGTGACTGAGCTGGCGGTGACTGAGCTGGCGGTGACTGAGCTGGCGGTGACTGAGCTGGCGGTGACGGTGTGGCCACAGGCGGCGGACCGGGAGGTTCCGTCGCCGCGCGGACCCGGGCGGTGAGGGCGGTGAGCTCGGCCGCGAAGCCCTCCGCGTCCGAGCGGGACAGGCCACCGATCTCGACGGTGCTCCCCGTGCCGGCGGCCGGGCGGGCGCGGACCCAGACCCGGCGGCGACGCACCCGCAGGCTCGTCACCAGCCCGACGATGATCGCGATCGCCGCGTAGAGCACCAGGTTCTTGTACGGGTCGGACTTCGTCTCGAAGGTGGCGAACTCGCGCAGACCGTCGACCTCGAGCGACATGCCGCCGGGCAGGCCCGTCATCGTGCGGTTCTTCGGGTCGTTCAGCGCCAGCCGCTGGGCGGGCAACGCCTTACCGCTCGGGCCGTCGGTGCCGAACTGCTTGAGGTCCTGCGTGTCGAGCGAATAGATGTTCTGCGGGATGCCCTCGTTGACGTGCAGGTTGCCGAGCCAGCCAGTGAGGAACAGGCCCGGCGCGACCGCCGCCGGGTAGACCGAGACCGGTCCCTGGACCGGGTCGACGATGGTCGTCGGGGTGAAGAACCCGGTGAAGGCCAGCTGCTGCGGCGACCTGAGCGGCCCCACGGGCGGCAGCCCGGTGTCAGGGATCTTGACGGTGCAGGTCGACGTGAACATCCCGTCCCGTGGGGTGCACGGAACGTACGACTCCCAGACGGTCTTGCCGCTCTTGTCGCGCAGCACGAAGTGCGGCGCGTAGCCATGCCCCAGCAAGTAGATCTTGCTGCCGCCGATGCTCAGCGGGTGGTTCACCCGGATCTCGGCGTGCTTCGTCGGCGCGTCCAGGTCCTCGGCGTAGGCGACGGTCGCCACGAAGTCCTTGGGCTGGCCGTTCGCCTCATAGGTGGCCTTGAAGTCGTCCAGGTCGAGGGAGAACGGCCGCAGCTTGGCGGTGTCGACCAGCGTGCCGGCGCTGAACTGGTCATAGGAGATCAACGTGTTCGAGTAGCCGTTACCCTGGATCACCAGCACGGTGCCCTGGTAGCCGAACCAGGAGCCGAGGCCGACGCCGAGCAGCACGACGACGAGCGCGATGTGGAAGATCAGGTTCCCGGTCTCGCGCAGGTAGCCTTTCTCCGCCGCGACCGAGTGGTCGGGGTCGCCGCCGGCACGGGTCGCGCCGGGGGGCGCCACCGCCACCCGGAACCGCCGGCTTCGCAGCACCTTGCCGGCCGCCACGACGGCCTCGTCCGGCGCGAGCGTGCTCGCCCAGGACGACCCGCCGGCCAGCCGGCCGGGCCTCGACGGCGCCGCCGGCGGCCGGCCGACGAGCGCTCGCAGGTGCCACCGCACCCGCGACCACAGGCAGCCGATCAGTGAGATGAACAGCAGCAGGTAGATCGCCGCGAACCACGGCGCGCCGAAGACGTGAAATCCGCCGAGGCGGTTCAGGATCGGTGCCCAGGTCGGATGAGCGGCGTAGTACTCCTGCACCTTCAGCGGATTGATGGTGCGCTGCGGGAAGAGCGAGCCGGGGATGGCCGCCACCGCCAGCAGGAACAGCAGGATCAGCGCGGTGCGCATGCTGGTGAGCACCCGCCACGCCCGCCGCGGCGGGTCGAGCAGCCGGTCGAACTGGCCGCGCCCGCCGTCGCGCGCCGCGCCACCACTGGCGGCGTCGGCGGCGGCCGTGGCACTCGGCTTCGCCCCGGACGCCGGCGCGGCGGCCGCCTCCGGGAGGGAGAACTCGTCCGGATGGGCGACGATCTGGTCGGTGCCGGCGCCTACGACGGGTGTCGGCTCGTCCGAGCCTGGCTCGTTCGCGGCCCGCGCCGTCGGCACGGAGGTCGTCGGGGGTGGCGTCACAGCGGCGTCTCCGCGAATCCGGGGGCGTAGGGGCGCAGCGTCGCGACCAGGTCCGCCCACTGCCCGGTCACCTGTAGGACCCCGACGGCGACGAGCAGCGCGCCGCCCGCGACCGTCAGCAGCCGGGCATGCGAACGCACCGCGCGCAGGGCGCCGGCGACGCGTCGGAAGGCGAGCCCGGTGACGACGAACGGCACCCCGAGGCCGAGGCAGTACACGGCGGACAGGAACGCGCCGCGGCCGGCGGTGGCGCTCTGCACCGCCAGCCCCTGCACGGCCGCGAGAGTCGGGCCGAGGCACGGCGCCCAGCCGAGGCCGAACAGCGCGCCGAGCAACGGCGCGCCGAGCAGGCCCCGGGTGGGTGGTAGCCGGTGGATCCGGAACTCCCGGTTAGCCCAGGAAAACCGGGAGAACACGCCCGCGAACAGCAGGCCCATGGCGATCGTGACCGCGCCGAGCACCTGCGCGACCCCGACCTGGTGCACCTTCAGCCACTGCCCGAGCCCGCCGAAGGCGGCGCCAGCGGACACGAACACGACCGTGAACCCGAGCACGAACAGCCCGGTCCCGGCGGTCACCCGCCCCGTTCGCCGAAGCCCGCCCAGCCCGTGCCGGACGGCCGTCGCGGTCGTCACCAGCCACGGCCGCTCCGCCGACAGCCTAGAGGGCCAAAGGGTGTGCGAAAATGATCTTCCTTCGCACACCCGGCGGCCGTTGTCCCCAGGATCACTAGAGGGCCAAAGGGTGTGCGAAAATGATCTTCCTTCGCACACCCGGCGGCCGTTGTCCCCAGGATCACTGACGGGCGACGGGTCCGGCGTGAGCGCCGTGTGCGCGTCGTGGGCGGCCGTGCCGGGCGCCATCGCCGCCGTCGCCCCGGCGGTCACGAGCGCCGGCCCGAGGACCGCGTCGGCCGGTTCGGCGCCGCTGGCCGCCGGAGCGGTGGCCCGCCGCGCCCTGGCCGCGGACGGCTCGCCTTCCAGGTCGGCCCCGGACAAGCCTGTGACGTAGGAGAGGTAGCCCGGGACGAGCGGCAGAACGCAGGGCGAGAAGAACGACAACAGACCGGCCGCCGCGGCGACCGGGGTCGCGAGCAGCAGGGGCCCGTCGGAGATCAGCCCGGTGAGGCTCACCCGCGGCCCCCCGCCCCGCGCGCCGGCCGTGGCCGGCCGGGTTCGCCGCGACGACCGTCAACCACCGCGGCGGGTCGACGGCCTAGGAGGCGGTGGACGGTGCGGGCCACTGTCGCGACGGTCGACGGCCGGGACGCGGCAGCGCGGCGGGCGGGCGTGGAGGTGCTCGACGGGGTCAGGAGGAGCGAGCCGCCGCTGAGGGCGATCACGTCTCGGCCGCCATCTGGTCGAGGACCCCGGCGAGCGCCTCGAACGAGACGGGGCCGGTGAACCGGGCCGCGATCTGGCCCTTGCCGTCGAGCACGACCGTCGACGGCAGGCCCAGCGCGATCGGCCAGCCCGCCGAGAGGATGCCTTTCTTGTCGGAGATGCTGGGATAGCTGACGGAGTAGTCACGAACGAACGCCAGACCCGGCGAGGTGCTCGGCTCCTCGTTCACTCCGACGAACGCGACGCCCGGGCGCTGCCCCGCGAGCTCGACCAGATGAGGGGTCTCCTCGCGGCAGGGCGCGCACCAGCTCGCCCAGAAGTTGATCACGACGGGTTTGCCGCGCAACGACGCAACGTCCAGCTTCTCTCCGGTCAGTGTGTCGCCGGCCAGCTTGGGCGCCGGCTTGCGCTCGGCGGGTGGGACGAAGTCCTGCCCCGCGGACTGCTGCACGAACCCGAAGCTGCCGCCGCCGGTCGCGTCGACGGCGGTCGAGCCCGTCGAGCAGCCGCTGAGCCCGAGGCCCACCGCCAGCGCCAGGGCAGCCGGCGCACCCGCGAGCCCGACGATCCGCCGCCGTGTCCCCGGCCGCGCGCCGCCCAGCGACGGCCGCCGGCCACGCACACGCGAATCCCGCCGTCGCATCTCCAGCACGCCACCCAGTATGTGCGCCACGCTCGCCGCCCCGACACGGTGTCTACGACCACTCGTAGAACTTCCCCCACACAGTAAGTCGCACCGTTCGGACACGCCCCACTCGGCCCCGGTCCATCACGGTCGCGTCCCCGCGCTCGGCCGGTTGGGGCCCAGGGGTGATGGGCGGAACGCGGACGCGACGTGGGTGTGACGTGGTGAAGTTCACCGCCCATCGGGCCCGAGCCACGCCGCCAGGCCACGCCGCCACACCGACTTCCGTTCTCCTTGCCGGCCGGCCGGCCCGCCGCGCCGCACCGACGCCGGCGAAGGTCACCTGAACGCGCCGGGGCGTCGCCCGTAGGGCCCGGAATCGCCTCCGCATGATCTGTGGTGCCGAACAGCGCCTCATTCACCCCCAGAAACGATGCCCCGAACGCAGGCCTGGCCGGGCGGAGGTCGCTGCGTCCACCGCGGCGAGCACGACGTCGATGCCCTGCCCGCCAGTCAGAGCCCGCCAGGCGCGGCGCGGATCTCGCTGGTCGCCGCCGGCCTGTGGGCGGGTAGCGCACCGGGCCGCGGTGGCGACGGCCCGGCCACACGGTTTATCACTCTGCGTGCATGTAGGATCACCCTTCGCGTCGTCACTCTGAGTAGCGATATCTGGGGCGTGAAGCGTGCTGGAGTTGAAGTCGGTCCTGGTTGGCGCCCTTTTGGGGCAGCCACGGAGGGTGACGCGCGTGGCGGCGTCCGTGGTCGTCCTCAGTCTCCTGTTCATGGCGGTGAGTTCCACGGAGGCCTGGGCCGCCGACACAACACAGTTTCCGATAGACCCATCGCGCCATAAAGGCGTCGCGATACCGTTCGAGGGTTACACCGACCACCTTGGCGGGATACTGCCGATTTCCGGGGCAGTGGGCGTGGACCTGGTGCTCGGCATGCCCACACACAAGTACCTGCCCTGCCAGAATCTGACAGACAAATTCATCAATGCCTGCGAGGAGCGTGGGAGCTATACTACCTACACCCGGTTCAGAGCCGGCCAGGGGCTACTTTTCCCGTACGGGTACTTCATGGGAAACATGCAGCGGGACATCGTCACCGACCACTACGTGCAGACAGACTGGGGTCGGCGCGCCACAAACTTGTCGGTGGAGTTCTACCCCGAGTTGAGCCGCGACCGGGAGTACGTTCACCCGCGCTTCCAAATCGACCATTTCAACCCTCGTGTGAACGGATGGGCCTACTCCGCGCCCATCGGGCGAATCACTGTCCTCACCCTCGCGGACCCGGGGACGACCCGTGTTAGCGGAGGTATCACCGATGGGGGTAAGGCAATCGCCAAGGACCGAGTCAGGATCCTCGTTTTCGGCGGTAACGCCAGCTCCTCCACCGGTTACCCGGTCTCGTCGTTCGCGGTGTGGGACAGCGCAGGCGAAACGTCCTGGACTTCTGGAGCGATGTACGCGGGAACGCAGCTGATCACGGTGACCGACAAGGCGACCGGCCACACCTGCGACGTGCGGTACGGCAACATGACCGGCTCGAACAACCACTTGGACTTCGACATCTCTCAGCCCGGTTTCGGGCGTATCGGGCGTAAGTGCAACTTCGGCACCGACACCGTCTCGGACCGCCAGGTGGCTTACCCAAAGAAGTGACGGCACGCACAGACTCGCGGTTGCCACGCCGGTGCCGACACGTCGGCCGGCCGCTACCTCGGAGGACGGGCGTAGAAGGAAGTCCGCGGTACGACGACACCGGAGAGGGCACTGATCTGCCCTAATTATGGCTTATGCGCCAGGACAGGCCGGGTCCGCAGACGGCCGAACGATTCCCGTCTCGTAGGCGAACACGACGGCCCGCACTCGGTCGCGCGACTCAAGCTGCTTTGCAGGTCTGCTTCGTCTGGTGCCGCTCAAGGACCTGCCGGACACGCCGTAGATCGTGCTCGCCGCCGAGGCAGGCGAGGCGGGCGTGGTGTCCACCGATCGGTGGACACCACGGCCCAACTCCCGGTGGTTCCGCAGGAGGCACTCCGGCGGAGATTGTGGCGGTATGCCAGCGATAGAGATTTCGGCGTTGCGCAAGATGTACGACGGGCGGGTCGTCGTCGACGATCTCGATCTGTCCATCGAGGCCGGCGAGTGCTTCGCGCTGCTCGGCCCCAATGGCGCGGGCAAGACGACCACCGTCGAGATCCTGGAGGGGTTCCGCTCCAGGGACGGTGGCGGCGTCACCGTGCTCGGCCGCGATCCTGCCAGGGCGGACCGGAGGTGGCGGTCGCGGATCGGGGTCGTCGCGCAGACCACCGGTGCGGCGCTCGACCTCAGCGTCGCCGAGGCGGTCCGCCACTTCGGTGCCTACCATGCCTCGCCGCGGCCCGCCGACGAGCTGATCGAGGCCGTCGGGCTCACCGACAAGGCGAGCGCCCGGATCGTCGATCTTTCCGGCGGGCAGCGCCGGCGGCTCGACGTCGCGCTCGGCGTGCAGGGGCGCCCGGAGCTGCTCTTCCTGGACGAGCCGACGACCGGCCTCGACCCCCAGGGCCGCCGGCGGCTGTGGGATCTGGTCACGAGGCTGCGCGCCGACGGGACGACGATCCTGCTGACCACGCACTACCTGGACGAGGCGGCGCGCCTGTCCGACCGGGTCGGGGTGATCGCGCACGGCCGGCTGCTGGAGGTCGCGCCGACGGCCGAGTTCGGCGGCGAGCTGCGCGACGGCGCGACCGTCCGCTGGCGCACCGGCGACCTGGTCCACGAGGTCGCCACCCGGACCCCGACGGGGGTCGTCCGCCAGCTGCTGGCCGAGACGCCCGACGGCGAGATCGAGGACCTGGAGATCCGCCGCCCCACCCTCGAGGACATCTACCTCGCGCTGCTGGGCGCCGCCGAAGACGTGGGCGCGGGCGAGACCGCCCAGCCGGCCGAACCCGAGCCGCCAGCCATATCCACACCACCATCCGAAACCGCGCCGCCGCGCCAGCCGCGTGCCACCACCAGGAGTGGGTCATGACAACCGCCACCGGTCCAGCCACCGCCCGCGGCCCGGTCGCGGCGCCGCCGAGCGCGGCACGGATCGCCCGGGCGCGGGCCGCGCTCGAGCTTCGGCTCTACCTTCGCGCGCGCCAGGCGATGATCTTCTCCTTCCTCTACCCGATCATCATGCTGGTGATCTTCGGGTCGATCGACATGGGCGGCACGGTCGCGGGCGGCGTCACCTACGTCCAGTACTTCACCGCCGGGATCGCCGCGACCGGCATCATCCTCAACACGTTCCAGCAGCTGGGGATCCGGATCGCGAACGAGCGGGACGCCGGCGAACTGGCCCGGCTGCAGGCGCTCGGCACACCCGCGATCTCCTACCTGGCCGGCAAGGCGGCGCAGGTGCTGGTGACGACCGCCGCCCAGCTGGCCGTCCTGGTCGTGGTGGCACGCTTCGCCTTCGACGTCCCGTTCCCCGTGGACGCCGCCCACTGGATGACGTTCGTCTGGGTGGCGCTGCTGGGCACGCTGGCCGGGACGGCCCTCGGCTTCGCCGTGTCGCTGCTGCCGAAATCGGCGAAGAACGCGGACACGGTCATCGTGCCGATCGCGCTCGTGCTGCAGTTCTTCTCCGGAGTCTTCTTCGTCTACAGCGACCTGCCCGGCTGGATGCAGGCGATCGCCAGTGTCTTTCCGCTGAAGTGGCTGACGCAGGGCATGCGCTCGGTGTTCCTGCCCGACGCGGCCGCGAGCGCCGAGGTGGCCGGCGGCTGGGAGCATGGCCGGACGGTGCTCGTCCTCGCCGCCTGGATCGTCGTCGGCGTCGCCGTCTGCGCCCGTAGCTTCCGCTGGCGCCGCGTCTCCTGAAGGGCCCAAGGGTGCACGAAAATGCTCTTGCTTCGCGCACCCGGCGGCCCCCGTCCTGGAATCGTTAGACCATCTGTCGTAGACCATCTGTCGTGGCGACATGGGCCGAAATCGGAGGTTCACGGTGAGCTCGGGCACGGCAGTGGCGACGACGAGAATCTGGCGCGGCGTCGGCTCGTTCCTGCTGCCCAACCTGGCCGACCCGTCGACGCACGAGGGCCCGCCCATGGGCGCGCGCGTCTGGCGCCGGGTGCTGGTGGGCCTGCACGCGTCCTTCGGCATTCTCGCGGCGCTCGCCGTGCTCACGATCCTGACCAACGCGCAGTCCGAGCCCTGGTGCCGGCCGGCGGCCCTGGCCGCGATCGGCGCGATCGTGCTCGCCTACACGGTGGCGGGCCGGGTCGGCCTGACCGCGGCCAGGGTGTCGCGGCGCGGTCGCGCGCTCATCGTCGCCTACCTGGTCGTGCTCGTCGCCGGAGTCGGCGTCCTGGCCAGGACCGAGCCGGACACCCTGTTCATCTTCTTCATCGTGTACGCCCAGGTGTGGTCCCTGGTCGACCGGACGGTCGCCGGCACCTTCTGGTCTCTCATGCTGGTCGCCGCCAGCATCGTCGGGATGGCACTGCGCCCGGCGCCGGACCGGCCGGATCTCGTCAGCCTGATCTCCAACCAGGCGGTCGGGGTCGCGTTCGCCCTCCTGATGGGCATCTGGGTCCACAGCCTGTTCGACCGCAGCCGCGAGCAGGCGCGCCTGATCGAGAAGCTGGAAAGCGCGCGGGCGGAGGTCGCGGCGCTGGAGCGCGAACGCGGCGCGCAGGCCGAACGCGAACGGATGGCCCGCGACGTCCACGACACCCTCGCGCAGGGCTACACGAGCATCCTCATGCTGGCCCGCACCGCCGTCGCCCAGCTCGGCGCGGACCCGGCGGCGGCGCGTGAGCGCCTCGAGCTGGTCGAGGAGGTCGCGAGTGAGAACCTGGCGCAGGCGCGGGCGCTGGTGGCGGCCCAGTCACCGGTCGAGCTGGACGGCACCAGCCTGCGCGACGCGCTCACCCAGCTCGCCGGCCGCTTCACCCGGGAGACCGGCATCGAGGTCGACATCCGGTTCTCCCCCGAACCGGCCGGCGACGGCACCGCCGGGCCGGCGGGCCTGCGCCCGGCCGAGGAGCTGATGCTGCTGCGCGCCGCCCAGGAGGCCCTCACGAACGCCCGCCGGCACGCCTCACCGACCAGGGTGAGCCTCACCCTGGCCACGGCCCGCCCGGGTGAGGCGACGCTGCGGGTCGTGGACGACGGGGTGGGCTTCGCGGTGGGCGCCGAGACCGGCAGCGGCCTCGTCGGCCTGCGCCGCCGGATGGAGGAGGCCGGTGGCGAGCTGCTGGTCACCTCGGCACCGGGCGCCGGCACACAGCTGGTCGCCCGGGTCGTGCGCGGCCGGTGACCGCACCAGAGCCGGTGACCGTACGGAGGCGGAGATCGTGACGATGGACGAAGAACGGGCGACGATCGGGGTCCTCGTCGCCGACGACCACCCGGTGGTGCGTTCGGGCCTGGTCGGGATGCTCGCCAGCCAGCCCGGCCTGCGCGTCGTCGGCACGGCCGCCGACGGCGAGCAGGCCGTCGCCCGGACCGCGGAACTGCTGCCCGACGTCGTGCTGATGGACCTGCGGATGCCGCGCCTGGACGGCGTCGCGGCCATCGAGCGGATCGGTGCGAGCCACCCCGGCGTCGCCGTGCTGGTGCTGACCACCTACGACAGCGACGCGGACATCGTCCGCGCCGTCGCGGCCGGCGCCGCCGGCTACCTGCTCAAGGACGCCCCGCTCGACACGCTCGCCGAGGCGATCCGCGCGGCGGCACGCGGCGAGACCGTGCTCGCCCCGCCCGTCGCCGCCCGGCTGGCCTCCCGGCTGCGCGCGCCCGAGCCGGTCACCCTGACCCGCCGCGAGACCGAGGTGCTCGCGGCGGTCGCCCGCGGCGGCACCAACGCCCAGATCGCCCGCGAGCTGTTCATCGGCGAGGCCACCGTGAAGACCCACCTGGTGCGCATCTTCGCCAAGCTCCAGGTCGACGACCGAACCCGCGCCGTCACCGTCGCGCTCGAACGCGGCCTGCTCCCACCCATCACCCCGAACTGACCGCCCCCGACAGCCCGATCGGCGGTCGGCTCCTCGAGACCGCGCGATGCCTCCTGAAGCCGCGGAGACGGCTAGGCACCGGGCTTGTGAGGACGCCCGCCCACATGGAGGCGAGGACGTCGCTGTCCGTCCGCCGCTTGGGCGCGGGGACGAGACCGGGCTCGATCAGCTCCAGCGGCTGAGCCGTCGCGTGCGGCAGGCAGGTACTGGCGGCTGCGTCAGAACGGTAGTCCGCACTGCGGCTGGCTGGTACTCATATGTGCGTGACGCTGGCAGTCTGGTCTCCGCGCAGTGGATCCGAGGTGGCTGTGCGCGGTGGCTAGGAGTCTCGACGGGTGAGCAGCCACCCGCCGGCCCCGAGTGCCACGGCGGCGTAGAGGCAGAGCAGGCCGAGGCCGGCCCAGGGCGACAGAGCATCTGCCTTGGGCGTGGCCACCGCGAGGGAATTGGCGACGATCCCCAGCGGGACGTAGCGCGCGGCCGAAGGCGCGAACACGAGCGCGAACTGCCCGACGAGCAGTGCGCCGACGACGAACACGGCGAGGGCGACCGCGGAGTGCCGCAGGATGGCGCCCAGGCCGAGCCCGAGCAGGCTCACCAGGCTCAGTCCCGCTCCGCTCAGGACGACGGCGCGCAGCACAGCGGGCTGGTCGAGGGCAGGGGCCGGCTGTCCCTGGGGCAAAGCGGCCGAGCCGGCGAAGAACGCGAGGAACGCGGCGGCCTCGCCGACGGCCAGGGCGGCCAGGCCGAACACGGTCGCCTTGGCGGCAAGCAGACGCAGCCGGTTCGGGACCGCGGCCAGGGTCGCCAGGATCATGCCCGAGCTGTATTCGCTTGTCATGGTGAGCACGCCGAGGATGCCGAGGAGCAGCAGGCCAGGCGCGACGCCGGACAGGATGCTGTTCGTCACGTCGGACACCGGGTCGGTGTGCTCGGAGGCGCCGACGGCGGTGGCGATCCCGATGGCGCTGGCGATGGCGGCCAGCAGCGTCCAGCGGGTGGACCGCAGCGTCCGCAGCTTGATCCACTCCATCCGGACGGCGTGGGCGTACCCGTAGCCCCGGTCGTGCGTCGAGACGGTGCTCACGGGTTCCTCCTGGTGGGGATCCTGCCGACGTCGGTGGCCTGGTCGCGGTCGCCGTCGCGGCCGCCCTCACCGTTCGTGGTGAGGGTGAGGAACGCGTTCTCCAGCGAGCCGTGCTCGGCGGTGAGCGCGGCAAGCGTGGTGTCGGCGCGGAGCCGGCCGTTGTCGATCACCACGACCTGGTCCGCGGTGAGGGCCATCTCGCCGATCAGATGGCTGGACACGAGGACGGCCCGCCCCTCGGCCGCGAGCGACCTGAGCAGGTCACGCAACCAGCGGATCCCTACCGGGTCGAGGCCGTTGGCGGGCTCGTCCAACAGCAGAACGCCCGGGTCACCGAGCATCGCTGCGGCGATGCCGAGCCGCTGGGCCATACCGAGTGAGAACGTGCCGGCCCGGCGGCCGGCCGCGTTGGTCAGGCCGACGAGGTCGAGCACCTCCTCGACCCGCCGGCGAGGGATGCCACCGCCCGCCGCCAGCGCCCCGAGGTGGCCGCGGGCGGACCGTCCCGGGTGGAATGCCTTTGTCTCCAGCAGGGCCCCGACCTCGCGCAGGGGCCACCGCAGCCGGTTGTACGGCATTCCGTTGATCCGCGTCCCACCGTTGTCCGGCCGATCCAGACCGACGACTATCCGCATGGTCGTGGATTTACCGGCACCGTTCGGACCGAGAAAGCCCGTCACCCGGCCCGGTTGTACGTCGAAGCTGAGGGCGTCGACGGCGATGACGTGACCGTGACGTTTTGTCAGGCCATGCACCTCGATAGGAGCCGTTATGTGATCCACAGGTGACGTTCCTTTGGTGAGGGGAGCTGGCGGATCCGATGCTGCTGGCGGGCGGTCGCGGGGTAAATCGAGCCGGCACGACCTTTTGAGGTTCGGTTATCCGACCCATGGGACGTGCCGAGGACGAGCGCTGGCCCGCGCTGGCGTGGCAAGGTCTCGGCGCGGCTCCTGCCCGACGCGGACCTGACGGGCGGTCGGGGTCGGGGCGGGGTCGGGGCGGGGTCGGCTGGCGGTGGTTCGGATGCCCGTACCCCGGGTCCGGGTGCTGCCGCCATGGGCGCAGGGCCGTCCCCGCGCCAGCATGATGCGACCGCTCCACCCACCCGGGCGAGGTGACAAATGATCAAGAACTCCGCGCTCGACGAGACGGTGACCGAGGTACGAGGCCGCGCGAGGTGGTTCGACGTCCAGCGGGCCGCCGACGCGCCGTGGTCCGCGCGGCCCTGCCGGGTCCTGCGCGCCGCCGTCCGCGCCCCGTTCACCGCCAGGGCCTGGGCCGAGCTGGCCTATGCCGTCGCCGGGTTTCCGCTCGGCATTCTCGGCGCCGCCTATGTTGTGGTGACGTTCGTCCTGGGCACCGGTCTGCTGGTCACCCTCGTCGGCCTGCCGGTGATCGCCGCGTTCTCCGCCGGTGCACGCCTCCTCGGCGCGGTGCGCCGGGCGCTGGCCCGTGCTCTGCTGCACCTCGCCGTGGAGGCGCCCGAGCGCGCCCGCCGGGCACCGGGGTTCGTCGGATGGGTCGGCGCGGGCGTCGGCGACAGCGCCGCCTGGCGGGCACGGGCCTACCTGCTGATCTCGTTGCCGCTGTCGGTGATGTCCTTCGCGGTCGTCGTCTTCTTCCGGGGCTACGGGCTGGTCCTCATCGCGTCGCCGATCCTGTGGAGTTTCGGCTACGTGGGCAGCAGTTACCGCGACGCACACGGGCACGAGCGCCAGGCGGTCCTCGACTACGGCGACCTCCACGTCGACACCTGGCCGGAGATCCTCCTGCTCGTCCTGCAGGGCATGGTCATGCTGCTGGCCGCGCCGTGGGTGTTGCGCGGTGTCCTGTCGGTCGAGACGTGGCTGATCCCGGCGCTGCTCGGCCCGTCCGGAACGGCCCGCCGGGTTCGGGACCTGGAGCGGACCCGCGCGCTCGCGGTCGAGGACGCGGCGGCCCAACTGCGCCGCATCGAACGCGACCTCCACGACGGCACCCAGGCGCAGCTCGTCGCCCTGGCCATGAAGCTGGGCCTGGCGTCGGAGAAGCTCGACGCCGCCGGAGACACACCCGCCGAGGTCGACCTGCCGCGGCTCCGGGAGCTGGTCGGCGCGGCACATCGCGGCGCCAAGGAGGCCATCGTCGAGCTGCGGGACCTTGCCCGCGGCATCCACCCTCCGGTTCTGGACACGGGGCTGGGTACCGCGCTGACCACACTCGCGGCCCGCAGCCCGGTGCAGGTGGACCTCCAGGTCGACGTGCCAGCCGACGCGTCGAACCGCCCGTCCGCGGCCATCGAGGCCATCGCCTACTACTGCGCGGCCGAGCTGCTGACCAACGCCGTCAAGCACGCCGGCGCGCGCCGGATCACCGTCGACGCCGCCCGGCGGGGTGGGATGCTGCGGCTGCGGGTACGCGACGACGGCACCGGAGGCGCGCACGCGGCGACCGGCGGAGGCCTCGCCGGGCTGGCGGAGCGCGTCGGTACCGTCGACGGGCGCCTCGTCCTCGACAGCCCACCGGGCGGGCCCACCGTCATGACGGTCGAGCTTCCGCTGCATGTCTGGCCGGCGGCGGGAAGGGGGATCTCTCGTGCGGGTTGTCATCGCCGAGGACTCGGGGATCCTGCGAGCCGGCCTCGTGGAGGTGGTGACCGACCACGGATATGACGTGGTCGCCGCGGTCGGTGACGCCGACGCGTTACGCGCCTCCGTGGACGCGCACCGGCCCGACGTCGCCGTCGTCGACATCCGGATGCCGCCGACCCACACCGACGAGGGGCTGCGTGCCGCGATCGCGCTGCGCGAGGACCACCCGGGGCTCGGCGTGCTCGTCTTCTCGCAGTACATCGAGACCCGCTATGCCACGGCCCTGCTCGGGCGATCACCGCGCGGGGCGGCGGGGCTGGGCTACCTGCTCAAGGAGCGGGTCGCCGACGTCGCCGAGTTCGTCGACGCGCTCACCCGCGTCGCCGGTGGCGGCACGGCGCTGGATCCCGAGGTCGTGACGCAGCTGCTGGGCGCCCGGCGCCATGACGCGCTCGACACCCTCACCCCACGCGAACGGGAAGTGCTCGCCAGGATGGCGGAGGGCCGGTCGAACACCGCCATCGCGGCCGCGCTGGTCGTCACCGAACGGGCCGTGGAAAAGCACGTCAGCAACATCTTCACCAAGCTCGGTCTCCAGCCCTCAGACGCGGACAACCGGCGAGTTCTCGCCGTGCTGTGGTACCTGAACTCCTGACCTCGTGCTTCCGCCCATCCGACGGCCGGAGCCGGACCGGCGATCGCCCCGAAACGTCAGGCGCCGACGGAGCCGGCGGTGGTGGAGGTGGGGCCGTTGGGCTCGGCGTAGTCGACGCGCAGGAGGGCGCCGTCGCCGGCGTAGACGGCGGAGGTGACGCTGGCCAGGGCGCACTGGCGGCGGTCGGGGCGGTGGAAGAGGCGCAGGCCTTCGAGGGCCCGGCGGGCGGTCCAGACGGGCAGCTGGTGGCTGACCAGCACGATGTGCCGGCCGGGGAAGGCGTCGCGCCACTCGGCGGCGGCGCGCAGCATCCGCTCGGCGATCTCGGTGTAGGGCTCGCCCCAGGACGGGCGCAGCGGGTTGCGCAGTACTGACCACATCTTCGGGTCACGCAGCAGGCGAGGGTTCGCCTCGAACGCCCTGCCCTCGAAGAAGTTGCGGCTCTCGATCAGCCGGTGGTCGGTGATCACGGGCAGCCGGTGGGCAGCGGCGATCGGCGCGGCGGTCTGCTGGGCGCGCAGCAGCGGGCTCGCGATGACGGCCGCCACGTCGAAGCCGGCGAGGAACTCCGCGGTGACCTTGGCCTGCTGCTCCCCCGTCTCGGAGAGCCGGTAGTTCGGCAGCCGGCCGTAGAGGATCTTCTCGGGGTTGAAGACCTCGCCGTGACGCACCAGGTGGACGGTCGTCGTCCCCGGCTCACCGGCAACCCTGGGCGACGCGTCGGCCGCGGCAAGGACGGCGCCAGCACCAGTGACGGCGCTGGCGTCGGTGATGGCACCCGCACCGGCGCTCTCGTCGCCTGGCCGGGCCGCGCTCCCGGCATCCGGCGTCCGCTCCGCCGCCTCGCTCATGACGCCCCCGCCCCGCGCCCGCCGGCGGCGACCGGCGGGTCGGCCACCGCCGCGGCGGCGCGGGCGGCGGCGGGGGCGGCGTCGGCGAGGCGGTTGACGGCCTCGTCGTCATGGGCGGCGGAGACGAACCAGGCCTCGAAGGCGGACGGGGGCAGGTAGATGCCGGCGTCGAGCATGCTGTGGAAGAAGGCGGCGTAGCGGGCGGTGTGCTGGGCGGCGGCGCCCGCGTAGTCGATGACGGCGGCGGCGTCGGTGAAGAAGAAACTGAACAGGTTGCCGGCGTTGGCGGGCAGGTGGGCGACGCCGGCCTCGGTCAGGGCGGTGGAGATGATGCCGGCGACGTCGGCGGCGCGGGCGTCGACGGTGGCGTAGACCTCGTCCGTGCAGGCGCGCAACGTGGCCAGCCCCGCGGCGACGGCCAGCGGGTTGCCGGACAGGGTGCCGGCCTGGTAGACGGGGCCGGCCGGCGCCAGGCGGGCCATCACCTCGGCGCGGCCGCCGAAGGCGGCGGCGGGCAGCCCGCCGCCCATGACCTTGCCGAAGGTGAACAGGTCGGGCGCCCAGCCCTCGGCGGCGCCCTCCAGGCCCCACCAGCCGGCGCGGGAGACCCGGAAGCCGGTCATGACCTCGTCGAAGATGAACAGCGCCCCGTACTGGTCACACAGCCGGCGAAGGCCGGCGTTGAAGCCGGGCAGGGGCGGAACGACGCCCATGTTCGCCGCCACGGCCTCGGTGATGACCGCCGCGATCGCCTCGCCGTGCTCGGAGAAGGCGGCCTCGACCAGGGCCAGGTCGTTGTAGGGCAGGACGATGGTGTCGGCGGTGGCCGCGCCGGTCACCCCAGGGCTGTCGGGCAGGCCGAGGGTCGCGATACCCGAGCCCGCCGCGGCCAGCAGGGAGTCGACGTGGCCGTGGTAGCAGCCGGCGAACTTCACGATTTTCGGCCGGCCGGTGAACCCGCGGGCCAGCCGGATCGCGCTCATCGTCGCCTCGGTGCCGGAGTTGACCAGGCGGACCTGCGCCAACGGTGCCACCCGGTCGACGAGCGTCTCGGCGAGCTCGACCTCACCCGGGGTCGGGGTGCCGAAGCTGGTGCCGCCGGCGGCGGCCCGGTGCAGCGCGTCGACGACGTCCGGATGCGCGTGGCCGAGGATCATCGGCCCCCACGAGCAGACCAGGTCGACGTAGCGCCGGCCGTCCGCGTCCGTCAGGTAGGCGCCCTTGCCGGACACCATGAACCGCGGCACGCCCCCGACCGCCCGGAATGCCCGGACCGGGGAGTTGACGCCACCGGGAATGACCCGCCCGGCGCGGGCGAACAGATGTTCGGAAGCCGGTGCCGCGGACGGGGTCACCGTGTCAGCCGCTGGAACGTGCATGTCCCCGATCCTCGCAGGTCCGTCCGGCACGGCTCGCGACCTGCTCACCATTGAGTCCCGTCCCTCGACGGTCAGCCTCGGTAGTTCGTCGACGCGTCGACGTTCGCGCCCCAGGGCCGAGGAGGCCAGGCAGGCGTGACCCGGTCGACGAGGAGCCATCCTCGATCGCACCGGCGAATGCTTACCCTTGGGCCATCGGGACGTGAGACAGCTCACAGTTGGCCGGCGCGGGCAGGCCCAGGCACCGTGGCGGCGCGGAGACCGCTCCGCGATAGTGGCAGGCGCCGCTCACCGCGCCAACCACCGCCCGTGTTCCGGCGTTGCTCGCGCCACGCGGGCCGGACGATCGGAGTCGCCATGCGCATCGGGACCCTGCTACCGAGCCCGGAGGGGCCGGACGCGTTCGCGAAGCTGCGCGACGCGCTGGCCCGGGCCGCCGACGACGGGTTCGCGTCGGCCTGGATGTCGAACATCTTCGGCCTGGACGCGCTGACGGCGCTGGCCGTCGTCGGCAGTCAGGTGCCCGGGATCGAGGTGGGCACGGCGGTGGTGCCGACGTACCCGCGCCATCCGGTCGCGCTCGCGCAGCAGGCGTTGACGACGGCGCTCGCGGCCGGCGGCCGGCTCACCCTCGGCATCGGCCTGTCGCACAAGATCGTGATCGAGGACATGCTCGGCTACAGCTTCGAGCGCCCGGCGCGCCACATGTCGGAGTACCTGTCGGTGCTGGTGCCACTGCTCGACGGCAAGCCCGTGGACGTGAAGGGCGAGACGCTGCGGGCCGCGGCCGGGCTCTCGACGCCCCGGCTCGGGCGGGTGCCCGTGCTGGTCGCGGCCCTCGGGCCGGCGATGCTGCGGCTGGCGGGCGCGCACGCCGACGGCACCGTGCTGTGGATGACGGGGCCCGCGACCGTGCGCGACCACATCGTGCCGACGATCCGGGCGGCGGCCGCGGCGGCCGGCCGGCCCGAGCCCCGGGTGGCCGCCTCCCTGCCGGTCTGCGTCACCGACGACCCGGCCACCGCGCACGCCCAGGCCGGCAAGATCTTCGCGATCTACGGTGGCCTGCCCTCATACCGCGCGATGCTCGACAGGGAGGGCGCCGCCGGGCCCGCGGACGTCGCGATCATCGGCGACGAGGACACCGTCTCGGCACGGATCGCCGATCTCGCGTCCGCCGGGACGACCGACTTCGTCGCCAACGTGTTCGCCGCCCCCGGCACCGCCGAGGAGCGGCGCACCCGCACCCTGCTGAGCGCCCTAGCCCAGGGCTAGCGCTTCGCGCCAGCCCGCTGATGCGCCGTCACCAGGCGAGTTCAGGTACGAGGCGAGTTCAGGTACTAGTTGAGTTCAGGCCAGGCCGGCGAATCGCGCCAGGTCGGGGCGACGAGGCTGCTCCTGACGGTCGGCTGACCGTCAGGAGCCGGCGTCGTGGAAGGACGGGAAGTCGCCGTCGCCGCCGAACCCGACGTCGGTGTGGCCGGCCTGGTGCGCCCAGGCCTCCTCGTGGCCGGTGTGGACGTGATCGGCGGCGTTGTAGGTGTCGTAACCAGAACCGTCGTAACCGGAACCGGAGCCGTCGGGGTTCTCCGTGCCCTCCGTGTGGGGGCTCTCGGTGCCCTCCGCGTGGAGATGTCCCGGATCGGTGTGGCCCGTCGTCGGGCCCGACTCGCCCCTGCCCTGGCTGTCGTAGTCCGCGTCGGCCGCGGTTGTCTCGGTGAAGAGCTGATGGGCCTCCGAGCCGGCCGTTCTCCCGAGCATGTCTGTCTCGTGGCCGGCCGCCGTGGTCCCGGCGTGGCCGCCGGCGGCCAGCCGGTGGCTGGACTCCGCGTCCCAGCCGTCGTCCCAGCCGTCCCCCCAGCCCGCGCCCCAGGCATCGGCGTGCCCGTGGGCATTCGCTCCGTCGGCATCCGCGCCGTCGGCGCCCTGGGACCCGGTGCCGCTCACCTCATCGGCCGCCGCGTTCTCCGCGCCGGCGTGCGCATCGGCCATGGCGTCCGCGTGGCCGTCCGAGTGGGCGCCCGCGGGGCCGTCCTGGTGGGGATCGGCGTGCGCGTCGTGATGGGCGCCCGCGTCCGCGTCGCCGTCGAAGAACGCGTCGACAGCCGCCGCCGCGGCGAGGCCGGCGACCACCCCGCCCGCGGCCAGGGCCGCGACCACCCCGCCGGCGAGGAGCCCTCCTCCACCGGTGGCGGCACCCCGGGGTGTCCGCCAGGTCGTGTCGTCGGGCCGGCCGGTGTACATGCCCGTGTAGACCCGGGCGCGGTCGAACTGGCTCGCAAAGATGGACATCGCGCTCCCTCGCGGCTGAGCAGAGGGCCAAAGGGTGCGCGAAAATGCTCTTCCTTCGCGTACCCGGCGGCCATGATCCAAAGTCACTGGAGGGCCAAAGGGTGCGCGAAAATGCTC
>NZ_MBLO01000217.1 GCF_001854805.1 Pseudofrankia coriaricola
AATGCTCTTCCTTCGCGTACCCGGCGGCCATGATCCAAAGTCACTGGAGGGCCAAAGGGTGCGCGAAAATGCTCTTCCTTCGCGTACCCGGCGGCATGTTCCAAAGTCACTGTGGGAATCAGAAGTCGACGAACCGCGGGGTGCTGACCGAGTCGCGCGCGGCACGAAGATGGTGCGCGATCTCACCACGGGTGAGCCGGATGCCGGTGCCCGCCGGATAGCGACGCAGCACGTCGAGCCGGGCGAGCCGCCGGGCGACCCCGCCCATCGCGGCCCCCCGCGCCGCCGGCGCCGCGTGCCGCAGCTCCTCGGCGAGCCGGCGGGCGGTCTCCCAGCGCAACGCGAACAGGTTCTCGGTCAGTACATAGCCGAGCACCGGGAGTGTGGCGGTGACCAGCGTGTTCCACCGGTCGAGGGCGCTCGCCCAACCACTCACCGCCTGCGCGCTCATCAGAGCCGACCGCTGCGCCCGCTGGTTGTACTGACTGAACGCCTGGGTCGCGCCGGAAACCAGGAACACCGGGTTCAGCAGTGCCGCTCCGAGCGCGACCGCGGCGCCCGCGTAGTTGGCCTTCGGCAGCGCGGACGGGTCGAGGTCCATCAGGCGCTGCACCTGCGCCGACAGCGCCCCGGTCTCGGCCGCCGCGCGCTGTGCGGGGGCGAGCGCCGCTCGCAGCCGGCTCTCCTGAGCCTTCAGCCACTCCGGCTCCGCCCGTCCACCCGTGGCCGGCGCCAGCAGCAGCGCGTCGCGGTGGCGGATGAAGGCGGGCAGGACCGAGCCGACCTGGTCGAGGTGGCGCCGCAGCTCGTCGAGGCCCTCCGACAGCGCGGCGGCGGTGCGCAGCTGGCCCTCGTCGTCCGCCGGCAGCGTCACCGGGACGGCCAGGTCGCCCGCGGCCGCGTCGCCGAGCAGGGCGGCGTGCAGCTCGTAGAACGGGCCGAAGATCGTGTAGAGGAAGTAGTCGTCCTCCAGGCCCGCGGCTGCCCGCAGCATGTCGGGAAGGTGGCGCGGGTCCTCGGTGGCGTAGTTGCCGGCGACGATGTCCGTGTGCAGCGCGCGGACCAGCTCCAGCTGGCCGACGACCGTGACGTCCGCGCCCGCGGCCGCCACCCGCAGGCTGGCGCGTGCCGCGTCGGCGGTGCCCTCGACGGACAGGATCTCCGGGAACGGCACCCGCAGGTCGGCACCAGGGCCCTTCACCCGTAACGCGCCGGCCGCGACCGCGCAGGCGACCGGCCCCCCGTCCGCCAGCTCGGCCGGGTAGGGGCCGGCCGCCAGCGTCCGCTCGGCCGCCGACCGCACCCCCGGGTGGGCCCCCACCCGCTGGCCGAATGCCTCCGAGTCACTTTCCACGACCACCGGGCCGTGCTCCGGGTCAAAAATGACGAACCGCTGCGCCGAACCGGCCACCCGCAGCCGGGAGTCGGTCAGCTCGAACCGGGTAAGCGCCGTGACGCTCTCGCGCGGCTGCAGCTCCAGCACGGTGTCACCGAGGACGCAGTCCGCCCGGCCCCGCGCCGCGTCGCCGCCCAGCCCGCTCGCCCACACCGGCGCGGAGGTTCCGATGGCCGCGGGCTCGGCCTCGCGCCGCTCGGCGTGCGCGGTGGCCAGAAAGGCGGCGAGCACCTCCGGAGTGGCCAGGTGCAGCGTCACGCCGGTGAGGAACCGGCCGTCGAGCACGGCACCGCCGCGCACCGCCGCGCTCGTGGGGCCGGCCGGCTCGACGGCGACCCGGTTGAGCGGCCAGTCGATGATCGTCTGTCCTCGGGAGCGCAGCTCGAGCCGGCCGTCCTTCACGACGACGTAGGTGGTGAGCTCCCCGTCGGGGGCGCTGGGGGTGCCCGCCTGCCCCTCGCTCGCGGACGCGCCGCGGGCGGCGGCCGCGACCTTGGCGGCGGCGCCCCTGACGGTGGCCGCGGAGAGCCCGCCGGTGGCGGCATCGGCGGGAGGTGGGGCCACGGCGACCGGGGGCGCGGCGGCTTTGAGGGTGGCGTCGGCGCCCGGGTCCTGCTCGTAGTGCGGCGTGACGGACATGGCGCACGGGCTGACGAACGCCGTCGACCACGCGTCCGGCAGCAGCCGGCCGAACAGGCCGGTGAGCGCGGCGCGCAGCTCCGGCGGCAGCGGGGTGACGGTCGCGGCCTGGTAGGTCCGCCCGTCGGGGAACGCGACGTCGACGGCGAGCCGCGTGCTGCCCTCGTGGAGCTCGACCGTCGCGACGGGGTCGAAGGCCGGCTCCAACGTGCTCAGGACCGCGGCGCCGAACCCGCCGGTGTCGTGCACGTACACCGCCGGCAGGTCGGTGAGCAGCAGCTGGCGGCTGCCGATCATCGAGAAGCCGCTGGTCCGCCCCTCTCGCAGCGCGCACCATGCGCTGTCGAACACGACCCGTCCCCGCACCTGCGCCCAGTGCGCGGGCACCGGCGCGGCGGCGCCCCCGCCGCCCCACGGCGCGACACCCGCGGGCGGCGCGGGCGGCCGCGCAGGCGGGGGCGGGGGCGGGGGGCCGGCGATGACGGGCGCGGTCGTGTGCCAGGGGGCGATCGGAGGACCCGCGGCCGGCCCTGGCGCGGGAGCGGCCACGCCGACGACTGGCGGGTGGATGGGCGGCGGCGGAGGGCCCTCGACCGGCCTGTCGGCCGGGCCGAGGGCTGTCGGTGGCCAGTTCCAGCCGGCCGGCTGGCCGGCCTGTTGGGGATCGCCCGGATTACTGCTCACGTGGTTTCGCCGCCCCCATCCGAATAGGACGTGACCGGCCGCGCGCCCGGCGCGCGTGAGGTTTCCGATCGGGTAACGGAGGCGGGGCGCGCCCGGTCGCGGCCTTTCCTGGAAAGTACCGGCTAACCGGACCCCTTGCGCAAGCTGGCGGACAACCGCCGCTATCGAGGGTCGTGGCCGGTGCCCGATGAGGTGGGTTCCGGATCCTCGTCGACAGGCTTGCGCTGGCCGACGACGGCGCCACGGACCCGGCGCGGGGCGCTGGTTCGGTCACGGGTGGGCGGCTGCTCGGGGAGCAGAAGCCGGCGCAGCGCGTCGACCTGGTCCGCGGCGGGACCGGTGGCACGGGCGGGCACCGCGTCCGCGGCGGCGAGCACGTCGGCGTCGGACCCGCCGGACGGCCCGGCGGCCGCGGCGCCGTAGGTGCGGCCCTTCCAGGCGGCGCCGCGACCGGCGCGGTGGCGGCGGGCCGAGTCGAGGGTCATCGCCAGGTAGAACATCGCCGTCACCGGCAGCAGCAGCGCCGCGGGCGGCGGCTGGCGATAGTAGCGGATCATCGGCAGGTAGGTCCCGGCAAGCACCAGCCAGCCGGCCGCTCCGAGCGCCGCCAGCACCGGGTCACCGGCCGCGAGCCCGGTCACCGCCGCCACAACCGGCACGGCGAACAGCAGCAGCATGCCGACGGCGGTCGCGGCGAGCAGCGCGATCGAGTGGCGCAGCTGGGTGTAGGCAGTGCGGGCGATCATGTTCCACAGGTCGGCGAGCGCCGGGTAGGGCCGCACACTGTCGACCCGGTCGGCAAGGCCGAGCCACGTCCGCCCTCCGGCCTTCTTGACCAGCCGGGCGATCGCCACATCGTCGATGACCGCACCGCGCACCGCCGCGAGCCCGCCCGCGTCGACCAGTACCCCGCGGCGGACGAGCGAGCAGCCGCCCGCCGCCGCCGCGATCGCCGACCGCGGCCGGTTCGACCAGCGGAACGGGTAGAGCATCGCGAAGAAGTACACGAAGGCCGGGACGACGAGCCGCTCCCAGCGGGTGGTGACGTTCAGCCGGGCCATCTGGGAGACCATGTCGAGCCGGTGCGTCGTCGCCGCCTCGACGAGCGCGCGCAGCGAGCCCGGCCGGTGCGCGATGTCGGCGTCGGTGAGCAGCACGAACTCGGCCTCGCCCGCGAACTCCACGCCATGCTGGAGCGCCCACAGCTTGCCGGTCCAGCCGGGCGGCGGCGGGGTGGACGTGAGCACGGTGAGCCCGACGCCGCCGAGCGCGGCGGGGTCGCCGGCATCGCGCGCCGCGGCCCGGCGGGCGAGCTCCCGCGCGCCGAGGTCGCGGGCGGCCTCGGCGGTGTCGTCGGTGCTCGCGTCATCGACGAGGACCAGCGTCACCGGGCCCGGGTAGTCCTGGGCGAGCAGGGTTGGCAGCGTCAACGGCAGCATGGCCGCCTCGTCCCTGGCGGGCACGATGATCGCGACCGCGGGCCACTTGGCCGGTGTGCGCCGGGACGGCAGGCGTTGGTCGGTCCGCCAGTACCCGCCCCAGCACGTCGCCAGCGACACCCAGGAGGCCAGCGCGACGATCGCCACGCCCGTCAGCACCGTCAGAACCGTCTGCCCCGTCACCCTCCGTAGCGTGCCACGTGCGCGCAGTCGCCGCCTGCACACGCCCCCCGCACGCCCCGGGTGGTAGCAGCCCCTACCTACCCGAGCTGGCGCGGAGGCGCACCTCGCGGAGGCCCGGCCCACGAGCGAAGCGAAGTGGGTCGGGCCGCAGCGAGGTCGCCGGAGCGCCCGTGAGCGGAGGAGGACGGCACGCGGAGGTCCCTTCCCGCCGCGAAGCAAGGGAAGGGGCCGGAGCGCGCCGCCCGGACGGAGCGAACCAATGTCACAGCGAGCGCAGGTAGCCGCGGAAGGCGCGGACCGCGACTGCCGAAGCGACACCAGCCAGCGAGGCGAGCACGAGGAAGTAGCCCAGCACGGACAACCAGTCGGGATGTGCCTCAAGGGCGGTCCGTGAGCCGGTAACCGCCCAGTTCGCCGGGTTGTAGGCGGACGCCACGCGGATCCAATGAGGCAGCAGGTGCACGGGCATCATCGCGCTCGACAGGAACGTCAGGGGCAGCACCAGGATGTTCGCCGCCGCGATCAGCGCCTCCCGTCGGCGCACCACCAGCGCCAGCGCGCCCGACAGCGCCGTCACCACCGAGCTCAACGTGACCGCCATGACGATCATCACCAGCACGCCCACAACACCGGAGTGGAAGCTCGCGCCCAGCGCCCAGCCGAGCAGCGCCACCAGTGTCACCTGCACGGCGACGAGCAGTGCCTGGTAGGCGAGCATGCTGCCGACCACCGCCCACCGCCTGGTCGGCGAGGCCAGCAGCCGCTCCATCACCCCGCTCTCCATGTCGTCGATGAACCGGATCCCCGCCCAGCCGGCCGAGAACAGCACGCTCATCGTCGCCACGCCGGGGGTCAGGTAGTCGATGTAGTTCCCGCCGCCGAAGCCGGGGATCGCCGCCACGCCACGGAACAACGACCCGAACAGCGGCAGCCAGACCACGGCCTGCACCAGCGTGATCGCGAGGAACGCCGGATGGCGCAGCATCGCGCGCACCATGCGGGCCGTGAGCGCGCCGAACTGTCGCCACCCGGCCGGGTAGGCGACACCGCCCTCGAACGCGCCGACAGGCGCCGCCGCGACCGGCACCGGGACCGTGACCGGCACCGCGACCGGCACCGCCGCTGCCAGGGCCGCCGCGGCCGGGGCCGAGGAGCCCGGCGACACGATCTCCGGGATCTGGGACAAATCCCAGACCGCGGGGTCGTCCATCGCCGTGGGATCGTCCACCGCCGTGGGGTCGTCCACCGCCGCGACGTCGGCCATCGCCGTGACGTCGGCCATCGCTGTAGGGTCGTCTACCGCTGCGGCGTCGTCCACCGCCGGTTCCGGCTGGTTCGGGGCGCGCTCGGGTGCCGTCGCCATCAGGCCACCCCCCCGGACTGGCCGAGCCGGTGACCGACATGGCGCAGGTAGACGTCGTCCAGGGACGGGCGTGCCACGGTGGCCGCCACGACGGACAGGCCCGCACCATCCACCGCCGCGAAGATCGCTGGCAGTTTCACGGCGCCCTCGTCCACCCGGGTCCGCACCGCGCGTCCGTCGAACAGGACCTCCACCGCGCCCGGCAGAGCGGCGAGCCGGGCGCGCAGGTTTTCGGCCTGGGCGGCGGTCGGCTCCGTGCCCAGGTCCACATCGACGGCGTCACCGCGCAGCTCGCTCTTGAGCGCGTCCGGGGTGCCCTCCACGACCACCTGACCGCTGTCGATGATCGCGACCTGGGTGGCGAGCCGGTCGGCCTCCTCGAGGTAGTGGGTGGTGAGCAGGATCGTCAGCCCGTCGGCGGTGAGCGCCGCGATCTCGTCCCACATCACCGCCCGCGCGTGCGGGTCGAGACCGGTCGTCGGCTCGTCGAGGAAGAGCACGGTCGGGCGCTGGACCAGGCCGATCGCCACGTCGAGGCGGCGCAGCATGCCGCCGGAGTAGGTGCGAGCCAGCCGGTCGGCCGCGCCGACAAGGTCGAAACGCGCCAGCAGCTCGTCGGCGCGGCGGATGAGCGGGGCGCCGCCGAGGCCGTAGAGCCGGCCCTGCAGCAGCAGGTTCTCCCGGCCGGTGGCGTCGAGATCGGCGCCGGTCTTCTGCGACACGATCCCGATCGCGCGGCGGACATTCCACGGGCTGTGCAGCAGGTCGTGGCCGGCGACGGTGGCCGACCCGCTATCCGGCCGGGAAAGCGTCGCGAGCATTCGCACCGTGGTCGACTTGCCGGCGCCGTTCGGGCCGAGCAGGCCGAAGATCGTCCCGGCGGGAACGCGCAGACTGACGCCACGAACGGCCCGAATCGGCGGATCACCGCGCCGACGCCCCCGGTAGGTCTTGACCAGCTCGTGTGCGTCGATCGCCCACACTGGTTCACCACCCCCCGCCACGCGAGGCTTCGCCGCCGCCCCGCCTTCGGTGGGGGCCCTCTCATCAGTCTCGACCGCGGCCACCTCTGGCTGCGCCGAAACACCGCCTTCGACACCAGCCACGTCATCGACCCCGGCGACACCGGACTCGGTCTCCGCGCCGCCGTCGGCGGGAGTCCTCTCATCTCCCCCAGCCGCGCCCGGCTCTGCCACCGCCGCGCCGCCTTCGGCGGGAGACTGCTGGTCTCCCGAAGATCGCTGATCATCCCCGGCCACACGCGGCTTCGCCACCGCCGCGCGTCTCCTGGTCGGAGTCCGTGGACTGCCGCCAGTCGCACGCGATTTCGCCCTCGTCGGGCGTGCCTTGGGACGAGGCTCCGTCGTCGCTGGCTGGTCGGGGGCGGTCGGCTGGACCGGGATGGTCGGCTGGTCGGGCTTGGCGGCGGCTGGGATGTCCGGCTGTGGGCTGGAATCCGTGGGTTCGGGGGGTGGCTCCGGCTCAATTGCCGAAGCGGGTGGTTCCGTCGGTGGCGCGGGTCTGCGCGCCGGATGGGTCGTGGTCATGACCGCGTCTCGGTGATCCTCCGCTCGGCGGACCAGCCCAACGGCCGGCCCGGCGCCCCCTGATCAGCGCGGGCTGCGGCCCGCTTCGTGGATCCGACCGAAGTATGCCGATCCCATTCCAGACCGCAGCAAACATGCCACCAAGGACTACATCGTGGCATCTGTCCGTGCCGTTGCGTTCGCAAACATAGGCGTTCTGACGAACGGCGGGAACCTGATTCGTCACCAAAAGTCGGTAAAGACCACTGTCAGGCGGAATCGGCGGGGTGGCGGGCGAAGCGACGCAGCCGCAGGCTGTTCGAGACGACGAACAGGGAGCTGGCCGCCATCGCCGCGCCGGCGATCATCGGGTTGAGCAGCCCGAGAGCCGCGACCGGCAGCGCCGCCACGTTGTACGCGAACGCCCAGAACAGGTTGCCGCGGATCGTGCGCAGCGTCGCCCTGGACAGCCGGATCGCGTCAGCCGCCGACGTCGGGTCGCCGCCGACGAGCACCAGGTCACCCGCCTCGATCGCGACGTCACTACCCGTGCCCATCGCGAGCCCCAGGTCGGCCTGGGCGAGCGCCGGGGCATCGTTCACCCCGTCACCGACCATGGCCACGACCAGCCCCTGGGCCTGCAGCCCGCGAACGGTCTCGACCTTGCCTGCCGGCAGCACGCCCGCGACGACGTCCGCCGCGTCGATCCCGACCTGGGCGGCGACGGCCCGCGCGACCGGCTCCGCGTCACCGGTCACGAGCATCGGCCGCAGCCCCAGCCCGCATAGCGCGGCGACCGCGTCGGCCGCGCTCGGGCGCACGGTATCCGCGACCACGACAGCGCCCCGGGCACACAGGCCCACCGCGCCGGCAGCGCCCGCGGTGCCAGCGCCACCGGCACCGGCATCGCCGAGCCGCGGCGGCCGGTCCGGCGCCGGGCCCCAGGCGACGAGCACCACGGTGCGGCCGGCGGCCTCGGTGGTCACCTGCCACGCGGCAAGATCCTCGTCGACCGGCACGCCCCGCTCCGCGAGCAGCCGGGCCCGGCCGACGAGCACGCGACACCCGTCGACGGTGCCGCCGGCGCCGAGACCGGGCAGCGCGACAAAGTCGGTCACCGCCGGCGCGGCGAGCGCCGAGCCGGAGCTGGCCACGCCGGCTGTCCCGGCCGAACCGGCTGCCTCGGCCACGCCGGCGGCCGCGGCGATCGCCTGGGCGATCGGGTGCTCGCTGGCCGCCTCGACGGCGCCCGCCAGGCGCAGCACCTCGCCCGCGGTGATGCCGGCGGCCGCGGATCCGGGGGCAGGGCGCACCTCGACGACGCTCATCCGGCCGGTGGTGACCGTGCCGGTCTTGTCGAGCACGACGACCTGGGCCCGCCGGGTCGACTCCAGCACCTCCGGCCCGCGGATCAGGATGCCGAGCTGGGCACCGCGCCCGGTGCCGACCAGCAGGGCCATCGGCGTCGCGAGGCCCAGCGCGCAGGGGCAGGCGACTATCAGCACGGCGACGGCGGCGGTGAAGGCGGCGGCCACCGGCTGGCCGATGGCCAGCCAGGTGGCGACGGTCGCGACGGCGAGCACGAGGACGACCGGGACGAAGACCGCCGACACCCGGTCGGCCAACCGGGCGATCTCGGCCTTGCCCGACTGGGCGGCGGCGAGCATCCTGGCCATCTGCGCGAGCTGGGTGTCCGCGCCGACCCGGGTGGCCCGCACGACGAGCCGGCCCCCGCCCGCGACGGTCCCGCCGGTCACCGCCGCGCCCGGCCCGACGTCGACGGGCACCGACTCGCCGGTGACCAGGCTGGTGTCGATCGCGGCCGATCCCTCGGCGACGACCCCGTCGGTGGCGATCCGCTCCCCCGGCCGGGCCACGAACAGGTCGCCGACGGCGAGTGTCTCGACCGCCACCCGTCGCTCGGCCCCGTCCGGGCCCACCACGGCGACGTCCCGGGCTCCGTGCTCCAGCAGCGCCCGCAGCGCCGCCCCGGCCCGCCTGCGCGACCGTAGCTCCAGGTACCGGCCGACGAGCAGGAACACCGTGACGCCGGCCGCCACCTCGAAGTAGATCGTGTCGAGGCTCTCCCCGGGGCCGCCGCCCGTCCAGCCGACGGCGAGGTCGAAGCCGTGCCGCATGCCGATCATGCCGGCGTCCCCGAACACCAGCGCGTACAGGGACCAGCCGAAGGCGGCGAGCGTGCCGAGCGAGATCAGCGTGTCCATCGTGACCGCGCCGTGGCGGGCATTGCGCCAGGTGGCCCGGTGGAACGGCAGCCCGCCCCAGCCGACCACGGGCGCGGCGAGCCCCAGCGACACCCACTGCCAGCCGGGGAACTGCGCCGGCGGCACCATCGCCAGCACGATCACCGGGACGGCGAGCGAGGCGCTCACCCACAGCCGCGTCCACGACCGGCGGGTCTCGGCGGCCTCCCGCGTCTCGGCCTCGGCGATCGCGTCGACGGTCGGCGGATTCGCCGCGTCGAACCCGGATCCGTGATCGTGGCCGCTCTGAGGATGACTGTCCTGAGCACGGCCGGGGTACCCGCCGGAACCAGGCCCGTCGGTCTGCCCGCGCGTGCCGGCCGGGGTGAGCGGCGCGGCCGTGTAGCCGGCGGCCTCGACCGCCTGGACGAGGTCGGCGATGGTCAGCGTCCCACCCGCCGTGGCACCGCCAGCACCGCCAGCACCGCCAGCCGTCGTCGCGTTCGCCCGCGCTCCATCCCGGGCGCCGCCGGCGTACGCGTCGGTCGTCGGCTCACCGTCGTGGCCGACCAGCCGGACGGTCGCACGCTCGGTCGCGTAGTTCACCGCCGCGTCGACGCCCGGCAGCTTGTTCAGCCTGCGCTGCACCCTGGCCGCGCAGGAGGCGCAGGTCATCCCGCCGACCATCAGCTCGACGGTGTCGCCCGCGCTCATCGGGTCGAGTTCCCGGATCGCGGCCATCATGGTCCTCCCGCCCCTGGCACGCGTGGTCGCGCCCGCACGTCACACGAGCTGATAACCAGCCTCTTCGACGGCGGCCCGCACCGTCTCGCGATCAAGGGGAGCCTCGCTGGTCACCTCGGCCGTGCCGGACGCGAGGCTGACCAGGACCCCCGAGACCCCCGACAGGTGGGATAGCTCCTCGGTCACGGCGTTCACACAGTGCCCACAGGTCATCCCGGTCACGGTGTACGTGCTGGCGACCATGGCTTCCTCCATGCTTCGTATCCGGTCCCGCCGGTATCCTCCGGCGGCCCCACAATGATACCCCCAGGGGGTATCTGTGAACCAGAGATGTGTGCCTTCGAGGTGTCCGCCGAGCGTCACGACGTCACCAGGAGGACGTCACCAGGAGGTGGTGGGACCGCATGGGCCGAGCCGCCAGGAAATGCCTCGGCGGCCTCGGCATCTGTCGCCGAGGCCGCCGACGGAGTCAAGCGGGATGAGAAACGCCCATTCCGGGCGAGCGGGCCGGCCGGCCACCCACATGGGCCGGACGCGGCGCTAACCGTGGGCGAGCCTGGTGGCTACCTCGGTTGCCCAGTAGGTGAGGATGATGTCCGCGCCGGCGCGGTGGATCGCGGTGAGCGTCTCGTGGATGATCCGGTCGCGGTCGACCCAGCCGTTCGCGGCGGCGGCCTCGACCATCGCGTACTCCCCGGAGACCTGGTAGGCCGCCACCGGCACGTCCACCGTGTCGGCCACCGCCCGCAGGATGTCCAGGTACGCCAGCGCGGGCTTGACCATCACCGCGTCCGCGCCCTCGGCCAGGTCCAGCGCCACCTCCCGCAGCGCCTCGGCGGCCGAGCGGGCCGGGTCCTGCTGGTAGCCGGCCCGGTCGCCGAACTGGGGCGCGCACTCGGCGGCCTCCCGGAACGGGCCGTAGAACGCCGACGCGTACTTCGCCGAGTACGCCAGGATCGGCAGGTCGCGGTAGCCGGCACCGTCCAGGGCGGCGCGGATCGCGCCGACCTGGCCGTCCATCATCCCGCTCGGCGCGACCACCTCGACGCCCGCGTTCGCCTGCGCCACCGCGATCGAGGCGTACCGCTCCAGGGTGGCGTCGTTGTCGACGTCGCCGGTCTCGGTGAGCAGCCCGCAGTGGCCATGGTCGGTGTACTCGTCCAGGCAGAGGTCGGCCATGATCGCGACCGATCCGCCGACCTCGGCGACGAGGTCGGCGATCGCGAGCTGCACGATCCCGTCCGGGTCGTCCGCCGCGGAACCGCGGCCGTCCTTCACCGCGGGCACACCGAACAGGATGATCCCGCCGACGCCGGCCTCGGCCGCCTGGGCGGCGGTCTTGCGCAGCGAGTCGCGGGTGTGCTGGACGACGCCCGGCATGGACACCACCGGCACCGGCTCGGTCACGCCCTCCTTGACGAACACCGGCAGGACCAGGTCCGCCGGGTGCAGCCGGACGTCCGCGACGAGGCGGCGCAGCGCGGGCGTGCGCCGCAGCCGCCGCGGCCGCGCCAGCGGGAAACCAACGCCGCCGCCCAGCCCGGCCGCGGCGCTCACCGGTCGTCCCTCGACGGGCCGCCAGCCCCCGGCCGCCAGGCGACCCGACCACAACGCGACCGGGGCCCGACAGCCAGACCCGAACCGATCGCAAGGAAGCCGTAGAAGCCGGCCAACAACCCAACCGGAACGGCACGACGGCAGGCGACCACAGGATTCATCGCCGGCCCCGCCGGGGCTTGGGCAGGCGGGCGGCCAGCGGGCCGACCTTGCCCAGTTCCTCGCGGTGCTCGGCGGCGAACTCCGCGAGCGCGCCGACCAGCGCGGAGATCGTCGACTCCGGTGCCTGCACGTCGACCCGCAGGCCCAGCTCCTGGGCGGTCTCGGCGGTCTTCGGGCCGATGCACGCGATCACGGTCGTCTCGTGCGGCTTGCCGGCGATGCCGACCAGGTTGCGCACCGTGGAGGACGAGGTGAAGACCACGGCGTCGACCCGGCCGCCCTTGAGGGCCTCGCGGATCGGCGCGGGCGGCGGCGCGGCACGCACCGTCCGGTAGGCGGTGACGTCGTCGACCTGCCAACCGCGCTCCTTGAGCCCGGCCTCCAGGATCTCGGTGGCGATGTCGGCCCTCGGCAGCAGCACCCGGTCGAGCAGGTCGAGCGAGCTGTCGTACGGCGGCCAGTCGGCGAGCAGGCCCTCACTGGACTGCTGGCCGGAGGGCACCAGGTCGGGCCGGATGCCGAAGGCGCGCAGCTCGTCCGCCGTCGCCTCGCCGATCGCGGCGACCTTCACGCCGGCGAACGAGCGGGCGTCCAGGCTGCGCTCCTCGACCTTCTCCTGCACGGCCCTGACCGCGTTGACGGACGTGAACGCCACCCACTGGTAGCGGCCGGAGACCAGGCCGGTGATCGCGCGCTCCATCGGGGCGGCGGTGCGCGGCGGCTCGACGGCGATCGTCGGCACCTCCAGCGGGCTCGCGCCGTGCGAGCGCAGCAGGTCCGACAGGACAGCCGCCTGCTCCTTGGTCCGCGGCACCAGGACGGTCCAGCCGAACAGTGCCCGGGTCTCCCACCAGGACAGCTTGGCGCGGGTCGCGACCACGGGACCGATCGACAGGACGACCTGGGTCGGCGGCTGGCTCGAGTTGGCCAGCAGCGGTGCGCAGTCGGTCTCGATCCGGTCGAGGGTGGAGCTGACGGTGCGCTGGTCGGTGGTGGTGCCGTCGACCGTGACGGCCGTCGGGGTGTCACCCGGCCGGCCATGCTCGACGAGCGCCGTGGCGACCTTGCCGATCTCGCTGGGCGCCGCGGTGATCACCAGCGTGCCCGGGGTCTGGGCGAGGCCAGCCCAGTCCACGTCGGACATGCCCGCGACGGTCCCGCCGCCCAGGCCGCCGAACCCCCCGCCCAGGCCGAGGCCGCCGCCCAGGCCGCCACCAAGCCCACCGCCCAGCCCGCCGGAGCCCAGGCTTCCTGAGCCCAGGCCGCCGCCAAGCCCACCGCCCAGGGTGCCGCCGAGCGGGCGGCCGATCAGCCCGCGCGACGACCCGAACGGCGACGAGCCGAGGCCGCCCGTGTCCGGCCCGAACGGCGAGGCGACCGGCAGCTCTCCGCTGGACGAGAACACCCCGCTGGTGCTGGCGAAGGTCACCGGCAGGCCGGGGGCGACGCCCGCGTATGTGGAGACAGCGGCGCCGGTCGCGACACCGGGAATGACCTTGTACGGGATCTTGGCCTTCGCGAGCGACTGCGCGTCGTTCGCGCCGATCCGGGTCAGCCATGGGTCGGACGCGTAGAGCCGGACGACCTTGTCGCCGGCTCGTGCCCGGCTGACAACCGCCGCGGTGGCGGCCTCCGCGTCCCGGATCGGTTTCGGCGCGTCCAGGTCGCCGATCCGCAGCACCTCGGCGGTGAGCGGCTCGAGGATGCCGGGGGCGACATCCGGGTCGGCGACGACGACGTCGGCGGCGTTGAGGGTCTCGACGGCCAGCACGGTCAGCAGGCCGGGGTCACGGGGCCCGGCGCCCACGAGGGCTACCGGGGACACGGGCTTTTTCGTTCGTCGGGTGGCCATGACGTCAGCGGGTTCCCATCAGCGTGTGTGCTCCGGCGGACAGCAGGTCGTCCGCGAGGCGCCTGCCGAGCGCCTCCGGGTCGGCGGTCGGGCCGATGAGCTCGCGCCGCAGGACGGTCCCGCCGTCCGGCGACGCGACCACCGCGCGCAGGCAGACCTCACCAGCGCGAGAGGGCTGGCCGCTTCCGCCTGCTGGCTGCCGGCTCCGTTCGTCAGCAGACATCTGCCCACGAGAGGTGCTGGCACCACCAGCCGCGGGCACGACCCGCGCCAACGCGCCGACCGGCGCGGTGCAGCCCGCCTCGATCGCCGCCAAAAACGCGCGTTCCGCCCTGACCGCCACGGACGACGGTGCATCGTCGAGCACAAACCGTAGCAGCCCGGCAAGCGGAACCTCAACTCCGCTTCCCGGGGTAGCCGACCCGTCGGCCCCCGTCACATTGCCGTCCGGGGCCACTGGGCAACCTGTCGTCACACCCGTCGGAGCCGTCGCCGCGATCAGGCACTCGATGGCGAGCGCGCCCTGCCCGGGCGCCGGAAGCATCACGTCCGGGTCCAGGATCTCGGTCACCGCGTCGAGCCGGTCGAGGCGGGCGAGCCCCGCTTTGGCGAGCACCACGGCATCGACCTCACCGTCGATCGCCTTCTTGATCCGGGTGTCCACGTTGCCACGGATGGCCACCACTTCCAGGCCAAGGCCGAGCGCGAGCAGCTGGGCGGCCCGCCGCGCCGAGCCCGTGCCGATCCGCGCGCCGGGGCCGAGCTCGGCGAGCCGCCGCCCGCTCGGCGAGATCAGCACGTCGCGGACGTCCTCGCGCGGCGGGATGGCCGCAAGCGTGATCCCCTCCGGCTGGGCTGTGGGCAGGTCCTTGAGCGAGTGCACGGCCAGGTCGATCTCGCCGGCGAGCAGGGCGTCGCGCAACGCGCTCACGAACACCCCGGTACCACCCAGCTGGTTGATCGCCGCCTTGTTCCGGTCGCCCTCGGTCACGATGTGCACCAGGTCGACCTCGACCCCGAGCCGGGCACGCAGCTCGTCGGCCACCATCCCGGACTGGGCGAGCGCGAGCGCCGAACGACGGGTGCCCAGCCGCAGCCGGGCGGGCGTCGGGCGGGGCACCGACGACCCGTCGGGTGCCGGAGCCGTGAGCGCCGGCGTGAGCGAGGCGAGCGACAACGGGGAAGGAGGTGTCACGGCTGCTCCAGCAGGTCAGGGGCCGAGACGACGGCCGGCACCTCACGGGGGAGGTCGAACAGCTCGCGCAGTGCCTCGGCGTAGGAATCGCCGGCGGGACCGTTCGCCAGCTGCTGGACCCGCACTGTGGGTGCGTGCAACAGCTTGTCAACCACCCGACGGACGGTACCGGTCACCATCTCCCACTCCCGGGCATCCAGGCCGGGGAGCCGGCCGCGTAGTCGGTCGAGCTCGTCCTGCACGATCGCGGCGGCCTGGGCGCGCAGGGCCACGACCGTCGGCGCGACCCGGACAGCGCCGCGCCGGTTGAGGAAGCCGGTCACCTCCGCGGAGACCAGCGAGCGCACCGCCTCGACATCGTGCGAGACCTGCGCGCCCTCGAGCGCGGCACGCAGGGACTCCAGATCGACGAGCACGACGCCGGGCAGCTCGCGCACCACCGGGTCGATGTCGTGCGGCAGCGCCAGGTCGAGGAACACCAGCGGCCGGCCCGCCCGGGCGGCGAGCGCCGCCTCGACCATCTCGTAGCTGACCACGAGCCCGGTCGCGTCCGTGGAGGAGACGACCAGGTCGGCCTGGCCGATCTCATGCGGCAGGTCCGCGAGGCCGACCACCTGGGCGCCGTGGTTCTCGGCGATCGCGGCCGCGCGCGCGGGCGTGCGGTTGGCGACCACCAGCTCCGCCGCACCCGCCCGCCGGACGGTCGCCGCCGTCAGGCCGCCGACCGCGCCAGCACCGATGATCAGCACCCGGCAGCCGTCAAGCGGCAGGTCCGCCCGCGGCGCCCCGGCGACCGGGCCGCGGACCTCCCCGCGGACCTCCCCGATCGGCTCCGCCGATCGGGCAGGAACCCCGGGCTCCGCCGATCGGGGAGGAACCCCGGAGTCGGCCGACTCGTCCGCGCGGCGTTGGCTGACGAGTGCGCCCGCGACCAGCGAGGTGGCGTCCGTGGAGAGCCGCTCGGGACGGCGGACTTCCAGGCTGCCGGCCGCGATCTGCAGGCCCACGGAGACGATCGAGGCGCCGGCGGCGTCGATCGACGTCTCGCTGTGCGCCCGCTTGCCGACCCGCAGGGCGGTCTGGAACAGCGCGGCCAGCGACCCGCCGGCGGCTCCGGTGCCCTGGGCGCCGCGAAACGCCGTCCGGACCTGCCCGAGGATCTGGCTCTCGCCGACGAGCATCGAATCCAGCCCGCAGACGACGGTGAACAGGTGCCCGACCGCGCGCGCCTCGTGGTGCACGTACAGGTGCGGCGACAACTCACTCAGATCGACGCCGCAGACCCGGGACAACTGGTCGGATATGTCAGCGAGGCCGCCGTGGAAGGTGTCGACCTCGGCGTAGATCTCGGTACGGTTGCACGTGGACAGGACCACGGCCTCGAGCACGTGGTCGGCCTGGACGAGATCGCTGAGCACCTTCGGAACGTCGTCGCCCGACACCGCGGCCAGCTCCAGTAACGAGTTCGGCGCCGTCCGGTGATTGAGGCCGACCGCGAGCAGGCTCACGCGCTCTCACTTCCCGCGCCCGAGGACGCGCCGGCACCGCTGGCCACGCCCTCCGCGCCCTGGCCGGTCCGCGCACGCGTCACCGTCGGCGCCGAAGACGCGGCGATCTCGCCGCCGGCACCGGGCACCTCATCCAGGCGAGGCTCTTCCTGCCGCCGTGCCGCTGTGATCCGTTGCATGCGCACGATCCCGTCCGTCCTGCCGCCCGTGCCCGCGCCGTCCGCCTCGACGCCCTGTATTCCAACGCCACCGACGACGGCATCCGTCCCGCCGCCGGTGAGGCCACGACTACTTAGGCCACCCTCACCGGGACCGCCGTCGCCAGGGCCGGTGCCCTCGTGACCGCCGGCCTCGTGTCCACCGGGGGGCGCGTGGTCCTCGCGTGGTGCTCCCACCGGCAGCGTCCCCAAGGCCGCGGGCCGGACACGTCCACCGGTGGCCGGGCGCTTGCGTGCCTCGTGGAACGACAGGATCTGGAGTTCGACGGCCAGATCGACCTTACGCACGTCAACCCCTTCGGGGACGGTCAGGACGACCGGCGCGAAGTTGAGGATGCTGGTGACACCGGCGGCGACCAGCCGTTCACAGACCTGCTGCGCCGCCCCGGCTGGGGTGCAGATCACACCGATCGTCACCTGGAAGTCCTCGATCAGTCTTTCCAACTCGTCCACGGGGCGGATCCGCACACCGCCGACGACCTCGCCGGCGCGCGCCGGGTCGGCGTCGACGAGCGCGGCGATCCGGAACCCGCGAGCCGGGAACCCGCCGTAGCGCGCGAGCGCGTGCCCGAGATTACCCACACCTACCAACATCACGGCCCGGTCCTCGGTCAGCCCGAGGCGCGCCGAGATGCGGTCGAGCAGGACGTCGACGTCGTAGCCAACTCCTCTGGTCCCGTAGGAACCCAGATGTGAGAGGTCCTTGCGCACCTTCGCCGGAGTGACCCCGGCCGCGGCGGCGAGCGTGTCCGACGACACGGTCGAGACGCCCTCGTCCCCCAACGAGGTGAGCACCCGCAGGTAGAGCGGGAGACGGGCGACAGTCGCCTCAGGGACAGCGCTGGCCCGGTTCTCCCGGGCTGTACGCCGGGGCTTGCTCATGACACGCGGCTCCTGTGGCGGCCGCTTCGCGTCCGCCTTTCGGGCGCTGAGCGCCCTCCTGGGTGGTGTGGGGGCAAGGTGTTAGCGGTGGCCAGGCTGATCGCGGGTCGGTGAGGCGGTCGGGTGGCGTCAGCGCCGATGCGCCGCCGCCCGTCGTGGCTGGGCTGAAGCGCCGCGCCGGGCGGCGGAGCCGCCCCAGGATCCGTTGAGTCTACGACTTCGTGAAAGGCTTCACAAAGTTTGCGCCGACAACTCGGCAGACGCACCCGTCCGCGCCGACAACGGATGGGGACCAAGGTCAGATATCCATGAGGCCGAAAGCCTTCAACGCCCGGGACGAAAAGCCACCAGAGCCCGGCCAGCCGGCACCGTCCAGCCCGCACACCCAGCCGGACCGGGTGAGCCAGGTCGGGCGAGCCGGTGGGTCCGTCGCCGGCGGGCGACGCGCTCAGCGCAGCGACCAGCGGCGCCCGCCGAGGGCGTCGCGCAACCGGGCCTCCTCGACCCGCCAGTAACCATGCTCCCTGCCGTCGACCAGAACGACGGGCACCCGGTCGCCGTACTCGTCCGCGCGGGCCTGCTCGGCGTCCACGTCCAGCTCCCGCCAGCCGACGCCGGTCTGCTCCGCCACCCGGACGACCGCCGCGCGCGCGTCGTCGCACAGGTGGCAGCCCACCCTGGTCAGCAGCGTGATCCGAGGCGCGCCACCGGCCGCCTCGCCCACCGTGTCAGTCCCGCCCATCGGCCCAGCCTTCCCGCCTGGTCATCACCCTCACCATTTATGCACGACCCGTCGGGCTCGTACCGCGAGCCCGACGCGGCCATGCGCGCATCGGTGAGGTAACGGGGATCGGTCGGGTAGCCGACCTGCGACGCGCACCGGCAGAGGCGCCGTAGGCTCAGGTGCGCATGTCCGCACGTGACCGCCAGGGCCGCGGGCGGACTGGCCAGCGGGCCGCCGAAGCGACCGGGGCACACCGGCATCGTTGCCGATACCAGCGGGCCGGCTGCCCCACGCGGCCGGTCGGCGGCCGGGCGGCCGACGGCCCGTGCCGCGGCGGGGTGACGCGCGGCACGCCGCACGGCGCCCGCGACGCACCGTGGACATACGCGACCATGGTCACGACGCGCCGTGGACAGCCGGGAGATGAGATGTGGTTGCGACCACGCAAGGATGAGCCGACCCACACGGACGCGGCGGCCGCCGACGCCGCCGACGCCGCCGCCACGGCCGCGTTGAAGACGGCGGCCCAGGCGTCGCCCAAGCCGCCGCCGGACCCGACCGCGGCCGCGTTCTTCGACGTGGACAACACGATGATGGCCGGTGCGTCGATCTTCTACTTCGCCCGCGGCCTCGCCGCCCGCGACTTCTTCGACTCTCGCGACCTGCTGAAGTTCGGCTGGCAGCACGTCAGCTACCGGCTGCGGGGTCTGGAGGACCCGAACGGCATGCACAACGCCAAGGAGGCGGCGCTCGCCTTCGTCGCCGGCCGGGAGGTCAGCGAGATCGTCCGCTACGGCGAGGAGATCTACGACGAGCGGATGGCCGAGCAGATCTACTCGGGCACCCTCGCCCTCGCCCAGCAGCACCTGGACGCCGGCCACCGGGTGTGGCTGGTCACGGCCACTCCGGTGGAACTGGCGTCGATCATCGCTCGGCGGCTGGGACTGACCGGCGCCCTCGGCACGGTCTCCGAGGTGATCGACGGCCGCTACACCGGCCATCTGGTCGGCGACCCGCTGCACGGCCCGGGCAAGGCCGCGGCCGTGCGGGCGCTCGCGGACCGCGAGCACCTGGACCTGGCCCGCTGCTGGGCCTACTCGGACTCGATCAACGACCTGCCGATGCTGTCCCTGGTGGGCAACCCGGTCGCGGTGAACCCGGATCCGGACCTGAAGACGGCGGCCAGGGAACGTGACTGGGCGGTCAAGGACTTCCGCACCGCCCGCAAGGCGGCCAAGGTCGGCATCCCCACCGCCGCCGGCCTGGGCGCCCTGGCCGGCGGCGTCGCCGCCGGCATGGCCCTCAAGCGCCGCTATGCGGATGTCTAGAAGAAGACCGAGCGGCGCTGCATGAGCAGGCCGTAGAGGGTGTGCTGGATGGTCTCCCGGATGCGGTCCGTGAGCTCGAAGACGAGCATCGGGTCCTCGGCGGCGGCCGGGGTGAACGGCGCGGTCGGCACCGGCTCACCGAACTCGATCAGCCATTTCGACGGCAGCGGGACCATGCCGAGCAGGCCGAGCCACGGGAACGTCGGGGTCAGCGGGAAGTAGGGCAGGCCGAGCAGCCGGGCGACCGTCTTGGCGTTGCCGAGCATCGGGTAGATCTCCTCGGCGCCGACGATGGTGCACGGGATGATCGGCACCCCGGTGCGCAGCGCGGCGGAGACGAAGCCGCCGCGGCCGAAGCGCTGCAGCTTGTAGCGCTCGCTGAACGGCTTGCCGACGCCCTTGAAGCCCTCCGGCCAGACGCCGACCAGCTCGCCCTTGCCGAGCAGCCGTTCGGCGTCGGCCTGGCAGGCCAGGGTGTTACCGGTCTTGCGGGCGATCGGGGCGAGGAACGGCAGCGAGAACACCAGGTCGGCGGCGAGCATCCGCAGGTAGCGGTGCGCCGGGTGGTGGTCGAGCAGCGCGACGGCGGTCATCAGCGCGTCGATCGGCAGCGTCCCGGAGTGGTTCGCCACGACCAGCGCGCCGCCGGTGTCGGGCACGTTCTCCAGCCCCCGCGTCTCGACCCGGAAGTAGTTCCGGTAGACCGGCCGCAGCAGCGGGGCGACGACGTGCTCGGTCAGGTCCGAGTCGAAGCCGAGCTCGTCGACCTCGTAGTCGCCGGTGATTCGCCGGCGCAGGAAGGCGAGCATCCCGGCGAGCGCCCGTTCCAGGCCGGCGGGCTCCGCCATCGGCGCCGCCGAGGTGTCCGGGACCGCGCCCACGTCCGCCGCGTCGACGGTGACGCCGGCGCCGAGGGCCGCACCGTCGTGGTGTTCGCCGTCGTGGTGTTCGCCGTCGTGGTGTTCGCCGTCGTGATGTTCGCCATCCCGGTGCTGCCCTGTCGGGCGGCCCAGCAGTCGCTCGGCCCTGTCCTCGGGATGTTCCGGCTCCCCGCCTGACACCGCCGTGGCCGAACGGCCCCGGCCGGTGCCGGTCCTGCCGGGCCGCGCGCCGGCCGCTTTCGTGGTGCGCGCGCGCGGCACGTTCCCCGCGCCGGTCCGTTCGGTCGCCGCGTCCCCCGCGGTGGCGCGCCTGGCGGCGGCCTTGGCGGGGGCGGCCCTGGCGCCGGAGTCCTGAGCGTCCTGAGCCGCCGGCGGCTGGGCCGCATCGGCGGAATCGTGGGCCGCGTGTGCCGCCACCGTGCTCTCCTGGGCGTCCCCGCCCTCGGCGACCGCGGGGGCGACCGGCCGGGCGGTCCGTGACCGGGTGGAGCCCGTCCGCGCCGCCCCGCCCGCGGCGCCGGTCCGCCCGGTGGGGCGTCCCGAGGTGGTTCGCCTGGCCCTGGGGCGGGCCGGCTCGCCGTCCGTCCTCGGTCCGATCGACGGCACCGGGCTCGGGGGCGACGCGGCACCGGCGGGCCGGCCACCGCCGGCCGGCTCGCCGTCGGCGCGCGCCCGGCTTACGGACGGCCCGGCACCCGGCTGCTCGGTCCCCGGCCGTTCATCGCTGGGCCGCCCGCCACCGGGTTTCGCGGCGCCGAGCGGCTCGCCGCCGGACCGGTGGACGCCGGTGCGCCCGGCCGCCGCGCCACGGCGGGCCGACCGCGCCAGCGGGATGATCTGGGCTTCGCCCGGCGGCGGCTCGGCGGTGGTCACGACGCACCCACCAGGCGGCGGCGGGCCATCAGGCCGAGCAGCGCGCGCTCGGCCTGGACGACACGTTCAGAGTCGATCGTCGGACGCAGCCCGCGCTCGCGCACGAAGCTGTCGAAGGCGGCGGCCGTCGTATACCGAGGGGTGTAGCCGAAGACCTCACGCAGCCGGGTGGTGTCGACCGCGCGGCCGTGCGCGAGGAAACCGACCTGCTCGGGTGGGAAGTCCACGATCCGCAGGCGGCTGGCGAGCCGGGACAGCGAGCTGACCGCCGGCAACGGCACTGGCACCGGCGGCCGGCCGGCTCGGCGTACTGCCTGGGAAAGAAGAAGGATTCCGTCGCCGGCGACGTTGAAGGTGCCGGCGTGGCCGCCGGCGGCGGCGCGCAGCAGCACCGCGAGCGCGTCGCTGGAGTGCAGCAGCTGGATGCGCGGGTCGAAGCCGAGCACGGTCGGCACGACGGGAAACTCGAAATAGCGCGCCAGCGGGCTGTCGACACCGGGACCGAGAATGTTCGCGAACCGCAGCACGGTGACCGCGATATCCGGCCTGCGGCGGCTGAAACCCCGCACGTAGCCCTCGACCTCGACCGCGTCCTTGCCGTAGCCGCCGCGCGGTAGCGAGCGCGGCTCCATGTCCTCGGTGAACAGCGCCGGGTCACGCGGCGACGAGCCGTAGATGGTCGTCGTCGACCGGACCACCAGCCGGGTGACCGTGTCGGACTTCTGACAGGCGGCGAGCAGCTGCATCGTCCCGATGACGTTGATCTCCTTCATCGCGGTCCGGCCGCCGGCCGCGACCGGGTTCGCGATGAGGTTGAGATGCAGCACCGTGTCGATCGCGGACGTGGCGATCACTTTGGCGATCAGCGGGTTGCGGATGTCAGCGCGCACGAACCTCGTGCGGCCGAGATCATCGTTCGGGGGAACGGTGTCGACTCCGATCACCGTCTCGACCCGGGGACTCGCGGCGAGCGCTCGGGCCACGTCGGCGCCGAGGGGACGGGACACACCGGTGACGAGCACGCGGCCGCGTTTCATAGGCGGGGTCTCATGTGGGCTCCCGGGACGCCGGTCGGCTGCGGTCCGTGTGGTCATCGTACGCCTGCCCACGGGCAGCTCCACTGCGCAGCGTTACCAGATTTCCCGTCGCAGCCCCCGCGTCACCGGCCGCCGCCCCGGCCGGTCAGGTCAACGCCGGCAGCCGCACGACCGGGGCGGCGGCCCTGGCGGCGCCCGGATGCGGCTCGCGCGGAGGCTGGCCGATGACCACCGCGTCCCCGCGCCGCAACCTCAGCAGGTCACTGGCACGGCCGCAGTTGACCGCGAGCATCACCCGGCGCAGCGAGTCCTCGCACAACGCCACCTGACCGACCGGAACGTCGCCGTAGGTGTAGGTGAACGGGAGCGTCGCCTCCCGGCCGGCGGCGCGGATCTCGACCCGGTCGCCGAGCAGCATGCCGGCGGCCTCCAGATCGACCCTGGTCACGTTGAGTGACAGATTGCCGAAGTGGTCGACGGCCAGCACCTGGGCGTGGACGTGGTCGTCGTCCACGACGCAGGACGGCCGGGTGAACCGAACGAGCGAGTCGGCGTCGATGCGCGGCCCGACCTCGGCGAGGGCGAGCCCAGCCGCGATCCGGGCGGCGACCGGGGCGTAGACGTCCCGGCCGCGGAACACCGCGCTCGGCAACGGCAGCCACAGCGCCGGGTTGGAGATCTCATGCGCGGCCGCCACCCCGCCGAGGACGTCCCAGGCGAGCGACGTGAGCCCGTTGTCCGGGGCGACGAACGTCGACCCGTCGGCGGTGCGGATCGCGACGCCGCGCGCCCCAGGCGTGACCGCGGAAATGACCTCGCGGGCGGGGATTCCGGGAGTGCCGTCCGTGTTCGGGAGACCCGCCGCGTCCAGCCGCTCGACGACGGCGAGATGCACGCCGACCGGCAGGTAGCACACGCTGTCGGCGAGCAGCCCCGCGCCGTGCTCGATGTCCTGTTGGGCGACCGCGTGGCAGACGTCGAGTACACGCACCTGCGGCGCGTGCCGGGCGATGACCCCGTGACACACGCCAACACACGTGTCCTCGAGCCCGTAGTCGGAGAGGAAGCTGATCCACCCCATCGATCGCGCCGCGGCACCATCCACCGCGCCCGTCATCACCCCGGCCGACGCCATCTCTCGCACTCCCGAACCCGCCGCGGGGCGGCCCCGTTGCCGCCCGTCAGGCAGCCTCCCACAGGGCCAGGGCCTCAACCGTCGAGGCCACTGCGAGGAAACCAGCTGGATACATCAGGCGGGCCCTGACGGGCGCTCCGCGCCCGTCAGGCGCCAGCCCTACTTCTTGTTACGACGCTGCACGCGGGTCCGCTTGAGAAGTTTGCGGTGCTTCTTCTTGGCCATCCGCTTGCGACGCTTCTTGATAACAGAACCCACGAATACGACCGATCTGTGTGGAGGAGAGCTACCGAGCGAGCCTACCGCCCAGCACCGGTGTGGATGGGTGGCCGCCTCGACACGGCATGCGGTGGTCGGACGGTACCACCGAGTCCGGGAGGGGCCGCCCAGCGCGGTTGGCGGCCGCGGCGCGACTGGCCCTGTCGGCAGAGGCCAGCTAGCTGGAGCGACCGAGTTCGGCCGAGCGGTCGCGGGCGGCCGTGAGGGCGTCGAGGATGGCCGCGCGCACGGCCCGGCGGTCGAGCTCGAGCAGCGCGGCGGCGGTGGTCCCGGCGGGCGAGGTCACCGCCTCGCGCAGCAGCGCCGGATGCTCACCGGTCTCCCGGAGCATGCGGGCCGATCCCAGCGCCGTCTGCACCATCAGCTCGGCCGCGAGGGGCCGGGGCAGGCCGAGCAGCACCCCCGCCTCGACCATGGCGTCGAGCAGGTAGAAGAAGTATGCCGGGCCGCTGCCGGACAGGGCGGTGATGGCATCCAGCTGCGTCTCGGGGACCCGGACCACCCGGCCGACGGCGCCGAGCAGGGCCTCGGTCCGGTCCAGGTGCTCGTCGCCCGCGTGCCGGCCGGCGCACAGTGCCGACATCGCCTCGCCGACCAGCAGCGGAGTGTTCGTCATCACGCGCACCACCGGCGTTCCGGCCGGCAACGCGTCCTGCAGCGCGGTAAGCGTGATCCCCGCCGCCAACGACACGACGAGCGTGCCAGCCTCGAGCACGCCGCCGATGTCCGCCAGCAACGCGGCCGTGTCGTGCGGCTTGACGGCCACGACGACCACGTCCGCGCCGGCCACGGCCTCCTTCGGCGCGGCCCCCGCGACGCCGTGTTCATCCGACACCGCCGCCGCCCGGGCCGGGTCCTTCTCGGCCACGACGATCTCCCTCGGCTCGACGCCGGAGCGCAACAGCCCAGTCAGGAGCGCCTCCCCCAGCCGTCCCACGCCCACGATCGCCACAGTCATGCCCACTCCTCCGCCCAAACGCGCCCAACCGCCCGCCAGCGCCGCCCCGCCGATTCGCGGCACATGGTTCTCGTACATGCGACCTTGTCGGGCCCAGGGGACGAATCGGCGGGGACCCTGCGACCGCTCCATGTGGATCCTGCGACCGCTCCATGTGGATATGGAAACTAGCGGAGGCTGTCAGAGCGTGACCGAGGTCAGGGGCGGCGGGCGACCACGAGCACGGTACGGAAGGGCTCCTCGATGATCCCGTCGGGAAAGGCACGCAGCATCGAGCGGCGCTCGGCGTCCAGGAAGTCCGCCAACCGGTCGCCGATCTCGGCGACGTAGGACTTCGAGCGCAGCCACGTCAGGTACGTGTCGACATCGATCCGGCGGGCCCACCGGCCGGCGAGCGTGACGACGTCGGCGAACTGGCCGGTCCAGCGCAGCTCGTCGGCGTACGGCCGGGCCCGGTAGCCGCGCTGGTAGGCGGGGTTCATCACCTCCAGCCGGTCCTGCTGGCGGCCCCACCATTGCTCGTCCTCGGCATCGACGTCGTTCCACCACACGGCTAGTGCCCCGCCGGGGCGCAGCACCCTGGCCGCCTCCGCGGCCGCGGCCGGCACCCGCACCCAGTGCCATGCCTGCGCGTAGCAGACGAGGTCGGCCACGCCGGCGCGCAACGGCAGCGCCTCCGCGTCGGCGAGCACGGCGGGGATCCCCGGAGTGCGTTCCCGCAGCCGCGCGAGCATCGCCGCACCGATGTCCAAGGGCACCACCCGGGCACCGCGGCCGAGCAGGCACCGGGTCGCGATGCCGGTGCCTGCGCCTACCTCCACCACGTCCGCGCCGGCGAGTGGGCGCCCGGCCAGCCGGGCGAGATCGTCGAACAGGGCCTCCGGGTAGGTGGGCCGCGCCGCGTCATAGGCGTCGACCAGCGGATCGAACAGCGAACGTGAACCCATACCTCGATCGTGGCACCAATTACCAGAGGCGGGCCACGCCCGCGGCGTTACCGAGGTGGGGCCACACCCGCGGCACGCCGGAGATGGGCGGCCCGGGAGGCGTCAGCGCCTGGCCGCGCGCGAAGGGCTCGCGACGGCGGGGGCCGCGAGGTTGAGACGGGTGAAGGCGAGCGCCTCGGCGAGGTCGATCTCGCGCTGCGCCCGCGTCTCGGCGCGACGAGTGTTGATCTCGACGACGACCGTGCCGTCGAAGCCCCTGGTCGCCAGCCGCTCGAGCAGCTGCGCGCACGGCTGATTGCCTCGCCCCGGCACCAGGTGCTCGTCCTTCGCGGAGCCGGAGCCGTCGGCGAGGTGAACGTGCGCCAGCCGGTCGCCGAGTGCGTCGGCCATGGCCAGCGCGTCCGAGCGGGAGACGGAGGTGTGCGACAGGTCCAGCGTCACGTGCCGGTAGCCGTCCTCGACGGGCGACCAGTCCGGCAGGTAGGCCGACACCTCACGGCCGCGGGCTCGCAGCGGGAACATGTTCTCCACCGCGAAGTGGACGTCGGTCTCCTGCGCCATCCGCTCGATGCCGGCGACGAAGTCGCGGCCGTAGTCGCGCTGCCAGCGAAACGGTGGGTGGACGACCACGGTCGACGCCCCAAGGGACTCGGCCGCGGCACGGGCGCGCACGAGCTTCCCCCATGGGTCGGTGCCCCATACCCGCTGCGTGAGCAACAGGCACGGCGAGTGGATCGCGAGCACAGGGATGCCGTGGTAGTCGACCAGCCGGCGAAGCGCCTGGGTGTCCTGGCTGACGGGGTCCGTCCAGACCATGATCTCGATGCCGTCGTAGCCGAGGCGGGCGGCCATCTCGAAGGCGGCGGGCGTCGACTCGGGGTAGGTCGACGCGGTGGACAGCGCGATCTTCGCCGCCGGGATGCGCGCGACCCGATCCGACCCGTTGCGGACAGCGACAATTTTCCGTGGTTCCGTGCCGTTCACCGCATCCGACGGCCGGGTTTGCGACGTCGCGGCGTGACTCGCGCCATCCGCGTCGGCCCCGGCCGCGGCCGCGGCGGCCTCCCGTCCAAGGTTGCGTATCACCCGCACCCGAACACCCTCCTCCCCTACCAGGCCCCACAGCCGCGCCCCCGCGCAGCCATCCGGCCCACATCTCAGGCTAGGCCATCGAGCGGAGCGGGCCCGTCAGGCCGCCCGCGGACGATCTCACGCTGCGTATCAGTGGCGGGAGCGGAACCGCCGGACGGCGGGAGGGCGGGACGCGGGTGTCGGCCAGCGGGAGGCCCGGTCAGCCGAAGTTCAGGGTGTCCAGTCGGCGCAGGATGATGCCCTCCCGCAACGCCCACGGGCAGATCTCGACCTCGTCGACCGAGAGCAGGTCCATCGTCTCGACGGCGACCACCGCGCCGGCCGCGAGCTGGCCCGCGCGGGAGGCGGACACCCCGGGCAACGAGACCCGCACGGCCGACGGCATCCGGCAGACCGTCTTCGCCGCGGCCTCCAGGTCGGTCCGGCGCAGCACCCGGCGCACGTAGGGACCACGGCTGTAGGGCTCGGCGCCGGCGATCCTGGCCAGCGAGCGGAACGTCTTCGAGGTGGCGACGGCCCTGGTCGGCTCGCCGACGTGGTAAAGCTTGCCGACGACCGGCGCGATCTGGGCACGCACGTAGCGGCGCAGCTCGGCCAGCTGCCGATGGCTCGGCGGGTCGGTGGGCAGCCAGTCCCTGGTCAGCCGGCTCGCGCCCAGGGGCAGCGAGGCGACGACATCCGGTTCCTCGTCCATCCCGGCGCCGATCTCCAGCGAGCCGCCGCCGATGTCCATCGCCAGCAGCCGGCCCGCGCTCCAGCCGAGCCAGCGGCGCACCGCGAGGAAGGTCAGCCGGGCCTCGTCCTCGCCAGGCAGCACCTCGACCGCGACGCCAGTCACGGAGCGCAGCCGGGCAAGAACCTCGTCACTGTTCGTGGCATCACGCAGGGCCGACGTGGCGAACGCCACGAGATCGAAGACGGCGAGCTCCTCGGCCTGCCTACGCAGGTCGCGGATGCAGTCGATCAGCGCATGCTCGCCGCTCACCGACAGTGCGCCGCCACCATCCAGCAGCTCGACGAGCCGCAGGGGCACCCGCGCACTCGCCGCGGGCCGCGGCGCCGCGCCGTGGTGGGCGTCGACCACCAGCAGGTGGACGGTGTTCGAGCCGATGTCGATGACACCGAGCCGCATCGGCTGAGCGGGCGGCGCCGGCAGCGCGACCGCCGTGGCGCGCCGCTGGCTGGGCGGCGCGGTGCCCACCGGGACCACCGCGCCGGGGCTCGCCGTTCCGACGGGGCCGCCGACCGGACCCGCCGGCACGAGCGATGCCGACGCGACCGCCAACCGGCGCGGCACCAAGGCCGTACCCGGCACGATCCGCGGCGCGTCGCCGGGATCCTCCTCGGGCACCTCCGTGTTCCCGGCCGCCGCCCTGGCCGTCGGCGAGAACCTCAGCCGCATCGCTCGTCCCCCCATGTCTACCGGCCGCCTCCGGCCGCGCGAGGCTTCGCCATCGTCGCGCGGCCTTTGGCCGGGTCTACCGGCCGCCTCCGGCCGCGCGAGGCTTCGCC
>NZ_MBLO01000218.1 GCF_001854805.1 Pseudofrankia coriaricola
GCCTCCGGCCGCGCGAGGCTTCGCCATCGTCGCGCGGCCTTTGGCCGGGTCTACCGGCCGCCTCCGGCCGCGCGAGGCTTCGCCATCGTCGCGCGACACCCACGTACCAGGCATCGAGCAACGAACGAGGCTACGCGCCGGCTCCGGTGCCCCGCCGCCGACACGGCACACCCTCACTACCCGCTCACCAGTGCGAACCGCACGGTGACCGCGCAACTCGGGCGAGACGTATCCGCGGAACGCCGACCGGAGTCGACATGCATACGGGACCGCCTACGGCTCGAACTTGTAGCCAAGTCCTCTGACGGTCACGAGGTGGCGTGGGTTGCCCGGCTCGGACTCGATCTTCGCCCGCAGGCGCTTGACGTGGACGTCGAGCGTCTTGGTGTCACCGACGTAGTCCGACCCCCAGACCCGGTCGATCAGCTGTCCACGGGTCAGTACCCGACCGGTGTTCCGCAGGAACATCTCCAGCAGCTCGAACTCCTTGAGCGGCAGGGCGACCTGCGCTCCGTGCACGGTCACGACATGCCGCTCGACGTCCATCCGCACGCCGCCGGCCTCCAGGGTGACGGGCGCGGCCTCGTCCGGCTCGCTGCCTCGCCGGCGCAGCACGGCTCGGATCCTGGCGACGAGCTCACGCGAGGAGAACGGCTTGGTGACGTAGTCGTCGGCTCCGAGCTCCAGGCCGAGCACCTTGTCGATCTCGCTGTCCTTGGCGGTGAGCATGATCACCGGCACCGAGGACTTCTGCCGCAGCGCTCGGCACACCTCCGTGCCGGACAGGCCCGGCAGCATGACGTCGAGCAGCACGAGGTCGGCCCCGTGGCGTTCGAAGTCCGACAGCGCGGTGTGCCCGTCCGCCGCCACGGCGACGTCGAAACCCTCGCGTTCCAACATGAAGGACAGTGCCTCCGAGAAGGACTCCTCGTCCTCCACCACGAGCAGGCGGGTCACCGGTCACTCTTCCTTTCACGAACCGTCGTCAGGGTGGTCACGCGTGACCGGGCCGACGACGGCGATGTTCTCTGGTGGTCACTGCTCGAGGACTTGCTGATCTGCTGGCTGGTCGTCCTCCGACCACCCGCCTGTTAACTGATTGTTACGTGCCGTGTAGTCCTTCGTGGCCTGTTCCTCGGGCTCGTGGCTGCTGGATGGGTCTTGTTCGGACGACGGCGCGGGCGGAGGGGCCGCGGGCTCGCCGTCCCGATGGTCCGCCGTCGCGTCCGCGCCGTCAGCCGGATCACCGAGTTCGGTGGTCGCTGGCTCGACGGCTTCCTGTCCAGGGGATTCGGCACCCGGCTCCTCCCCCTCCGCCGGGTCGTCGAGATCCGCGTCCTGGTTGTCGGCCTGGTCGTCCAGGTAGGTGGGCAGGCGCAGGGTGAAGGTCGAGCCGGCGCCCTCCGCGCTCCAGACGCCGACCGAACCGCCGTGGTTGGTCACGATGTGCTTGACGATCGCGAGGCCCAGCCCGGTGCCGCCGGTCTCCCGGGAACGTGCCGGATCGGCCCGGTAGAAGCGCTCGAAGACCCGCTCCAGGTCCTTCTCCGCGATTCCGACGCCCTCGTCCGCGACGGAGATCTCCACGGTGTCGCCGACACAGCGGACGCCAAGCCCGACCCTGGTGCCTCGCGGCGAGTAGCTCACCGCGTTCTCCAGCAGGTTGGCCACCGCGGTCACCAGCTGGGACTCGTCCCCGAGCACCCCGGCGTCGGTCTGCCCGATGACGGCCACCGAGATCCCCTGGTTCTGCGCCGCCAGCCGGTTGCGGTCCACCGCCTCCGTGACCACATTGCCCACCGCGACCGGCTTCATCACCGGCAATGGGTCAGCACCCTGCAGCCGGGAGAGATGGATGATCTCCTGGACGAGCCGGGCCAGCCGGGCTGACTCGTGCGTCATCCGGTCGGCGAACCGGCGCACGGCCACCGGGTCCTCGCTGGCCGCCTGCACGGCCTCGGCTAGCAGGTGCAGCGCGCCGACCGGGGTCTTCAGCTCATGGCTCACGTTGGCCACGAAGTCGCGGCGGACGGCCTCGACCCGCCGGGACTCGGTGACGTCATCGAGAATGACGGCTATGTGACCTCGGCCACCCAACGGCCGGGTTCGTGCCCGCACGGCGACCGCCTCCTGGTCGGGGCGCGGCCGAGTAAGCGGGGGCGGCGGCACCGGCGGCAGGTCCAGCTCACCGTCGAGCCCGGCACCCACCTCACGGGTGCGCCGCACCAGGTCCAGCACCGACTCGAGGGCGACCTTGCTGCCGGTGACCACGCCCATCGCGTGCGCCGCCTGGTTCGCCAGCGCGACCTCGTCGTTCACGGTCAGCACGAGCACGCCGGACGGCAGCGCCGCGACCAGCCGACGCAGCTGGCTGGCCGGCAGCGTGGCATCGAGGTCGTCGGTCGGCACGCCGGACTGGGAGGCGTGCGCCCAGCGGACCGGCGGCCGCCGGTCCGCTGGCCGTGCCGGCCCGGCGGGCGGTGGCGTCGGTGAGGTCATCCGCGCACCGCCGCGAGGCGGCCCCCCGCCACCCGGCGGGTGGCATCCTGCCGGACGATCCGGTGCACATCGTCAAACCCGTGCACATCGTCAAGCCTGTGCACATCGTCAAGCCAGTGCACATCGTCAAATGTCGGTGCGGCAGAGCAGGCCGGCGCGGACCGGGCTGCGTACCGTAGCATGCTTGTCACATCATTCACCGACCTGTCGCCCACGCGCCGAATGTTAGGTGCCCCCGCGCCCTCCGCGGGCCGCCGAACGGTTCAGCTCGGCGGTTCGTCGCTAGGTGTTCATCCCCGCTAACGTCAACGTTCACCGGGTCGCGGTGAGGTCACCGCATCTTCGACCAATCAGAAGCAGCGAACTCGGGTCGACGAGTCCCGAGTCCGTGCCACGGCGCAGCCGTGGGTCCGGCATCGCCGCCGACAGCGGCGCCCCGGCTACTGAGGCGAGCGACCAGGCAGAGCACGCCGGGCGGGCACCTGAACCCGAACGACGATCACGACATAGATCATGAAGAGGAGTCCGCCGGTGCGGGACGTCTTCCGCGAGGAGCTCGAGGGCATCACAGCTTCCCTCGTCGAGATGGCAAACCTGGTCGCGTCGGCCATGGCGCGCGCGACCACGGCGCTGCTCGACGCCGACCTCAGGCTCGCCGAGCAGGTCATCACGGCCGACGAGACCGTCGACCTGCTGCGCAACGAGCTCGAGGAGCGTGCCTTCGACATCCTGGCCCGCCAGGCCCCGGTCGCGACCGACGCCCGGGTGATCGTCACCACGCTGCGCATCGTGGCTGACCTGGAGCGGATGGGCGACCTGGCGCTGCACGTGGCGAAGGTGGCCAGGCGCCGTTACCCAGGCGGGGCCGTTCCCCCGGAGCTGCGCGGCACGATGACCGAGATGGGCCAGGTAGCGCAGCGGATCGTCGCCAAGGCCGGCTCCGTCATCGCCAGCCGTGACACCGAGCTCGCCCGCGAGCTCGAGGCCGACGACGACGCGATGGACAACCTGCACCGCCAGGTTTTCCACATCCTGCTGGAGCGGCCGTGGCCACATGGCATGGAGGCCGCGATCGACATCACCCTGTGCGGCCGTTTCTACGAGCGCTACGCCGACCATGCGGTCTCGGTCGCCCGTCGCGTCGTCTACCTCGTGACCGGCGTCAAGGAATAGGGGTCAAGGCGGGTCGGGCTGGGGCGCCTCGCGCCCCAGCCCGCTGCCCAAGCGCGTGGGTTACTTCTTCTTGCCCTGAGCCGCGACGGCGGCGGCCGCCAGTTCCGCGGCGTCGGGGTCGAGATAGGCGGACGAGATCACCTTCAGGTCGGCGTCCAGCTCGTAGCGCAGCGGGATGCCGGTCGGGATGTTGAGGCCGGCGATGTCCGCGTCGCTGATCCCATCGAGGTGCTTGACCAGCGCGCGCAGCGAGTTGCCGTGCGCGGCGACCAGGACGGTCCGCCCGGCCCGCAGGTCCGGCACGATCGCGTCGTACCAGTAGGGCAGCATCCGGACGACGACGTCCTTGAGGCATTCGGTCTTCGGAACGAGGTCCGGCGCGAGCTCGGCGTAGCGCTCGTCGACGCCGCTTTCCTGGCGATCTGTGATCTCCGGCGGCGGGGTGTCGTAGGAGCGGCGCCAGAGCGTGAACTGCTCCTCGCCGTACTTCTCCAGCGTCTCGGCCTTGTCGAGGCCCTGCAGGCCGCCGTAGTGCCGCTCGTTGAGCCGCCAGCTGCGACGGACCGGGATCCACAGCCGTCCGGCTGCGTCGAGGGCGATCCAGGCTGTCCGTATCGCTCTGGTGAGCAGGGACGTGTGCAGGACGTCCGGCAGTACGCCGGCCTCGCGCAGCAGCTCGCCGCCGCGGGTGGCCTCCTTGACGCCCTTCTCGGACAGGTCGACGTCCACCCAGCCGGTGAACAGATTTTTCTGGTTCCAGGTGCTTTCGCCATGGCGGAGCAGGACGAGAGTCGGCATGGCCTCGATCCTGCCCGCTGCTCCCCGCCTCCGGCCATACCCGTCCGCTCTCCGCGCGACGTGACGTCCGTCGACCTGGTGTGGCACGCGCCGCCCGCCGGCACGCGAAGGATGACAGGCCGGACATAACAGGCCCGGGAACGTGAAAACCCCCGGGTACTTCCGCGTCGGTGCGTGGCACACGACGCGGGCCGTCGGGACGACGACGGCACCCGGGGGCCCGGTAACTGCCTGGTACTCGCCGGCCGGGGCTCATGGGCACCCGGATGGGGACGGTGTCCCGCTCGGTGAGGACCACGAGACCGGCTAGCTGACAGTCACCTCACGCGTCCAAGAAATACACAACTCTGGACCACCTCCCTTCTCGTGTACCGACGACGCTACGCGCGACCGGGCCGGGACGGCAACGCCTTTTCTCGACCCCGACCAGCCGCCACGCAGGAACCCGTTCTGGTGAGGCGTCCGCGGGTCGCGCCGGCCGAGGACGACCCCGTTCCAGTGAGGCGCCAGCCCAACCCAGCCACCAGTAGCGACAGCGCATTGGCGACCACCGCCCGCGACAGCGCATTGGCGCACCGCCACCGCAACCACATCCCGACCCCGACCCACACCAGCCCCGGCCATACACCTCAACCCCGAAACCAGGCCGGGAGGGCGCCCTAGGCGCCCGACAGGCGCCGCGGCCGGCGGTCGCGCAAGCGACCTTCCGGCCAGCGGCGCCCTAGACCGAACTTGCGAGTGCTCGAAGATCGCTACGCGCACAGCCTGGCACTTTGGCCTGTGTTGTCCGAAGTGTAGTCAGTAGGTTGCTTGATC
>NZ_MBLO01000219.1 GCF_001854805.1 Pseudofrankia coriaricola
GACATGATCTTCAACGACGCGATCTACCAGCTGTTCCGCCCCGACCTCACCGCACCCACCAAGGAGGACACCATCGACGCCTTCCAAGCCATGAACATCATGCCAGTCCCCTGGAACGAGGCMMGGGACATCTCCGAGGCGGTGCTSTGGCTGGCCTCCGACGAAGCACGCCACGTCACCGGCATCGTCCTGCCCGTCGACGCCGGACAACTCGCGAAATAACCACCACCCAAACCGAGCGGCCGCGTCGGCGACCGCATCCGCCGGGCGACAGGAAACCGGGGCCGGGCATCCGCGCTCGGCCCCGCCGGCGGTCCAACCGCCGGGGCTTCCAAAGCGCCTGACCGGCCACTTCGCTCGAAGCCTCCAGCCGGCGACTGGCCCTCGCGCATCCTCATCGTGGCGATCCACTGCGGCGATCCGCCGGAGCTTCCTCCGGAGCCGGTGGCGGCTCAGACCGCGGTGAACCCGCCGTCGACCATCACGGCGGAGCTGGTCATGAATGAGGAGTCGTCGGAGCACAGGAATGCGATCACCCCGGCAACCTCGGCAGGGTCCGCGCGACGGTTCATGGGTGCGGTGACTCTCGATACGGGCGGAGTAGCGGGTGGCCCGACGGCCGCGGTGCTGTGCGCCCGCAGGTTGGTGCCAATGTGGCCGGGGCACACGCAGTTGGCCCGGATGCCGCGGTCGGCGTACTCGGCGCCCACCGCCCTCGTGAACTGGAGCACGCCTCCCTTAGATGCGTCGTAGCAGGATGCCCAGCCGCCGGCGACCAACGAGGCGACGGACCCCACCGTCACGATGCTGCCGCCGCCGGCTGTCAATAGGTGGGGAAGGCAGTGTTTCACGGTGAGGAAGGTGCCCGTCAGGTTCACCCGCAGCATGAACTCCCACAGGTCGAGACTTGTCTCATGGGTCGCCGCCGAGTGCAGAAGTCCAGCGCACGCCACTACGGTGTCCAGACCGCCGAACTGCCCGGCGGCCGCGCGTACGGCCGCGGCAACGGACTGCTCGTCGGCGACGTCGGCCGGCAGGCCGACGGCGTGTCCGCCTCCACGCGCGACCTCCTCAGCGGCGGCCTCGGCAGACTCCGCGCGCAGGTCGGTCACGGCGACGGCGGCGCCTTCGGCCGCGAGACGGAGAACCGAGGCCCGGCCGATCCCGCTGCCTCCGCCGGTGACCAGCACCCGACGGCCGACGAGACGGGCCGGCACCTTGGACGCGGTCATGCCTCCAACATTATCATCATGAGGATTAAGAGGGAATTGCGGTCGTGTCGCCGTCACACCCGGGCCGGGTGGACCGGCGCGGCCGTCACCCCGACGGTCGTCCTATAGACGCTTCCGGTGTCCTCGGCGCCGGGGGCACTGCGGCCGGTGACCACGAAGAGGTCGTCGTGCCCACCCGCTCCTAGGCACAGGCTCAGCGGCTTGAGCGCCGGCATCGCGAGCCGCGCGCGGAGGTTGCCGTCCGGCGCGAAGCGCGCAACGCAGCCGCCGCGGTAGAACGCGACCCAGATGCAGCCCTCGGCGTCCACCGCGATCCCGTCCGGCAGCCCGGGCACGTCCTCGGTTGAGATCACGCCGGTCCGGACAGGCGTGACGCCCTCGTCGAACGAGAAGACGAGCAGCCGCCGCCGAAACGTGTCCGCCAGGTAGAGAACCGTGCCGTCCGGGGAGAGTGCGACGCCGTTGGGGTGGACGTCGTCATACACCACCTCGCAGGCGCGCTCGCCGGTTACCCGCACCAGTTCGCCGGGCTCCGGGTTCCCGCGCTCGTCCCGGCGGAGCACGCCCACGTAGATGCTGCCTTCGCCGTCGGCCGCCAAGTCGTTGAACGCGTAGGCCTCGCCGCCCCGGCCTGGGGGCAGGTCACCCAGACTCAGCAGCAGGCGTGTCCGCCCGGCAGCCACGTGGGACACGTCGGCGCCAGTGGCCACCAGCCCTCCTTGGGCGTGCAGGCAGGTACCGCCGACATCCGGGCGGTCGGGCACGACGACCTCGACCCGCCCGTCGGGCGACAGCCGGTGGATACCGCCGGCCCGCAGGTCGCTGAAGAACAGGGCACCGTCCGCGCTCATCGTTGGGCCCTCGAGGGACACGAAGCCGTCGGCAAGCAGCGTGAAGTCGGAGTCGGCGTGGCCTGTGCCCATGACGTCCCTCGGCATTGTCAGTAGGTGAGGAGGCCGGGGGTGGCGTCGAGGTGGTGAGTGTCGCCGAGGGACACCACCGCCCGGACCCCGTGCTGCCCGGCCAGCACGACGTTGACCGCGGTGTGGGCGGGGCGGAACCACATGTCGAACGGGATGCCGAGGTGGTGGGCGAGGTAGGCGTTGATGACGCCGCCGTGACAGGCGACCACCACCCGTTCGCCCTCGTGGCTGGCCGCGATCCCCTCGATCGCATTCACGACCCGCTTGCGGAAGTCGTGGCTGCTTTCGGAGTACGGGTAGACATCCCAGCGCTTCTCGAACATCATCCGCTCGCGCACGCCCGCCAGCAGCGTCCGGCCGAGGAACCTCTCCGGGCTCTGCTCGGGCGGGATGTCCCGGAACACCTCTACCTCGCGCAGATCGGCCATGACCACCGGCTGGGCGCCGTGGCGCTTCCCAATCGCCGTGGCCGTTCGATGCGCCCGCTGCAGCGCGCTGCTGTAGACCGCGTCGACCGGCTCCCGGGCCAGGCGTTCGGCCACGGAGGCCACCTGCCGATCGCCCACCTCGGACAGCGGAGGATCGAGGACGTCCCCGAACGGCCCGCCCGGCCGGCCGGGGACCTGTTGGCCGTGCCGGACCAGGACGAGCCGGGTGTGCGGCTGGCCGCCGGTGAGAAAGGCGTACTGAGAGTAGTCGAAGGCGCTGACGCTGCCGCTGGGTAACCGGGTCGCCGACATGGGCTGGACTCTAGCCTTTCGGCGCCGTATTCATCATGATACTTGTCGGGCCTATCCTGGCCGTCCGGGCGTCACCGGCCCGGTTGAGGGGAGATCACCGGTTGCCTGCCATCGACGACGTACACACTCGTGTCGAGATGTTCCTGCGGGCTCGTAGTGAGGATCGCGGCTCATTCCGGCTGACCGCCTGCGAACCCATCACGGGTGGTTACAGCCGGCTCATGTCCCGGGTCTGGGTCGAGGACTCGGGCGGCCGGCGGGGCTACGTGATGCGCGCCGACCCGCCGCCGGGCCAGTCGATCATCGATACCGACCGTCGCGCGGAATGGGCGCTGCTGTGCGCGCTGTGGGACGCGGGCACGGTGCCGCTTCCCGCGCCGCTCTTTTTCGACCCGACCGGGGACGAGGTGGGCAGCCCCGCAATCTTCACCGAGCTGGTGCCGGGCCCGTCGGTGCACAGCGCGGCGCTGACCCGGGACCGGTCGGAACACCTGGCGATGAGCGCGCAGCTGGCGGACGTCGCAGCCGCCATTCACACGTTCGAGCTCGGCGCCCTGCCGCCCGGCGTGGCGGTTCCCCCGTCGTGGGACGCCTACATCGACGCACGGATCCGGCAGTGGGTCGACGCGGAGCGGACATATCCAGGTGGCGACCCGTTCATGCGGATGATCGCGGCTTGGCTACCGAAGAACAAGCCGGCGCCGCTGCCACTGTCGCTGGTGCACGGGGACTTCCAGCCCACCAATGCGGTGGTGGACGTCGACGGGACCTACCGCATGGTCGACTGGGAGCTGGCACATGTAGGGGACCCTCGCGAGGACCTCGGGTGGATGGTGCTGTGCGGGGCGAACCAGCCACCGTGGCTCATCGCCGAGGACCCGGAAACCTTCTACGAGCGGTACCGCAAGGCGACGGGCTTCGGCGCCGATGAGGTCAACCCGGCGACCATCGCGTACTTCACCGTGCTTGGCGCGACCGACGTCTTCCTCGGTGAGATCGTCAGCTTGGCCGCCCTTATCCGCGGCGAGACGTCGAACATCAGCGTCGCTTACACGTCCTGCGCCGTGGCCGCCATGCACAACGTCTTCATGGAAGCGATCGCCACCCACACCGCCGGCACTGGAGAGGACGCATGATCTCCCAACCCACTACGGCGCGGCTCATCGAGGTGGCGTGCGATGAGCTGGAAGCGAAGGTGCGTCCGGCGGTCACCGAGCAGGTGGCGGAGATCGCGCTTGCCATGGCCATCTCGGTGCTGCGCTCGGCGGCCGTCCGCGCGGCCGACGAACTGGCCTGGATGCGCGAGGAGGCGGAGGCGATCGAGGCCGTTGCGCGGCTGCTGGTCGGGCGGCTGCCGGACGCCGGCGCGCTTGCTGACGCGTTGCGCTCCTACCAGGCGGCCAAGGGCAGCAGCGTGAGCGTCGTCGACGCGTACGCCGACTACGCCCGCGCCGGGGAGGTTCTGTCCCGGGCCGCCGAAGCGGCGTTCGAGCACGGCGATGCCGAGTGCCGGCGGGAGGTCCATCGGCTCTTCGAACAACGCCGACACCACGAGAACGCCGTCACCGGCGGGTTCAACGCCGTCGGACGCGCCTGACCGCACGGCGCGCATCATCAAAGAGGAACTCAGGAGACGTCCATGGGCGTGGTCGAGGGAAGGGTGGCTCTGGTCACCGGGGGAACGCGGGGCATCGGCCGTGGCATCGCCGAGGCCTTGCTGGCGGAGGGCGCCCGGGTCGTGGTCAACGGGCGAAGCGAACAGAAAGGCAGGCTCGCTCTCGAGGAGATCGGCGTACCGGAGCGGACGCACTTCCTCGCCGGCGACGTCCGGCGGAATGTCGACTGTGCGGCTCTCGTGCAGGGCACCGTCGAACGCTTCGGCGCAATCGACATCCTCGTCAACAACGCCGGCGGCGGCGGTCGTACCGCCACCGTCGCCGAGATGACCGACGAGGACTGGGACGAAAGCCTGGACTGGAACCTCAACCACCCCTTCTGGTGTACCCGCGCCGCGCTGCGGAACATGATCCCGAGGCGCTGGGGGCGCATCATCAACATGTCCTCGATGTACGGCAAGCTCCCGCTCGCCGGCTTCGCGCACTACGTGACCACCAAGCACGCGCTGAACGGGTTCACCAAAGCCGTGGCCCACGAGACGGGCACGCTGGGCATCACCTGCAACGCGCTGTGCCCGGGCGTCGTCCTCACCGACGTGTGGGCCGAGAACGGCCCCGCGTCCGCGACCGGCGCCGGCATGGCATACGACGATTACGTCTCGATGATCGTGTCCGGATCGGCTATCAAGCGCCCGAACACGGTGGACGAGGTCGCCGCCATGGCGGTGCTGCTGTGCTCGCCAGCGGGCGCTGGCATCACGGGGGCCTGCCTGTCGGTGGACGGCGGCGCCGCTCCCTACTGAAGCCCCACATCGATGGCGAACACGCGCCAGGAAGCGCGGGGGCCCGTCGCTCAGGGCGATGGCTGGTCGTACGCGCACGGCGTAGGAGGTTGGCCGGTACGGTCTCGCGGAGGGAGGTGAGGTGACCCGGCCTGACCAGGCCGTCGAGGTCTGTGAGCCGCAGGACGAAGTGGGCATGGTGCCGACGCGGCTCGGAAGAGTCGACGTCGCGGTCGTCTTCGACACGGCCGGACCGTTCGCGGTTCCGGCCGGGACCACCACAGCTCGTCAAAGCCTCCCGGCCGCCTCCAGCTGGCGGATCAGCTGCTCCCGGTGGTAGGTCGGGTCGCCGAACATCAGCGCATTGCTCTTCGCCCGGCGGAAGTACAGGTGCGCGGAGTGCTCCCAGYTGAAGCCGATACCGCCGTGGATCTGGACGTTCTCGGCGGCCGCGAAATCGAAGCACTCCGAACAGCGGATCTTCGCGATGGAGGCGGCGACGGGCAGCTCGGGGTCCGAGGTCGCCGCCGCCCACAGCCCGTGGGCCAGCGCGGTCCGAGCGGCATCCAGCTCGAGCGCCATGTCCGCGCAGCGGTGCTTGATCGCCTGGAACTGCCCGATCGGACGCCCGAACTGCACCCGCGTCCTCGCRWACGCGACGGCCGTCTCCAGCACCCGCGCCGCGCCGCCTACCTGTTCGCAGGCCAGGGCGACGGCGGCCAGGTGGCCGAGGTGCTCGAGGGTCGGTCCGGCGCCRCCCTCCGGGCCGACGAGCCGGCCCGGCACGGAGTCCAGGTCGAGGCGCGCCTGGCKGCGGGTGAGGTCGAGTGTCGGCATCGCGCCGCGGGTCAGACCCGGCGCGGTTCCGTCGACCGCGAAGAGACTGACGGCGGATCCCKCGCCGTCGCCCGTCCGCGCGGCGACGAGCACGAGGTCGGCGATGTGTCCGTCGAGGACGAACATCTTCGTCCCGTGCAGCTCCCAGCCCGCCGCGCCGCGCGTCGCGGTSGYGGCGACRTCGGCCGCATCCCAGCGCCCCGACTCCTCCRYGACCGCCACGGTCGCGATGGTCTCCCCCGCGGCGATGCCRGGCAGATRATCCTTGCGKGCCGCCTCGTCGTCGATGTGCAGCAACGCGCCGGTCGCGAGCACGACGGTGGACAGGTACGGCGCGCACRTCAGGGTGCGCCCCATCTCCTCGAGSACCACGCCGACCTCGGCGAASGTGGCGTCGCTGCCGCCGTRCTCGGCCGGGATGCACAGCCCGGTGAGGCCGAGCTCGCCGGCCAGCCTCGCCCACTGCCCCCGGTCGTAGCCCTCCGGCGTCTCCATCAGTCGCCGGACCTCGTTTTCCGAGGAGTGCGCGGCCAGGAACGACCGCACGGCCTGCCTCAGCTCGGCGCGTTCCTCGCTCGGTGCAAGATTCATGCTCCGGTACCCCCTTGCATGGCACTGGGCGGAGGGCCTCCGGGCGTGCGGCCACGCCATGATCGCGCGATCTTCGGCCGATCAGAACCGCGGAGTTCCCAGCCGCTCGACGGGCGGCCCGCGACGGGTGAGCCGCTCACTCCGAATCCGCGAGCTCGAGCTCGACGGCGTACCGCGCCCGGGCATCGGCGGCCAGGGACGGGAGGTGGCCGGTGGGGAACAACCCCGGGGCCGGCGCGACGCCGCGCAGCAGCTGCCGGGCCAGGTTCACCTTGTGAATCTCGGTCGGGCCGTCGGCCAGGCCCATGTGGAACGACTCCAGCACCCACCGGCCGAACGGCATCTCCGTGGAGACGCCCAGGGAGCCGTGCACCTGCAGCGCGCGGGACGCGACGTCCATCAGCACCTTGGGCATCGCCGCCTTGACCGCGGCGATATCGGCGCGCACCTTGTCGTAGTCGTTGTACCTGTCGATGCGCCAGGCGGTACGCAGGACGAGCAGCCGGAACTGTTCCATCTGGATCCAGGAGTCGGCGATCATCTCCTGGACGAGCTGCTTGCGTCCGAGCATCTCGCCCTTGGTAGTCCGGGAGACCGCCCGCTCGCACATCATTTCGAACGAGCGCCTGACCAGCCCGACGGTCCGCATCGCGTGGTGGATGCGGCCGCCGCCCAGCCGGGTCTGCGCCACGGCGAAGCCGGCGCCCCGCTCGCCGAGCAGATGATCCGCCGGGACGCGTACGCCCTCGTAACGGATGTAGGCGTGGGTGCCCTCATGTTCGTCGTGCCCGGACACCCCCACGTTGCGGACGATGTTGATGCCGGGGGTGTCCGCCGGGACGACGAACGCCGACAGCCGCTGATGCGGCGGCGCGTCCGGGTCGGTGACCGCCATCACGATGAGGAACGAGGCGAACCGGGCGTGCGAGGAGAACCACTTCTCCCCGTCGATCACCCACTCGTCACCGTCGAGGCGGGCCAGGGTGGTGAACCCGGTCGGATCGGAGCCGCCCTGCGGTTCGGTCATCGAGAAACAGGAGACGATCCGGTTCTCGATCAGCGGTTCCAGATAGGTCTTCTTCAGGTCGTCAGTGCCGTAGTGCGCGAGGATCTCGGCGTTTCCCGAATCCGGCGCATGGCAGCCAAAAACGACCGGGCCGGAATGGGTACGCCCGAGGACCTCGTTGAGCAGCGCCAGCTTCACCTGCCCGTAGCCCGGGCCACCCAGCTCCGGGCCGAGATGGCAGGCCCACAGCTTCCGTTCCCGGACCCGGTCCTGCAGCGGCGGGATCAGCTTCGCGCGCACCGGGTCACGCACGTCCCAGGCGTGCTCGATGACGAAGTCGAGCGGTTCGACCTCCTCGCGGACGAACTCCTCGGCCCAGTCCAGCTCGCGCGCATACTCCGGATCCGTCTCGAAGTCCCAGGCCATGCCGCCTCGCCTCCCACGGTTACTCGAACGTCCTTCTCGGCAACAGACGTTCTTCTTCGATGACAAATGTCCTTGTCGACGACAGAGGTTTTCTCGGTGACAACGGCAATGGCCCGCCGGCCCGGACGAAGCTATGCGGATGCCCCTGCCCAGGGCGGTGAGGAGCGGAGCTCAGCGGGGGATCTCACGCCATGGCCTGTCCCGGTCGACCCGCACGTCGCCCGGCAGCCCGAGGATCCGTTCGGCAATGATGTTGCGCTGGATCTCGTCCGAGCCACCCGCTATCCGGTAGCCGGGCGCGCCCAGAACGTGGCTGGTCCAGGCGAAGGTCCCCCACTCGCCGGTGTCTGCCGCCAGGCGCGGCCCGAGCAGCAGTTCCGCCGCCCGCGACGCAAGCGCCATGCCCTTCACCCAGTGCAGCTTGCGGAACGAGCCCTCCGGCCCGGGCGGCCGGCCGGCTCGCCGGTCGTGGGCTTCACGCAGCGCCGCCACCTCGGCAAGGCGTTCGCTGATGTAGACATCGGCCAGCCGCTGGCGGACGAGGGGGTCGTCGAGGCGGCCCAGCGCGCGGGCCAGCGGGGCCAGTTCCCGCCATCCGCCGCCCACCCTGGCATGTCCCCCGCCGGAGCCCTCCCGCTCGAAGCCGAGCGTCGTAAGAGCGACTTTCCAGCCCGCCCCCACGTCGCCCAGCCGAAGCGAGTCGGGAATGCGCACGTCGTCGAGGAACACCTCGTTGAACGACGTGCCCCCGGACATCTGACGCAGCGGCCGGACGGTCACACCAGGTGCGTCGAGCCGCAGCAGGAACGCGGTGATGCCAGCATGCTTGGGGACGTCCGGATCGGTTCTCGTCAGCAGCATTCCCCACTCGGCGAACTGTGCCCCCGAGCTCCACACCTTCTGGCCGCCCACCACCCACTCGTCGCCGTCCCGGACCGCCCGGGTCGCGAGAGCCGCCAGGTCGGATCCGGCTCCCGGTTCCGAGAAGAGCTGGCAGCACAGGCTGTCGCAACGCAGGAAGGTCCGCATCAGCAGATCGCGTTGCTCCGGCGTGCCGACCAGGCGGATCGTCGGGGCGATCAGGCTGACGGTCACGGACACCAGTTCGTGGGCCGCCGGGATCGCGTAACGCTCCTCCTCGGCCGCGAACGCCTCGACGAACTCGGAACCCAGCCCCGCGCCACCGTGCTCGGGCGGCCAGCCGAGCGCGCCGAACCCCGCGTCGAACTTCTGCCGCTGCCAGGCCGCCACCCGCTCGATCAGCGCCAGCTCCTGCGCGAAGGACAGGTTGTGGAAGACCGAGACGTCGTCGGACCCCTGCCCGGCACCAGCCCAGGGCACCGAGCCAGCATCCTCAGGGCCGGCGTCCCCGGAGCCGGCATCCCGTCGGTCGGCATCGTCCCGTAACACCGCGTGTTCGGCGAGCCAGCTCCGTGCACGCCGCCGGAAGTCCTCGAGCGCACCGCCCGGATGTGCCGCGTCCAATCTGGTCTCCTGCTCACTATCCGCCATCTTGCGGAGTCGAACTCGGCCGCGCGACGTCAGTCGCGCTCATCGAAACAGCCGGCCGGTAAGGGCCTCAGCGGCCTATCAGGACAGGTGTTCAGTCCTCGACGAGCTCAATGGCTTGTTCGGGGCAGGTCCTCGCCGCGTCCCGAGACGCTGCCATCTGATCAACCGGCACGTCGACGATCTGATCACGGATCGTGACGTAACCTTCATCGTCGTAGTCGAGAAAGTCCGGCGCGATGCTGTAACAGCGCCCATGACCGGTGCAGCGGTCGCCACGGACAGTGATCTTCATGTGGTGGCCTCCCAGGCAAGCGGGAGAGTGAGCAGGGTCATCATGGAACCCCCACCGCGTTCGAGCAGCGGCGCGTCGGTCGTCACTCGGAAGTCTGGGATGACCTTCAGCCATTCCTCGAGGGCGATCTGCATCACCCGGCGGGCCAGATGCGCGCCCAGGCAGCGATGCGGTCCGGCCGCGAAGCCGAGATGGTTGTTGGCCATGCGGCCCAGCACGAACTGGTCCGCCCGGTCGTAGACCCTGGGGTCCCGGTTGGCGCCGGAGACAAGCCCATACACCATGTCGCCCGTGCGAAGCGGGCAGCCGTGGAACTCGATGTCACGAGTCACCTTGCGTCCGTCACCGAAGACGATGGTGTAGAGCCGCAACGTCTCCTCGACCGCGGACGGGATGAGCTCGGGCTCGGCGAGGAGCCGGTGCCGGTCGTCCGGATTGGTGGCGAGGTGCCGGAACAGGTAGCCGAGCTCTCCCCGCGTGGTGTCGAGCCCGGCGAGCACGAGCACGGTCAGAATGTCGAGTATCACGGTCTCGTCGAGAGGCTCGCCGTCCAGCGTGGCGTGCAGCAGGTGCGAGGCGAGGTCACCGTCCCGCGGCACCGGCTCATCGCGTCGTTCGTCCAGCGCGTCGATCCAGTACTGACGCATGGCGCCGAGCGCCTGGGCCATGGCCTCCTGCTGGGCGAGGTCGCCACCGAACCCGCGGAAGAAGTCCTCGACCCACGGCACGAACAGGTCGGCGTCGGAGGCTGGCAGACCGAGAACGGTCAGAAACACCTCGGTGGGGTACCGCATCGCGAACTCGGCCACGAAGTCACACCCGCCGTGCGGCGCGATCTGGGCGACCAGGCGTCGGCAGATCACCTCTGCCGCCGGGCCGACCCCGTTGATCGCGGCCGGCGCGAACCAGCGGCTCAGGATCTGGCGGTACTTGCTGTGCTCCGGCGGGTCGATCTGAGTGGGCACGAAGCGGTACACCGGTTCCGGCTCCCACGGCGTGATCGACTCGCTGGAGAAGATCTCGGGACGCTGGTAGATCTCCCGGACCTCGTCATACCGGGTGAACATCCAGTAGCCCTGGGCCATGGTGTTGAAGATGGCCTGGCCCATCTCCCGAAGCTCGTCGGCCTTGCGCCAGTAGCTGCCCGCTTCGAGGGCTGGGGAGACGTCTAAGTGGACGACCGGACATCCGCTCGGGACACGCGCGGGTTTCTCGACACCCTCGACAGAGTCGTCTGCCTTGTTGGCCATAGCCGACCAGCCCTCCTGGAGACCAGGTATCTATGACGCAGGTCACCCTAATCGTCATGATGAATCTCGTCAACGGGGCCGGCAACCCCACCACGACGAACGACACGGGCACGGCGCGGGCAGGCCGGCCTACCCGCGCTCGGCAGCCGGAGAGCACGGTGGCCAACTGATGATCATTTAGGTGTCGGAGTCCGTGGGCTCCAGCCGCCCGCGACCTTCCGGTCCTCGTCTATGGCGAGCCCCCCTCCCCCGAGAACGCCACGAAGAGCGCCCCGGACCTGGCCCTGCGTGCCCTCGCCATCAGCGGCGGCGGCTGAGCCGTCGCGGCCGCCCGGGGTGCCTACTCGCGGCCGATGGGGCGGTCGGAACCCACTGGCCCTGCTCGCTCCCGACTCCGAGCGCGCCACCTAACCTCGATATTCACACGCGCGGTATTTCACCGCGGTTCGACCGTGCCGGCGCCGCCCGTCTGACGCCAGACCGCCAGGTGCAATCGGTCCGGCTGTGACGATGTGCCACGGTCGCGTCGAGGCCCGGTTCGCCGATCCGCGGTGGGGCGGTCGCGCCGCGGTGGACCGTTTCGCGTGTGAACCTCGGCGCGAGGTGGAATCATTGGGATGGACCGTAGGCCCAGGGAGGTGCGACAGTCGATGAGTTACCCGTTTCTCGGCGCTTTCTTGACAATGCTCTGGTTCTTCCTGTTTGCCATATGGGTATATACCCTGTTTGTGGTGGTGGCCGATATATTCCAAAGCCGGGACCTGTCCGGCTGGGGTAAGGCTGGATGGCTGGCGTGTGTCATCGTCGTTCCCCTGCTGGGCGTTCTATTCTATGCGGCCTTCCGCGGCGAGGGTATGAGTGAGCGGTCGGCCGAGGTGGCGAGGCGACGCGAGGGCCTGTATCAGGGTTTCCGGCCTTCCGCGGTGCAGACTCGCGCGGTCGCCGATGAGCTGACGAAGCTGGCCGACCTCCGCAAGCAAGGTGAGATCACCGACGTGGAGTACCAGCGGGAGAAGTCGAGAATCCTGACCTGAACGCGCTCCGGCTAAAGTAACGAGGTCAACGGCTCGACTGGACGGACTGTTTTCTCGTCGCCCCCGCGGACCCGGCGACTCATCGCCGCCGGCCTCCCGGCGGCGATGCGGATCAGCGCGGGAACCGTGCCCCAGGTACCCGGTCGCGCGATCGGCACCCCGGGTGCGTGCCGCGGAACTCTTACGCGCACAGCGCCGGGAAGCGATCGGAAAAGCAGGGGCGGCGTGAGACAAAGCGCTTCTCCGTCCACGCCGACGCTGACCGGTTGAGCGGAATCGACCCGCGCCACGGGGCTGCTCCACTGCTGAAAGCCGCGGAATCGGCTGATGGCGCCCACCGACTCGAGCGCGACGAGGGTGGGTAGATCGCGAGCCCGATCGACCCGCAGCGCCACCAGACCAAGCCGGCCGCTGTCCAGCCGGGGCCGGGTACCGAGACCGCCGAGGCTATGTAGCTGGTAAGGATTGTTGGACACAAGGAGGACATCCGCACTCGACTCGGCACGACCGTCCGAGCCGGCGAAACGAAGATCCGGCGGTGTGCAATCTGGACCGAGAAGGTCGGGAAGCATGGCGGCGGCCGTACTCGCCTTGGCGTCACGGTAGCTGTCGGACCGCACGATCTCCGCATAGACACCGAGCGAGACGTTGTTGACGAAGACGCGGTCGCCGACCTGGCCAAGATCGACACGCCGTTCGACGGCCGTGTCGAATGCGTCGAGCGCGCCCGCCACATCGTTCCGATCAAGGCCTAGATCGAGGGCGAAGTGGTTACGAGTCCCGGCTGGGACGCACACGAACGCCATCCCGCGCCGCCGGGCCACGTCGGCGACCAGACCCTGCGAACCGTCGCCACCGGCCATGCCCACCACGTCGGCGCCACCGTCGGCGGCGTGCTCGGCGAGGGCGCGCAGGTCCGCGCCCGGGGCGAGGCTGACGACCTCGACTCCGCGCCGGGCCGCCTCCTGCGCGAGATGATGGCGGTCGGCGGCGCCACCACCGGACCGCGGATTCACCAACAGGACGCCGCGCTGGGCGGGTCCCACGATCGTCCCCTTCGGCCGGTGCCGGCCGAAAGCCGCGCGCGCCGCGCCTCCCGACGCGAACAGCAGAGCCGTGACGACGAGCATGCTCGTAAGGCCAGCCACCCCAGCGAAAGCAATAAGCCCGCTGAACGCGACGGCGGCCACGAGAGAAGCCGCCACGCGGCGTCGCCCCCGCCCGACGAGCGCCGTCCAGCCCGCCATCGCCGTCACGGACACGGCGACGACCGAGACAGGCAAGGCGATCGGCCGGTCGGCCAGCCGTGCCAGCACGACGGCGACTGCCCCGGCGAAGCACACCAGCGCGGCACGGGCGGCTGTCCGGCGAGATCGGGAAACCCTGCCGTCCAGGGAATGATCCTTACCGAAATCGGCCGGATAATCGTGACGATGAAGGAATGGCGCCGATATTCCCACGCGCCATCCTCGCCAGCGAACCATCCAGGTATGCTCGCCGGCCCCACTCGGCTTCGCAACCGCGGCCCGAAGCCCGATGCCGACGAGATTTCGCCTACTTCACCCCTTGTTCATCAAGCCTTGGGTTCATCAAGCCTTGGCCAGCGTTACCGCTGCGCCTGTCGCTGTATGAGTCGGGCTGTTCGGCGGGGCTGGGCCGACTCACCTCGGTCGGGGGATGACGGCGCCGACGGTGTGCTGTGGGATGAACCTGAGGAGTCTCAGGCCCGCGGAGACCGAGGGTTCTCTACCCCGCGGGACGCCGCCCGGCGGATGCGTGCGCGCCGACCATCCAGCACGCGGCGGTGAACCGGATCTCCGCGCCCCGCTGGTAGGGACCGAAGGCGGCGCGGGCGGTCTCGACGACCTGGGCGCGGGTCCGCTCGTCGGCCCCCTGCAGGGCTCGGCCGACGGGGCCGAGCAGGGTGAGGTAACGAACCAGCTCCGTCTCCGGCAGGACGCATTCCACGTCGATCGGCTGAATATCGATGTTCGTCCAGCCGCTCTCGTCGAGGATGCGACGGACCCGGTCCGCCCGCGCGAGAGCGAACTGGCCGGGTGCCTCCGGGTCGCGGGGCGCCAGGTGCGGCAGGAGCGGCGCCGCGGCGCGTTCGGCCGTCGTCATGAACGGATTCTCGTCGGGGCTCCGCCAGACGATGAACCGGACCTGGGCGGTGTCCGTCCCAGCCCGCCGCAGGTTCGCGAAGGCCCGGGGGAAGTCGTCGAAGAACATCACGCCGAAGCGAGATACGAGCAGGTCGAAACTGGCCGGCTCGAAGGTGTGGGTGGCGGCGTCGGCGTGGATGAAGCTGGCCGACACGCCCGCCCGTTCGGTCCGTGCCCGAGCGGCTTCGACCATCGGCTCGGAGATGTCGACGCCGACGCAGCGTCCCGCCGAGCCCGCCCGCCGCGCGGCGGCGACCGTTGTCGCGCCCGTACCGCAGCCGACGTCGAGCACGCTCGAGCCCGTGGCCACCGCGTCGGCGAGCAGAGCCTCGAACGGCCGGTACATCTCGTCGAGCAGGTCCTGCGCCGCCGTCCAGCCTCGTCCACCGGCGCCGTTCCAGAGTGCTTTCTGCGCGTCATCGCCCCCGGGCGCGACTTCCATGGCCGTCCCCATCCCTTGGCGTCCCTTGCCGAAACCGTATCGTTCCAGCTCAAGTCAACTTGAGGTCAAGACGGCGGTGAACGTGGACATAGCCGAGGTGACGCGACGCTCCGGGCTGCCAGCCTCGACGCTGCGCTTCTACGAGGAGAAGGGGCTGATCGTCTCGGTCGGCCGGCGGGGCCAGCGCCGGGTCTTCGATCCTGGCGTGCTGGAACGGCTGGCGCTGGTCGCGATGGGCCGCGCCGCCGGCTTCTCCCTCGACGAGATCGCGCTCATGTTCGCGCCAGACGGGCAGCTGCGCATCGACCGGCGGATGCTCGCGGCCAAGGCGGACGAGCTGGACGGGAAGATCCGCGAGCTGACCGCCATGCGCGACGGCCTGCGGCACGCCGCGGCCTGTCCCGCGCCGAGCCACCTGGAATGCTCCACCTTCCGCCGCCTGCTGCGCGCGGCGGAGTCGGCCGCCGTTCGCGCCCGGACGCGGCCCGCCGGTCCGGGTCCGACGCGGTCTTCATCGACCTCGCATCGGCCCCGGGGCGGGGGACCGCGCCTCGGATGCCAGGCCGAGGCGGCCGAGTAGGCCGAGCAGGGGAGCCGCCGCCGCGGCGATGGCGGCGAGCTCGTCGGCGTCCGGCGTCCGGGAGGCCGCGCCCAGAACGAGCGTGACACTGTCACCCAGCCGCACGGCCGGCACGGCGGTCACAGCAGTCACGGCGGTCACGGCGGTCACGGCGCCGGTGTTCGCGCGGTCGGCCCCCGCGTCGTCCACCGTGGCGAGGTCGCCGTTCCCGGCGGCGCCACAGCTGGCGACGGTGCCAGGCCCGCCATCGGCGCCGAGCCTCTCGGCCGCCCCCGCACCAGCGTCGGCGTCATCCTTCGCGGGCACGGCGGGCGGTTCGGGGCGGTGCGCGACCGGGCGCGTGGGCGCGCCACGCTTCCAGAACTCAGCGGGCGCCGCCACGGGCGGGACGGCCATAGACGCGCGGACGGGGCGCGGCGCTCCGACAAGCTCGGCGAGCTGAGGGTCGGACGCGCCGAGCAGCCGCTGCTGGATCTCGGCGAGCGATCGCCCCTCGGACTGAAGCTTCTTGATCGCGGCGAGTTGGAGCACGTGCCGAGGGCCATAGAGGGCGACGCGGCCACGGGTTGCGACCGGCCGGTCGACCAGGCCGATCGTGGCGTACCAGCGGACGGTCCGCTCGGTCGGCAGCTCGCCGACCCGGCCGCTGCTCTGGCCCGCGTAGTTACCCGCGAGCAGCACCGCCACCCGACCGGGGAGCTCCATGAGCGTCCACGGGCCGGCGTCCGCGTACTCCCCCGCAGCCTCGGCGTCAGGGTCCACAGTCATGATCCCTGATCGAAATCCCAGCGCGACCTCATGCGGTCATCTTGACAGTGTCATCGTGACACTGTCAAGATGACGAGGCGCGCCAGGGAACGCCGCTCACGGGTCGAGCGGGCGAGGACAGGCGGCAGAGGAAGGGGAACGGTGAGCACCGACCTCGAACGGATCAGCACCGTCGGCATGGTCGACCTGATCGAGCCGGAGCCACCGGCCCAGGCGGACGCGCCGCGACGGGACAACGAGGAGGACGGCCTCGGCTGCCTGCGAACGGGACGCGGCAACCTGCCGCTCGACGCGATCGACGTCCAGGCCGCGGTCACCGGCCTCGCGTCGACCATCACCCTCAGTCAGGGCTTTCACAACCCGTACGACGAGCCGCTCGAGGCCACCTACATCTTCCCGCTGCCGCCGCGGGCCGCCGTCACCGCGCTGCGGATGGAGGCGGACGGCCGGGTGGTCGAGGCCGAGCTCAAGGAACGCGGCCAGGCGCGGGCGGACTACGACACCGCGATCACCCAGGGCAAGCGCGCGTCGATCGCCGAGGAGGAGCGCCCCGGCGTCTTCACCATGCGGGTCGGCAACATCCTGCCCGGCGAGCGCGTCACCGTCCGCCTGACGCTGGCCGGCGAGCTGCCCTATGAGGACGGCGCCGCGACCTTTCGCTTCCCCCTGGTCGTCGCTCCTCGCTACATCCCCGGCGCTCCGCTCGCGGGCGGACGGGTCGGCGACGGGGTCGCGGCCGACACCGACGCCGTACCGGACGCGTCCCGCATCAGCCCACCGGTGCTGCTGCCGGGCTTCCCGAACCCGGTGCGCCTGTCGGTGGACGTCGACGTCGACCCGGCCGGCCTGCCGCTGGCCGCCGTCGACGCCAGCCTGCACTCGGTCATCACCGAGCGGCGTACGGACGGCCTCCGTGTCCGGCTGGAGCCGGGCGACAGGGCCGACCGGGACTTCCTGCTGCGCCTCACGTTCGACGCGGACGAGGCGGTCAGCACGTCGCTGTCGGTGCGGTCCGACGAGCCGGCCGCGAGCGGCCAAGCCGCCACCGACCACGAGGCGGGCGGCAAAGCAGCCAGCGGGACGTTCGCGCTCACGATCCTGCCGCCGGCCGGTACCACTCGGGCCCGGGACCGGGACCTGGTGCTCGTCCTCGACCGGTCCGGCTCGATGGGCGGCTGGAAGATGATCGCGGCGCGCCGTGCCGCCGGCCGGATCGTCGACACCCTCCGCGGCGGCGACCGCTTCGCGGTTCTCGCCTTCGACCACCAGGTCGAGACTCCGCCCGCCCTCCCCCGAGGGCTCGCGCCGGCCAGCGACCGCGCCCGGTTCCGGGCCGTCGAGTTCCTCGCCACCCTGGAGGCCCGCGGCGGGACGGACATGCTGGAGCCCCTGCGGCAGGCCGCCGCCCTGCTCGGCCCGCGGGCCGAGGCGCCCGAGCGCGACCGGGTCATCGTGCTGGTCACCGACGGTCAGGTCGGCAACGAGGACCAGCTGCTGCGCGAGCTCGCCACCGGCCTCGCCGGGGCGCGGGTCCACACCGTCGGCATCGACCGGGCGGTGAACGAGGCGTTCCTGCGCCGGCTGTCCGGCCCGACCGGCCGCTGCGAGCTGGTCGAGTCCGAGGACCGGCTGGACGACGCGATGCGCCACATCCACCACCGCATCGACGCGCCCGTCGTCACCGGCCTGCGGCTGCTCCCGGCGGGGCCGGCGGACCTGGCCGTCGACACCGACTCGCTGACCCCGACGCCGCTGCCTGACCTGTTCGCCGGCGCCCCGGTGGTCATCCGGGGCAGGTTCACCGGCCAGCCGACGGGCACGATCGCCTTCACGGGCCAGGCCGACACCGACGCGCCGTGGCGGGCGTCGGTCACGGCGACGGCAAGCGGCAATCCGGCCCTGACGGCCCTGTGGGCACGGGCGCGCATCCGGGATCTGGAGGACGCATATGTGGCCGGCCCGTCGGGCCGAGGCGGTCACGACGGCCTGGAGAGGCGCATCGTCGAGACGTCGCTGCGCTACCGCGTGCTGTCCCGCTTCACCGCGTTCGTCGCCGTCGACCAGCGCGTCGTCAACGAGGGCGGCACGGTCCGCCGGGTGACGCAGCCCGTCGACCTCCCCAGTGGCTGGTCCGACGAGGCTCTGGCCGTCGGCGGGCCGCCCAGCGCGCCGCTGTTCGCCGGCAGCGCCGTCGCCGCCAGTTTTGCCGCGCCCGCCGGGCCACCGCCCCCGATGTACCAGCCGATGCCCCCGTCGATCGTTCCTCCCGCGCCGGCCGGGCCGGCGCCCATCCAAGCGCGGCGGGGCGCCCCGGCGGGCCCGGACGACCTCGACGTGCCCGACTTCCTCACCGGCGGAATCTCGGGCCCACGAGCCGCCCCGCGGCCCGGCCGCGGGACAGGCCGTGGCCGGCAGAAGGCCAAACTGACCACCGCTGCCGGACCGTCTGGCGCCGGTGTCGACCCGGATGCCGGCACGCTCTCCGCGTTCGTCGCCGCCGAGCTGGCGGTGCTGTCCACGAGCGCCGGGCCCTCGCCTCGTCCCGGGGCGGCCGACCTGGCCGCGCTCGCCGGCCGCATCCGTGCGGCGCTGCCCGCGTGGCGACGGGCCGGCGAGCACGAGGCCGCATGCGCGGCGCTGGAGAGGCTCGCCAGCCAGCTCGCCGCCGCGTCCCCGGACCTGTCGGACGCGGCCCGGCTCTGGGAGCACGCCCGCGCGACCCTGGAGGCCATCCGCGACGGACGCGCCGACCAGCTCACCGGCGACCGCCCGGTGACGGGCGACCCGACGCGCAGGTCACGGACCGCGTTCTGGAGGCGCTGACCCGCCGTCAGCGGGCCGCCACTACTGCGCCGTCAGGAGGGACAGCAGGAGGTGGGTGTCCTGCTGGAAGACGCGGATCTCGCGGATGGTGCCGCCGAGGACGGTGAACACCTCGATGACGTCGACCGTCGCCGAGCGGCCAGTCGCCTTCGCCGTCCAGGTCTGGGTCGTGAGCTGGACGGCGCGGGTGGCGTCGCCGAAGACCAGCGGGTTGGTGATCGTGCGGTCCCAGTGGCGGCCCGCCTCGGCGTTCATCGCCGCCATGCCGGCCGGGCCTTCGTGCCAGCCGCCGTGCGGCAGCGATTCCGGCTGCTGGACCCGGATCTCCGGGTACATCAACGTGAACGCGCCCTCAACGTCGCCGGACTGGAAGCGGCGCGCCATCTCGGTCACCACCGTGGCCGCGTCCGCCGCGGACACATCGACGCGCTCGGGCTCGGGCTCGGGCTCGTCAGTCAGCAACGGGGTAGTCGGCAACGGGGTGCCGGCGGGATCGGCGGAGCCGGCAGGAGAGGTCTGGCTCATGCCGACCCCGCCCCGGCGGCGTGACGGGCGCGGTAGGCCTCGAGTGCCGCCTCGAACCCGCGGTGCAGGTGCTGCGGGGCCGGCTCGTTGCGGCCGAACACGACCGTGTCGAGCAGGCCGAGGCGCACGCCCGGCTCGGTGCGGCCGGCCACCCAGAAGTCCTCGCCGTCGACGACGGTCTCGCAGATCCACGGCGCCATGTCGACGGCCTTCGACCGCTCCTCGTCCGTCAGGCCGGGACGCAGGTAGGAGGTGTGCACGACCTCGGAGCTGCTCTCGTCGACCGGGAGGATCTGCCACAGCTCGACGTGCCGGGCGTCGAAGGTGAGGCTGACGTTGGGGAACAGCGCGTACTGGTAGCTGAAGTGCCGGCCGACGTCGCCCCAGTCGGCCTCGGGGCGCTCGCGCAGCTCGACGATCGACTTCAGCGCGGAGCTGTTGCGCAGGTGCGGGCCGAACGGGTCGAACGTCAGCACACCGCCGACGGCGTAGGTGGCGAGCGTGGTCTTGTGCAGGTAGTTGAAGTGGTAGTTCTCCCGGAAGGTGTCCAGGGTGACCTTCCAGTTGCCGCCCACCTTGTGCACGTGCGGCTCGCTGTGGGGTTCCCAGTCGGCGAAGTCGAGCAGGGCCAGCTCGCCGGCCAGCTCCGGGCCGAGGTATTCGTCGATGTCGACCGCCGGGCCGGGCCGCAGCCGGCCGACGATGAGCCCGTAGCCCTCGGTGACCTCGAGCGGGATCAGCCCCTTGCGGCTCTTGTCCAGCCCGGTGAAGCCGTCGGGCACCGGCATGCGGCCGAGCTTCCCGTCCAGGCCGTACGTCCAGGCGTGGAACGGGCAGGTCAGCCGGATGGCCTCCCCGGCGCCGTCGGCGAGACGCACCCCGCGGTGGCGGCAGGCGTTGAGGAACGCGTGCACCTGGCCGTCGCCATCTCTGGTCAGCAACACCGGGGTGCCGAGCAGGTCGACCGCCCGGTAGGTCTCCGGCTCCGGCAGCGCGCCCGAAAGGCAGAGCACGAGAGGCTGGTCGAGGAACAGCGCCTCAATCTCCTCTGCCTGCCGCTCGGCCGAGTAAATGTCGGTCGGCAGTTCCATGACGTCATCGGCCATGTCCGTCGTGCGGTTGTCGATGTGATCGAGCAACCGGCGCGCGAGGCTGCGTTCGAGTGCTTCCCTGTCCACCGCCAGTCCTTCCTGTTCGGTTCGCCCCGACCGCGTGCCCCCGGCCAGGCCCCAGGCCCCAGGCCCGGGGCAGGCCCGCTATACGGCGGTGCCGGGCCGCGCCGCCGGACGTGATGTCACGGCGGCGCGGCCCGGCGCGTCGTGCCGGAGCTCGCGGCTACTGCTGCGGCTTACCCACAACGAACGGCTTCTCGACAGTGACGACGAGCTTGCCGTCCTTGATCTCGCCTTGCGACGCCGACTGGTTCTTCACCCGCGGGATGCCCTGGACGCCCGGGGAAGTGAAGTCGATCGGCGCGGTCGCGCCCTGCGTGTCGAGCGCGGTCTGCTTGTCCAGGTACTCCCGGATCTTCACGGCGTCGACGACGCCGACCTTGGGGATGATGTCCGCGAGCAGCTTGACGCTGAGCCAGGCGTTGATCGCGGTGTCACCGATGGTGTTGGTGATCCCACCGACCTGCTTGGCGTACTTCTGGACGTCGTCGTTGAACGCGCTGATGGCGCCCTCACCGAAGGACAGGACGACCAGGTTCGGCTGGTTGAGGTTCGTGACGGTCTCGACGACCTGCGGCGTGAGCACGATGCTCGGCAGCGCCCACGTCAGCTTGGTGAGGCCGATCTGGTTGCAGGTCTGGATCAGCGGGGCGAGCTGGCGGGGGTTGATCGCGGGGACCGCGGTGTCCGCGCCGCTCTGCTTGATCTGCAGGCAGGTCGGCTGGAAGTCGGTGGCCGTCAGGCCCAGCTTGATCTGGTCGACCGTGACCGACGGCGGGTAGTAGCTGGCGGAGACCTTCGCCGACGACTGCGCGATGGCCGAGTCAGCAGAGATGTAGGCGACGCGCTTCGTGCTGGCCGGCAGCATCTGCGGCAGGATCCGGAAGGACACCAGGACCGGCTCGATGACGTAGACCCGCGGGTTCTGCAGGGACGCCGACGCGGCGCCGAGGCTCGCCCAGGAGATCGTGTTGGCCGTGTCCAGCGTCGGGAGCAGGCTCGGCTCCATCGTGCCGTCGTCACCGGCCATCATGAGGACCTTGTCCTCGACCAACAGCTTCTGGGCGCACACCGAGGCGCCCTGCGGCGTGTTGTGATCGTCGCAGACGTCGATCTCGACCGGCCGGCCCAGGATCCCGCCGTTCGCGTTGACCGACGCCGCCGCGATCTTCGCGGCCTGCGCGACCCACGGCTGGGACACCGCGTCGGTCTGGATCCCGGTCATGAGCCCCAGCTTGATCGGGGCGCCGGTGGGCTTGGGCGCGGTGGCGGCGCCGGCGTCGGGCTTGTCCGAGTCCGACGAGCCGCCGCAGGCCGCGACGAGGAGCGTCACGCCTAAGAGCGCCGCCACTAACTGCTTGCGGGGTAAGCGCACCTGGGGTCTTCCAGCCGAGCTCGGCTGAATTGCTGGCATTTTCGTTTCTCCGTATCGTAGAACGCGACAAAGGGAGCCGGCCGGTCGAGATGCCGACCGGCCGGCCATGACTGTCGACCGGGTGAGCGCTAGGAGATGACCGCCGGGTCGGCGGGGGTGAAGTTGTAGACGCGGGCCGCGTTCCCGACAGTGATCTTGTACTGGACGTCCTCGGGCAGGTGGCCGAGCCACTTGTTGGCCATCGAGATGGTGTCCGGCCAGGTGGAGTCCGAGTGCGGGTAGTCGCACTCGAGCATCACGTTGTCCTCGCCGATGATGTCCAGCAGCCGGATGCCGGCCTGGTCCTCGATGAACGTGCCGAAGACGTGGTCGTGGAACAGCTTGCGGATGTCGGTGTCCAGGTCGAAGGACGCCGCGCCCTTCGCCTCGCCGCGCTCGTGGGAGGCATTCATGTCGATGTCGAAGCGTGACGCCCAGAAACGCTGCTTGTCGATGACCTGCTCGGCCCGCTCCAGGAAGTACGGAATCCAGCCGATCGAGCCCTCGGAAAGGGCGATCTTCAGGTTCGGGTACTTCGGGAAGATCCCGCTGAACAGCCAGTCGAGCAGCGTGCCCGCCTGGTTCGCCGCCGCCGAATAGGCCATGAACGCGAGCGTCGGCATGTCCGCCGAGGTACGGATCAGGTTGGACGACGAGCCGACGTGCATCGAGATGACGTAGTTCGTGTCGTTGCAGGCCTGGAACACCGGGTCCCAGTAGTCGGTGTGGATCGACGGCAGGCCGAGCTTCGTCGGGTTCTCCGAGAACGCGATCGACTTGCCGCCGCGCGCCGCCGTCCGCTCGATCTCGGCCGCCGCCGCCGCCGGGTCCCACAGCGGAATGATCATCATCGGGATGAAGCGGCCGGGGAAGTCGCCGGCGAACTCCTCCAGGATGAAGTCGTTCCAGGCCTGGACGCAGAGCAGGCCGAGCTCCTTGTCCTTGGCCTCGTGGAAGACCTGGCCGCAGTAGCGCGGGAAGCTCGGGAACAGGATCGACGAGAGCACGTGGCCCTGGTCCATGTCCGCGACGCGGGCGGCCGGGTCATAGCAGCCGAGGCGCATGTCCTCGTAGGTGATCGGCTCGGGCGAGAACTCCTCGCGCGTCTTGCCGGCGACGGCGTTCAGGCCCGTGGTGACGATCTGGCGGTCCTCGTAGACCCAGAACTCGGAAGCGCCGTCCCGGACGATGCGCGGCCCGGTGTCCCGCCAGCGCTCGGGCAGCCGCTCCTGCCACAGCCGGGCCGGCTCGATGAGGTGGTCGTCGACCGAGACGAACCAGTTGAACGACACAGGGCCTCCAGCGGGCGGTCCGCCCAGCCGGGCATCGCGGGGACACCTTCGGCTGGGCGAAAGGTCGGACAGAGTTACGGGCGTGCGGTGGTTTCGGGCATACGGTGGACCTGCCCTCTAAGAGAGCGAACGCTCACATCCTACCGAGCGGGACGCACGGACGCCAGATCCAGACCGAAGGACATGGCAGATGCCTGCCAGCCCGTCCCGGCGCACCGCCCCGACGGCACGGCGAGGCTCATCGAGCCCCACCTGCTCCGTCGGCGTCGAGATGGCGGGCGAGGCGGGCACGGTGGGCGGTCGGTGAGCCGAACAGCGCGCGGGAAAGGGCGGCGCGCTTGAGATATCGGTGCACGCCGCTCTCCCAGGTGTAGCCGATGCCGCCGTGCAGCTGCATCGCCTTGCCCGCGACGTCGACGGCCGCCGCGCACATGTACGACTTGGCCCGCGACACCGCGACCTCGACGGCGCTCATGGCGGCATCGTCGACGCCGTCAGCACCATCGGCGACGTGGACGGCGCTCGCGGCGGCCAGCGCGCGGGTGGCCTCGGTGACCAGCCCACGGCCGACGGAGACCGACACCAGCATGTCGGCGCAGCCGTGCTTGACCGCCTGGAACGAGCCGATAGGCCGGCCGAACTGGTGGCGCACGCTCGCGTACTCGACGGTGGCCGCGAGCATCGCCTCGGCGGCGCCGAGGCTGTCGCACGCGACGGCGAGCGCGCCCCGCGCGAGCAGCAGCCGGCCGCCGGCCCGCCCGTCGCCCCGGAACCGCCACACCGACCCCGCCTCGACCGGCGCGTCGACGGCCGCCACCGTGCCCAGGCTCCGGCTGACGTCGAGCACCGGCGTGGCCGTGACCTCCACACCCGGCTGGCCGGGCGCGGCCCGCACGACGACGGGTTCGTCGCCCTCGTCCAGCGCCAGTAGCAGGAGCGTCTCGGCCTCGGCGGCGTCGGGCACGAACTCCGCGCGCCCGGTGAGCCTCACCGCGCCGCCCGACCGGGCCAGCCGGAACGGGACCGCGCCCGGCACACCGGCCGCGCCCAGCGGCGCGTCGCCGGTGGGAAGCGCGACCGCGAACCGCGGCGCGCCGGTGGCGAGCGCCCGCAGCAGCTCGTCCCGGTCGTCGCCAGGATCCAGCGCCAGCAGCGCGCCCGCACCCAGCACGGCCGTCCCCAGGTACGGTGCCCGCGCCGCGGCCCGGCCCAGCTCCTCGCAGACGACGGCGGTCTCGGCGACGGTGACGCCGGCGCCGTCGAGCCCGTCTGGCACCTCCAGCCCGAGCCAGCCGGCCTCGGCGAGCAGTGCCCAGTCGACCTGGGCGTCGTCCTTGCCGGCGGCGGCCGCGAGCAGGTCGCGGGAGACAGCGCGCAGCTCTGCCCGCAGCTCCTCATCGGCTCCCTCGTCGGTGCCGGCATCGACTCCGGGCGCGTCCGCCGGCGCGGCGACGGCCAACTCAGATGAATGAGCGCTCATATATTCACGGCTCCCTGGGCAGGCCGAGGCCCCGCTCCCCGATGATCGTGCGCTGGATCTCGTTCGTGCCGCCGGGGATCGTCCACTCCCACGAGCCGATGAAGTCGAGCAGCCACCTGCCCGACTCCCAGCCGCTGGACGCGGGCTTGGAGAGCTCCGTCTGGGCCGCGAGCCCCGCGATCTCGGCGCCGAAACCGGTCATCCGCTGCAGCAGCTCGCTGTAGTAGACCTTGACGACGGAGGCGTCGGCCCCGCCGAAGGCCGTGCGATCCTGGCTTCTCCGCACGGCCGGAGGCGCCTGGCTGGCATCGCCGAAGGCCGTGCGATCCTGGCTTCTCCGCATGGCCGGAGGCGCCTGGCCGGCATCGCCGAAGGCCGTGCGATCCTGGCTTCTCCGCATGGCCGGAGGCGCCTGGCTGGCATCGCCGACGGTGCCGGCGTCGTGGCGCTCGACCAGGTCGCGGCACAGCGCCCGCAGCCCGGCGATCTCGGTGTCGAACCCGGCCAGGCGGTCCGCCACCAGCGTGTCGTCGATCGGCCGGTGCCCGGCCGCGTCCGGCCGCCGGCAGGTCTCGACGAGCGAGCGCAGCCCCACGTTGCCGAGCCGCTCGGCGAGCTCCAGCATGGTCATCCCGCGCTCGGCGGCGAGCGTCGCCTGCGCCACCTGCCAGCCGGAGTTCTCCGGCCCGACGAGGTTCTCCGCCGGGATCTCGACGTCGTTCAGGAAGATCTCACAGAAGTGCGAGTCCCCCAGCGCGTTACGGATCGGCCGCACGTCCAGGCCGGGCGAGCGCATGTCCATCAGGAGGTAGGAGATGCCGCGCCGCTTCGGCGCGGCCGGGTCGGAGCGCGCGAGCAGCAGGCACCAGTCGGCGTGCGCCGCGCCGCTCGCCCACAGCTTCTGGCCGTTGACGACGAAGACGTCGCCGCCCGCGCGGCTCTCCCGGCGGGCGGTGGTGCGCAGGCTCGCCAGGTCCGAGCCCGCCTCCGGCTCGGAGAAGCCCTGGACCCAGATCTCGCCGTCGAGGATCCCTGGCAGGTGTCGGCGGCGCTGCTCGTCGGTCCCCGCGGTCAGCAGCGTCGCCGCCGCGTGGTGGATCGACACGAACGCGAGCACCAGCCGGGGCGCGTCGGCCGCGGCCAGCTCCTGGTAGAGCACCATCTGCTCGGCGGCCGACATGCCGCCGCCCCACTCGGCGGGCCAGTGCGGCACGGCGTAGCCGGCGCGGCGCAGCTCCTGGAACCAGGCCTGCTGGAAGGCGACGAACTCGTCGTCGCCGACGCCGGTCTGCGCCCGGCGCCAGTCGGCCGGCACGTGCGCCCGACACCAGTCCCGGATCGTGGCCCGCAGCTCGGCCAGGTCGGCCAGTGTCGCGTTCATCCCGCGCCCATCACGGCGTTCGGGCCGAAGATGCCGGCGAGGCCGCGCCGGCCCAGGCGGCTCGCGAGCGCGTCCTGGGTGGCCGAACGGCCGAGAGGCAGCCGGCGCAGCGGCTGGCTGTAGCGCGACAGCCACGACAGCGTCGTCTCGTCGCAGAACCCCATCGCGCCGTGCAGCTGGTGGGTGACCCGGAAGACCGTCTCAGCCGCCTCGACGGCGGCCAGCCGCAGCGCCAGCGCGTCGTCGACGGCCTCGGGCCGCCCGGTCTCGACGCTCCACAGCGCGTAGCCGGCGAGCTCGGCGACCCCGGCCCGCTCTACCTCGGCGTCGGTCAGCTGGAACTGCACGCCCTGGAAACGGGCGAGCGGCTGCCCGAACTGCTCGCGCTCCAGGATGTACGTCCTGGTCAGCACCATCGCCCGGTCCAGCATCCCGAGCAGCGTCCAGCACCCCAGCACCATCCCGAGCGCGACGTCACCCGCCCCGTCCGCACCCGCCCCGTCCTCGTCGCCCGCGTCCCCGCCGGCTGGCGCGCCGGCGATGGCGCCGGCGAGCGGCGCGAGGTCCAGGCTGACGACGAACGCCGACTTGCGCGCCGGGCCGTCGGGCTCGCGCGCGGTCGCCGCGTACCGCCGCCCGTCGAGGGCGACGGCGGCGAGCCGCAGGTCGAGTCCGGCGACCGGTGCCGCCGGCGCCGCGGGCGCGACGACGACCAGCGCGTCCGCGCCGCCGCCCACGGGCCGGCACAGCCGCTCGGCCACGGGGTACGGCACCGCCCACCAGCCAGCGGCCCGGCACAGCGCCGCGGCCGCCTCCAGCTCGTCGGCGCTCCCCCGCGGGTCGAGGTCCCACGCGCCGAGCTCGTCGAGAACTGGCACGACGAGCTCGGCGCGGCGCGCGGGCTCCCGCTCGGCGGTCTGGGCGAGCTCGTCGCCGCCGGCCGCCTCCAGCGCGCGCAGCGCCGTCCGCCCGAACTCGGCCGCCTCGTCCGACAGCTCCATCAGTACGCCGCCACCGGCCGCGAGGCCGTCCACGGCGCCCTGGGTGACAGTCGTCATGACGCCGCTCCCGCCTTCGCCGGGGCCGCCGCCCTGGGCTGCCCGGACGACGGAGCGCCGGAGGCGGCCAGCAGCGCCCGGGACAACAGGATGCGCTGCATCTCGATGCTCCCGGAGGAGACGGTCGACGCGACCGCGTAGCGCGCGTGGTCCTCGACCGCGCGTCGGAACCGCGCGCCGTCGTCGCCGGCCGTCTCGGCCGCCGTGACGATCTCCATGAGCACGTCGGCGCTCTCCTGGTCGAGTCTGGTCACCGCGATCCGGTAGGCCGCCGAGTCGACCGGGCTGACCTGGCCGGTGCCCTGCCGGGAGACGACCCGGTAGGCCAGCAGCCGGGCGCGCCGGGCATGCACGAGCATCCGGGCCCACCGGCCGCGCAGTTCCGCCGGCAGCTCCTCCCAGGCGTCACCGAGCGCCTCGGGCGCCTCCTGCAGCAGCCGCTCGCAGCGGGCGTAGCGCGCGATGCCGACCCGCTCGAAGGCGAGCACCTCCTGCACGACGGCCCAGCCGCCGTCGACCTCCCCGAGCACGTCCCGCTCGGTGACCCGCACGCCGTCGAAGAACACCTCGTTCAGGTGGTGCGGGCCCATCATGCAGGCGATCGGGCGGACCTCGATCCCCGGCGCGTCCATCGGCACCAGGAAGATCGTCAGGCCCTGCTGCTTGCGCCCGGACGTCGACGTCCGCGCGAGCAGGAAGCACCACTGCGCCATGGTGGCGTAGGAGGTCCAGATCTTCTGGCCGTGGATCCGCCAGGCGCGGCCATATCGGCTGGTGGACCCGCCGCCACGCGAGGCTTCGCCATTGTCGCGCGGTGGCGGGTCGCGCGGTGGCGGGTCGTCGGCGCCGTCACCGTTCTCGTCCGGACGGGCCGCGGTGCGCAGCGAGGCGAGGTCAGAGCCCGCGCCGGGCTCGCTGAAGCCCTGGCACCAGATCACCTCGCCGCGCGCGATCGGCGGCAGGTGCTGGGCGCGCTGCTCGGGCGTGCCGTGACGCATGATCGTCGGCCCGACCCAGTTGACGCCCATGTACTGGGCGCCGCGCGGCTCGTGGCGCGCCCACATCTCCTCGCGGACGACCGTCTGCTCCCACAGCGACGCGCCGCGCCCGCCGAACTCCTCCGGCCAGGCCATGCACAGCAGGCCCTCGTCGGCGAGCAGCCGGCAGAAGTCCTGCGCGACGGCGAGATCCGCCGGGTCGGCGGTGAACGCGCCGAGGTAGTCGGCGGGCACGTGCTCGCGGACCAGCGCTCGCAGCCGCCCGCGTAACGCGGCCGCCTCCGGTCCCAGGTCGTACTCCATGGACGCCAGACCGTAGTGCAGGGGCGCCAGCACGGTCAACACTTATAAGGATAGTAGGATTGATGGGTGCCTACGAGCCGCCGCAGGGCCATCCCCCAGCTTCGCGTCGCGGAAGCCATCGCCGCGACGCTGCGCGAGCGCATCCTGGCCGGCGCCGACGGCGACGGCTACCGCCTGCCCACACAGGAGCAGCTCGTGGAGGAGTTCGGGGTGAGCTATCCCTCCGTACGGGAGGCGATCCGGATCCTGGAGACCGAGGGGCTCGTCACCGTCCGGCGCGGCAACGTCGGCGGCGCGGAGGTCCACCGCCCGGACCCGTCGTCCGCCGCCTACCACCTGGGCCTGGTCCTGCAGGCCGGCCGGGTCACGCTCGGCGACCTCGCCGGCGGCCTGCAGTTGCTGGAGCCGCTGTGCGCGGCCGAGTGCGCCCGCCGCGACGACCGCGTCGCGCAGGTCGTGCCGGCGCTACGCGTCAACGTGGAGAGGTCCGCCGAGCTGGTCGGGTCCGGGCTCGCCGGGAGCGGGCTCGTCGACTCCGGCGTCGCCTTCACCGAGACGGCGCGGGATTTCCACGAGCTCATCGTCGCGTTCACCCCGAACGCGACGGTCCGCCTCGTCGTCAGCAGCCTGGTCGCCCTGTGGTCGGCGCAGGAGGTGCGCTGGGCCGAGCTGCTGACCAGCCGCGGCGAGTATCCGGCCCTCCAGGACGCCCAGGCCGTCGTGCGCACGCACCGGCGCCTCCTCGCCGAGATCGAGGCCGGCCGGGCGGCCGAGGCCGAACGCCTTTCCCGCGCCCATCTCGCCGCGTCGCAGGCGCTGCTCGTCGACCGTTTCGACAGCGACGTGCACGCCGCGTCGACGCGGTCCTGGCAGGCCGTCGGCCCGGCTGGCGGCGCGCGGGTCTCCAGCCGCGTCTGAGACCGGAGACCCGCACCCGCGCCAGCCCGGGGCCTCCGGCGGTCAGGCGGCCCCAGCGGGGTTGTAGCCGAGGATGCCCTTGGTCTCCAGGTACTCGTGGAAGCCGAACTCGCCCCACTCGCGGCCGTTGCCGCTCCGGCGTGAGCTCCTTAGCGCGCGGTCCAGCCGCCGTCGACGGCGATCGTCTGGCCGGTGACATAGCGGGCAGCGTCGCTGACCAGCCACAGCACCGCGCCGACGATGTCCTCGGGGCTCGCGTCGTCCGGCAGCGGAGTGTTGCGCCGCAGCCAGTTCTGACCACGCTCGGTGTCGTAAAGGTCGTCGGTGATCTCGCTGCGGAAGAAGCCGGGGGCGACGGTGTTCACCCGGATCCGGTGCCGCGCCCACTGCACCGCGAGCTCCACCGTGAGGCCGGAGAGCCCGGCTTTGCTCGCCGCGTAGGACGCCTGCGGGATGCTCGGGATGCCGACGATGCCGCTGACCGACGACACGTGCACGATCGCGCCGCGCCCCGCCGCCTTCATGTGCGGGAATGCGGCCTGGCTCAGCCGGAACGGCGCGACCAGGTTGAGCCCCAGCGTGCTCAGGATGGAGTCCGCCGACTCGTCCTCCGCCCGGTCGCGGGAGAAGATGTTGCCCGCCGCGTTGACGAGGATCTCCGGGCCGCCGAGCTCGGCGGCCACCCGCGGGACGACGGTGTCGACCTGGGCCGGGTCGAGCAGGTCGGCGCCGACGGCGAGCCCGTCGATCTCCTTGGCGAGCGCCGCCAGCCGGTCCGCCCGTCGGGCGACGATCGCGACCCGCGCGCCGGCGGCCGCGAGCGCCCTCGCGACGGCGGCGCCGAGCCCCGAGGACGCGCCCGTCACCACCGCCACCCTGCCGTCGAGCCGGAAACCCTCTCCCGGCAGCGTCTCTCCGAGCGGCGTTGTCTCTGGCACCGTTCCTCCGGACTGTGTCGGCTCGTCGTCCATGGCATCGCTCCCGCCGGACGCCGCGACCTGCGATCATGGAGTAAGTAAGCATTCATTTTCTATTGAACTTAAGATCGCCGCCACCCGCGCGTCAAGTCGCCGACGTCGACGTCGAGATCAGGGACACGATCTCACAGCACCAATAACACGAGCACCATGATCGGACCGGGTAAGATAGCGTACGTTCATTCACCTGGCGCCGCGGCGCCGTACCGGGAGGACCGATGGCCGACTCGACGGCGGAGCAGACTGTCTCGGAGTCCGGCCCGGCTCCGACTGCCGGGGCGGAGCCCGAGGTCAGACCGCGGCCGCGGCGGCTGACCGCCGAGGCGCGCAAGAGCTCCATTCTGAAGGCTGCCCGCCAGGCGTTCGTCGAGACCGGCGACATGAATGGCACCACTATCAAGCAGATCGCCGAACGTGGTGGCATCAGCGAAGGCGTGATCTACCGCCATTTCGAGAGCAAGGACCAGCTCTTCTACGAGGCCGTCTTCGAGCCACTGCGCCAGGCGATCGACGAGTTGGTGGCCGCCTCCGAGGTCGTCGATCTCAACGAGCCGCTGACGCCCGAGCGGCAGCTGGAAACCCTCAACGGCCTGTACCGCCAACTCATCGCCACGCTCGAGGAGATCCTGCCGCTGCTGGGCCTGGTGCTCTTCGGCGACCCGAAGGTGGCGCGGCGCTTCTACCGCAAGCACTTCACCGTCGCCATGGACCGGCTGGCCGAGGCCTGGCGCGAGGTCGAGGACCGCTACGGCTTCGAGTTCGAGTCCCCGGACATCTCCGCCCGCGCCGTCATGGGCATCGCCCTGGTGCTCGCCCTGGAGAGCCGGCACAACGACCTCTTCAACCGCGACCGCGCGATCAGCCTCGTCACCCAGAGCACCGTCAAGGGCTTCTTCCCCACCATCGAGCCCACCCGCCGCCGCCGGTAACCACGACGCGCCCAGCGGGGGCCGGCAGACCGGCCCCCGCTGGGGTCAGACGCCTTCGGCCGCGACCGGTTCGGGCGCGGCGGCCTCGGCGGCCTCGGAGCTCAGCTGGCCGAGGTAGGCGGCGCGCACCGCCGGGTCGCGCAGCACCTCGTCGGGCCGGCCGGAGGCGATGACCCTGCCGAAGTCGAGCACCACCACGTGGTCGCAGGTCGAGGCGACCACGTCGATGTTGTGCTCGACCAGCAGCACCGCCGCGCCTGACTCGGCCGCGAGCCGGCGGAACAGCGCGCTCGCGGTGCGCCGCTCGGCGCCGCCCAGGCCGGCCGCCGGCTCGTCGAGCAGCACCGCGGCCGGGCGCTGGGCGACCAGCCGGGCGATCGCCACCATCCGGCGCCGGCCCTGTGGCAGGTCGGCGACGACGGTGTCGAGCACGTCGTCGAGGCCGAGCATCGTCACCGCGGCCGAGGCGGTGTCGGACAGGCTGCCGCGGCGCGGGTAGGCCAGGTCGCGGATGTAGGCGAGCGCGCCGCGGCCGTCGAGCGCGGTGAGGATGTTCTCCCGGACGCTCAGGTCGTCGAACAGCTCCAGGTTCTGGAACGTCCGCCCGAGGCCGAGGCGGGCGCGGGCGGGAGCACGCAGCGCGGTGACGTCGCGGCCGAGCAGCTCGACGGTGCCACCGGCGGTCCTGGCGAAGCCGGTGAGGGCGTCGATGAGGCTGGTCTTGCCGGCGCCGTTCGGCCCGATCACACCCACGACCCGTCCGGCGGTCAGCTCGAACGACACCCCGCCGACGGCGACCGTGTTGCCGTAGCGCACCTCGATGTCGCGCGCGACGAGCACGGTCTCCCCCGCCGGGACCGGGCAGCTCGGCTGGAACGCCAATGGCCGCCGCGCCGCGCCGCCGTTGGCCGCCGCGCCGCCACTCACCGCGGCCTCATCGGCCGCCGCGGAGCCGGTCTCGCCTGTCGCCCCGATCCCGTCGGCCGTGGCGGTAGCGCCTGCCGCGGCCGGCTCCGCGGGCTCGGCTGGGCGGCGGGTGAGCCGGACGACGAGGCGGACCAGGCCGTCCTTGATCGCGGCCTGCGCCGGGATGATGCCGCTGGGCGAGCGGACCATGGCGTCGAGGACGACCAGACCCGTCGCGATCGGCAGCCACGCGTCGATGGAGCCGACGGACAGCCAGTCCGACACGGCGTTGGCTACCACGCCGCCCGCGGCCGCGGACGCCGAGAAGACCGCCCCGGCGACGTATCCGACGCCGCCGACGACGGTGAACGCCAGTGCCGAGATCGACCGGAACACCCCGTAACTGGTGAAGTCCGCGATCCGGAACTGGAACGCCGACAGCGCCCCGGCAAGCCCGGCGATCCCCGCCGAGATGGCGAACGCGCCGAGCTTCGCGCCGGGCACCGACACGCCGACGGACGCCGCTCCCCGCTCGTTCGCCCGCACCGCGAGGAAGCGCCGCCCGGCCTCACCGCGGCGCAGGTTGAGCACCGCGACCGAGGCGAGCACGAAGGCGGCGAGGCACACGAGCGCGAACCGGTTCGGGTGCGCGGACGGGCTGATGTTCAGGCCGAACAGTGACGGGTCGTGCACCGTCAGGCCGTCGAGCCCGCCCGTCATCGACGGCTGGGTGAGCACCAGGTTCTCGACCGCGAGCGAGAGCCCGAGCGTGACGATCGCCAGGTTGACCCCGCGCACCCGCACCGCCGGGGCACCGAAGACCACGCCGAGCACGACGGCGGCGACGGTCCCGAGCAGCACGCAGAGCAGGAACGGCAGGTGTAGGTCGTTGCTCATCCGGGCGGCGATGAACGCGGCGAAGCCGGCGAGCGCGGCGCAGGCCACGCTGATCTGCCCGGCATAGCCGGTGACGACGACGATCGACAGGGCGAGCAGGCCGAACAGGGTGCTGTTGATGGTCGCCGCCGACCAGGATGGCGAGGCGAACAGCGGGATGGCGACCGCGGCCACCACCCAGACGAGCGCGGTCACCGGCTTGAACCGGCCCGTTCCGGCTCGTGGCAGCCGGCCGGTCAGCGCCTCGCCCCGGCCCGGCAGCGCCGCGCCGCCGAGGATGACGGAGACGATGATCACCGCGAACGGCAGCGAGGAGACGATGCCGAGGTTGACGTCGTAGCGGCGCATCACCGACTCGGCGACGCCGAGGGCGAGCCCGACGACGACGGTGATCCACACGGCGTTGAACCGGCCGACGAGGGCCGCGGCCATGGCCGGGATGACCAGCAGGGTGAGCGCGTCCGGGGTGAGGCCGATGACCGGGATGAGCAGGATGCCGGCGAAGGCGGCGACCGCCCCGCCGACGCCCCAGGTGATCAGGCCGGTCGGGTGCGGCGAGATCCCGATGGCGCTGGCGGCGACGGGGTTCTCCCGCAGGGCGGTGGCGTTCATCCCCAGCTTGGTCTTGCCGAACATCAGCCACAGGCCGAGCGCGAGCGCGAGCGTGACGATCAGGATGGCGAGCGTGTCGTTCGTGATCACACCACTGAAGATGGTGATCTTGCCGTGCCCGAACAGCGGCGGAAGAAGGTGGGACTCGGTGCCGTAACGCTTCACGACCACGCTCTGCAGCAGCAGCATCAGCCCGAGGGTGGCGACCACCTTGGCCATGTCGGGGCTGTTGCGCAGCAACCGCACCACGACGAGGTAGAACAGCAGGCCCAGCACGGCGCCGGACGCCACCCCGATGGCCATGGCCGGGGCGACGGGTAACGACGCGTGCGCGCCCCCGCTACTGCTGGTTCCCGAGTAGAGCCCACCGCCGCCCGCCCCGCCGGCGTGCAGGTCCCAGAAGATGTAGCTGCCCACCATGCCGATGGCACCCTGGGCGAAGTTCAGGATTCCCGAGCCCCGGTAGACCGCGACCACGCCGAGCGCGACGAGCGCATACGCGCCGCCGCCGGCTAAGCCGATCAGGGCGAACTGCCACAGCTGCGACAACGGGCTTTCCTCTCGGCTGCGCCCCCGCCCCGGTGGGAGGGTCAGGCACGTTTCGGCGGGGAGGGGTGGCTCGCGCCAGCCCCGACGGGCGACGGGCGGCGAGGGCCGGCCACGACGGGCACGCCTCACGCCGGAGATCGCGGAGTGTAGTGTAACCGCGATCACACACGGTCGCAAGTGAGCCCTCACATAGTTAGCAGATCGGAAAGAGGCTCAGGTGAGCCGCCACCCGGCCGCTAGCGGGCCATAGTCGGCCCGTCACCCCTTGTGACGCAAGCTAGCGAGTGCTCGCTCTGTAGTGTTACGTTCGGCCGAACGACCCCTGGGAGGCGGCGTGAGCGACCCGCTGATGTACCGGCGCACGTTCTACATCGACGGCGCCTGGGTGGAGCCGTCGAGCACCGAGGTGCTCGAGGTGATCTCACCGTCCACGGAGGAGCCGGCGGGCGCGGTCCCCCTGGCCACGACCGCGGACATCGACCGTGCCGTCGCCGCGGCCCGGGCCGCGGCCGACGAGGGCTCCTGGGCCCGCACCAGCCCGGCCGAGCGCGCCGAGGTGCTCAGCCGCGCCGCCGCCGAGCTGCGCAAGCGCGAGGACGACATCGCCCGCATCACCACCGACGAGATGGGCTGCGCGGCGAGCCAGTCGAAGGCCGCGCAGACGGGCCTGGTCGCCGTCGTCTTCGACTACTACGCCGAGCTGATCCGGTCCTACGAGTTCGAGCGCGTCGTCACCGCCGGCCCCCGGGCCGGCCTGGTGACCTCCGAGCCGGTCGGCGTCGTCGGCGCGATCGTCCCGTGGAACGCCCCGATCACGCTGGCCGCCTGGAAGACCGCGCCGGCGCTCGCCGCCGGGTGCCCGGTGGTGCTCAAGCCCGCGCCCGAATCGCCGCTGTCTGCCTACGTCTTCGTCGAGGCGCTCGAGGCGGCCGGCGTCCCCGCCGGCCTGGTCAACCTCGTGCCCGGCGGCCGGGAGGTCGGCGAGCACCTCGTCACCCACCCCGGCACCGACAAGATCGCCTTCACCGGCTCGACCGCCGCGGGCAAGCGGATCATGAGCCTGTGCGGTGAACAGATCAAACGGGTGTCGCTGGAGCTCGGCGGCAAGTCCGCCTCGATCCTGCTCGACGACGCCGACCTCGCCACGGTCATCCCGGCCGTCGTCCACGGCGGCATGCACCTGTCCGGCCAGGTCTGCGGCGCGCACACCCGGGTGCTGGTGCCCCGGTCCCGCTACGAGGAGGCGCTCGCCATCGCGGGCGCGGCGGCCGACGCGGAGCCGGTCGGCGACCCGCACGACCCGGCGGTCATCGTCGGCCCGCTGGTCGCCGAGCGCCAGCGCACCCGCGTCGAGGGCCTCATCGCCGGCGCCGTCGCCGATGGCGTCCGCGTCGTCGCCGGCGGCAAGCGGCCCGCGCACCTGCCGAAGGGCTGGTACGTCGCGCCGACGATCCTCGGCGACGTCCACAACGAGATGCGGATCGCCCGCGAGGAGATCTTCGGCCCGGTCCTGAGCTTCATTCCCTACGAGGACTCGGACGGCGCCGACGACGCGGTCCGGATCGCGGGCGACTCGGACTACGGCCTGTCCGGCGGGGTCTGGAGCGGCGACGCGGCGCGGGCGCTCGGCGTCGCACGCCGGCTGCGCACCGGCAGCGTCGCGGTCAACGGCAGCTACCCGCCCTTCCCGATGGTGCCGTTCGGCGGCTTCAAGCAGTCGGGCATCGGCCGGGAGCTGGGCCCGGAGGGGTTGGAAAGCTTCCTGGAAAAGCGCAGCATCGGTCTCCCGCCGTCGCTCATCCCCGGCGCTTAGCCCGGGGCGTGGCGGCGGAGCGGCAGGCACGAAGGGAAGAGGGAGAGCGGGATGGCTAAGGGGATCATGCTCGTCCAGGCGAGCCCGGCGAGCCCGGAGGTCGAGGACGAGTTCAACAGGTGGTACGACGAGGACCACCTCCCCGACCTCCTCACCATCCCGGGATTCGTCGCCGCTCGCCGTTTCCGGCTACGGGAGGGGGGCCACGTCCGGGCCGCCGAGGGCACGCCCCGCTACCTCGCCATCTACGAGATCGAGGCGGACGACCTCGACGCGGCGCTGCGGGCGATGCGCACCCGCCCCGACAGGGGCAAGGTGAGCGACGCGCTGGGGATGAACCCGCCGCCCGTCACCTACATCTACGAGCTCCTCACCGAGGTCACCGAGGTCACCGCGTGAGGCATGACGCGCGGCGGCAGGTGAGCGGCGCGGCCCGCGCCGCTCACCTGCCGCGGCTGGGCCTGAGGCCGCGGCAGGGGCGGGGGCGGGTCGGCACCGTGTGGGTCAACACCATGCTCGACATGGACCCGGCCGTGCCATTCGGCGGTTACAACTCGACATGGACCCGGCCGTGCCGTTCGGCAGTTACAAGATGAGCGGCTACGGCCGCGAGATGGGCGAGCACGCGCTCGACTCCTATCTCAACGTGAAATCCGTCTGGATCAAGACCGACTGACAACACCGCACGCCGCGCCCCGTGCTTTTCGGGCCGCGGCCCGGCCCCGTCCGCTTTCCTGGGTTTCCGAACGTTCCTGTCCTGGAGGAACAATGCAGCCAACGTCCTCGGTGACACCGGACGGCCCGGCGGCGGCCGGCGGGCCGATGCCCGACGAATGGTGCCTGCGGGAGTTCAACCACGTCTCCCCCGCGTTAGCCCCGGTCCTGCCGGAGACACTCGCGCGGATGCGATCGCTCTGCCCCGTCGCCCACAGCGAGGCGCACGGCGGCTTCTGGGTCGTGACGAAGTACGAGGACGTGCTGCGGGTCGCCCAGGACTGGGAGACCTTCACCTCGGAAGAGGGGCTGAACATCCCGCCGTACCGCGGCACGGTACGTAACATCCCGGTCGAGGTGGACCCGCCCGAGCAGCGGGTCTACAAGAGGCTCGTCAACGCGCATCTGACGCCAAAGGCGATCGCGCACTGGGAGACGCCGGCCCGCGCGCTGGTCACCCGGCTGATCGACGACTTCGTCGAGCGCGGCGCGTGCGAGTTCATGGACGACTTCGCCCGCCCTTTCCCGAGCACGTCGTTCTTCGACTTCGCGCTGCACGCCCCGCGGGACGAGATCGCGAAGGTCGCCGAGCTGGCGTCGGCGTCCTCGGTGCCCAACCATCCACGGGCCCAGGAGTCCTGGGCTGGCCTGTCGGCCTGGATCACCAACCTGCTGGCCGAGCGGCGCGGAGCGGCGCCACGCGGCGACGTGGTCGACGCCGTGCTCGCGGCCGAGTACGAGGGCCGGCCGCTCACCGAGGCGGAGGCCGTCGGCATCGTCCAGCTGCTCGTCCTCGGCGGCCTGGAGACGACGGCCGGCGCCCTGGGGCTGATGATGCTGCGCTTCACCCGCCAGCCGGAGATCCCCGCGCTGCTGCGCGCGCACCCGGAACGCATCCCGACCGCCGTCGAGGAGCTGCTGCGCCTCGACTCGCCGTTCATCGCCATCGCCCGCACCGCCACCCGCGACGTCGAGCTCGGCGGCCGGCAGATCCACGCGGGCGACAAGGTCCTGCTGTACTGGGCGTCGGCGAACCATGACACCGCCGAGTTCCCCGACGCCGACGCGTTCGACCCGGGCCGCTCGCCGAACCGGCACGTCGCCTTCGGCGCCGGCCCGCACCGCTGCCTGGGCTCCAACGTCGCCCGCCTGAACCTGCGGATCGCCCTCGAGGAGCTCACCAGCCGGCTCGGCGACATCAGGCTGGCCGACGGCGCGGACATCCACTTCCACAACACCCTCACCCGCTCCCCGCACACCCTCCCCATCACGTTCCGCCCCGGCCCCCGCGTCGGCACCCCCACGTCCTAGACGCGGTGGGAGCGGCTGTCACGCCGCTCCCGGATATTCCCGCGGGCGGCTGTCGACCTCGCGACGCGCCAGGGAGGCGTCCGGGAGGCGACGATGAACGGATGCTCCGGGTTGCCAGGGCTGGACTGGGGCCATGACGGTTTCCCTCTGCTCGCCAGACCGTACCCAGGCGCAGGCCCGCGCCGGCCAGGTCGGCGGTGTACCCCGTCAGCGTGGCGAGACCCGCCGGCGAGCCGCCGCGCCGTGTTCGCGCCGCGCCATCCGGCGGGCCGTCCCGCTGGTCCGCGAGCTGACGCCGCGGGACGGCGCGGCGCTCGACGAGGTGTTCGCCGGCCTGTCACCACGCAGCCGCTACCTGCGCTTCCACGCTCCGCTGCACCAGCTGTCCAGCCGTTTCCGCGCGACCCTTCTCGACGTCGACGGCCGTGACCGGCTGACGCTCGTGGCCGTGGTCTGCACGCCGGAAGGCCCCCGCACGGCGGGGATCGTCCGGCTGGCCCGCACCGGGCCGCGCGAGGCGGAGGTCGCCATCGAGGTCGCCGACGCGCTGCACCGCCAGGGCATCGGCCGCCTCCTGCTGACGACGATCGGCCAGCGCGCCGGCGAGCTCGGTCTCACCCACCTGACCGCCGAGGTCCTTGCCGAGAACACGCCCGCCCTGGCCCTCTTCCGCTCGGTCTTCCCCGATGGCCCCACCCGCCGAGCGGGCGGCATCCTCACCCTCACCTGCCGCCTCCCCGCCGCCTCCGACATCCCCGGGTAATCATCAGCCGGGGCGTCTGGCCGGGTGCCGTGCTCAGGCGTCGCGCGTCGGGCGTGCGGCCGAGCGGGCACGGATGTGGACGCGTTCGCCCTGGGGACCGACGAGGCTGAGGATCTCGGCGGGGTGAGGGGTCGGATTGCTGAAGGCGTGCGGGACGCGGGTGTCGAACTCCGCCACCTCGCCGGCGGCGAGGACGAGATCGTGCTCGCCGAGCTGCAGGCGCAGCCGCCCGGACAGGACGTAGAGCCAGTCGTAGCCCTCGTGGACCTTCTGCTCCGGCTCGTACGGCGGCCAGCGGGCCGGGATGATCATTTTGAATGCCTGTAGCCCGCCGGGCCGGCGGGACAGCGGGATGACCGTCATCCCGTTCCGCACGAACGGGCGTGGGTGGACGCGCGGGTCGGCGGTCTGCGGGTGGCCGACCAGCTCGTCGAGCGGGACCCGGTAGGCCCGGGCCAGCGGGAGCAGCAGCTCCAGGGTCAGCCGGCGCTGGCCGGACTCCAGCCGCGACAGCGTGCTGACCGAAATCCCGGTGGCCTTCGACAGCCTCGGCAGCGTCAGGTCGCGCTCCTGGCGCAACGCTCGCAGCCGCGGGCCCACGGCCGCGAGCATCCCGTCGAGATCCATCTCCTCGTCGTCGGGCGCCCACGCGTCCGGGAAGGCCGGCATCCCCGGCGCGTCGGCCCTCCCCGTCCCCGTGTCCTGTGCCCCGCAGTCCGCCATGCCAGGAGTTTGCCATCCCGGCAAGGTTGTTTGTCAAAACCCCCGTCGGTGCCGCACAGTCCGACCGCGGACGCGCGACGTCCGCGCCGAGGGCGTCGACGACGGCGCCGGCCGGCGACGCCGGCCCGCCCGCGTCGCCGCGGATCCGAGGAGGAGCACATGACGATCGAGACCGGACACGACCCGTCGGTCGACGCCGTGACAGCCGAGGAGCGGGCGTACGACGTCCTCGTCGTGGGTGGTGGCCCGGCGGGGCTCTCCGCGGCGCTCACCCTGTCGCGGGCGCGGCGCGCGGTGCTGGTCGTCGACGCGGGCGAGCCGCGCAACGCTCGCGCCGGCGGCGTGCACAACTACCTGGGCCGTGAGGGCACCCCACCGGCCGAGCTGCTCGCCATCGGCCGCGTCGAGGTCGCCGGCTACGGCGGCGAGGTCGTCACCGGGACGGTCACCGCCGCCGAGCGCCTCGACGACGCCCAGGGCGTCGGCGACGACGTGGGCGACGGAGTCGGGCCGCGTTTCCGGGTCACGCTCGCGGACGGCCGGACGGTACGGGCCCGCCGGCTGCTCGTCGCGACGGGCCTCGTCGACGAGCAGCCCGACGTGCCCGGTGTCGCCGACCGGTGGGGCCGCGACGTGCTGCACTGCCCGTACTGCCACGGCTGGGAGGTCCGCGACCAGGCGGTCGGCGTGCTCGCGACCAGCGAGCTCGCGGTCCACCAGGCGCTGATGTGGCGGCAGTGGAGCCCGGACGTGGTCCTGTTCCGCCACACCGCGCCCGACCTCACCGAGGAGCAGGCCGAGCAGCTGGCCGCCCGCGGCATCGCCGTCGTCGACGGCGAGGTCGCCGGGCTCGAGGTGGCCGACGACCGGCTCGTCGGCGTCCGCCTGCGCTCCGGCGAGGTCGTCCCACGCCAGGCGGTGACGGTCGCGTCGCGACTCGCGGCGCGCGCCGGACTGCTCGCGCCGCTGGGTCTGCGGCCGGTCGAGGCGCGGATGGGCGAACTGGTCATCGGCGACCGGATCGAGGCCGGCCCGACCGGCGCCACCTCGGTCGCCGGGGTGTGGGTGGTGGGCAACGTCGCCGACGTCCAGGCACAGGTCATCTCGTCGGCCGCCTCGGGCGTCATGACCGCCGCCGCGCTCAACGCCGACCTCATCGCCGAGGACACCCGCCGAGCCGTCGAGGCGCACCGCTACCAGCGGGTCTTCAGCGAGCAGGCCTGGAGCGACCGGCACCGGGCGCGCGGGCCCGCGCACCCCGACAGCGACGACCCGAGCCCGACGCTGGCCGCGACGGTCGTCGACCTGCCGCCCGGCACGGCACTCGACGCCGGCGCCGGCACGGGCGCGGACGCCTGCTGGCTCGCCGCCGGCGGCTGGAAGGTCACCGCCGTCGACCTGTCGAAGGAAGCCCTGGAACGCGCCGAGGCCCGCGCGACCCGGCTCGGCCACGACATCACCTGGGTCCACGCGGACCTCGCCGTTGAGCCGGCCCCCGGCACCTTCGACCTGGTCACCGCCCACTACCTGTGCCTGCCGCCGGCGCAGCGGCGCACGCTGTTCGCCCACCTCGCCGCCGCCGTCGCCCCCGGCGGCACCCTCCTCCTCGTCGGCCACGCGCCCGGCGACAGCGACGGCCACGCACACGCCCGCCGCGACGAGCATGGTGACGGCAATGAGAACGGTCACGGCAGCGGGCACGGCCACGGCCACGGCAATGGGAACGGCGCGCACGGGCAAAGCCAGACCCATGGACACGGCCACGAGCATGGGCACGACCACGACGGACCGGCGCACGAGGCCCACGGCGGGGCCGACGGCCCGCGGGCCACGGTTCCTGACCCCCACCCGGCCGAGGTCGCCTGGACCGCCGGAGACGTCGCCGCCTCCCTGGGCCCCGGCTGGACCATCGAAACGGCCGAGACCCGTCCTTTCGCCGGGGTTCCCGGGGGACATGCGGCCACTCATGACTCGATCCTGCGCGCCCGCCGCGACGACCTGACCCCCCAGTAGCGCGGCTCCACCCCGCCCGCTCCCGATCCCACTCCCCTCGCCGACGACTGGCCCGACCGATGAGTCACGCGGGCCGCGACGGTCCAACGGGTATGGGCGAGCGCATGAGCGCGAACGACATCCAGACACGCGTGCAGGCCGCGATCGACCGGATGGTGCGGGACGGCGCGGAGGTGGGGCTGCAGGTGGCCGTCGTGCGGCATGGCCACCTGGTCGTCGACGCGGTGGCCGGCGCGCGCGACGCCGGCCGGCGGCATCCGGTCCTGCCCGACACGCTGTTCTACGCGGCCTCCACCGCCAAGGGGGTGGCCGCGGCGACAGCGCACGTACTCGTCGAGCGGGGCGTGCTCACCGACGACCTGCGGATCGCCGACGTCTGGCCCGAGTTCGGCGCCCACGGCAAGCAGCACACGACGCTGCGGCACGTGCTGCTGCACACGGCGGGCGTGCCGGCGCCGCCATACGACACGACCGTCGAGCAGCTGTGCGACTGGGACCACATGTGCGCGGCGCTGGCCGGCTCCGAGCCGTGGTGGGTGCCCGGCACGCGGTTCGGCTACCACGCCCAGACCTTCGGCTTCCTGCTCGGCGAGACCGTCCGCCGTGCCTCGGGCCGACCGCTGTCGTGGTGGCTGCGTGAGGCGGTCACGATCCCCCTCGGGATCGAGGACCACGTGCATTTCGGCGTCCCCGAGCCCCTGCTCGGCCGAGTCGCGCACCAGCACCGACCGACCGGACCACCACCGGAGCCTCCGGAGACCGGCTCGCCTGCCGACCGGGCGGTCCCGCCAGGCATCCGCCCCGACGCGGACCTCGCCAACCGCCGCGACGTCCTCACCGCCGACATCGTCTCCAGCGGCACCATGACCGCCCGGGGGGCGGCACGCGTCTACGCGGCTCTGCTCGGCGGCGTGGCGGACGGCGGCGCGGGCGGCGGCGCCCTGGTGTCGCCGACGCGCCTCGCGGCCATGGCCGCGCTCAGCCATGACGGGCCGGACGAGGTGATGGGGATGCCCGCCACCTGGGCGTTCGGGTTCAGCCCCTACCGTCCGGGCGGCGTCGCCTCGCGGCCCGGATCGGCCTTCGGCATGGTCGGCTCGAACGGTTCGGCGGCGTACGCCGACATCGACTCGGGCGTCGCCGTGGCGGTCATGCGGAACCAGTTCAGCCCGGACCTGTCCGCCGCGGCCGAGATCGACCGGATCGTGGCCGACGCGTTTCCCGGCTCCGCCGGCTCGCGCGGGCAGACCAACGGCTGACGATGGGAGCGACGGACGATGGGAGCGACGATGGATGACCTGGTGACCCAGCTCGACGAGCGGTTCAGCGATCCCGACGCCCAGCCCACCACCTGGGCCACGGCCCGTGAGGTGCTCGAGACGGCCCAGATCACCTGGATATCGACCGTACGGGCCGACGGACGACCGCACGTCACGCCACTGGTCGCGGTGTGGCTCGACGGAGCACTCCACTTCAGCACCGGCCCGACAGAGCAGAAGGCGATCAACCTTGCCACGAACCCCAACGTCGTGCTGACCACCGGCCGCGACACCTGGGACCGGGGAGTCGACGTGATGGTCGAGGGCGAGGCGGTCCGCGTCACCGACCGGGCGGCCCTCACGCGGCTCGCCGCCGCCTGGCGAACCAAGTGGAACGGCAGCTGGCGGTTCGACGTCGCCGACGACGGCTTCCACCAGCAGCGCGGCGGCCTGGCGCTCGTCTTCGCGGTCAGGCCGACGAAGATCCTCGCCTTCGGCAAGGGCACCTTCACCCACACTCGCCACCTGCCCCGGGCCCGCTGACTGGCACGGCCGGCGAAACACGAGTACTGCCCGGGCGGCCGGGTGGGATCGGGAGCGTGGCGGTCCCACCCGGCCGGTGGTGCCGGAGCAGGTCGGCTCAGCTTCGGCCACGTCACTATCCCTGGAGCTCCTGGCCATCTCGCAAAGACACGATCGGGCTGACAATCTCGCTGGTCAGCTGCCCGCCACCACCGCCCCGTTGCAATCTCGATGAAAGTCGCGATGCCCAACGACCGCCGTCATCTCCTGTCGCCGAAATGAACGTGAGGATCTCGGCAAAAGCGCACCTATCATTTGGGGCCCCTACCTGGCTGCACCCTCCGTCTTTCTCGGGGGGTGCAGCGCGACTGCCTACTTCGGCGTTTTCAGGCGGACGTGGGCCGCATTCAGAGGTGCTTGCCTTTCTTCCGTTCCGAGCTACTGTGAACGCATGTTCGATATCTGTGGCGGCCCTGCTCCGAGGTCGCCTGCTTCGAGGTCGCCTGAGCCGCGGGCGGCCGCGGTGTGCGAGGCGCCGCCGCGGCGGGATGCCGCCTCCGGGCACGGGTCCCGGCCCGCGGGGTCCGGACCGCGTCGGTCTTCGGCGCCAGCGCCGCATCGGTCGTCCTCGCGTCCGGCGGCGTACGCCTGCCCACAGGCCACTGACGCCGTGCCGGCTCCCGCGGTCGCGTCGGACAGGTCTGGTGCAACGTCTGCCCGGCGGGCGCGGGTCAGAACAGGACGTGGCGGGGCAGGACGCTCCGCATTTCCGACCGCCTCCGGCACCTCGGCCGCCGGCCTGGACGCCTCAGGCCTACCGGACTTCCCGAACACCACCGCCCCTGCCGCCCCTGCCGCCCCCAGCGGCCCCGGTGCTTCGGCCCGTTCAGATCCTTCCGGTACTGACACCCAGGTCACGGGCACAGCTGCCGGGACCGACGATGGGTTGGTGGGGCCGTTGGCGGTGGTAGAGGCTGCCTTCGACGTGGCGGTGGCCCAGCTGGCGGACTGCGCGGAGGAGGCGGCGTTTGCCCTGGTCGCGGGCCTGGCCCGGCTGGCCGCCCGGCTGCAGGGGCTCACGATCCAGGCACAGGTCGCGCTTGCCCGGCTACGGCCGGCCCCGGCGGGCGACGGCGAGCTGGGCGGCGGGCCCTACTCGGAGTTCCTCGCCGACGAGCTGGCCGCCGAGCTGGGCCAGTCGCCGCGTGCGTTGTCCGACCGACTGGCCCGGGCCTGGGACATCGCCCACCAGCTACCCGCCGCACTCGACGCGCTCACCGCTGGCCGGTTGGACTACCCCCGGCTGCTCGCCCTGCACGACACCACCCAGGCACTGTCCGACGAGCAGCGCGCCACAGTTGAAGCCCAGATGTTGGTCGGCAGCCGCCTGAAGTCGTCGGCGCAGTGGCGGCGCAAGCTGCGCCGGATGGTGGCCCGGATCGACCCGGACGCCGCTGGTCGGCGGCGCAAGGAGGCTCGCGCCCAGCGCGGGGTCAGCGTCCAGCCTCTCGAAGACGGCATGTCCCTGCTCTCGGCAGCGAGTCGTGGTACGGATCATCGTCCGGCCTGTCGGGTAAGCCGCATGCCGGCGGCCGCCAAGCGGGAGGCGGCGGTTCCGTCCGGCCACGCGTGCGCTGACGGATGGCACGCCGGCCGGGAATCCGGTGGACGGTCCCGGCCGGCCGCCATCGTGCTGGAAGGCTCGCGCGGTCAGCCGCCCAGGAACGCGGCGCGGGCGAGGATGCCGACGTCGGTGTTGTCGGTGAACAGGCCGTCGATGCCGGTCTTGAGGAAGGTCACCTGCTCGTCGATGGCCCGTCCGTAGTCGCTGGCCACCGTGCCGACGCGGTAGTCGGCGGGCAGGAAGCTGTTCTCGGCGCGGAACGTGTACGGGTGCAGGACGAGGCCGGCCTTGTGCGCGTCGGCGACGAGCGTGGTCGGGGTGGCGAGGTTGCCGCCCGCGTCCCGCGGGATGATCTGGTTCTTGTCCGGCCCGATGCCGTTCGCGTACGTCGCGATCGTCTTCAGGCCGGCAGGGGTGATCAGGTCGGCGTACGTGCGCGGGTCGCCGGCGTCGACGAGGTCGAACGGGGCGCCGGCGGCGCTGAGGAGCTGCACGGCGCGGGTCTTCAGGCCGAGCTTGCGCAGCTGGCCCAGGTTCTTCGTCTCGAAGGACTGCACGAACACGGGCGCGTTCTTGTCGTTGAGGCCGTAGCGGACCAGCGTGTCCAGCAGCCGCTTCTCCAGCGCGAGCCCGGCCTTCTGGAAGTAGGTCGGGTGCTTGGTCTCCGGGTAGACGCCGATCTGACGGCCGAGCTCCGCCGACAGGCGCTTGCGCAGGTCGAGCACCTCCATCAGCGTGGGAATCTCGAAGCGGCCGTTGTAGAGCGTGTTGTGCTGGCGGACGTCCGGGATCCGCTCCTTGGCCCGCAGCGTCTTGAGCTCGGCGAGCGTGAAGTCCTCGGTGAACCAGCCGGTCAGGGCAACACCGTCGAGCGTCTTCGTCACCTTGCGGGCGGCGAACTCCGGGTGGTCGGCGACGTTGGTCGTGCCGCCGATCTCGGGCTCGTGCCGGCAGACGAGGTGGCCGTCCTTCGTGACGACCAGGTCCGGCTCGACGAAGTCGGCGCCCAGCCGGGCGGCCAGCTCGTATGAGGCCAGGGTGTGCTCCGGGCGGTAGCCGGACGCGCCGCGGTGCCCGATCACCAGCGTCGCGGGCCGGCCCGGCGCCCCCTGCCCGCCGGCCGGGCCCGACCCGGTCGCGGCGGCGGCCGAGGCGGACGCGGCGACGAGGACGGGCGCGGCGGCCAGGCCCGCGATCACGCCCCGGCGGCCGATCGCGCGCCGGGGCGCGGCGGCCGGACGGTCCGCCGCGGCCAGGTCCTCGGCGGTCGGATCCTCGGCGGGGAAGTCTTCGGTGCGACGCTCCACAGGTCCTCCAGCGGGGCGACGTCGGCCCTCGACGCCGGCACGCCGCACCAGCCAAGCAACGACGACGAACGCCCATGCGGCGCGCACCTGACCCGGGACCGTCCAGTAGTCATCCGCGACGTGAACCGGGCCCGAGCCGCGGCGACGGCCCGCGGACCGGCCGGAGGCTCCGGCCGGCGGTGCTGACCGAGCCGTTCGCCCGGACCCCGTGCGCGGCGGCAGGGGCCCGGGCTCGCGGGCCGTCAGGCGTCGGCGAGCCGCCCGGCCTGGCCGACCGCGGCGATGAGGCGGCCGGCCTCGCTACGGCGCTCATCATGCTGCTCGAAGGCGCCCATGTTCTGTGCCGCGCCGCCGGGACGCTCGAGCCGTTCGACGAGGCGGCACGCAGCGCGACGACGCTGGCCCGGGCCTGCTACGCGGCGCCGTGATGCGGCAGGTGCGACCGCCGTCCGCGCCCAGGCCGGTTCTCTCGTCGTGTCGTTCCTGTCTGTGGCCACATGCGTTTCCGGCCGCGGCCATACGCGGTTCACACGATCGCGGCGAAGGCTTCGTGCGACGGCGTCGCCGAGGATGGGAGCGCGGATGCTGGACCGGTGGCAGGTCGGATCGGGGCACGGACGAGCACGGGGAGGTGCCTCGTCACCCCGTCGACGGAGACTCCGAACACGCGGTCCCGTCGTCGTCGGACTGGCGGCGACAGGGGTGGTCGCGTTGACGATGGCGGCGGCGGGCGTCGCCGGACGGACCCACGCGGCCGGCGACGCGTCGGCTCCGCACGCGGCTCCGCTGGGATACCTGGCGCCGGCGACGTCATCGGCGACAGCACCGGCGCCCACCGTCGCATCCGCCGCGGCAACCGCGACAAATATTCCGACCGGCTCGGCAGCGCCAGCCGGCTCGGCCGAGGAAACCGCCGCGGATGGCTACGTCTACGGCTACAGCCCGGTGGCGATGGCCCGAACCCGCGCGGACCACGTCTGTCACGGCGGCACGAACGCGCTCCTCAACGTTCCCGTCCTGTCCACTCCGCTGAGCCAGAGCGTGGTGGCACCGAACGTCGACACGCTCTACTCGGTCGCCTGGTTGGACCTGCGCGAGGGGCCGGTCCAGCTGACGCTGCCCGACACGACCGACCGCTATGTGGTGTTCGAGCTGCTGGACATCTACTCCAATGTCTTCGCCGACATCGGCACCCGGCTGAACGGGTCACAGCCCGGGAACTATCTGATCACTCCGCCCGGCTGGAACGGCACCGTGCCCGCCGGCACCACCGCGGTCGCCGCGCCGAGCTGGGACGTGTGGGCGTTGGGCCGCACCCTGGTGAACGGCGACGAGGACCTGTCCGCCGCGCGTGCCGTCCAGCGCCAGTACACCGTGGCGACGAGCGGCCTCGGCGCGTCCGGGCCGGTTCCGCCCGCGCTGCCCCCAGTGGACTGCGCGAACCCGCCTGACCCGCAGACCCCGAACGACGGCGGCGCGGAGTTCTTCGACGAGCTCGCCGCGGTGCTCGCCGCGGATCCGCCGCCGGCCGCGGACGATCCCGCGCTCGCCGCGCTCGCCAGCATCGGCGTCGTCCCCGGTACGACTCCGTCGACAGGGGACCCCGCGACCGTCGCCGCGCTCGAAGCCGGCGTCACTGCGGGCGAAGCCGAGGTCCAGGCCGCGGCCGAGAACGTCCTCGTCCCGTCCGGCAGCTGGCTGGGAAGCTTCAACGGCGGCACCTACGGCACCGACTACCTGGTGCGCTCGGCGGTCGCCGTCGTCGGACTCGGGGCGAACGTTCCGCAGGAATCGCTCTACTACTGGTCCGGCCCCGACCTCGACGGCGAGCCGCTCACCGGCGCCCACACCTACCGGATGCGCTTTGGCGCCGGACAGTTGCCACCCGTCGACGCCGCGGGGTTCTGGTCGGTGACGATGTACGACGAGGAGATGTTCCTCGTCCCGAACACGCTCCGACGCTATGCCCTCGGGGATCGCAGTGATCTCACCGTGAATGCGGACGGCTCGATCGACATCTACCTCTCGGCGACCCCGCCGGCCGGGCATACCGCCAACTGGCTGCCCGCGCCGGACGGGCCCTTCAACCTGATGATCCGCGCGTATATCCCCACCGAGCCCGCGCTGACCAACGCCTGGCATCCACCGGCGATCGAAATGATCTCCTGACCGGCGCGGCCACCGGCGGACCCTCGGATGAGACTGGGGGCGTCCGTGGCCGCGGGCGCCCTCAGCGGACCTCGACGGAGTCGCCGGCGGACCAGCGGCGCAGGACGAGGTATCGGCCGTGCAGGGCGCCGCGGTCGTGGTGGCCGAAGGAGAGCTGGGTGCCGTCCTGACCTTCGGCGGCGGGGAGCCACTTGATCTGTTCCAGGCCCTCGCGGACGCCGGCCCGGGTCAGCTCGGGCGCGCGGGCCAGGCCGTCGACGGCCAGGCGGGCCAGGTCGTAGCCCTTCGCCGCCGCGGCGGCCCGCGCCGGCGGGACCGCCAGGCGTTCGAGCAACGCGGTCAGCGTCGCGTTCCCGTCGGAGTACATGTCGATGTATACCCAGCCGTCGAGGGCCCGGCCGACCTCGGGCTGCCGGCCGAACATCCCCGCGGAGTTCATCACCCGAGGTCCGTCCCAGCCGGCGCCCGCCGCCGCCCGGGCCACCGCCGACGCCGACCGGCCGAGCCCGAGGTAGACGAGCCCGTCCACCTTCGCGTCGAGCACCTCGCCGACCTGCGCGGCCGCGTCCTCGGTGAGCGGGGACAGCCCGACCGTCGCGGCCACGGCGAGCCCGATGATCTCCGCCTCGGCCGTCAGGTAGTGCAGGTAGCGCCGCCCGATCGGGGACCGGTCGTAGGCGATGCCCACCCGGCGCGCGCCGAGGTCCGCCAGGTGCCGGGCGAGCACGACGCTCTCGTCCTCGTGCGAGCCGACCTGCAGGTGGAACATCCAGTCCCCACGGGCCCGCTCCGTGCCGGCCCAGTTGATGGTCGGGATCCGGTGCCGCTCGGCGAGCGGGGTGGCCACGAGCGCGTTGTCGCCGATCGCCGGGCCGACGACGAGCAGCACGTCGGCGTCGACGAGCCGGGCGAACGCCCGCTCTACCGCGGCCGCGGTCCCGCTCGGGAGCCCGAGCCCGTGCGACCCGACGATCTCGACATCCCGGTCCAGCCGGCCGGCCGCGCGGTACTCGTCGGCCGCGAGCCGCAGCCAGTACTCGATGTCCGTCGGGCTCGGCGGCGCATCCGTCAGATCGTCGAGGAATCCCACCCGCAGCGGCGCCGCCATACAACACCCGTTCCTCTCCCGGCGTCGCTCTCGCGCCGGCGAAAGACGCCGAAGACGCCGCCACTCTGGAGACCGGTGCGCACCGGTCTCCAGAGGCCCCGTGGCGGCGAGCCTGGTACCTGTTCGAGAACCGCTCAGATCTTCGTCTTGCGGTACCAGTCGAGAAGTTGCGGGGCGAGCAGCGGCCAACGGGCGAACAGGCCCTCCTTGACCGCCTCGGGGGTGTGGCGGTCGGCCCACTCGGTGTCGCCCCACGGGGGCTCGCGCAGCACGGCGTTCGGCAGCGCCGCGGCGATCTTCTCGGACGTCTCGCGGCGGTGGTGGATGTCGCTCTCGCCGCTGCGGAGCACCAGCGTGGGCAGGTCGAGCTTGGCGGCCTCCTCGTCCGACAGGCCAGGGACCAGCGCGGTGTCGTCGGGGCAGTAGACCGCCATCCAGCGCTCCAGGGCGGCCATGAACGTCTGCCGGTCCTGGTCGAGGATGCGCTGACGGTTGCCCGGGTTGCCCTCGATGACCTCGGCCCACTCGGGCAGCGCGGCAACAGCCTCCATACCACCGTTCCACGCCGCGACGAACGAACCGGAGCAGTAGTGCACGCCTAGGCTCATCAGCCCGTAGACACCGCCGCTGATCCACCAGATCGCAAGCCCCGCGGCGATGTCACGGTGGCGGGCCGCGGTCAGCATCGAGACCCGGGAGCCGCCGGAACCGCCGGCGATGACCGTCGGCCCGAGCCCGAGCTGACGGATCAGGCCACCCAGGGCGTCGGCCTGCATCTGGGACTCGGATTCGCCGGTGAAACACACATCCGAGGCTCCGGTGTTGGGCCGGTCCCAGATCAGTGCGCGCCCGCCGGTGCCCTCGGCGAGTGCCGTGGCCAGCTCACGGATACCGGGCGTGTCCTTGCTGTAACGGCCACCGGGCGTGACCGCCCATGCCTGACCGTCGCCCGAGCCGACGATCTCATAGGAGATCGATAAACCGTCTACGGTTGCGTATGCCATGGGGAGAATCTAACATTGATGTCTATGTCAAAGGACGGCTTATTTATCGTAGACGCCGACTCCCACTGGTCCGAACGAGCCGATCTTTTCACCAGCCGCGCGCCAGCCGCCTACAAAGACCGTGTACCCCAGCCACGCGACGTGAACGGGGTGCCGACCTGGGTCATGGACGGCCACGCCATGGGCCGGTTCAGCCCGGGCGGCGTCATCGCCCGCGACGGCTCCAAGGAAGAGGCCGACAAGGCCCTGTTCCACTGGACGTTCGACGAGATCCACCTGGGCGCGCACGACCCCAAGGTCCGCATCGGCGTCCTCGACGATCTCGGCATCGACGCGCAGATCATCTTCCCCAGCACCATCGGCCTCGGCGGCCAGGACCTGGGATCGGTCGACGACGCCGAGCTCACCAGGCTGACCATCCAGATCTACAACGACCAGATGGCCGAGATCCAGGAGCAGTCCGGCAACCGGCTGCTCCCGCTCCCGCTGATGCCGGCCTGGGACATCGACACCTGCGTCAGCGAGGCGCGCCGGGTGGCCGGGCTGGGCGCGCGCGGCGTGAACATGACCTCGGACCCGCAGGACCTCGGCTCCCCCGATCTCGGCGACCCGGCCTGGGACCCCTTCTGGGAGGTCTGCACCGAGCTCCACCTGCCGGTGCATTTCCACATCGGCGCGAGCGTCACCGGCATGACGTTCTACGGCAAGTACCCGTGGCCGTCACACGACGCCAACACCAAGCTCGCCATCGGCGGCACGCTGCTGTTCATCGGCAATGCCCGGGTGGTGACGAACCTGATTCTCTCCGGCATCTTCGACCGGCATCCTGGCCTGCAGACCGTGTCGGTGGAAAGCGGTGTCGGCTGGATCCCGTTCATTCTCGAGACGCTCGACTACGAGATGAGCGAGAACGCGCCCCGCCAGCTGGCGGGGATGAAGAAAATGCCGTCGGAATACTTCAAGAGCAACATCTACGCGACGTTCTGGTTCGAGAAGAACCAGGGCAGGCTGCCGGCGCTCGTCGAGGCGGTCGGCGAGGACCGCATCCTGTTCGAGACCGACTTCCCGCACCCGACCTGCCTCTACCCCGGCCCGCTCGAGGCCGTCGAGGACAAGATGAACACGATCTCGCCCGAGGCGAAGGCCAAGATCCTCGGCGAGAACGCCCGCAAGCTCTACCGACTCTGACAGCCGCGTCGCGCTTCCACCCGCTCCTCCACCCCGGCCCTTCCGCGGGTCCCCGCCGACGGGTAGGCGGGGATGGGGCTCAGCGCCCATGCGCTCCTGACCGACGAGTCCAAGACCGCCCAACGGTCCCGCGCCGCGCGGTCACCCCCGGGAGGTCGCCGATGCCGCCGTCGGAGTGCGGGTCACCAGCGGCGGCACCCGCAGGTGCCAGTCGGTGCGCTGCTGGTAGGCGAAGCCGGTGGCGAGCACGGCCGCGTCGTCGAACGGCCGGCCGACGATCTGCATCGACAGCGGCAGCCCCGTCGCGCTGAACCCGGCCGGCACGCACAGCGCGGGGTGACCCGTCGCGTTCCAGATCGGAGTGAAGATCGGCGCGATGCTGAGGACCGTCTCGGTCAGATCGATCGGCGGCGCGGCGACCGCGGTGCTCGGGGTTACGACCAGGTCGACGTCGGTGAACAGCTCGGCCATCCGGCGCTGCCCGACCCGGCGCACCCGCTGGATCGTGACGAAGTCGGCCCCGGTCACCAGCGTGCCCACGGCGAGCATCCGCCGCGCGCCGGCCCCGTAGTCGGCCCACCGACCGGCCAGGTCCCCGCGGTGGTACGCGAGCGCCTCGCCGTAGAGGCCGATCATCGTCGCGTCGGTGAGCTCCTGGTAGAGCGGCAGCGAGACGGGGACGAGCGTCGCGCCCGCGGCGGCGAGCTCGTCGAGCGCCGCGGCCATCGCCGCCGGCAGGGCCGGGTCGGTCTCGGCCACGCCGGCGAGCAGGTCGACGCCGATGCGCACGCCTTCGAGCGAGCCGGTCAGGCCGGCGGTGTAGTCGGGTACCGGCACGTCGACGCTGGTCGCGTCGGACGGGTCGAACCCGGCCATCACCTGGAGCAGCAGCGCGCAGTCGTGAGCGCTGCGGGCCATCGGTCCGATGTGGTCGTAGCTGTAGCCCAGCGGCACGCAGCCGGACTTCGGCACCCGGCCGAACGTCTGCTTCATCCCGGAGATGCCACACCACGCGGCGGGCAGCCGGACCGAGCCGCCGGTGTCCGTGCCGAGCCCGCCGAGGATCACGCCGGCCGCCACCCCGTTGCCGGTGCCGGCGCTGGAGCCGCCGGGGCTCGCCGCGGGGTTCCACGGGTTGCGCGGGATCGGGAACGGCTTCTCGGGGTCGGGCATCCCGGTGGCGAACTCGGACGTCGTCGTCTTGCCGGTGATGACGGCGCCGGCGGCGCGCAGCCGGGCGACGACGACGGCGTCGCCGATCCCCTCGCCCCAGGCGGGGTCCAGGATGAGGCTCTGCGCGGTGGTCGGGCCACCCTCCGCGGCGATGATGTCCTTGACGCCCAGAGGGATCCCATGCAACGGGCCGCGGTCGACGCCGGCGGCCAGCTCCTCGTCCGCCTTCGCCGCCGCCGCCAGCGCCAGCTCGTCAAACCGGGCCAGGTAGACGCCGAGGTCCGCGTCGTGACGGTCGGCGGCGTCGATCGACGCCTGGGTCAGGGCGACGCTGGTGGTCGCGCCGGACCGCAGGGCGGCCGCCGCGTCGCTGATCGTCAGCGTGCTGGGGTGGTCGGTCATGACGTCGTGAACTCCCTTGGGCGGGCGGTGTGGGACGAGGGGTGCGGAACACGGAACACCGCCGGCGTTCGGGGCCCGGCGCGTCGACGACCTGGGTGCGCCGCGATGCGTCCGGCCGTCCGTTCGGGCCGGCGCCCGAACGGACGGTGACGATGGCGGTGGCGGTGGCGGTGGCGCATCGACGGCGTCAGTGCCGGATCGGTAGGCCTGGGAACGGCGGGCCTGGGAACGGTAGGCCTGGGAACGCCTGACTACGTCAGGCGAACGCGGGCTCCGCCGCCGAGACGATCGGCGGAACCTTCAGGTGCCAGTCGGTCGCAAGCTGGTAGGCGTGGCCGGCGTTGAAAACGGCCGCCTCCTCGAACGGCCGGCCGGCGAGCTGCAGCGACAGCGGCAGGCCGCCCTCGCCGAAGCCGATCGGCAGCGAGAGGGCGGGGTAGCCCACCGCGTTCCAGACCCCGGTCTGCACCACCTGCAGCAGCTCGTCGAGCCCCGTCCCGGCGATCCGCGGCGCACCGCGCACCGCGGTCGGGGTGAGGACGAGGTCGAGGTCGGTGAACAGCTCGGCCATCCGGCGCTGCCCGACCCGGCGCACCCGCTGGACCTGGACATAGTCGGCACCGCTGGTAAGCGCCGCGGCGCCGATGGACAGCCGGGCGCCCCGGCCATAGTCGGCCCAGCGGCTGACGAGGTCGCCCCGGTGGTAGGCCAGCGCCTCGTGCCCGAGGCCCGTCATGGTGGCGGTGAACAGCTCACGGTAGAGGGGGATGCGCACCGGCACGACCTCGGCGCCCGCGGCGGTCAGCACCGCGACGGCGGCCTGCATCAGCCCGGCCAGCGCCGGGTCGGGCTCGATGTCGAGAAGGCCGTCAAGCATGTCCAGGCCGATGCGCACGCCCTCGAGCGAGCCGGTCAGCGCGGCGGCGTAGTCGGGTACCGGTACGTCGACGCTGGTCGCGTCGGACGGGTCGTGCCCCGCCATGACCCCGAGCATGACGGCGCAGTCGTAGGCGCTGCGGGCCATCGGTCCGATGTGGTCGTAGCTGTAGCCGAGCGGGGTGCAGCCCGACTTCGGCACCCGGCCAAAGGTCTGCTTCATCCCGGTGATGCCGTTGAACGCCGCCGGSCAGCGGATCGAGCCGCCGGTGTCGGTGCCGAGCCCGCCGAGGAACATCCCGGCCGCGACGCCGTTGCCGGTGCCCGAGCTGGAGCCACCCGGCGT
>NZ_MBLO01000220.1 GCF_001854805.1 Pseudofrankia coriaricola
GCCAGCTCCTCGTCCGCCTTCGCCGCCGCCGCCAGCGCCAGCTCGTCAAACCGGACGATGTAGGTTCCGATCTTTCCGTCCAGCCGGTCGGCGGCSTCGATACACGCCTGGGTCAACGCGACGCTGGTGGTCGCGCCGGACCGCAGCGCGGCCGCCGCGTCAGCGATGGTCAGGTACCTGGTCATGGCTGCGGGCTCCTTCGTCGGAGATGCGGATGCGTCGGAGGACGGACGGACTGGGAGGGCGGGTGCCCGGAGATGAGAGCGGAACAGGCTGGGTGGGGTCGGTCGGGTGTCAGGACGCCACCGCCACGGGGGCGGCCAGCGGTGGACGGGCCAGGTGCCAGTCGGTGCGTCGCTGGACGGCGTGCCCGGCGTCCAGCACGGCGAGCTCGCCGAAGGGCCGGCCGACGAGCTGGAGCGCCAGCGGAAGCCCGGTCGCGCCGAGCCCGATCGGGATGGAGAGCGCGGGATGGCCGGTGCTGTTCCAGTACTGCGTGTGCAGGTTGCCCAGGACGGCGTCGGCGCCCAGCTCGTCGATGCGGGGCGCGCCCGCGGCCGCGGTGGGCGTCGCGATGAGGTCGACGTCGCCGAACAGCGTCGCGACCTCCCGGCACAGGTGCCGGCGGAACCGCTGCACCTGCACATAGTCCGCGCCGGTGACGAACGTTCCGGTGGCGACGATCGCCCGGGTGGCGGCGCCGTAGTCGGCCCACCGGCCGGCGAGGTCCGTGCGGTGGTAGGCCAGCGCCTCCGCCATCGCGCCGATGATCGTTGCGTCGCGCGCCTCGCGGTAGAACGGCAGGCGTAGCGGGATCAGGGTGGCGCCGGCCTCCCGCAGCACCTCCAGCGCGGCGGCGATGCGTCCGTCGAGCACCGGGTCGGCCGGGTTGCGCGCGTGGTCCTCGAGCAGGTCGACGCCGATGCGCACGCCCTCGAGCGAACCGGTCAGGCCGGCGGTGTAGTCGGGTACCGGCATGTCGACGCTGGTCGCGTCGGACGGGTCGTGCCCCGCCATGACCCCGAGCATGATGGCGCAGTCCCGGGCGCTGCGAGCCATCGGTCCGATGTGGTCGTAGCTGTAGCCCAGCGGCACGCAGCCGGACTTCGGGACCCGGCCGAACGTCTGCTTCAGCCCGGTGATCCCGTTGAAGGCTGACGGGCAGCGGATCGAGCCGCCGGTGTCGGTGCCGAGCCCGCCGAGGAACATCCCGGCGGCTACCCCGCTGCCGGTGCCGGAGCTGGATCCGCCGGCCCAGTGCTCAGGGTTCCACGGGTTGCGCGGGATCGGGAACGGCTTCTCGGGGTCGGGCATCCCGGTGGCGAACTCCATGGTGCTGCTCTTGCCGGTGATGACGGCGCCGGCGGCGCGCAGCCGGGCGACGACGACGGCGTCGCCGATCCCCTCGCCCCAGGCGGGGTCCAGGATGAGGCTCTGCGCGGTGGTCGGGCCGCCCTCSGCGGCGATGATGTCCTTGACGCCGAGAGGGATGCCATGCAACGGGCCGCGGTCCACACCGGCGGCCAGCTCCTCGTCCGCCTTCGCCGCCGCCGCCAGCGCCAGCTCGTCAAACCGGGCCAGGTAGACGCCGAGGGCACCGTCATGGGCGTCGGCTGCCGCGAAGCAGGCGCTGGTCAGCGCCACACTGGTGGTAGCACCGGACCGCAGCGCCGCCGCCGCTTCGGTGATCGTCAGGTACTCGTCCATCACACGTCCTTTCAGGGCTGGGGAGCGAGGGCCCCTGGCCACCCGCACCGCGGCCCGCCCCGGGTCGGTTGCCCGCGCTGAGCCGGCGGCCCGCCGGCGACGCCCCGGGGGACGGGCGCCACCGGCGGGCGGACGAGGCGTCACATCGTCGGAACGGCGGGGAAGATCAGCCCCGGCTCCTCGTACCGGACGTCCGCCACCTCGTAGAGGGCGTCGATCGAGGCACGGACGGCGGGGTAAGAGGCGACCAGCGAGGCGATCTCCTCTTCGGACGGCTTGAGCCCCGCGATCGCGAGCAGGGTCCGGACGGTCGCGTCGTCGGTGCTGAGGTCGGACATCGGTCTCTCCTTCGCTGCCGGCCGCGGCCGGCGTCGAGACATGACAGGGCAGGGACGGCGCCGGTCAGAGCCGGGAACGGGCGGGTGTCGGGGACCTGAGGATGGGCCTCGCCGGGGACCGCGGCGGGCTTGGGGGATCCGGTCGCGGGCCGGGATCGAGCGGGCCGGGATCCGCGGCTCCGGGGGTCTGGGGGTCGGCGGGCGGCGCGGCGTCGGGCCGCCCGCCGGGGCGTCCGGCCGTCAGAAGCGGCGCGGACGGGACTGGTGCTGGATGGCGCGGATCAGGAGGTGCCGACGCTGACTGTGGTCAGGTCGATGTACCAGGACTTCGGCATCACGAAGCCCTTCACGTCGGCGGCCAGGGCGCGGGGGTTCCGGTCGTTGACCACGTAGAGCCAGGGCGCGTCCGTGGTGAGGATCTTGCCGATCTCCCCGTAGAGCCCGGCACGCTGGTCGATGTCACCCGTCGTCTTCGCCTGGTTGAGCAGCTCGTCGAGCCGGGGGTTCGAGTACCCGCCGACGTTCAGCGTCGAACCGGTGCCGAACCAGCTGTACCAGAAGCCCTCCTGGAAGAAGGCCAGCGAGATGTTCAACGCGTCGGCGCCGCCCGGGATGTTGCCGGCGAAGAAGTCGGTGAGCATCGAACCCCACTCGACGGGCTTCAGCTCGACCTTGATACCGACCTTGGCGAGATCGGCCTGCAGCGCGGTGTTCATCGGGATCGGCACCATGTTCCCCGAGCCGCTGGTCGGGAAGGACAGGGTCGTGGTGAACCCGTTCGGGTAGCCGGCCTCGGCCAGCAGCTGCTTCGCCTTGGCCGGGTCATAGGAGTAGTAGTCGTCGGCCGCCTTGTACGCGGGGTTCGCCCGCGGCACGACCTGGTTGGCCGGCTCGCCGGTGTCCGCGAGAATGTCCTTTGACAGCGACTCGCGGTTGATGGCGTAGTTCGCCGCCTGCCGCACCCGCACGTCGTTCCAGGGCTTCTTGGTGACGTTGAAGACCCATGGCCAGATGTGGTCGTACGAGTTGGTCAGGATCTGGAAGCCCTCGGACTTCAGGCTGGACACGTCGTCCGGCGGCGGCACCTCGATCCAGTTGACCTCGCCCGAGCGCAGCGCCGCGACGCGTGCCGTGGTGTCCGGGATCGGCCGCAGGATGAGCTTGTCGAGCTTCGGCCGGCCGCCCCAGTAGTTCTCGTTGGCCGCCAGTTCCAGCCGCTGGCCGCGGGTCACCGAGACGAACTTGAAGGGCCCGGTGCCAACCGGGTGCTGGGCGAAGCCCTCGGGGCCGAGCTTCTTGATGGCGGTCGGGCTGCCCATCACGATCAGCGCGGCGTCGTACGGGAAGTACGACCACGGACCCTTGGTGTCGATCCGGATCGTCATGTCGTCGACCTTGCTCACCGCCTTGATGCCGGAGACGGAGAGGCCGGCCTGCGCGTTGAGCGGCTGGTAGAAGTTCGGGCTTTCCTTGATCGCGTACCGCTCGATGTTGAAGACCGCCGCGTCGGCGTTCCATGCTGTGCCGTCGTGGAAGGTGACGCCGGGGCGCAGCTTGAACGTCCAGCTGGAGAGGTCGGCGTTCGGCTCCCACGACTCCGCGAGACCGGGCACCAGCTTCGGCGCCGAGGTGCCCTGGCGCAGGTCGTACTTGGTGAGTGCGTCGTAGAGCTGGAAGCCGACGAACCGCTGGCCCTCGCCGCCCTCGCTCTGCGCCATGCCGGTGTCCAGCAGCGGAATGTTCGACGCGGTCATGCCGATGACGAGCACGTTCCCGCCGGTGGCGCTGGTGGATCCGCCACCGCCGCCGCCACCGCCACACGCCGCGACCACGAGTGACGTGACGAGTGCTATCGCGACGGCGACGCCCCGCCGCGTAGGGCGCCCATGGCGCCCCCTGACAGTTATGGACATGCACCTTTCCTTCGCTGGCGTGCTGCTGCTGACGTGCGGGCTGTCCGGCCCACGGAGGTGTCGGGCCGGGTGATGCCAGGTGGTGCGGAAGGGGGCAGGGTCAGCCGCGCAGCACCGGTGGCCGCGGCGTGTGGTGCTCGGTGGCCCGCTGGTAGGCGGCACCGAGACGCAGGAGGGTGGCCTCGTCGAACGGGCGGCCGGCGAGCTGGACGCTCGTCGGCATGCCCTCGACCAGTGCCGTGGGCAGGACGAGCGCGGGGCAGCCGGTCAGGTTGAACGGCGCCTGGGTGCGGCAGAAGACGTCGAGCCAGGGCAACGTCGCGTCGCCGACCTGCGCGGTCATCGCCTCGGCGATCCGCGGCGGCAGCGCCGTGTGGCCGGGCAGCACGAGCGCGTCGCAGCCGGCGAGGGCCGCCTCCAGCTCGCGCTGGAACAGCGGCCGCAGCCGCAGCGCGCGCAGGTAGTCGGCGGCCGAGACGAACGGCGCGGCACCGAGCAGTGACGCGCCCATCTCGTCCCGGTCCTCGATACCGGCCAGATGCCCCTCGTGCAGGGAGAGCATCTCGGCGTAGACGATCGCCCAGGTCGCCGGCTCGATCAGGTCGGCGCTCGGCAGCTCGACGTCGACCACGGTCACGCCCAGCTCGGTGAACTCGGCGAGCGCCTGCTCGTACGCGGCGGCCAGCGGCGGGTGGAAGAGGTCCTCCAGATAGCCGCGCACCCGCCCGAGCCGCAGCCCGTCGACCGGCGCCGTGGTCGCGCCGACGAGGTCGCCGAGCTCGGCGTCGAACGACGTCGGGTCGCGTGGGTCGGGGCCGGCGATGGCCGCCAGCATCAGCGCGCAGTCCACCGCGCTGCGGGCCATCGGGCCGGCGTGATCGAGCGTCCACGACAGGCCCATCACGCCGTGCCGGGGCACCCGGCCGTAGGTGGCCTTCAGCCCGGTGAGGCCGCAGAACGCGCTCGGGATGCGGATAGAGCCCGCGGTGTCGGTGCCAATGGCCAGCGGCATCTCCCGGGCCGCGACGGCCGCGCCTGAGCCGGACGACGAGCCGCCCGCGGTGCGGTCGGTGTCCCAGGGGTTGCGGGTGGCGCCGAAGGTGCGGTTCACCGCGCCGCCGCAGGCGAACTCGAACGTCGCCAGCTTGGCGAGCAGGATGCCGCCGGCCTCCCGCAGCCGGGCCGCCAGGGCCGCGTCCTCGTCGGGTACGTGGTCGCGGTAGAGGGCGGAGCCCCCGGTGGTCGTGATACCGGCGGTCGCGACGATGTCCTTGAGCCCGTACGGCACGCCTTCCAGCGGCCGCGCGCGTCCCTGTGCCCAGCGCGCGTCCGACTCCGCGGCCGCGGCCAGCGCTGACTCGGCCAGCGTGAGCAGGACGGCGTTGATCCGCGGCTCGACCTCCTCAATACGGGCAAGGCACGACCGCACAGCCTCCGACGGGGTGGCCTCGCCGGCCGCGTAGGCGGCCAGCAGTTCACTCGCGGTCAGCTCGCACAGCTCGGTCATGCCGACCGTCCGCCGCTCTCGATCCAACGCAGCGCGGTCGCCGGTTCCGGCACCGTGCCGAGGAACGGCACCGGCAGCGCGCGCAGCCGCTCCAGCCCCGGCCACATCGCGGCCTGGGCCGCGTGGGCCTGCGTCAGGCGTTCCGGCCGCAGGCTGATGCCCTGGCTCGCCGCGATCACGGCGAAGTCGTCGAGGCTGGGAAGCAGCACGATGATCTCCTGGGTACGGGTGGCCGGGCGATGTGCCGTGGTCGGAGGGTGCGCCGCCGCGGCGGCCGGCACCGTGGTGAGATGGGCTGAGGTCGCCGGCCACAGCTGGTCCGGCGCCGGTCGCATCAAGGGCACGGGAGCGCAGACCGGCAGCAGCGCCGAGGCGAGCGGCGGGGTGGCCACCGGACCCGCGGGCGCCGGTAGATCGTCGGAGCCGATGGGATCGGCGGCGTCGGCGCGGGTGCGCCGGTGCGCCGTCTCTCCCACCGCGATGGTGATCAGAAGTCCCAGGACGAGCAGGCCGGCGGCGCCGACCATCGCGCCCCGCTCGCCGGCCAGCCCGATCCCGGCGCCGGCGAGCAGGCCGCCGGCGAGCATGCCGAGGTCCGAGCAGAATCGGTAGCTGGCGAGCGCGGCCTCCGGGTCCTGCGCGATGTCGACGGTCATCGTCGCCGGCAGTACCCAGATGGTGCCGATCGTGATGCCGACGGCGAGGCAGCCGACGACGAACACCGCGTGGCTCTGGGCGGAGGCGAGGAAGAGCGTCGCCACCACGCCCCAGGCCAGCGCCAGCGCCAGCGGCCGGCGCCGACCGACCCGGTCGGCCCAGCGTCCGCTGCCGGTCATCGCCAGGATGTCGGTGACCGCCAGCGCGAACAGGGCCGCGCCCAGCATGAACGTGTCCATGCCGAGTTCGCGCCCGCCCAGCAGCGGAATCAGCGTGAGCGCCAAACCGGCCCGGATCGCCTGGCCAAGCCCGGCGAGCCACAGCACGCCCGCGCCACGGGCGCCCCGCACGCCCACCGCCCGGGGCAGGCCGAACTGCGGCACCCCGATCCGCCCCAGCCGCGGCAGGTAGATCCAGGCCACCGTGGCGCCGACCAGGTTCGCCGCGCCGCAGACCGCGAACAGCAGGCGCAGGCCGGGCGTGCCGCCGCCCAGCGAGCTCGCGATGGCGCCGCCGACGAGCGGTCCGCTGCTCACCCCGACGAACCAGACGGCGTTGAAGGCGCCGATCGTCTCGCCCGCGCGCCCGGGATCGGCCAGCCGCACGGCGAGCTGGAGCGCGCTGCCGAGGAACAGCGCGGTGCCAAAGCCCTGGCCGACCCGGGCGGTCAGCACGATCACCCACGACGGCGCGGCCGCCGAGACGAAGGACCCGGCGCCGAACACGGCGATCGACAGCGCGATCGACCGGCGCGGGTCGAGCCTCGGGACGTACTGGGTCCCGAAGAAGTCCACCAGCAGCAGGGAGATCGCGATGGACGACACGATGAAGCCGGCGATGACGTCGTTCGCCCCGAGCTGGAGAGCGAACAGGGAGGTGAAGGGCGAGGTCAGTCCGAAGCCCACGCCGGAGACCAGGATGACCCCGTAGAAGCGCCGCCGCGCACCGGCCAGTCGGATCCGGTCGCTGCCCGTCCCGTCCGGTGCCGCCTGCTCTGGTGCCGTCTGGTCGGCACGCGCCGGCCCCGGGCCGGTGCCGCCCGGTCCGCCTGCCGGCGGCTGCGCGGCGCTACCCACGCCGGCAGGCACGGCGGGCGGCCGGACGTGCGCCGTCACAGCGCGAGCGCCGCAACGGGGTGCGCCGGTACGCCACCCGGGGTGACACCGACCGCGGCCTCCACCACGGCACCTGCCCGCAGCGTCAGCGCGTCGGCGAAGTGGGCGCCGATGATCTGGATCGAGGTGGGCATGCCGTCCGCGTCGGCGCCGCTGGGGACGGCCAGCGCGGGATGGCCGCTGAGGTTGAGCGGAGCGGTGTTCCCGGCCATGGTCGTGCCCCGCACGAGCAGCTCCGCGTCGCCCGCCGGCCGGTCGAGCAGCACCGGGGCCACGTGCGGCGTGGTCGGGGTCACCAGCAGGTCACGGCCAGCGAGCGCCTCGTCGATCTGGGCGCGCAGCGTCCGGCGCAGGTTCAGCCCCTTGGCGAAGTACGTCGAGAAGTAGCGCTCGTTCAGGTAGCGCCCGGCCAGCAGCCAGATCTTGAAGAACGGCGGGAACGAGTCCGCCTCCAGCCGGCGGACGAGGCCGAAGCCGTGCACCCGGTCGACATCGACCTCTCCGAGGTGCCCGTAGCCGACCCCGTCGGTCTGGACAGTCGCCCAGGCCAGGCTGACCAGCGCCGCGACCTCGATCGCCCAGGCGTCGCTCCACAACGGGATGTCGACCTCGGTGATGGTCGCGCCCGCCGCGGCGAGGGCGTCGCAGGAGGCGTGGAAGGCGGCCAGCACACCGGGCTCGCACAGCCCCTCGGCGATGCTCTGGCGGACCACGCCGATCGTCAGGCCGGCCACCCCGTCGCCGAGCGTCGCGGCCGAGGTGGTGGGTTCCGGGCGCGCGCGCACCCACTGCGGGTCGCGGTCGTCGTGGCCGGACATCACGTCGAGCGCCCGGGCCGTCAGCTCCACCGTCGCGGCGATCGGGCAGACCGAGTCGATCGTGTGGTCCATGTAGGTGAGGCCGTGCGAGGGCACCAGGCCGTGGGTCGCCTTGATGCTGACGACCCCGTTGAAGGACGCCGGGATGCGCGCGGAACCGCCCTCGTCCACCCCGATGGCGATGTCCACCGCGCCGGAGCGCACCGCCGAGCCGCTGCCGCCGGAGGAGCCACCGGCGGAGCGGGCCGGGTCGACCGCGTTGCGCGCGGGTCCGTACCAGCTGGACTCACCGGTACCGGAGGTGGAGAAGTCGTCCAGATTGGTCTTGCCGACGATGTCGGCGCCGGCGTCGAGCAGCCGCTCGACCACCACCGCGTCCGAGGTCGGCGTGTGGCTCAGCGTCCGGGACGAGTTGGTGATCGGGATCCCGGCGACGGCCAGGTTGTCCTTCACCCCGACCCGCAGCCGGACCAGCGGGCCGTCCGCGGCGCCGCGGACCAGGCAGCGCCGCACGAAGGCGTGGTACGGGTCCGCCTCGACGCTCGGCACCGAGCCCGGGTAACGATCGGTGTGCCGCAACGGTGTGACCAGCGGGGTCAGCTCGTCGATCCGGTCGATCGACGCGAGGATCGGATCGAGCGCGGCGGCGTAGAGCTCCGCCTCCGCCGGGGTGAGGTGCAGGTGTTCCTTCGCGCCGATCGCGACGACCTCGTCCGGGGTGGGCCGGCGGACGAAGCCGCGGATTCGTCCTCGTGGTGCGCTCATCGTGCGTTCCTTCCGTGCGTGGTGAGCGGATGGCGCCGACGGCCGGCCGCCTCCCGGCGGTTCCCCGGTGGGCGCCACCCGCCAGGGGCACGCCGGGGACGGGCGACCGGGCGGTCGCGGGCATGGCGGGATCGGCGCGGGTCGGCATGGCCGATCGCGTGCTCGGTGTGGAACCGCCGCGCGGGCGGCGGCGATGTGGCGCGCGGGGGCGTGCGGTGGCCTGGCGTCGGTGGCCGCCGGTCACGGCCAGCCGTGGGCCACCCGGGTCAGGGGGGTCAGCCCGGCGGGCGGCTCGCCGCGGCCTGACCGGTGGTGGCGGCGGTGCCACTACCCGCGGCGCCGCCGTCGGCGCCGCTGGGCTGGACCGGGATCATGGGCCGGTCCCTGCCCGCGGCCTCCTCCAACGCCCGGCCCGGCGTCGCGGCGAGCAGGGCGCGGGTGTACTCGTGCCGGGGGCTCGTCCAGAGCTGGGCGGCCGGACCCTGCTCGACGACCCGGCCGAGGTACATCACCGTCACCTGGTCGGCGATGTGCTCGACGACCGCGAGGTCATGGGAGATGAAGAGGAACGAGACGCCCAGGTCGGCCTGGAGCTCGGCGAGCAGGTTGAGCACCTGCGCCTGCACGCTCTTGTCGAGCGCGGACACCGCCTCGTCGCAGACGACCAGGTCGGGCCGGGTCGCCAGGGCACGGGCGATGGCCACCCGCTGGAGCTGGCCGCCGGAGAGCTCGTGCGGGAAGCGCTCGGCGTGGGTCGGGGTCAGGCCGACCCGCTCGAGCATCTCCGGCACGATCGTCCGTCGCGCCACCCGCTCGGCGCCGTGGGCGCGCAGGTTGAACTCGATGGACGACCGGACGGTCAGCCGCGGGTTCAGTGAGGTCTGCGGGTTCTGCGGCACGACCTGAAGGCGCGCCCGCAGGGCCCGCATGCGGGCCCGGGGCAGGCCCCGCAACGGCACCCCGTCGAAGAAGACGTCGCCCTCGTCGGGTGCCAGCAGGCCAAGGATCATCTTCGCGGTCGTCGACTTCCCAGAGCCGGACTCGCCGACGATGCCGACCGTCTCGCCGCGGCCCACGGTGAGCGAGACGTCGTCGACGGCGCGGACGCCGTTGCCGAACGTCTTGCCCAGGCCGATGGCCTCCAGCAGCTTCTCACCCCCGGAGGGCGAGACCGGTGTCCCGGCCGGGCCGGCGGCGGCTCCCGGCCGGCGAGCCCAGCCCGGCCGGTGGAACCGGGCGGTCCGCCGCGTGGCCGTCGTCCCGGCCGTCGTCTGGTCGGACGTCCTGGTGGTGGCGGCGCTCATCGGGGGCCTCCCTTGGACAGTGCCGACGGCTGGTCGGCGGGCGGCGCGGCGGGGCTGGGGATGTCCACGGCGCCGGCTGTCGGTGTGGACGGCGGGGCGGACGGCGACGCGGGATTGACGACCGGGCAGGCGACCGACCGGTCCGGCGCCACGGCGACCAGCGGCGGGTCGTCGGTGCGGCAGGAGTCCCGCGCCACCGGGCACCGCGGCGCGAACGCGCAGCCGGCCGGGAACGCGCCGGCCGGTGGCGGCGAGCCGGGGATCGAGCGCAGCGTCCCGCGGGGAACGCCGGGCGAGGGCAGCGCCGCCAGCAGGCCGGCCGTGTAGGGATGCCGAGGGCTGGCGAAGACCTGCGCGGCCGGGCCCTCCTCGACGAGGCGGCCGGCGTACATCACCCCGACCCGGTCGCCGGCCTCCGCCGCGACGCCCACGTCGTGGGTGACCATCAGCGTCGCCATGCCGAGCCGGTCCTGCAGGTCGGCGAACAGTTCCAGGATCTGCTTCTGCACGGTCACGTCGAGCGCGGTGGTGGGCTCATCGGCGATCAGCACCTCGGGGTCGCAGCTGACCGCGATGGCGATCACCGCGCGCTGCCGCATCCCGCCCGACAGCTCGTGCGGGTAGCTGTCGGCCACCCGCTTCGGGTCGTTGATGCCGACCAGCCGCAGCAGCTCCTCGGCCTGGCGGCGGCCGGCCCGGCGCAGCCGTTCCACGTTGTGGAGGGCCAGCACCTCGGTGATCTGGGCGCCGATCCGGCGCAGCGGGTCCAGGGAACCGGTCGGGTCCTGGGGCACCAGCGCGATCCGCGCCCCACGGACGCCGCGCATCCGGTCGGCGGAGAGGTCCAGCAGCTCCTGTCCGGACAGCCGCACGCTACCTGTGATCGTGGCGTTGCGGCCGTACAGCCGCATGATCGACCGTGCCGTGACGGACTTCCCGCTGCCGCTCTCGCCCAGCAGCATCAGCGTCTGGCCGCGGCGCAGGTCGAAGCTCACGCCCCGGACCACGTTCGACGTCCTCGACCCGGCGGCGAATGTGGTGTTCAGGTCGTGGACGGACAGGACGACGTTCGGCTGCGCGGGCCGGGCGGCCGTGGTCGCGGCGGCGGGGCCTGGGGCGCGGGACGTGGAGGTGTGCGGCGTGCTCATCACGGGCCCCTCAGGTCAGCGTCTCGCCACGGACGTCGAGCAGGTCACGCAGCCCGTCGCCGAGGACGTTGAAGGCCACGGAGGCGACGAGGATCGCGAGCGCCGGGATCGCCGTCAGCTCCGGGAACGAGTAGAGGAACTGTTTGTAGTCGCTGATCATGAGTCCCCATTCGGCCGTCGGCGGGGAGACGCCGAGACCGAGGAAACTCAGGCCGGCCGCGTACACGATCGACAGGCCGATCAGCGCGGTGCAGTAGACGATGATCGGCGGTGCCACGTTCGGCAGGACCTGCCGGACCGCGATGCTCAGCCCGCCCGCGCCGCTGGCCCGGGCTGCCTCCATGTAGTCAAGGTCGATCAGCCTCCTCGTCTCGGTCTCGGCCACCCGGGCGACCGGCGGGATCAGGATCACCGCGAGCGCGATGATCGAGTTCGAGATCCCCGAGCCCAGCGCGGCCGAGATCGCGATGGCCAGCAGGACGGCCGGAAAGGCGTAGAAGACGTCCAGCGTCCGCATGATCGCTCCGTGCGTGAGCCGGCCGGACAGGCCGGCGGCCACACCGAGCGCGGTGCCGACCAACGACGACACCGCCACCGGAATCAGACCCGCCAGCAGCGACGGACGTCCGCCGTTCACCAGCCGGCTGAGCACATCGCGGCCCTGGCCGTCCGTTCCGAGCAGGTGGCCGGCCGAGCCGAGCGGGAGCAGCCGCTCGCTGAGGCTCCCGACGTTCGGGTCACTGACCAGGAAAGGACCAATCAGGGTGACCAGGACGATCGCGGCGATGGTGGCGGCCGAGATCCTGAAGCCCCAGGTCACCCGCCGCCGGCGGCGGGCCACTGTGGCGTCGGTGGCCGGGCGCACGCCCGTGGGCGGATCTGTCGAGGACGTCGCGCCCAGCGCGATGTCGGAGACGGCTGTCATGGCTGTCGTTCCTCCTGAGGCGCGTGGGGCCCGGTGGCGGCCCGCGGGAGCGGAAGATCGGGGACGGGTGGGGCCGCTGGATCCAGGCGGTTCGCGCGGTGCGTGGTTCGCGCGGCCGGTACCAGGCCGATCTGCCGCCGGCGCGGACGAGGCGGTCTCAGTGGGTGCGCACGCGCGGGTCGATCAGCCCGTGCAGCGCGTCGACGATCAGGTTGAGCAGGACGAACGCGAACGCCGAGACGAGCACACCGGCCTGGATGACCGGCAGGTCGCGCTGGGAGATGGAGAGGTAGACGAGCTGGCCGATGCCGGGCCAGGAGAAGACGGCCTCGACGAACACGACACCCCCGAGCAGATATCCGATCTGGAGACCGGCGACGGTCAGCAGCGAGGGTGTCGTGTTGTGGAAGGCGTGCCAGAGGATGCGGCGCTCGGACAGCCCCCGGGCCCGTAGCGCCTCGATGAAGTCCATGCCCATCACGTCGAGCACCGACGAGCGGAACATCCGGGCGATGATCCCGGCCGGGACCAGCGCCGCGGTGACGGCCGGCAGAATCAGGTGGTTCATCAGGTCGCCGAACCCGCCTCCGCCGTTCGGCGAGTACATCCCGCTGACCGGGAAGAGCCCGGCGTCGTCGGCGAGATAGATGATGAGCAGGAGGCCGACCGAGTACTGCGGCACCGAGATGGAAACCAGGGCGAACGCGTTCCCGATGCGCGCCAGCAAGCCGTCCCGACGCAGTGCGGTGAGGGCACCGATGACGACGCCCAGGACCAGCGCGAGCGCCGCCGCCGCCGCGGTCAGGATCAGCGTGTTCCAGAGCGCGTCGAAGACCATCGGGGAGACCGTCGTCTGTCGGGCGATGCTGGTGCCGAAGTCGCCGGTGATCGTATGGGCGAGCCAGGTGAAATACTGCACGGGCAAGGGATCGTTGAGCCCCAGCCGATCCTCGAGGGCGGCCCTTGCCTCCGGTGTCCCCGTCGGGCCCAGCAATGACGCCACCGGGTCACCCGGGATGATCTTGATCGTGATGAAGATGACGATCGAGACACCCAGCAGGATCGGAATCATGAGCAGGCCGCGTCGGGCCAGGAATCCGAACACGTCGATACTCCCTAGTCGCGCTGGTCGTGCCGGCGCGGCAGCTCGACACGCAGGGTCAGCTGGTCGCCGCGGAAACGGGCGAACCCGTAGTCGACGGTTCGGCCCGCGGTGTCGGTGATGATTCTCTCGAAGAACATGATCGGGCTGCCGACCTGAATATCAAGAAGGGCCGCGTAGAGGTCGTCGGCGAGCGTCGCCTCGACCGTTTGCCGGCTTCCGCCGACCGGGATTCCAAGCGATTCGAGCAAGCCGTACCAGTCCACCGAGAAATCCGCGCTCTCCAGCTTCTCGGAATACTCCGGACCGAGATAGCTGGTGTTGACGCCGTATGGCGCCCCGTCGATTTTTGTCAGGTACTCCGTGACCGTGCACGCCGAACCCGGCGGCAGGCCGAGCTGGGTGGCGACAGGCTCTGGTGCCTGCACCAGCGAGCAGCTCAGGAAATGGTAGGTGAGATCTCCCGCGGGTCCCGCGCGGGGGTCCGGCCTGACCCCCCGGCTGCTGTCGTACCGGTGTTGGATGGTGTTGGAGATCACGAACGTACCGGTGCCCTGCACCCGGTCGATCACCCCCTCTTCGCGCAGGTAGGACAGCGCGTCGCGCACCGCGCCCCGACTGGCGGAGTAGGTCAGCATGATCGACGCTTCGCTTGGCAGGACACCGTTGGGGAACTGCCGACGCCAGATCGCGGCACGGAGCAGATCGCGCAGTCGCCGCGACGCGGTGGACCTGCGCCCTGGGCCCAGGTGAACTCGTCCGCTCGACATAGTGGGAGGTTCCGCGACCACGATTTCCACTTGGTGCATGGGACAGTAAAGCGATCGTTACGCTTGCGCGGTACACTCGAAACCGGCTGCTGATCAGGGCCTTCAGCTCGTCATGATTGCCGATCCGCCACTTTGCGGCGGCGTTCCGCCACGGATCCGAAGACCGAAATCGCGGATCACCGCAAGCGACGGTACCTGACGCCGATCGTTCTTCGTTTGTCCGCTGCATAATGTTTCAGGAAGGCACCGGGAATGTTTCTCGCCAGCCATCCCGGCAAGGACCACGAGGACGGCGAGGACCGCGGCAGCTTGTCGATCAGCCTGGCTGGGAGTTGGCATTGGCCCTGGTGCCGGGGCGGACGTGCGCCCCGGCACCAGGGTGGGCGTTCACATACCAACAGTGTCCGGGAAGCTCCGCGTCACCGCGTGGACCGCGAGCCGGTCCTCGGCCCCGGCGTCGCGCACCTCCACGACCCCGAGCCCGCCTGACACCCGCGCCGTCGCCACGGCGGGCCCACGCCGCGCCGGGCTGAGGTACCGCAGCAGCATCGAGGCCAGCGGCACCCCCGGCGTGAGCGACAGCGCCGCCTCCTCCGCCGCGAGCGCGATCAGCCCGCCGTTGATGGTGTCCGACGCGTTGAGCCCGTTCGCCGTGCGCGCCACGGCGGCGACCCCTGGCGCACGCACCTCGCAGCCCGCGTGCTCGGCGAGCGCGGCGCGCAGCGGCGGGCGCGGGACCCACGCCGCGTCGTCCTCGTCCTCGTCCGCCCAGCGCAGTGGCGGCATGACCAGGGACGGGTCCCCGGCGGTCATGAACGCCGCCGTGGCCAGCGCCAGCGGCGTTCCGTCGGGGTGCCGGAAGTCGGCCGCGCTGACGACGACCGAGCGGCCCGTCTTGACCAGCCGGCCGGTCACCCGGACCTCGGAGGTCTCCCAGAAGCGGGTGTAGAGCTCCACGTTGAGGTCGAGCGTGACGGGCACCCGCGGCGCCAGCACACCGACGGACATCCGCCCGCCGAGGAAGTCCGACCAGACCACCAGCGCCGCCATCCGCACGCACGTCGTCCCCGGCACATACAGCTCGGGCATGACCGGCACCGAGCCGCGCAGCTCGTCGCCGACGCGGCGCACCGACACCCGGATCGGCGCGAAGACGTGCTCCTGGGGGGCCACGTGCCGCACGTGGCGGGCACCGGGAATGCCCGGCACGTCGGCGGCCTCGACCCGGCCCCCCAGCGCGGGCGGGCCGCCCGGCGCCGGCGGGCCGGCGAGCTCCTCGGCCGTGCCGGTGTCGTGCGCGGGGCTCAAAACTTGCCCAGCAGGAACCGGACCGCCCCGGTGTCGGCGGGCCACGTCTCGGTGTTGCCGGCGGCGAAGTGGCCGGCATCGGTGATCAGCGTGATGCCGCTGATCCCGGAGGCCGCGTCGGAGCACAGGAAGACCAGCGGGTAGCCCTGCTCCAGCGGGGTGGCCGCCTCGATGCCGGCCTCGGCCCGATAACCGGCGCCGAACCCGAGCCAGGTCTCGGCGTTCGCCCGCGCCAGCGGCGTGTCGGTCGGCCCGGGGCAGATCGCGTTGATCCGGATGCCCCGCCGCAGCAGCGGCAGCGCCTGAGTGGCGACGTAGGCGCAGACGGCCTGCTTGCTCCACATGTAGTCCGCGTGCTTGTGCTCGATCGCCCACGCCGACGCCGCCTCGATGTCGGCGATGGCCAGGTACTCGTTCAGCTCGGCGAGGCTCCGCTCCCAGCCGAGCCCGGCGGCCGACGAGATGAAGCCGATGGCCGAGCCGCGCGGCAGCCTGTCCGCGGCGAGCAGCTTCTCGAGCAGGTAGCGGTGGCCGAGGAAGTTGGTCTTCTCGATGCCTGGCGTGCCGTCGGCGACGCCGGCGCAGCACAGCACCGCGTGGACCGGCCCGCCGAGCGTGGCCAGCGCCGCGTCGATCGACGTCGTGTCGCGCAGGTCGACGGGGACGGCCTTGACGCCGGGCACAGTGATCTCGGCGATGTCCAGGACGGTGACCTCGGCGCCGGCGGCGAGCGCGAGCTCGGCGGCGGCCGCACCCATGCCGGTCGCGCCTCCGACCACTAACACGTGCTTGCCGTCGTAGCGGAACGCGTCGAACAGTGACATGTCGACTCTCCCTGACGCAGTTTGCGCGAGGCCCGAACAGCGGGGGCCCACGTGGTTAAGACGAGACTTAGAAGTACCTGGCATTGCTCACGCGAGGCGGCGCGGCCGGCGGCCGGTCCGGTCCCGGGCGGCCAGCGGTCTCGCTACACCGGTGGGCGCGCGCGCCAGTACCGGCCGGGCGGTCCGGCCGGTACTGACGGGATCGACACGCCCAGATTAATTTTAACGTCGACGTCAATGACAATCCACCGGTAGACTTACGTCACACCGTCGGCGGGAGGAATTTCGTGGAGGACAGCCGTGACGTCCACGGATGATGTGTCCACGGCAGCGCCGGCCGACCGGGAGAAGACCGGGGGGCCGCGCTCCCGTAAGGGCGCCGCGACCAGGGCGCGGCTGGTCAAGGCGGCGAAGGCCGTGTTCGAGGAGGACGGATTCCTCGACGCGCGAATCTCCGACATCGCCGAGCGCGCCAGCCTGTCACACGGCTCCTTCTACCATTACTTCGACTCCAAGGAGCAGATCTTCCGCGAGGTCGCCATGGATCTCGCGGACCTGCTCCAGTCGCCGCTGTCCACCGTCATCTTCGACGCGGCCTCGACGGCCACCCCCGCCGACCGGATCCGCCAGGGCAGCCGCCAGTTCCTGCGCAACTACCAGGCGGAGGCCCGCATCATCGGCGTCATCGAGCTGGTCTGCCGCTACGACCGGGAGCTGAACATCTCCCGCTTCGAGCACCTGCAGGAGAGCAACCCGCGGGTCATGCGCATGATTCGCCAGCTGCAGCAGCGCGGCCAAATCGACCCGGCGCTGGACCCGGAGCTGGCGCTGCCGGCGCTCGGCGCGATGATGAACCGGTTCGCCGAGATGTGGTTCGTGCAGAAACTGTTCGACTATGAGTTCGAAGAGGGTCTCGAGCAGCTGGTAAAGCTTTTCCTGAACGCGCTGCGGATCACCGATCCTTAGCCGGCCGGGCCGCCGCCGGATAGTCGGCGGCGGCCCGCTCCGCGCGGGGGGTTTCAGTGTGCGGGAGGGTCAGTCGGAGGACGGCAGCGGCTTGGCCTGCGCGAGGGACATCGCCTCGCCGTGGCACACCGGCTCCGCCGCGCCCGCCTTGGCGACGAGCACCTGTGCGTCGCACACGGCGCACGTGTAGCGCTTCCCCAGCGCGGCCGGCCCGCCCGGGCGCAGCTCGAGGCTCGATTCCGCCGAGATCCGAACGACGACCGCCTCCGTCCCGGTCGCGTCGTCTCGCAGCCGGGCACCGGCCTTCAGCGCTGTCATCTCGCCCTCCAGTCGTTGCTCAGTTACCACAGGCAGAGTTGCCACAGGCAGGTCGCCTGACGGCCCGTGGGCCATCTCACGCTAGAGGGTTTCGATTCTGACGTCAACTTTACATTCGGTGGCCGCCAGACCCATCAACGGTGACAGCGCTCAGCCGGCGGCGTGCTTCTCCCAGACGGCGAGGACGTCGTCGGTCGTCACTATGGTGGCGCACAGCGACAGTGAGTTGCGAATAAGGATGTCGCCGTACTCCGCCGGGAAGCCCGCGATCGCGTCACGCGGGACGACGACCTGGTAGCCCTGGTTCACCAGGTCGAAGACACCCGCCGGGATGGCGACGTTGGTCGACACCCCAACGATAACAACGGTCCGCGCGCCGAGGTTCGTCAGCAGCGCGTCGGCGTCGGTGCCCCCCAAGGGCGAGACTCCGTGCAGCCGGACCGAGACCAGGTCCGACGGCTCCTGCCCGATCTCGTCGAGCACCTGGACCGCCGGCGTGCCGAGCAGCTGCTTGACCGGCGACCGGTCGGTGCCGAGGAACAGCCGGGCGTTGGTGCTGGCGCCCTGCCCGTCGGGCCGGCGCGCGGCGATGCAGTGCAGCACGCCGGCGCCCGCGGCCCGGGCGCCGGCCGCCAGCCGCGCGACGTTGGCGATCATCCCCGACGTGCGCGCCACCTCGGCGAGCGCCGGCAGGGAGCTGGGCGTGCCGATCACGCCTTTCTGGCACTCCTGGGTGAGCAGAACGGTGTGCGCCGGACGCAGCAGGTCGGCGAGGTCGACGGCCATCGCGCTAGGACTGGGCGAAGCGCAGGCCGGCGCCGCGGGTCTCGAACAGGTCCTGCGCGAGGACCTCGCCGAGCTTCGCCGCATCCCAGCGCTTGCCGCCCGAGGCGACGGTCGCCCGCTCGGTCCAGCCGCGCATCCAGATGATCCGGTCGTCGATGACCCGGATGACCTGGCCGGTCACGTGGTCGGCCTCGTCGCTGGCGAGCCAGGCGACCAGCGGGGAGCTGTTCGACGGGTCCATCGGGTGGAAATCGCCATCGGGAACCTCGTCCGGCTCGAACGCCTCCCCCATGCCCGGCATGGTGGCGGTGATCCGAGTGAGACCCGCCGGGCCGACCGCGTTCACGGTGATCCCGGTGCGCAGCAGCTCCAGCGCGAGCGTCTGGGTGAGGCCGACGATGGCCGCCTTGGCCGGGGCGTAGCTCGACTGGCCGAAGTTGCCACCCAGGCCCGCGCCAGAGGTGGTGTTGATGATCCGGCCGCCCACCTTGCCGCCAGCGGTCTTGGCGGCGGCCCGCCAGTACTTCGCGGCGTGGTGAGAGGTGGCCCAGGTGCCACGCAGGTGGACCCGGATGACCGCGTCGAAGTCCTCCGGCGGCATGTTCCAGATCGCCGCGTCACGCACGATGCCGGCGTTGTTCACCAGGATGTCGAGCTCGCCGAACGCGGTGACGGCCCGCTGGATGAGCTCGCCGCACTGCTCGAAGTCGCCGACGTCGGAGTAGTCCGCGACGGCCGTGCCGCCGCGCTTCTCGATCAGTGCGACAGTCTCGTCGGCAGCCCGGCCGGCCCCCTCGCCGCGCACCGAGCCGCCGAGGTCGTTGACGACGACCTTCGCGCCCTGCTTGGCCAGTTCCAGGGCGTGGCCACGGCCGATACCGTGCCCGGCACCGGTGACGATCGCGACCTTGCCGTCGAGCAACCCCATTGCCCGCCCCTTACGTCCGGTCAGCCCAGTCAGCTGATCAAGATTTTGTATAAAATATCATTAGTGGACGACGGCCGTCACGTAACGGCCGCCACGCCGGCGGCCCCGCGGGTGACAGCCCGCGGTTGACAGCCCCGCGGACCTCGCCCGCCCGCGGTCACGCGGTCATGCGGCACCGCCCGCGCCAGCCGCCGCACCCTCGGCGCTGTCGGCGCCGGCCACCTTGCCGAAGGCGCCCGCCGCGCGCAGGCTCGCCACCTTCGCCTCGTCGTAGCCGAGAACGCCCGTGAGCACCTCGGCGGAGTGCTCGCCGGGCGGCGGCGCCGGCCGCTCCGGCTCGGGGTTGCGGCCGTCGAAGCGGACCGGGAAGGGCAACTGGTCGATGACGAACTTCGACGCCGGCAGCCAGGGCAGCCGATCCTGGAACTGCGGGTCTTCCATGATCGACTTTGGCGTGTTCACCGGCGCGATCGTCGTGTTGTGCTCGCCCGCGAACAGGATCCACTCCGCGGTCGTCCGGGTGGCGAAGATCTTGGTGAGCTCGACGCGCGTTTCGGTGTCACCGCGGGCGTGGTCGGCGAACTCGGCGCCGGGGCGGCGCTCGTAGAGGTCGAGCCGGCCGACGCCCTCGCAGAAGTTCCGCCAGAACTTGCGCTCGGAGGCCATGAACAGGATGTGGCCGTCCGCCGAGGGATAGATCTGGTAGCGGACCCCGTCCTCCATTCCGGCGGTTCCCGGGGTGCGCCGCTCGTAGTTGTCGACCGGGTTGCCGGTCACCTCGTCCTCGGGCCGCTCGTAGGCGCGCCAGCTCTCGCTGCGCAGCCAGTCCATCGCGGCGGCGGCGTCGGCCTGACCGACCTCGACGTGCGAGCCCTGCCCGGTCTCGCGCGCCGCGAGCACCGCCGCGACGAGCGCGAACGCGCCGAACAGCGGGCCGGCGTGGATGCCGATCGAGGCGTGCTCCGGCAGGTAGGTGAAGCCGTCCTCGTCGATGGCGGGCTTCACGACGCCGGCCCAGGTGTCGTAGGCGATGCCGTGGCTCGGCAGGTCGCGGTACGGGCCGGAGGCGCCGTAGCCGGAGATGGAGCACATGACGATCTTCGGGTTGATCTCTCGCAGCGCGGCGAAACCGAGCCCGCGCCGGTCGAGCGCTCCCGGCCGCATCGCCTCGACGACGGCGTCGGCGTCGCGCACGAGCTCCCTGAAGACCTCGACACCGGCATCGGTACGCAGGTCGAGCTCGATCGAGCGCTTGCCCCGGGAGATGTGCCAGTGCAGCAGCGACACACCGTGGACGAACGGCCAGACCATCTTGCGGACGTACTCGCCCCCCGGCGGCTCCACCTTGATGACGTCCGCGCCGAGGTCGGCCAGATGGGTCGTCAGCGCGCCCGGGCCGAGCATCGACACGTCGACCACGCGCACTCCTGCCAGCGGAGCGGTCGCATCCGGCATCAAGCACCTCGCAGGTCATCACATCGACGGATCGTCGGCTGAGCCGCCGTCGCGGCGGCGCACCACCGATCAGTACGCCATCGGTCCGCGTCCCAAGCAAGCGATTGGTCAAGCATCGGGACACACGTCCCACCCACCAATCAATCCACCTGCCTATCAATATTGCATACCTTATATAATCTACGAGCTTGGCGCAGCCGATGCGCTCACGACGGTGCGCTCACGACGGGTGCCCTCTCGACGCGACGGGTGCCCTCTCGACGGCGAAGGGGCGGCAGATGGACGAGGCGGTCGGCGGCACGGCGGCGAGCCCCGGCGCGGGCGGCACGGCCGTCCCCACGGACGCGGCGCGGGCCGCGGAGCAGATACCCGCGACGATCCCGGCCGCACTCGCCAGGGCGGCGGCCAGCTGGCCCGCGGCCGAGGCCGTCGTCGACGGCGAGGAGCGCCTGACGTTCGCCGGCCTCGACGCCCGCTCGGCCGCCGTGGCGCGGGCGCTCGTCGCCAGCGGGGTGCGGGCCGGCGACCGGGTGTCGGTCTGGGCGCCGAACAGCGCGGCGTGGGTGCAGGTCGCTCTCGGCATCTACCGCGCGGGCGCGGTCCTGGTGCCGGTCAACTCCCGATTCAAGGGCCAGGAGGCGGCGCGGGTGCTGCGCACCTCGGGCGCGCGGTTGGCGTTCCTCGTCGACGGCTTCCTCGGCACCGACTATCTCGCGATGCTCGCCGAGCATCGCGAGGGTCTGGACGCGCTCGACGAGATCGTGCTGCTCGCGGCCCCGGGCGGTGAGCCGCGCGCCGATGACGAGGCTCCGCACGGCTCACAGCCCGCGGCCGGACCTGACCGGCCGGGCGCCACCAGGTGGGACGAGTTCCTCGCCCGTGGCGAGCGCGACCCGGACGGCACACTCGCCGCCGCCGTCGCCGCCAGCACGGCCGCGCTCGGCGGCGACGACGTCTCCGACATCGTGTTCACCTCCGGCACCACCGGCGCGCCCAAGGGCGCGATGCTGACCCATGGCGCCTCGACCCGGGTCTACACGGCCTGGTCGGACGTCGTCGGCCTGCGCCACGGCGACCGCTACCTGCTCGTCTACCCGTTCTTCCACACCGCCGGGCTGAAGTCCGGGATGCTCGCCTGCATCCTCAAGGGCGCGACGCTGCTCCCCCACCCGGTCTTCGACGTGCCGTCCGTGATGCAGAAGGTCACCGAGGAGCGGGTGACGATGCTGCCCGGCCCGCCGGCGATCTACCAGACGATCCTGGGCAGCGACCTGACCGGCTACGACCTGTCGAGCTGGCGGCTCGCCGTCACCGGCGCCGCGGCGGTACCGGTCGAACTGGTCCGCCGGCTGCGCTCGGAGCTCGGCCTGCGGACGGTCGTCACCGGCTACGGCCTGACCGAGACCACCGGCACGTCGACGATGTGCCGCCACGACGACGACCCGGAGGTCGTCGCGCGCACCTCCGGCCGGGCGATCCCCGGCGTGGAGGTCCGCGTCGTCGACGACGGCGGCACCCCGCTGCCGCCCGGAACACCCGGCGAGATCGTCATCCGCGGCTACAACATCATGAAGGGCTACTTCGACAACCCGGAGGCGACCGCCGAGGTCATCGACGCCGACGGCTGGCTGCACTCCGGCGACATCGGGATCCAGGACGCGGCCGGCAACGTCACGATCACCGACCGTAAGAAGGACATGTTCATCGTGGGCGGCTTCAACGCCTACCCCGCCGAGATCGAGGCGGCCCTGCTGGAACGCGGCGACCTCGTCCAGGCGGCCGTCATCGGCATCCCCGACGACCGCCTGGGCGAGGTGGGCATGGCCTTCGTCGTCCCGCGCGTCGGCGCGGCCGTCGACCCGGCGGAGGTCATCGCCTGGAGCCGCGCCCGCATGGCGAACTACAAGGTCCCCCGCCGCGTCGAGGTCGTCGACGCCCTCCCCCTGAACGCCACCGGCAAGGTCGTCAAGTACGAGCTGCGGGCCCGGCTCCTTCCCCACCGATTGGCTAAGTAGGGGCTCCACGCCCATCAGCACGTCCGGCCCAACTCGACCTGAGCCAATCCCGGACCTCCCAGATCTGCTTCCGGACCTCCCAGATCGGCTCCGCAAGCTCCGCCGATCCGGCAGGAACCCCGGATCCGGCAGGGACCCCGGGGGCAGCTGGGGGCAGCTGGGCGCAGAAACGGGGATATCCGCAGAACCCCCGGACTGGAGCCCTCTGGACCGGGGAGCCGCGAGGGCCGCCGTGGGTGTCCGGGTGGGGCTGGCCGTCCCTTCCGGGTGGTTCGGTCATGGCGGACGCGAACCTTCCCTGGACGCTGTGGTAGTCATGACGACGCCGCCCAGTTGCCCTGCGCGAGGGCATCGCGAGGGCATACGGCGGCCAGGACAAGCAAGGTATGCGCGGGGCTACCGACAGGGTTGTCCGGGACTCGATGCCGTTCCTCAATGGGGACGAACTGGCGAGAGGACGGGCCGGAATGGCGCGTGAATGGCTGTTGGCCGTGGATCTGGGCACGACCTGGACCCGGGCTGCCTACACGACTCCTGACGGCACCGCCCCCGTCGTCGTCCGGGTACCGGTCACGCAGCTGGCCTGGTTCCCGACGGCGGTCGCCCGCTCCTCCGACGGGCGCTGGCTCGTCGGGGACGCGGCCGTGTCGCGCCGCATCGGCCGCCCCGACTGGTACTGGAGCGACGTCAAGCGCGACCTCGGCCGGGACGAGCCGAGGCTGCTCGGGGGGCACCCGTTCGCCGCCGTCGAGGCCGCCACCCAGCCGGTGCTGCATGCCGCCCGACTGGCCCGCCGCCAGGCCGGGCGCGGGTTCGACCGGCTCGTCCTGTCGGCGCCTGTCTGCTTCTCGGCCGACCAGCGCGCCGCGCTGCGCGAGGCCGGGGAGAACGCCGGCTTCGCCCCGGACGCCGTCACGATCGTCGACGAGGCCGCCGCCGCCGCCCGGGCGGCACTCGGGCCTCGGCCTGAGGACGGCACCTGGGTGGTGGTCGACATCGGCGGCGGGACGTTCGACGCCGCTCTCGTCTCTGCCGACCGTGGCGTGGCCCATGTGCTCGACCAGGTGGGCGACGACACGGCGGGCGGCCGAGCCCTCGACGCGGCGATCGTCGCGCGGCTGCGCGAGCGCTACCAGATCGAGGACGCCGACGGCGAGGCCAGGCGGCGCCGCGCCCTCTACCTGCGCGACGCCGCCCGCATGCTCCGGGAGGAGCTGTCCGAGGCGCGGACGGCCGACGTCTTCCTGCCCGACCTCCTGCTGGAGCTCACCCTCACGCCCGCGCAGCTACGGGACCTCGTCGAGCCCGCCCTGGCCCCGGCTGTCGAGAGCTGCTCGGCCATGCTGGCCCGCAACGACCTGAGCTGGGAGAAGGTCAACGCCCTGGTACTCGCCGGCGGCGCCACCCGCGGCCCGACGGTGCGCGCCCAGTTCGCGCCGCTGGCGCCGCTGCGCGACGCCGCCGCCCCCGAGCTCGCCGTCGTCCTCGGCCTGACCGTCCCCGCCGAGGCATCGAACCGGACCATCCTGTCGCTGCATTAGTGCCGCCCCGCCAACGCTCGCCCGCCGGCTGGCGGCGGCCAACCGGCGACGACAGCGCCGGCGGCCCGTTCCGGTTCAGGTGGTGATCGCGGGCTGATCGTCCACGTCGAGCTTGAGCTCCTTGAGCTCACGCTCGGCCCAGAACAGGCGGCCGGTGTATTCCATGGGATCGGCGCACGAGGCGAAATAGGTCAGCATGCGGGCGGGGACGTCCATCGGCACAGCCACGCTGTCGTCGAGGCCGGCCTCCTTGACCCGGATGGCGACGAGCTCGGTGGCCACCAGGCCCGGATGCATGCCGATCACAGCGATGCCCTTCCGCGCGAGCTCGGGAGCGAGGACGTTGCCGAGCCGGTCGAGCGCTCGCTTGCTGGAGTAGTAGCCGGGCACGGCGAGGCTGAACTTACCGATGCTTTCGAGCTTGGGGAGCTCCTCCGGCTGGCGGAAGACCTCGCCGCTGCCGGTGCTGAGGTTGACGATGCGCCCGCCGCCACGGCTCTCCATGATCGGCGTCACCAGCTGCATGAGCGTGAAGGGCGCGTGGAGGTTGACGTCGAACTGGTACAGCCAGTCCTCGCGGGTCAGCTCCAGGAATCGCTTGGACCAGAGGTCACCGGTGGTGGCCGCGGCGTTGTTGATGAGCACGTCGACGCCGCCGAACCGCTCGACGGCGGCGTCGACCAGGCGCGCCAGATCCGTCTCGCTGGCCAGATCGGTCTGCACGGCGATCGCGCCGGCTCCCATGTTCTCGACTTCCGTCAGCGTCTCGTTCAGGGTGCCGGGCAGCTTCCTGTCCGGCTCGACCGTTCGCGCGGCCAGGACCAGGTTCGCGCCGCGGCGGGCGAACGCCTGGGCCGCCTGCCGGCCGACCCCCCGGCTGGCCCCCGTGATGATCACGACCTTGCCGGTCAGGTCCAGCTCCTCCTGTCGCTGCATGGTGATACGACCTCCGCCCTCCATTTGACCAGTGTTCAAATGGAGGGTAGCACCAGTCCCATCCCCGGGCATCGCGACCGAAGCGGCCGGGCGGGGCTCGGCGACCCAGCTCCGTCTGGCCCGAGCCTCCGGGCCGGCGTGATCCCGGCCGCGTCGTGCCTGGTCAGAGCCGGCCACGCGGCTCGGGCCAGGTGGCGCAAGATCTCGCGGACGCCCATCGGCGAACCGGGCCGTCGGACCGCTGGACCACTGGACCACTGGCGGACGGCGGTCAGCACAAGATCGAAACGGTGGCGGTCCGCTCTGCGTATGGTTTCCGTGATGGAACCCGACCGAACGCGTACCCCGCCCCGCCAGCGGGCGACGCTTGTCAACACGAGGTCACGGGAGACTCGGCTGGCGCTCATCCGCGCCGCCCTTCGCCTTTGGAGCGAGGGTGACTTCGACGTGGCGTACGAAGCGAGCACCGTGGCTGATATCGCCCAGGCCGCCGGGGTCACCAGGGGAACCTTCTATTTCCATTTCGCCAACAAAGAGGCGATTCTCCTCGAGATGAGCTCGGCGACGATCCAGGCGATGATCGACCAGGTCGAGGCCGGCGCCGCGCAAGGCGTCCCCCTGCGCTCGTTGAGCGAGCAGGTGATGGCCTCGATGGCTCGGCGCGTTGTTCGCACGCCCAAGGCGGCCGCGTTGCGGGCGGGCTCTCTCGGCTTCACGGCGCGGGCGGACGGGGGGACCCCGGCGAGCCCTCGCCTGAGTGTCGCCTTTGAATCCCTCCTCCGCTACGGCAAGGAACGCGACGAGCTGAGCGCGCGGATCGATGTGGAAGAGGTCGCCGCGATGATGACCGCCGTGACAATGGAGGCGATCATACGTTGGGGGGCGGGAGACCGCTCCGCGTCCTGGTTGGGCCAGACGCTCCGCGACCGGGTGGCCGTCATCCTGCGCGGTATCAGCCACACGGATGACAGCTAGCGGGCATTGGCGGAGGCGCCGCTTGGGTACTGGTGATTGCGCCCTGGCGTGGAAGACCGGTGGACGCGGCGATGGTGGCGCGGTTCAGCCTTGTCCTGGGCAATCTGTGGAGTATCGTGGCGGGCAGCTCGTCGTCGTGACCTGGGCGCGCGGAAGAGATAGGAAACCCGGTGACATCCGAACCGAAAAGAAAACTGGTGGTCATCACGGGGACCAACGCGTCCGGGAAGAGCATGCTGGGGGTGGAGCTGGCGAGGCACTTCGGCGGCGAAGTGATATCCGCGGACTCCCGGCAGGTGTACAGGCACCTTGACATCGGTACGGGAAAACTAACATCCGACGAGATGAGAGGTGTTCCACACCATCTGATCGACGTGGCCGACATCGGTGACAGGTTTTCGGTCGCGGATTTCCAGGCGATGGCATATGCCCTGACGGACGAGATCTCGGAGCGGGGCAGGCTGCCTTTCATCGTCGGCGGTACCGGACTCTACGTGCGGTCCGTCGTCGAGGGCTACCAGCTGATCTCGGTTCCTCCCGACTGGGATCGGCGGAACGCGCTGGAAGCCCTCACCGACGAACAGCTGCGCGAACGTCTCAGCGGTCTCGACGACACCGCGCTGGAGCGCGTGAGCGGGGACAACCGCCGAAGAATGATCCGGGCCATCGAGATCCTTGACAGTGGTTTCGCCTATCCGCCCGACCGCCCGAACGAGCCTCGATACAACGTCCTGCAGCTCGGCCTCACCTGGCCCACCGAGGTTCTCAGGAGAAGAGTCGACCAACGCCTGAAGGACCGGCTGGCCGCCGGCATGGTCGACGAGGTAAAAGCGATTCTCGACAAGGGACATTCCGCCGACGAACTGGATTCCCTCGGCCTGGAGTACCGTCACATCGTCCGCCTGATCAGGGGAGAATACCAGTCAGAGGACGAGCTGTACGAGAACCTACGCAGGGCGATCTACAGGTTCAGCAGACAGCAGATGGTCTGGTTCCGGCGGGACACGGCGATTCACTGGCTCGACTGCGAGCAGAATTACTTCGACGAGGCGCGCGGGCTGATCGAGTCATTCATCGGGTCGCCCAGCGCACAGTAGGCGCGGCCGTTCAGCTACGCAGGGCGCGCAGGAAGAGGCGGACGGCGGTCTCGACGCGGCGGTCCACCTCGGCCGGGTCGGGCACGACGCCGAACGAGGCGAGCCGGGCGGGCGCGCTGGAGACCATGCCGACATAGAGGTCGGCCAGCGTGTCGGCGTCGTCGGTGAGGGTGATCGCGCCGGTGGCGGCGTGCCGGCGCAGCAGGTCGGCCACCAGCCGCTGGCGCGGTGAGCCGCCGGCCGCGCCGAGCTGGATCCGGCGGGCAAGCTCGGGGAACCGGTCGGCCTGGGCGATCGCGATCCGGCTGACCTTGACCATCGACGGGTCGAGCGCACGACGCAACGCCGCCTGGCCGATCGCGGTGAGCGCGCCCGCCAGGTCGTCGAGGTCGGGTGGCTCGGGCTCCGGCAGCGGCCAGTCGGGCCGGCCCATGGCCCAGCCGAACACCGAGGTGAACACGGCGTCCTTGCTCGGGAATCGGGCGTAGAGCGAGGCCTTCGTCGTCCCGGCGGCCTGCGCGATGGCCTCCATCGAGGTGCCCTCGTAGCCGTTCTCCAGGAACAGCCGCAGGGCGTGCTCGCGGACGTCCCGGTCGAGCTGGGCGGCCTCCTCGCGGGTCGGCCGGCCGCCACGGCGCGACGCGGGCGTCGGCCGCGCGTCCGGTGGGGACGTCATGACCGCCAGTCTGGCAGACCCCGCCGCGGATCCCACCAATAACTAGACTCACGAGTCTGGTTAAAACTAGACTGCCCGGTGTAGTAACCCGGCCGGGAACGGCACCGACCTCGACACCGGCCGCCGCACCGATCACGAACACCGACCGCGGCCTCGGCACCGACCGCAGAAGTGGGGCGTCATGTCCGTGACAACCAGGACGGCCAGCCAGCCGGCCGCGCTCGGCGAGGCCACCGTGGCGGCGCTCGACGCCCGATTCCAGGAGCGCCGCCAGCAGGTGCCGGTGCTCGCGCAGCGCGCGAAGGCCGAGGGCGTCGAGGAGATCCGCTCCACGCAGGACATGGTCCCGCTGCTGTTCCCGCACACGACCTACAAGAGCTACCCGGAGACGATCGTCACCAAGGGGCGGTGGAAGCAGCTGAACCGCTGGCTCGACTCGGTGTCGACCTACCGCGTCGCGGACGTGGACGTCACGGGCGTCGAGGATCTCGACGGCTGGATCGCGCGGCTCGAGGACCACGGCCACCTGGTGTCCAGCTCGTCCGGCACGTCGGGCAAGGCGTCGTTCCTCAACAAGACCATGGCCGACCGCGAGGCCTCCGGCCAGAACCTGCTCGACAGCCTGACCTGGCTCGGCATGCCGCCGGCCAGGGAGTGGCACGTCGTCCCGGTGGGGCCGGACACGGGCATCAGCTCGGCGATGTACATCCGCGACATCTTCCTGAGCAACTACCGCCGGGACGACGCGCTCCCGCTGCCGGAGTCGAAGCCGGTCACCGACCACCACAGGTACATGGCCCGTCTCGGCGCGATGCGCCGGGCGATCGCGGACGGCACCGCCTCACCGGGCGAGGTCGCCGCGTTCGAGGCCGAGGGCGCGGCCAGGCAGGCTGGCGTCGAAGACCGTCTCCAGTTCCTGGCCGAGCAGGTCATCGCCCACAAGGACGAGAACATCTTCTTCAACTCGATGTTCCCGATGCTCTACCGCCTCAACGAGATCCTGCGGGAAAAGGGCGTCAAGCCCGGCGATGTCACCGGTGCCAATGGCCTTCAGGTGGCAGGCGGGTTGAAGGGCATGACCCTTCCGCCCGACTACCGCGAGCGCATCTTCGAGCTGCTCAACATCCAGCCGAGCCGCTTCCTGCACTACTACGCGATGCAGGAGGTCAACCTGCGCAGCGTGAAGTGCCTGTCCGGCCGTTACCACGTGCCGACGGGGCTCACCCTGTTCGTTCTCGACAAGAACGGCGAGGCGCTCGCGCCGCTCTCCGACGGCCAGGCCGAGGGCCGGGCCGCCTTCTTCGACTTCTCCGTCGACGGCCGCTGGGGCGCCACCATCAGCGGGGACAGGATCATCGCCGATTTCGGCACCTGCTCCTGCGGCCGGGAAGGGCCGACCGTCGCCGAGGACATCACCCGCTACAAGGACCTCCCAGACGGGGACAAGATCACCTGCGCCGGCACCATGGACGCCTACGTCCGCGGCTTCATCGACAACTGAGGGAGCGGCACATGACCATCACCGAATCCACCGCCGCGACCGCCACAGCCGTCAACACCGCCGCCGCCTCCTCGTCTCCCTCTCCCTCTCCCGGCCTCGCGCCGTCCGAGCCGGCGAAGCCGAAGAAGCTGAAGGTCCCGCACGTCATCCGCGGCCGGGTCGTCTGGGGCGAGGACGTCGAGTACCTGTCACGCGACTTCGGCGTGCCGTTCGTGACGCCGCGGATCAACTTCAACGAGCTGATCACGCCGCGCACGGAACAGGGCCCGGCCTTCGACGTGCCGCTGACCGACATCATCGACTACCTCGTCGAGGTCGCCCAGCATCTGGAACTGGAGAAGAACCCCTATCTGCAGGAGTCGCTGGAGCTCACGGCGCAGGTCAGCCAGATGCCCCGGCGGATGATCGAGAACACCTTCCGCCGGCCCGGCCAGTTCCTCACCCGGCAGGCCATCGAGTTTCGTCTCGAGAAGACGTTCCGCGACCCGCGGGTCCTCGACGGCTGGGCGGAGCACACCGACCCGCATGGCCGGACGACCCGGATCCGCGCGTTCCCGCCGCGGCTCGTGCACATGCTCGCCGGCAACTCCCCGTCCGGCGCGATGACGTCGATCGCCGACGCGGCACTGGTCAAGGCCATCAACGTGTTCAAGCTGCCGTCGGCCGACCCGTTCACCGCCGTCGCCGTGCTGCGCACGATGGCCGACATCGACCCCGAGCACCCGGTGCTGCGCTCGATGTCGGCGGTGTACTGGCGCGGCGGCGACGCAAAGATCGAAAATATCCTCTACCGGGCCCAGTACTTCGACAAAATCGTCGGCTGGGGCGGCGGGGCCGCGATCAACAACATCATCAAGTACACCGGTCCGGGTTTCCACCTGGTCGCCTTCGACCCGAAGGTCTCGATGGCGATCGTCGGGCGCGAGGCGCTCGCCTCGCAGGAGTCCATGCGTGAGGTCGCCGAGCTCGCGGCGGCCGACGCGACGGTGTTCAACCAGGACGCCTGCCTCGCCGCGCGGCACATCGCCGTCGAGTGCGACATCGACGACGACGAGGAGCTGGAACGCCTCGACCGGTTCTGCGCGCTGCTGCGCGAGCGGCTGAACGTCGACCGCGAGTTCGCCAGCGCCGTCGGACCGGCCACACCGAGCGACATCCGGGAGGCCGCCGAGGGCATGCGCTTCCTCGAACCTGACTACCGGATCTGGGGCGAGTACGACGGCTCCGGCCTCGTCGTCCGCTCCCCCGAGCCGGTCGACTTCCACCCGACGAACAAGACCGTCAACGTCATCCCCGTCGCCTCACTGACGGAGGCGACCCACTTCGCGAACGTCGCGACCCAGACCGTCGGCGTCTACCCGCCGGCCCGCAAGGCCGAGATCCGCGACCTGCTCGCCACCGCCGGCGTGCAACGGGTCGTCAGGCTAGGCAGCGCGATGACCGGCACGATGGGCAACCCGCACGACGGCATGTACCCCTTGCACCGCTTCGTCAACTGGGTCGCCGACGACGACGCCTGAGGCGGTCCCGTGCCGGACGCTCCGCGCCCGACACCGGGCGCCGCCTGTCGGGCGCTGAGCGCCCTCCCCACGTGGTTCCGGACCCTGGCATATGGCGGTGGCCGGGCTGGGTCCCGATCGGCGAGGTGGTCGCGTTGGCACCAGCGCTGAGGCGCCGTCACCAGTGGTGGCTGGGTTGCGCACTTTGCTCGCCAGAACGGCGTCAGGCTGCTGTCAGGTCGATGACCTCGAACGGCTGGCCCTTCCATCGGGCCGGATCAGCTGTGGCGATCTTTGCCCCCACCGGCCGCTCGGGGCTCGGCCCGGCGGCGTGGCGGGTGTGTGCCGTTGCCCAGCTGGTGTCGCGCGCGACGGCAAGCGCGGCCGAGAAGGTCAGGTCGAGGATAACGATGTCGCGAAGAGACGCGATGTGCTCGGCGATGCCGCGTCGGACCCTGTCCGCCTCCACCAGCGCGCAGGTTGGAGCGTATAGGTGCCAGCCGGGGAGGTTGTGCGCGTTGTGAATCAACGTGGACGCGACGATGTTGCCGCGCCCAGCAGCAAGCATCGCCGAATCGTCAAAGACAACATGGTGCTGCGCCATCATCGGGTCGTCTTCGCCCGGGCAATGCGCCGCTCGAGGTCTGCCTGATGCTCGGCCAGTTCCTCGTCGGTCGGGTCATAGCCGTTCCACGCCTTGAGGATGGCGCGGGCCTCGGTCGCCCGGGCGGCATGCTCCTCCGGCGTAAGGAGGGAGTTGGCGAACCTGGCGAGATAGGTGCGCAACGACATGCCCTCGGCCTCCGCGGCCCGAGCGAGCACGTCACGCACCTCGACCGGGACGCTGATGATGGCGTCAGCCATGTGCTGCCTCCTCGGTGCGACACCGACTCTGCGCGGGTACAAATCCCCGCCCACGTCGGAATCGTCCACGACCGGCTCTGCCATTGACAAGGCGTGGGTCACGTCCGCCTCCCCCTGTCCGCTATGGACTGATGACTACGTCACTGTCGAGTAAGACAGTACTCGCTACGGCCAGTAAGATCAAACAGCTGTCACCAGGCTGTGGATGAGTGTTCAGGCGGGGTCGGGCTCAGGCATCCGAGTGGCCCAGGGAGCGTCCGGGGGCGACGAGGTCGCGGACGGCGCGCTTCACCGCGGTCGGCTCGGGGAAACCCTGCGCGCGCCCGTCCCAGACCACGGCGCCCTCGACCCGGACGACGAACACCCCGCCGGTGCCGGGGACGAGCGCCACGGCGCCGAGGTCGGTCTCGAACGTCGAGAGCAGCTCCTGCGCGAGCCAGGCGGCGCGCGGCAGCCACCGGCACCGCGTGCAGTACTCGATCTCCAGCCTCGGCTTCGCCGCGCCTGCCGGCGTCCCGGCCAATGGCGCTGGACCGGCCGGCTCCAGGTCGGCCCGATCAGTCGGCGCGCCGTCATTCGCGGAGGACACGATCGGCACGCTACCCGGCGGGGAGGCGGCGGGCCCGGCCGCGTCACTCCGTGTGTGGTCGGCCCGACCTGCCGGCTCAGCCTGCTGACCCGCCGCGAGAGGCGGCCGCCTGGTCCACGTCGGCGAGCACGGCCGCGAGGCGGGCGCGCGCGGGCCGGAAGCTGTCGGTGTGGGTGAGGATGCGTACCCGGCCGGCCTCGATGCCGGCGATCGAGATCTCGGCGACCTCGGCGGCGGTGAGCACCTCGCCGGGGATCGGCAGCTGGGAGCCCGCGTCGTCCGGGGCCGGCGGCTCGGACGTCTCGGCGCCGTCGGGGCGGATCGCCGCCGACGTCGCGACGAGCGAGGTATCCACCAGCCCTGGGCAGAGCGCGCTCGCGCCAACCTCGGGCGCCGCCGCGCGCAGCTCCGCGTCGAGGGTCTCGGTGAGGCCGACAACGGCGTGCTTGACCGTGCTGTACGGGCCCAGGCCGGGTAGCCGCATCAGCCCGGCGGCGGACGCGGTGTTGAGGAAATGGCCGCGGCCCTGGGCGATCATCGACGGGGCGAACGACCGCACTCCGTTGGCGACGCCGAGCAGCAGGACGTCGATGAGCCACCGCCAGGTCTGCGGCGTCTGCTCCCACATCGGCGCCTGCCTGCCGACCACGCCGGCGTTGTTGCAGACGACGTCGACCCGGCCGAACCGTTCGAGGGTGGTGTCGGCGAGGGCCTGGACGGCGTCGGGGTCGCTGACATCGGTGGTGACCGCGGCGACGCCGGCGCCGGCCGCGGCGAGCGCCTTCGCGTGGGCGTCGGCCAGGGCCTCCACGGCGCGGTCCAGCGGCTCGGGACGCACATCGGCGAGCACGACTGACAGCCCGCGGGTGGCGAACGCCCCCGCCAGCGCGTACCCGATCCCGCTCGCGCCCCCGGTCACCACCGCGACCTGCCCGGCTTCGATCTTCACTGCCCATTCACTCCCGCCAGCCGGCGCTAGAACAGATTGCGACGATACGACGCCCCAGCCCTCGGGCGCCCGACTTCCAGAAGCCTTGACCACCGACGACGCGGAACAGCCGACTTCGATACCCCGAGCCGGCTGCGGCCGGTGCACTCCGGCAACGCCGGGGAGCCGTCAGGACGTGGTCCTCCTCAGGACGAGGTGACGTCAAGGGTGACGTGACGTGACGTGACGAGGTGACGTGACGGGGTGACGGGGTGACGGGGTGACGTCAAGAATGGGCTGCTGTCAGGACGAGGTGAAAACGACGGGCATGGCCATCAGGCTGCGTACGACCACGGTGGGCTGCCAGGCGAGCGCGCCGGCCGGCACGGCCGGGGTGATGTCGGGGATCCGGTCGAGCAGCACGGTGACGGCGGTGCGCGCGACCGTCTCGGCTACGTCCTGGGAGGCGTACGGGCAGCGATGCGGCCCGCTGCCGAACGCCAGGTGCGCCTGGCTGCCGCCGGGTCCGGCCAACTGGTCCGGGCGCACCTGCGGGTCGGCGTTCGCCGCCGCGACGGACAGCACCAGCAGGTCGCCGCGCCGAATGTGCTGCGTCCCCAGATGGACCGGACGGGTTGCCCAGCGGCCGAACGCGTTGGAGAACGGCGGGTCCTCCCAAAGCACCTCGGCCAGGGCGTGCGCGACGGAGCGCCGCCCGCCCGCGATCGTCACCGCGAACCGGGGATCGGTGAGGATCAGCCGCAACGCGTTCCCGATCCAGGCGGTCGTCTTGGCCTGGCTCATCAGGAGCAGCATGATCAGATCCTCGAACACCTCGTCGTCGGTGAGCGCCACCGGATGGGCGGCGAGTCTGGACAGCGTGTCCGCTCCCGGGTTCGCCCGGCGCGCGGTCGTGTACGGGCGCACGATGGCCCGCAGCCGCGCCTCCGCCGCGTGCGCCTCGCCGGCCTGCATGAGCATGGCGGTCACATCGGCCAGGAATGCCGCTGTATCCGCCGGCGGAAGCGCAAGCAGCGTCGCCCCCGCCGCCATCGGGATCCGCGCGGCGTACTGACCAATCAGGTCGGCCTTCCCGTCGCCCGCGAAGGCGTCGATCAGCCCGTCGGCGATCCGCTCGCAACGCCCCGCCAGCTCGAACAGGTCGACGGCGCCCAGCGCGTCGTCGACCGCGGCGGAATGCCGCCCGTGCTCGGCGCCGTCCGTCGAAAGAATCGTGTCGGTCCAGGCGACGGGCGGGCGCAGCGGCCAGTGCGGCGGCGCCAGGTCCCAGGCATTCCACGTCCGCGAGTCCTTGCCGAACAGATCGGGCTGGCCGGCGACGTAGTGCAGCTCCCGGTAACCGATCACCAGCCAGGCCGGGACGTCGTCATCCAGCAGCACCGGGGCGACCGAGCCATGCCGTGCCCGCAGCCGCTGGTAAACAGCATGTGGGTCGCGGTGGAACTCCTCCCCGTATAACCGGGTGGCGCCCACATGGGCCGGGTAACGGCGCGCCAGCTCGGCGGCACCCGTCGACGGCTCCCAACCGCGCCGGGCATGGCTCGTCCGGGTCGCATCGGGCTCCGTCGGCGGCAGGGTCGACGGCAGGGTCGACGGCGCCGGGACATGCACGTTCGCGTCGGTCATCGCGCCTCCTTCAGCGGGTCGCGGCCGGTCGGCCGGGGCGGCCATTCCCGTCGCGATTGCGCCCCCACAGCCGCGCCGCTGCGCGCGACCGGCCGAGAGTGACCGGTCGAGAGTGACAGGGTTGGCACCCAGCGTCCCAGCAATTGCCGCCACCCGCCCGAAACGCGATCAGCCAGCAGATGAGCCCGCTCGGCCCATTCAGCCTCGGTCCTTGGCTCCTCGGTGTACGGCTAGACGCCCAGGTCCTTCCAGGTCTTGCTCTACTCCCCGCGGCGACGGCGACGCTGCTCCCCGCAGTGCTCCCGAAAGACCTGCCGAACCCGTCGAAGCGCATGCCGCCATCGACACGCGTCCGCGCTCGCCGATGGACAGGGTGTCGCTGGTCCGCAGCCGAACAAGCACCCGTTGGCAGTCCCAACCTGTGAAGCCGCAGGTTAGGGGGTTGCTCTGCGACAATATTTCGACTTGTTAAGCGGTTTCCTGGTCGGCGTTCCTGGCGGGCTGCGGACGATCCGCCTAAGGCGCCTTTTCCTGGTGGGTCCTGAGCCGATGGGAGCATGCCGTAGTCTTGCGCCGCGGGATTCCGGTTGGACGGGCGCGGGGGCGGTCACCGGAGTCCACGACGGGGGGAACGCCGTGGCTGGTTCGGTCACGTCTATCAGCGCGCCGCTGGATGGGACCGACCCGACACGTCTCGGGCCGTACACGCTGCTCGGCCGGCTCGGCGACGGGGGAATGGGCACCGTCTACCTGGCCCGTCGCGACGGCGAGGAACGCCTCGTCGCGCTGAAGGTCATCCGCGGCGACCTCGCCCGTCAACCCGAGTTTCGCGCGCGGTTCGTCCGCGAGGCGCGGATGGCACAGCGGGTCGCGCGGTTCTGCACCGCCGAGGTGCTAGACGTCAACGCGGACGGGCACTGGCCGTACCTCGTCACCGAGTACATCGAGGGCCAGACGCTGGCCGAAGCGATCCGCGAGCGCGGGCCCCTCCCCGTCGCGGAACTCGAACGTCTCGCGGTCGCGGTCGCCTCCGCGCTCAGCGCGATCCATGCGGCCGGCGTCGTCCATCGCGACCTGAAGCCAGGCAACATCGTCCTGTCGCCCTCCGGCGCCCGCGTGATCGACTTCGGCATCGCGCACGCGCTCGACGCGACAGCGGCGTTGACGCACACCAGCCTCGGCACACCAGCGTTCATGGCTCCCGAACAGGCGTTGGGGCAGCCGGTCACGGCGGGTACCGACATCTACGCCTGGGGTGGCGTCATTCTCTATTCCGGCACGGGACGGCTGCCGCACGGCGGGGGCGCGACCCCAGCGATCCTCTACCGCGCCGTCCACGAGGAACCTGACTTCACCGGGCTCGACGAGGGGCTGCGTCCGCTCGTCGAGCAGACCATGGCCAAGGACCCCGCCAGCCGGCCCTCCGCCCAGGACCTTCTCCTGCGCCTGGTTGGCCGCCCGCGGTCGGCCGATGCCGTCGCTTCGCCACTCGGATCCGCATCCGCGCCCCCACCCCCGGAACCTGGCGGGAACGCCGTCGACGCCAGCACCCAGAAGCTCACCGACGGGACCCGCGACATCGCGGATGCATCGAACGTTCGGAGCACGACGGATGGCGAGCAGGTCCTCCTCACCTCCGCCATCGCGACGTCTCCGCCTGCTCCGACCGTCCCGCCGGTCCTCCCGTCAAGCGAGGACGCACTCCTGACGCTGGTGGCGCACCAGATCGGAGAGACCACCACCGGCGCGGCCAGCGACACGGCCTCCGAACTCACAGGCAAGGGCCAGGGCACGGGCACGTGGTTCAGGCGCCATCGGCCTCGACGGTCTCGCCTGGCGCTGGCGCTCGCGCTGCTCCTGACGCTCGTCCTGCTCGCGGCCGCGGCGGCGGGCGGCGCCGTGGTCCTCCTGACGGGTAGAGGCACCCCAGCCGCCGCGGCCGGGGTCACGACCGAGCCCGTGGGGTCGACCGGGACCAATCCGTTCATGCCACCCATCGGCTCGGACCAGCGGCGGGTGACGCCGCCGAAGGGCGCCGGCGGGACGTTCTCCGGGAGCACACCCGGGCTGTACGGAGGCACGCGGAACAAGGCGGCCTGCGATCAGGGCGCGATGGTCGCGTTCCTCCAGGCCCATCCGGGGCAGGCCGCCGCCTGGGCGGCGACACTTGGAATCTCCGTCATGAGCATTGCGGACTACGTTGCCGGGCTCACTCCCGTTATTCTGCGATCTGATACCGCGGTAACCAACCACGGCTACCGCAACGGGCATGCGACCGCTTTCCAGTCCGTTCTCCAAGCCGGCACCGCCGTGCTCGTCGACAAGTACGGCGTGCCGGTGAGCCGCTGCTTCTGCGGCAACCCACTCACCCCGGCCCAGCGGGAATTCTCCTCGTCACAGCACTACATCGGCACAGGGTGGACGGGATTCTCCCCGGGAGCGGTCTCCACGATCGAGAAGTCCGATACGATGATCGACACTTTCATTCTCGTCGACCCGGCGACGAACGACGTCATCGCGCGCCCTCGCGCCTCGGACGGCTCCCAGGACCGGGGCGTGGACCCGGCCACGTCCCCAATCGCCCCGTCCGCCAGCACCGCGCCGCCGGCCACCGTACCTGTCGGGCCTACCACTGCCGCTGCGCACGCACTCCCGCCGACGTCACCCGCCGTCGCGACGCCGGCCACGCCGCTGGCGGCGCGCCAGTCCAGCTCGACGAACCCTCCCGCCGCAACGACGCCTCCCGCGCAGGCGACCATTCAGCAGACGACGCCAGCGGCCCAACCGAACGTCTCGGTGGCCGTCCTGAGCTGCCCCAGTGCTCACTGCAACTACATTCAGATAGAAAGCACAGGCTCCGCGCCTCTGGTTGTCACCGGCATCGAGGGGCGCGGAACCGTCTCGGTGCGCGATCCCAGTCCATGCACCCGGCAGATCGCCCCCGGCGAGTCGTGCCAGGTCGTGGTCAGCCACACCCCGGACTCCGCAAATGCCGTCGTGATCTACCACAACGCACCCGGACGGACGACAACGGTCGATCTTTACAACGGGTGACCAGGATATGGGCGCCCCAGGATCGGCGGGTTCGGAGCCGTCAGGCGTCGAGATAGCCGCGACCGAGGGCGGTGGCGACGACGATGCAGACGGCGCGCCGTCATGGGCCAGGTCACGACGGTCGCCTCGTCGACCACGGGGTCGCACGCGTGCGTAGACCCTCAGGAAAGAAGCCGTCGAGGCGCCGGACGCCTCCGAAGGGAGGATTACAGCGGGCCAGCGCGTCGGCCAGGTCACCGCGAAGTTCCGCGATCCGCTTGCCCAGTTCCTGACTGAATCACACCATCGGCGCGAGCCACTCCGCGACGCGCCAGTTTCCTGACGGCTCCGTCACTGACGGGTCCATCAGCTTATCGGCGGGAAGATGTCGGATTGAGCGGTTTGGCCAGCCGAGACGGGGTTGGGCGTGGTTGGATGCGTAGGGCGATCGTCGGGCTACGGTGACGATCGGTAACTACACATCGATGGCTGCTTCCCCGGAGGTCGTGGATGGCGATCGCGCCGCGGTTTCGCCGGGTGGCGGCGTTACAGCGGGAGTTTGTGGACCGGGAACCGTTGCTTGACGCGTTCACGAACGAGATCGAGCGAGTCCGGGCGGCGATGGCCGCTGGCGAGTCCGTGCCCCGGGTGCTGAACATGACCGGCGTCGGCGGGATCGGGAAGTCGCGGCTGCTTCGCGAGCTGCGGGTCCAGGCCCCGGAGGGCTGGCGGACCGCGGTGCTCGATCTCCAGGTGCCGGCGATGCGACAGCAGGAGGATGCCCTCGCTGTCCTGCGCGCCGAGTTCGGCAAGCAGGGAGTGCGGTTCGACCGGTTCGACATCGCCTACGCGGTGCTGTGGCAGCGCATTCACCCTCACCTGCGGATCAGCCGGGAGACGCTGCCGTTCGTCGAGGAGAGCGGCGTGCTCACCGAGATCATCGATTCGGTCGCCGGGGTGCCCGTGTTCGGCACCGCGCTCGGGCTACTGAAGGCCGCGGAGCGGGTGACCTCGGATGCGCGCCGCCGCCATCGGATCAGTCGCGACGAGACCTTGTCGTCGCTCGACGAGCTACCGAACGCCGAGGTTGCCGACGCCGTCACCTATCTGTTCGCCGAGGACCTGCGCGACGCGTCTATCAGCCGCCCCTATGTGCTGACGATCGACACCTACGAGGCGCTGGTGCCCGCTCCGACCCGCTCGGGACGGACGCAGCTCGCGGATGTCTGGCTACGCGACCTGGTCGCCCAGCTCGACCGCGGCCTGGTCGTCATCGCCGGCCGGGAGCCGCTGCGCTGGGATGCCTACGACGCCGACTGGCATGGGCTGGTCCGAACCTGCCCGGTCGACGAGTTGCCGATGGAGGCGCGGCTGGCGTTGCTCGGCGCCTCTGGAGTCACCGAGGAGGGTGAACGAAGGCGGCTCGCGAGGGCGAGTGCGGGGCTGCCTTTCTACCTGCACCTCGCCGTCGACACAGGCGACGTCGGCGGAAACGAAGAGGGCACCGATTCGATGCGGACGCGGGCGGCGACGCAGCGGGAGATCCTGCAACGCTTCCTGCAACATGTCGCGGCTGACGAGGTGCGGACGCTGGAGGTCCTCGGCGTCGCGAGGATCTTCGATCAGGAGATTTTCCAGACCTTGACGGCGGCGCTGCGGCTTCCCGGACATGTGACGGCCTGGGAGTCGATCTCGTCCTACTCGTTCGTCTACCCGGCCGGTGACCAGCTCCGGTTCCACCAGCTCATGGCGGGCGCCCTGCGCGACCGACTGTCCGCGCCGGCTCGTCTGGAACTCCACCAACTGCTGCGCGATGCCTGGGAACAGCGGGCTTTCGAGGACCCCGCAGAAGGTGGCGTCACCGACCAGGAGAGGTCCCGGAGCCTCGGCGGACGAATGCTGGCGGACCCGGTCGCGTTCCGGGAAATGGTCTTCCATGCGCTGCACGTCGGGGAGATCACCGGAGTCGAGCTGCTCGACCTGGTCGAGGTGGCGGTACGCGGCGGGGCTGATGGCGCCGCTGGGGGTGTGCTGACTGACCTGCGCGAGTTCCTGCGGGAGAACCCGGCCCACGTGACGTCGGAGTTGACCGAGGCCGCGCGGGTGATGGACGTCGAGACGCTGCTTCGCCGCGGCGAGGCCAGCCAGGCGCTGGAGCTGACCCCGGACGAGAACTGGAACGTCAGCCAGCCTGTCGGGGCACGGCTCGCCGTCGCCGCCGGCCAGGCACGCCGCATCGCGGGCCAGACGACGGCCGCGTTGACGATCTACAACCGAGCTTGGGCCGGCCAGGACGACACCGCGCGTATGGGCGCCGGCTTGTGGGCCGCCGACCTGCACATGTGCCAAGGACGGTTCGTCGAGGCGGAACGGTTCGCGACCGAGCTGGACGCGATCGCCGAGCGACGGCATCCGGAGTGCCGCGGCGACGTGGCCCGACTGCGACACCTGGCGCACCGGTTCGCCTTCGACCTCACGACATCGGGCCGTCTTCTCGACGAGGCGGCGGCGTACTACCAGGAGGCTCGGTCCTACCTCGGGAACGCGAACATCAGGACGAACCGGGCCGAGCTGCTCGCGTTCGTCGACGCGCCGGCCGCGATCCCCGAGGCGCAGGCGGCTATCGAGGTCCAGACCGAGATCGGCGCGCAGCATGAGCTAGGCAAGTGCCACACGGCGATCGCCGTCGCCGAGCTGCGGCTCGGCAACCTCGACCGGGCCGAGCCGGCGTTCGACGCGGCGGTCGAGGCATTGACCCGGGCAAGCTACCGATCGGGGCTTGCTCGGGCAAGGTTGTACCGAGGGGTGTTGGAGGCACGACGCGGCCAGGTCGGCCTCGCCCGGGAGTCGGTGTGCTGGGCGGTGAGCGAGCTGGAGGCCGCGGAGGTGTACCCGACGCTGGTGCTGTGCGCCGGAGCCGCGCTGCGAGAGCTTGGAATCGAGGACCAGTACGTGACGGACGCCTGCCAGCGCGCCGAAAGCGCCATCCAGCCACTCGACTCTCTCGACGTCCTGAAGGGCCGCATCGACGCGCTCGCCCGCGACCTGCTCGGATTCGGCGGGGCGGCCTGATGACGAGTTTCGACCCGGCGACCCCGAATCCGACTGCTTCCACGGCCGGGAATGTCCCAGCCGCTGCCGCGGCCGTCGACGAGACCATGCCGGTCGCGCCGCGCGCGGCCACGAACGAGCCGGATGAGCTGTACCGGCTGGCCCTGGCCCGCACCGACCGGAGTGCCGGCTTCTACAACCACAACGTCCGCGTCGAGACGCCGGCGGGTCCCGTCGTGGTGCGCATCCCCATCCCCGGGGCCGACACCATGGACCTCACGATCTGGCCAGAGTCCAAGGTCGTGCGCGCCATCCACCCCGTTATCCCTCGGGCCCCACGGCTCCTCCACGCCAGCGTCGACCCGGCCTACCAGATCGTCGAATGGATCGACGGCGACGTCCTCGACGCGATCGCACCCCGCGGCAAACGCGTACCCGAACATGTCATCCCCGACGTCGGCGCCCTGTTCGCCCAGCTCGGCCAGGTCCCGCTCGACCAGCTCCCACCGCTCCCCGCCGACTGGCCCACCGACGGCGACACCACCGCCTTCGCGAGCAGGCTGTCGGCCATCACCACCGACGTGCACGCCAGGTTTCTCGACGAGTTCGGCGATCTGTTCAAGGCCCTCGGCTTTCCCGCCGACCCGCTGGAGCCGGTCCTCGAACGTTGGTCGACTCTCGCCCCCAGGCCGTTCCGCCTGCTCCACACCGACATCCACCGCAAGAACATGATCGTGAACGGCGGGGTGACGTACTTTCTGGACTGGGAGCTTGCTCTTTGGGGCGACCCCGTCTACGACCTGGCCGTCCACCTCCACAAGATGGCCTACCAATCCGACGAGGAGCAGGCCGCCCAAGCCGCCTGGCGAAACGCGGCCCCGCCCGAGGCCGCCGTCGACTGGGCCCGAGATCTCGCCACCTACCGCGCCCACGAGCGCGTCAAGTCCGCCGTCGTCGACACCGTCCGCTACACCAAACTCCTCGCGGCCGGCACCGAAAACCCCACCGATGAGGCAGCGCTCGTCGACAAGCTCGTCGCCAAGCTCCGCGCCGCCCACGCCGTATGGCGCACCAGCCATGTCACCGACCGCTCCAAGGTTGAACCCCACCTCCGCGGCTGGCGCCCGTCCCGCGCCGACCCGTGATGACCTGAGGATTCAGAAACGGGGCTCACGCCCGGACTCGGCCCGCCCGGTAGGCACGGGTCCCGAGCACGGTCGCCTCAGCTGACCTCCCGTCGACGACGATCTTGGTGACGGCACCTCGCCGGTGATTGTCGGCCCCGCGCGTAGTACCGATCACCGACAAGATCCCGGACGACCGCGGAATCCAGCACCAACCAAGCCATGACTGCGATCCTCCCGCCCATGCCGGCATCGCCTCTCCGAAGGCGGGCCGTTCCGAAGGACCCGCCGTGCGCACCGCCGAAGGCCCCGGATCCGGCGACGCCCGCCCATCGGCTCCAGCCCTGATCAACGGCGAAGCCGATCAGATCTCGGAGGTTGGGCCGTCCATCATCCACGTAGCCGGAAGGCGGCTACTTTCCGGCGCCATTGGCTGCGACGGTGCCGCCAACCGCCAATTCGTCAGCACTTCCGCGCCGCACCACTATAGTCATTTTTCGGTTTCCAAAAATTCGGGGGTGTACACCCCCGAATGACAAGAACTGGACATATGTTCGAATGCGTGGTTCCGTTGAGGCATGCTCGCGCTGCCCGTTCCCGAGGAACCGGATGGCCGGCCCGCCCAGGTGTGGTCCAGGCCGGACACCGGAATCCCTCGGGCTCCGTCTGACGCCAACCAAGATGGTGTCGCAGAAAATGGGCACGAGAACTACGCGGCGGTATCCGAAGGCGGTGTTTTCGACGCCGGTAACGGCGGCGACGGTGCCGGGTTCGGCGGGCGGCATCATGTACTGGCCGAGCTGGACGGGGTCGTCGGCGGGCTGAAGACGCTGGCCGGAGCGAACCTGTGGGCGCTGTCCCACCCGGAGGCGCTGGAATTCCTGGGTGCCGCGGAGCGGGCCGGCCGGCTGCTGGCCTCGGTCCTGTTCGCGGCGGTCCGGGACCTGGGCGGCCGGGACCTGCGCGGCGTGTTCGGCGAGGAGGACCTGCCCTCGACGGCGGAACTCCTGCGCTGGCAACTGAAGATCCGCCCCGCCGACGCCCGGCGCACCRTCGACCTGGCCCGCGACCTCGACCTCACCTACCCACGCACCGGCCACGCCCTGGCCAGTACGGCRATCAGCCGCGACCAGGCCACCGTCATCGTCACMGCGCTGCGAGCACTCCCGGCGGACACCCCRTCCGAGCAGCRCGACTGGGCCGAACAGTTCCTGCTCACCCAGGCAGAAACCCTCGACGCCGGCGACCTCGCCGCCCTCGGCAAGACGATCCGCGCCCGCCTACAGGACCAGCTACACCCGCCCGGCTCGGACCCACGCGACGACGGCGACCAGGCACGACGCCGCGAGCTACACCTGACCGACCAGCCTGACGGCACCACCCGCATCCACGGCACCCTCGACGCCGACGGCGCCGCGGCCCTGCGCGCCGCYCTCGAACCCCTCGCCAAGCCCAGACCCCTCGGCGAGAACCCGGAAGATCACCGCACCRTCCCTCAACGACGCGCCGACGCCCTCATCGAGATCACCGAACGCGTCCTGGGCACCGGCACCCTGCCGATCTCCCGYGGCACCCGGCCCCACCTCACCGTCACGACCACGATCGACGCGCTACTCGGCAAGGGCGCCGCCACCCCGGCGACCACCGGCCACGGCCTGCCGCTATCCCACGCCACCCTGGAACGAATCTGCTGCGACGCCCATCTCACACATATCCTTCTCTCCCAGGAAGGAATACCCCTCGAGCTCGGCCGCACCCGCCGTCTTGTGCCACCGTCGCTACGCCGCGCCCTGGTCGTCCGGGACGGCGGGTGCACGTTTCCTGGTTGTCAGAAGAACGCTGCCTGGACAGACGCACACCACATCGTTCACTGGCTTTCCGGCGGCGAGACAAACCTCGACAACCTCGCCCTGCTGTGCGGTTTCCACCACCGGGTCGTGCATCGCGGAGAATGGGCCGTCTCTATCGGGTTGGACGGCCACCCATACTTCGTCCCGCCCTACTCCGTCGATCCCCAACGCAAGCCCCGCCGAAATCCCCTACACCGCGGCCTCGACCATCTTTACACCGGAATCTGGGAACCCCCAGCCCGCGCGGACGACACTCGACACGGCGACAACCCGGTCCGCCCGCCCGCCGACGACTGCTGCGCCAGCGAGACGGCCACTTGCCCCGAGGCAGGCCGGCCCGACGACCGCTCGAACGCCCTCTTCGACGACACCTTCCTCGGCGAGGACGACGAGGACCGCGAGCACGACGACAGCGCACCGGCAACCGGCACCGGCCCGTCGACCAGCCACCCCGCCAGCGGACCAGCACCCGGTCCGCCAGCCTGACCTCCAGGCGTGGGGACGAGGTCGGCCTGCGCCACATGGGCCGCTGGCCCTACCTGGAACACGGAGACCAGTCGCGCAAGCTGCTGGTCGAGAAACCGCGGACCATGCCGCGGATAGGCCGTGGGCTCGACGCTCACGAGGGTGGCCAACTGGCCACGAAGCGGCGCATCGGTGTCGAAAGCCATGTCAAGATGGCTCCCCGTGGCCCCCCGACCCAGGACTCGTGCCCGTGGGCTACGCGCCGGTCGTCGGGCGGCTGTTCAGGCCGCGCTGGTCACCCTGCTCACCGCGACCGCGGTGGTGCTCGCCGAGCGGGGTACCGACGTCCCGAAGGACAAGGCCGAGGTGCTGTGGCAGCTCGGCTTCGGGATCTTCTCGACCATTCTCACCGCGCACACGATCGTCTTCGCGGTCAGCGCGGACGCCGAGTCGGTGTGGCCGTCGTTCACCGACGTCGTCATCGCGATCGCGTTGCCAGAATGGCTGGTCGTCGGCCTGGCCTCGATCCTGGTGGCCTCGGCCGGGGACATCGGCGGGGATCCAGATGTCATCAACGCCGGGCTGGCGCTGGTATCCATCCAGTCCGTTCTCGGGATCTACACGCTGCTGAAGTCGCTGCAGGCCCTCGGGGGCGAGGGACGGCGACGGTTCCTCGCGAATCTTGCTACCCGGGATCTGCGCCGGGCGGCCCGGCGGGGCAACCCTGTCCGGCTGAAGGACAAGCACCTGATCGAGGACTACCTGTCCGGGGTCGAGACGGCGATCGACCGGGGCGACGTCGCGAGCCTGTCTCAGCGGGCCGCGGAGATCGGCCTGTACTGCCGGGCGGACAGCGACCCGCGGGTGGCCCGTTGGCGGCTCGCCCTGCTGACATACCTCGTCGAGCGCATCGGCCGCGCCGTCCTGTATGACAACCTCACGGGCGATGCCGCCCGGGTCGCGTTACCGCAGCTCATCGATGGCACTCTGCAGTCCAGCTACCGACTGGCGGAGCTGACGCTGCCGGCCGGCGCGGCCTCGGACCTGGACAGCCGGGTAACCGAGGTCGAGTCCGCGGTCAGCCTGGGCCAGGTCTGCCGGGTGATCGGCTGGCTGCAGCAGGCCGCGCACGAGCTTCTGCAGCAGGAACCCGGCCATGTCGGCGCGCGGCAGATCATCGCATCCGTCCAGACGGGCCGGAAGCGGATCGTGCAGTTCGTCGACCCGGACCCGCCCGGGTTCTTCCGTGAGCACGGCGACCCGTGGCCAGCGGGGCTGAGCGACCCGCGCGCGGTGCTGGTCTGGCTGTGGGCGCTGTGCGAGTTCGGCGGATCGTGGGTGGGCAGCGGGCTGTACATCCTCGCCGAGGTGCTCACCGGCGAGAAGTTCTACGGCAACTACTGGCACGGCGACTGCGTCATCACCGAGATCGAGCGACGGATCGGCCAGCACGGGCAGCACCCACACCGCCGCCGCGACCGCAAGACCGAGCTCGTCCTACGCGCCTGCGGCGGCCTGGACGCGATCTCGCTGGAACTGGCCGCCACAGTCATCGCCGGACTGCGCAACTGGCGGTTCACCGCCCCGCCGGGCTACGAACAGGACCCGGCGTTCTCCTCCGATCGCCGCTACCTCAAGTCGCAGCTGTCGATGTTCTCTACGCATGACTGCCTGCCGAACGCTGAAGCCGCATTCGACTGGCTGGCGCGCACGCTGTCCGATCTGCCGACCGAACCATCGCTGTGGCGCCTCGTCCAGGCGGACTCGAACCGTTGGGGCCTGACCGAAGGTCTCGACCTGTACGGCCCCGCCGACCGCCCGGCCGCCGCCGTCCTCACCTCCCTGATCCGGCTGCTCACCCACCGCCCGGCCGAGGCCCGACGACTCGCCGACCTGCTGCCGCTGCCGCTGCTCGGCGGCGCGCTGCAGCTCGCCCGCTTCGCTTTGGCGACCACGCCGTCCGCCGAGCCCGTGATGCTGACCTGGTCCGCAGACGGACACGCTCGCCTGGGCCCGCGACAGACCCAGGTCGACGAACTAATAGGCATCCTGGAAGCCGTGATGGCATGACCACCGCACCCGCGTCCATGAGCCGAGCCGAGTGGGAACGAGCCCTGGGCCAGGCGACCAGCGCGCCCGAGGTGCTCGTGATCCAGGTCAGCGCGGACTGGTTCACCGACGAGGCCTGGTTCCCTGTCCGCGATCAGCTCGACCTGTGCCTGTTCCGACGCGCCCTGGCCACGCCAGGCCCGTTCAACCTGCGCCGCATGATGCTCTACGACCACCCAGCAACCTGGGCGGCGACCCCGAGCGCTACCACCGGGCCGCAGGCGAGCACGGGAACTGGATCAGGCGAGTACGCCGCCAGCTCGCCGCCTGCGGAGCCGCAGGAAGCGCTGGCAAGGCCATGCCAGCCAGCCAGGACTACGAAGTACGCCAGCTCATCCTCGACCGGGTCGGCGCCGCGCCCCCACCACCGATCCCTGACGGCATCTGGTTCACCGATATGCCTGAGGCCGCGGAAAATGCCTGGCGAACCCCCGGGCTCATTCCTCTTGACCCCCACGAAGATCCGATTATCGGCCCCCACCGCGACCGCAACCCGCTCTGGCAGGGAGCCTTCCTTGACTGAGACCAGCGCCCAGCCCGGCCATGCCTCGAGCGACGCCGCCGCCCCGGCGAGCTCTGGCGGCGGAGGCTCGACCACGGCCAGCGCCGCCCGCATCGACCCCGCGCTCGGGCTCAACCTGGTACCCAGCCGTGAGTTGCAGGCTCGCCAGCAGCCGGTCAGCATCTGCGTGCCCGCGCACAACGAGGCGGCGACCATCACCGAGGTCGTTCATGACGCGCTGCGCGCCTTGAAGCTGCTCGGCGCGGACGGCGAGGTGATCGTCGCCGCGAGCGCCTGCACCGACGACTCCGCCGACCTCGCCGAACGGGCAGGCGCCCGAGTGATCGAGTGCGGCCGCGGTAAGGGCGTCGCGCTCAAGGCCGGGGTGGCAACCGCCAAAGGCGACATCATCGCCACCGTCGACGGCGACTTCCGCTATTTCGGCCCCGAACCCATCGCCGCGACCCTGCTGCGGCCCATCCTCTCCGGAACGGCCGACGCGACCATCGCCGACCTGTACTGGCGACCGCTCTACCCGCAGCTGACCTACTACGGCTTCTTCGCGCCGCTGGCCGGCCGGCTGTACCCAGAGATGCTTGCCAAGGTCGGCACCACACCCTGGTCCGGCCAACGCGCCGCGATCCGCCCCCTGTGGAACGTCGACCTGCCGGACGACTTCACCGTGGAGATGGCTCTCAACCTCGCCTGGAATGACAGCTCCGCCCGGGTCCGTCCCGTCCTGTCGGACGACTGGACAAACCCCCAGCGCCCCAAACCCGATCTTCTTCGCGCCGAACTCGAAGTCATCCTCGCCCACGCCATCAGCACCGGCCGCCTGCGCCCGGACGGCACCGCCCCCGTTCTCGCCTGGTTCAACCACGTCCACGACTGCATGGCCACCTACCAACCCGGTGCCGACGACCCAGCGGAGTTCGAGACCAGGCTTCTACGCTTCAGCACGGAGGCGCTGGCAGCCTAGCGAGGTCGCCGCTGCCAGGGGCAGACATTGCACGCCGCTTCGGCTACACCTATGTCGAGCAGCATCGACGCCGTCACCTGGGCCGGCCTCGCGCCGTTCTGACAGCCCCCGCTCACCGACCTGTGCCACCGCGACGGACGGGCTGGCTCGTCGCCAGCGAGGACGGCGTCGTTGTCGGGCTGACCTTCATTGTCGGCGCGGCCTGCTCATCACCCGCGACGGCTACCGGACAGCGCCATAATGATGGCTGCGACACTGCCTAGTGAGACAGCGTCCGACCGACCGACGATACCAAGATTGTCGCGTGACAGCGAACCTGCGCCAGTGCCAATGGGGACTGTTCTGTCGCTGATCACGTGCTGGTCGTCGCGGTCTTACGTTGATCGGGTGACGTCGTCGGTACCGGTTTGGATCGGGTCGATCCGCGACTACATCAAGATCTAAAGAGGTTGAAGATCATGACGGATCAACTTCGCCGTCGCGGATCACCTTGGCAGGCCATTCCGCCTGCTCCACACCGACATCCACCACAAGAACATGATCGCTAATAGCGGGTGGGCGTACTTCCTCAACTGGGAGCTGGCTCTCTGGGGCGACCCCGTTTACGACTTGGCGGTACACCTCCACAAGATGGCCTACCAGCCCGACGAGGAGGAGCCCGCCAAAGCCGCTTGGCGCAACGCGGTCTCGCCCGAGACTGCGGCCGAGTGGACCACCGACCTCGACACCTACTTGGCCCACGAGTGCGTGAAATCCGCGGTCGGGGACACCGTCCGCTACTCCAAACTTATCGCCGCTGGCACCGAGTCACCAGCGGCCCAAGCAGCGCTCATCGACAAGCTCACCACCAAACTCCACGCCGCCCACACCTTCTGGCGCAGGGCGAATCCTCGACCGCGGCGAGGTGGACCGCCGTGTCCGCAGCCACATCCGCACGATCCGCGCCGCGGGATGATTTCCTCCGCCGATAGCTCAGGGACGTTGTTCAGAAGCTCGGCACCAACGCGCGAATCTTCGCCGCTGATGCCGGATTTTCGCCCGATCTAGAAGCCGCCGACGGGGTTTCGAAAAGTGTGGTCGCGGTGCCATCTGAAGTACCTCTCCCTGCCGCTCGTCCACCAAGAGGTTGACCGGCCGCGCAGTCGGTCGCGGGCGTAGTCCGCGACGCTGGGGGCATCGTTGACCTCGCCCGCCACTAACAGCTGACCGCCGGGGCCCACAGCGACGTACCCACGTTCGTATAGGCCATCGCACCCCAGCAGACAAGCAAGCATCGCGACATTGTCGAAGTCCTTCCGCTCCTCCTCATTGCACGCGGCGCGCTTCTTGATATGCGCAGCTACAAGCAGGTTCACAGGAAAGGGTCGGCCACACAACGCGCATCGACGCGCGCCGACACGGAGTAGATGTTGCTTCAGCGCCTCCTGCTCCGCGCGTGCGGTCCGGACCACCAGTTTCTCGGTCTCGCCAGTAAATGTGGCTCTGGCGCATATTCGGTGGTGACGTTCAGTGATCGCGTGGTGAGACGCCGCTTGCGTCTACTTTGTCCTGGTTGAGGCTTTCCAGCGCAGCGCGGCGGCGCCTGCCGGACCTCGCGAACGTCTGTGAGGTGGCCGATTTCGACCGCTTTGACCTCCACGACCGGCGCTAACGCACCGTTACCACCGAATGTGCGCCAGAGCCGTAAATGTGACAGCCACCGGTTCGAGCACAGGAGCGCCGCCGGCATCCGGCCCCGCCGCCGCCCGAGGCTGGGTGCGGACGTCAAGTGTCCAGGCCTCCGCGAGGACATCCGCGACCTCCTCCTTGATGACGAGGGCCGGCTGGACCACGGCGTTGGGCTTCCACCCGAGGAGGGGTGATATCTCGGAGAACGGGATCCGGACACCGCGCAGACCACTGATCGCATACATATGCTCCCAGGTCAGATCGTGCTTATCTCGCCCCCAGAGACGCTCCGCGAGACTCGGATTCCTGAACCGGTACGCAACGGTGCCGCCGGCGAACAGGGCCCGATCACTGTAGAAGAAAACCGCATCGTCGACATCGAAGGCTTCGATTGTGTGCTTGTTGCTACCACCTTTCCCGGGCGTGAGTCCCCACATAGGGGCGGCGCCAGACGGGAACAGATTATCGAGCGAGGATCGCTCGTCGGGTGTCAGAAGGTCCTCATGGTCCTGGAACCGCACAGGATTCTTGATCGTACGCCGGTATCTCCCCGCCACAGGAGCATTCTTCTGGTTCGCCGGTTGGATCAATATACGCATCGGTTACCCCTGCCGACTATTTGCCCGCTCGACTGGGCGACCAGTGCCACCGCTCCACGGTCCACGCGGTACGCCGCGATTGCCCCGGCGGATCAGAAGGCCAGCCTGGCCGGCAACGCGATGCGCAGCGTACGGATCCGAAGATCGACCAGCTTTGGTTAGGTCACCTGTTCAGCGTGACGGTAGGCGCTGTCGGACCCGACATACCTAACCCAGCAGGGGTACTACTGGCACGAAGGGCCGAGGCGGCCGTTTCCGCGGCCTGTACCTCGTCATCACCGAGACGCCGGCCTTCTACGACGGAACGCAGGGCGTGCAGCGCCTCCCACCGCCGGCCCAGCGGCTGGCGACCGACCTCACCCCTCGGCCCGAAGTGGGACACGGGGAAGTCTGCGCAGATCCGGTTGGCCGGCTTCAGCGAAGCGTCGCTGGTGGAACTCGGCGGACAGGTACGCGGGCTGTCCACGGCTGGCGCGGCTGCGCGGATCGACAAACTCGTCAACGATGCCTACCTTGGCGGGCGGCTGGCTGGCTGGCGCGGTCGCCGGCAAGCTGGGCGAGAAGGTAGGTCACGCCCCGCCTGTTCCTAAAGATGCTCGTCGGCGACATCCTCGACCGCGTCGACGACTTCGACCCCCGCCGCGACTACCCCCTGACGATCGCGCCCGCCGAGATGACCGACCTCGAGCGCAACGCCGCCTCCCGCGCCGACGACATCGACCTGGACCTCGACTGAGCTCCCACCTGCGCGAAGACGCGCATGGTTGGCCGCGCGGTGCCGTACCCAGCCCTGCCACCTGTGGTGGGGCGCGTACCACGCGCGAGTCTGCACGGCCCAACACGTCGCCCCAACTCCGCTGGTCTCATGGGGCTTGTGGTTCGGCTGACCCGAGCTAGACTTGAATCAGATGGTCACATCCTGATTCAGAGAGGGGGTTGCTGGGATGAAATCGATGGACCTTGAGCTGGTTGCCATGGCCGAGCGGATCAGGCAGGCCGTGAGCACTGCCCGGCTGACCCAGCGCGCTCTGGCTCAGGCCACGGGCATCTCGCAGCCGACGCTGTCTCGGATCATGACCGGCGAGCGGGCGGCCAAGATGCCTGAGATCATCGCGATCGCCGACGCAACCGGTCACACCGTGGCGGAGCTGACCGGCGTCGGGTCGGTGGCCGACCGCGTTCAGTGCGCGGCCCGCGCCACGGGCGAAGCCGAGATGGCCGAGATGCGCCAGGAGCTGCTGCACTTCCTTGACCTGGACGCCTACCTGGATGACCAGGGCATCCCGCCGCTTCCGGTGGTGCCATGACGGCTGAAGCAGAGGGTAGGGAGGCGGCCGCGCGGTTCCGCCATGACCACCGGCTGGGAGTGCAGCCGCTGGGCGATCTTGTGTCGATCGTCGAGCAGGCCAGTGGCATCGATGTGGCGGTGCTCGATGTCGGCCCGGACGAGCATGGGCTCACAATGCGCGACCCGGCCCGAGACTCGGTGGTTATCGGGGTGGCGCGCACGAACCGGCCGATGCGGCAGCGCAGCACCCTCGCCCACGAGTTGGCGCACGTCCTGTTCGAGGACTGGGCCGACGAGCCGGAACGCTCGTGGAGCGAACGCCGGCCCGAGGAGGTACGCGCGGACGCGTTCGCCCGGCATCTGCTCATACCGGTGGACGGGCTGCGCGAGTTCCTCGGCAACCGCGACCGCGGTGACACGACCCTGGTTCTGCTTTCTCAGGTGGTGCAGCGGTTCCTGGTATCCCCGGCGATCGCCGCGATCGCTCTTGAGCAGGCGGGGTACCTCGCTGAGACCATGAAGGCGACATGGATGACCCTCACCACTCCTTTACTCGCGTCCCGGTTCGGATGGATCGACCAGTACCGCGCCCTCGAAACCGAGTCCGATCGACGTCGAGCTCCCCAACGGCTCCTCGCCCGTGCGATCAACGGCTACCAGGAGCGCGTCGTCTCCGCGCAAACTCTGGCCACGCTACGTGGCGTCAGCGTCGCGACCGTCGAGGCAGAGCTGTGTGAGGCAGGCATCGAGCCTCGAGAGCCACCCGTTCTCTGGACCGACAGCGCCGATCTCCCGGATGTGGACATCGATCCAAGCGACCTGGACGACCTGGACGACCTGGACGACGAGCCTTCCGGGACCACCGAGCGATGACCACGCGGCCCGTCATTGACGCCGGGCCCGCTCTGGGTTTCCTGGCCATCAACAAGGAACGCCTGCTCATCAGCGTCCTCGGACGTCTCAGCGCCCCGGAGACCGTCGCCGCGGAGGTCCTCCGCAAGTCTCGCTCCGACGGCCGGTTCCGCGCGGCCGAGGCGGTCTGGCAGAAGCTGACGCCGAACTGGATTGAGATCCTGCCCGACGACGTGACACCTGAGCTTTCGGCCGTCGTCGCGCGGATCACTCGGCTCCCCATGCGCCAACGCATGAAGGAGAGCAAGGATCTGGGCGAGACAATGGTTATAGCTCACGCCGTGGTCGCGGCCGAGGCCGGCGCGACGGTCACCGTCCTCATCGACGACGGAGCTGGCGCCGCGATGGCGACCTCCGAGCGGAGACGACTGGAACGGCTCCGGCTACAAGGAAGACCGGTAGGCGGCCTAAGGCTCGTCAGCACCCTGACCGTTCTGGAACGCGCGGCCGGCGGCAAACACATTCCCGACAGAGCCACGATGCGCACCATCTACACTCGGCTCCGCGACCATGACGACGGTCTTCCTCCAATTGAACGGACCGGACTGCTCCTGCCCGAGCTCTGGGTGGCAAGAACGCGCGCGAGGTAGGTGACGCGATGCCACACCGCGTCCGCGTGCAGTCGCGAGTTGCCCTGCGTCGGAACCGCGAAGCGACCGTCAGCCAGGCCGTTGCTGGCCATCGCGGTTCGGGTGGATCGACCAGTACCGTGCCCTACAGGCCGAGTCCACCTGGCGTCGGGGAGGTCCGGATGAGCGACGGAGCTAGCTCAACGCGCCGGCGGGACCCGCGGCACGGCTGCCCAACGGCCTTCGGCATCGTCGAGGACCTGAGAGATTGCACCCTCCCCGTCGCGGGCCTGGATCTGGGCCTCAGGTGACCGTCGAGCCCGAGCCCGAATCCGGCCAGAGCGGCCCGGCGGATGCGGCGGAGCTGCTGCATCCGGTAGTGCTGCACCACATCGTCAACACGCTGCAGTGGCCGGGGCTGCGGCCGTTGCAGGAGGCGGCTGTCGGGCCGCTGCTCGCCGGGGCGGACGCGCTGCTGCTCGCCCCGACAGCTGGCGGAAAGACCGAGGCCACGGTCTTCCCCGTGCTGTCGCGGATGGCGGCGGAGAACTGGCAGGGAACCTCGGTCCTGTACCTGTGTCCGCTGAAGGCGCTGCTCAACAATCTGGCACCTCGGCTGGAGGCCTACACCGGCTGGCTCGGTCGGCGCACCGCCGTCTGGCACGGCGACGTGACGACCAGCCGCCGGGACCGGATCCGCCGAGAACGGCCCGACGTCCTGCTGACCACGCCTGAGTCACTCGAGGCGATGCTCATCAGCGTCCGCACCGACCATCAGGACTTCTTCGCGGGCGTGCGGACCGTGATCGTCGACGAGGTACACGCCTTCGCCGGCGACGACCGCGGCTGGCACCTGCTCGCCGTCCTGGAACGCCTGCGCCGCATCATCGCCCGCGAGCAGGCCGCGAACGCCACCGGCTCTCTCCCGTCCAGCCCTCCCCCGTCCGCCGACGACCGGCGCGTTCCGCGGAACGCGGAGATCATCGCAGGCAACGCGCGGCCCGAGGGTGTCGGACCGACGATGCCCGCCAGGCACGGACAGGCCGGGCCGGAGCTTCAGGTCATCGGCCTGTCAGCGACAGTCGGCAACCCGGCCGAGCTGCTGCACTGGTTGCAGGGCTCCGGCGCCGGCCGCCGCCGCGCGGAGGTCGTCGCCCCGGACCTGGCCGCCACGCCGACGGCTGTGTCGTCGACCGGGCAGTTGGCTGGGCCCGCCGTCAAGGCCGTCACCGCCAGCCTGCCCACGCCTGACGCGGGGGCAACCGTGGCCGGTAGCGCCCGTCCCATGATCTATTCGCCGGCTCTGCCGCCCGCCCCGCCGCCGGGCGAGATCGAGCTGGACTACGTCGGGTCGGTCGCGAACGCGGCGAAGGTGCTCGCTTTGCTGCACCAAGGCGAGAAGCGGCTGGTCTTCTGCGACTCGAAGAAGACCGTCGAGGAGCTCGGCCAGGCGCTGTGCTCCCTCGGCGTGACGACGTTCCTTTCGCATGCGTCCCTGTCGGTCGACGAGCGGCGCCGGTCCGAAGAGGCCTTCGCCCAGGCGCGCGACTGCGTCATCGTCTCGACGAGCACGCTCGAGCTCGGCATCGACGTCGGCGACCTGGACCGCGTCGTCCAGATCAACGCTCCGGCGACCGTCGCCTCGTTCCTGCAGCGCCTCGGCCGCACCGGCCGGCGCGCCGGCACCATCCGCAACTGCCTGTTCCTCGCGCTGTCCGAGTCCGCGTTGGTGCAGGCGGCCGGCCTGCTGCTGCTCTGGGGCCGCGGCTGGGTCGAGCCAGTCGTCCCCCCGCCGGAGCCGCGCCACATAGTCGCCCAGCAGGTGCTGGCCTACTGCCTGCAGGAGAACCGCGTCGGCGACCAGCTCTGGGCCGAAGAATGGAACGGCGTCGCCCCGTTCGACCGGTCCGCCGAGCCGATCGTGCGCCACCTCGTCCGGATGGGCTACCTCGACTCCGACGGCGGCATGCTGTTCGTCGGCCCCGAAGCCGAGCGGAAGTTCGGCCATCGGCACTTCTCCGAGCTGACCGCCGTGTTCACCGCCGCCCCCGAGTTCACGGTCCTCTCCGGCCGCGACGAGATCGGCCGGACCGACCCGGTCCTGCTCACCGACCCGGTCGAGGGCCCGCGCCTGCTGCTGCTCGCCGGTCGGAGCTGGCGGGTCACCCACATCGACTGGAAACGCCGCCGCTGCTTCGTCGAACCCGCCGACGGCGGCGGCCGTGCCCGCTGGCTCACCTCAACGGCCGGGGCCCTGTCGTTCCCGATGACCAGGGCAATGCGCGCGGTCCTGCTTGGCGCTGACCCCCCAGTCTCGCTGACCCGTCGCGCGACCGAGCATCTCGCGGCGATCCGTGACGCCCATCTCGACGTTGTCCACCCCGCCGGAACGATGATCGTCCGAACGGAGAACCTCACCGACGTCCGCTGGTGGACCTGGGCGGGTGAACGCGCGAACCGCACCCTCGCAGCCACCCTCAGCGACCTCTCCGACCCCAGCCAGGCCCCCACCGCCGCCTACCTGCGGCTACGCACCGACCTCACCCCCGACATGTGGCGAGCGGCCACCACCGATGCCGACGCCCATATCTGCCTCCCTCTCGTCGCCGACGAAGCGCTCAGCGGCCTGAAGTTCAGCACCGCCCTCCCACCCCGTCTGGCCGAAGCCACCCTCGCCAGCCGCATGTCCGATCTCCCGGCCGCCACCACCGTCCTGTCCGAACCCGTCCGCTTCGCAGTCCTGCCCGCCTGACCTCGCGGGAGAGATTGCGGTGCGCGTTCCGCGTGGGCTGCCAGCGCCGACCCGCCAGAGATCGGCGTCGACATCGGCGAGCTGAGCGACATCGTCATCGGTCGGGCGAGCCAGTCCGGTCGCCGGGTGGTCACACTCCGCGCATCAGACCGCCGGTGTCCAGCCGTGGCCCGTCGCGCGGTAGCCGTTGTCGGCGAGGAAGACGCGGGCGCGGCCGAGTGCGCGTTCCGTGCCGAAGACCTCCCAGCGTGACCGGTAGCCGTTCGGCGCGTCCACGAGCGCGTCCCGGAAACGCCGGAACGGGCCGCGCCCGTCGAGGGCCCGCAGTAGCCGCTCCCGCCAGCGCGCGTCCACCGTGTCGGCGAAGTCGAGCATGTCCCGGTAGCCTTCGCCGCTCTCCGGAGAAAAGGCCAACCACCTTTCCGGGTCAAAGTCGTCGCGGAGCTCGTTCAGCTCCGGCGGCGGGTCGAACTCCAGGCTTCCAGGCGGCCATATGAACCCGGTTTCCAGGTCGATGACGCCGCGCCCCTGGCGTGGGTCACCGTCCAGGAACTCGGCCAGGTCCGCCAGATGCACCGGAATCGGTGTCAGCGGCCACCGTGGCAGGTCCGGGACGCTGCTCATCGGCGCGTCGGCCGCCGTCTCCGGCGGCCAAGGCTCCCCGAGCACGTCGGCCAGCTCACGGGCCAGCACGTCGTCGCCCTCCCAGCCCCGCCCCCACAGCTCGGCCACGCATCGCCGTGCCTGCTCGGCCAGCGCGTCGGCCTCCTTGCCGCCGATCCTGGCGGCCCCGGCCCCGGCCCCGGCGCCAGCGATCACGTCGAGCAGCAGCTGCCCGACGTGCTCGGCGACGGCCGCGATCGGCCGCCCGGCCAGCGCCGCGGCCACGTCGACGCCGGGCGCGCGTAGCCGCCACAGCTGCTCACGATCCCAGTCGAACACGCGCCAGTCATACCCGTTCACAGGACCCCATGACCAGCGACGCGACCACATCGGGGACGTCTCCGGCGCCCGCGGTGCGACGCCGCGGTGAGACCCATCGAGCGGGCGACCGTCGCGGCCGGCGTGACGCAGTTCAACGAGGTGTGGGGTGGGGCTCGCGTGTTAGGTCAGGCGGTGGGCGGGGCCTGCGGGGTGTTTGGGCTGTTCGGATGGGTTCCATGGCTGCCCACTCCTTGTACGGACAACGTCGCCTTCCGCCCAAGGCCGCGTTCGTCGTGGGCTCGGCCACGTTGATCCTGACGTTCCTCGCGTCGGGTACGCCGATCCCGCTGTACAGCACCTATCGGCTCGAGGACGGCATCTCGAACTCGGGCCTGGCGCTCACCACCGTCGTCTACTTCACGATGACGGCGCTCTCGCTGCTGCTGCTCGGCCGGCTGTCCAACCACCTCGGCCGCCGCCCGGTCGGCATCGCCGCCCTGCTGAGCTCGATCGCCGGCGGGCTGGCGCTCATGCACGTCGCGGCGCTGCCGGCGCTGGTCGTCGGCCGGGTGCTGCAGGGGATCGCCTGCGGGGTCGCGTCGAGCGCGCTCGGCTCGTACGTCATCGACACCGCGCCCGAGGCACCGCGCTGGCTGGCGGCGCTGATCACCAGCATCGTCCCGCCGCTGGCCGTCCCCCTCGGCGCCTTGTTGTCGGGCGCGATCGTCGAATATGGGCCGGCGCCCCGAGTGCTGACCTACAGCATCATGGTCTGCGCCCTTGCCCTTGGCGTCGTGCTGCTGCTGGCATGCCCGGAGAGCGTCGAGCGGCACGACTCATCGGCCGCGGCCGCAGCCGTAGCCGCGCTGCGAACGCTGCGGCCGCATGTCCGCGTGCCCGCCGGTGCCGGGAGGCCGCTGTTCGTCGCCGGCACGGTGGCGCTCGCGACCTGGTCGCTGGGAGGCTTCTTCCAGGCGTTCGCGCCCGGCCTGACCGCGGACCGGCTCGGCACCGACAACACCTTCGTCGTGGCGCTGGTCTTCGCGTCGCTGTCGGTGCTCTCCCCGGTCGGCGGAGTGCTGACCGGCCGGCTGCGGCCTTGCCGAGACCACGGAGCGGGCTGAGGGACCACCTGGAGCGGTCCCCAGACGAGACCCGACTCGCCTGTGAGCGGTGTCGGCATCAGGAGCTCTGGAGTCGGGCAAGGCCGTCGAGGATGAAGTCGAGCGCGAATTCGAATTCGGCGTCGTCATCGCACCGGCCGAGCGCGCCGCCGTGGGTCACCGCGAGCGCCATCTCCACCGCGTAGGGGTGGCTCGCGCCGAGTTCCCTGGCGAGACCGGCGGCCGTCTCAGGATCAAGATCACCGGAATCGTCGAAGAGATCCCTCGTGAACCCGAGAACGCGACTACCAAGGATATGCAGGGCGTGATGCGCCTGCGCGACCGAGAAGCCACCTTCGCGGAGGATGCCGATCACCGCGTTGGCATATGTCAACATGGCGGGCCCGGGCGCCGCCTGCATCTCCACCGTGGTGGGCACCCACGGATGACGCAGAATTATGCTGCGGGCGGCAAGCGCCATCTGGCGCAGCGAGGTCTTCCAGTCGGCATCATCGATGCTGATAGGAATCTGACTGATCACGGCTTCGGTCATGCCGCTCAGAAGGTCGCTCTTGTTGCGTACGTGCGTGTAGAGGGACATCGCCTCGACGCCCAGATGCTGCGCGAGCTTACGCATGCTGATGGCGTCAACGCCGTCCCTGTCGGCGAGCTCGATGGCGGCCGCCATCACCCGCTCCCTCGTCAGCTGCGGGCGGCGTTCGGGGCCCGTCCCGCCCGGCGCGGAGATCCTCACGTCACCTTCCCTCTACAGCCCTGGATCGCGCCCTCAAGAGACTCCCTTGACCGCGGGGGACCCCCTTGACTGCCTTACACCGTAAGCCTTACCCTTACACCGTAAGCCCTACTCCGTGAGGACGGGCGATCTTACCACCTTGACCTGGGAGGACGCGGTATGGATCAAGACGCGAGCACCGCCTTCCGACGAGCTCCGTCCAGCGGGAGAAGCTCTACCATGCATGCCGATTCACCGACCATGCGCGCCGTCGTTCAGGAGGGCTATGGGGTGCCGGAGCGGGTGATGCGGCTCCAGGAGATCCCTGTGCCGTCGATCGGCGCTGACGACGTCCTGATACGGATGCGGGCCACCAGCGTCAACACACCGGACTGGGCCGCCGTCACCGGAGTGCCATACATCCTCCGCCTGAGTGCCGGACTACGCCGACCGAAGCGCCCGATCCGAGGCAGCGACGTCGCTGGCGTGGTGGAGGCCGTCGGCCCGCGAGTCACCGACCTGTCACCCGGAGACGAGGTGGTCGGCTCCACCAGAGCGCGGGCCGGCGCCTTTGCCGAGTATGTGGTCGCGCCAGCTGCCCAACTCGTCAAGAAACCAGCCGGACTCGCGTTCACCGACGCCGCGGCGTCGGTCACGACCGGGCTCGCCGCCCTGGTCGCCATCCGAGACATGGCACAGGTCGGTGCTGGCACGCGCGTTCTGATCAACGGCGCCTCGGGCGGCGTCGGAACCATGGCGGTCCAGATAGCCAAGGTGTTGGGCGCGAACGTAACCGGCGTATGCGGTTCCCGCAACGTCGAACTGGTCCGGTCGCTTGGGGCAGACCACCTCATCGACTACACGACCGAGGACGTCACCCAGAGCCAACAGCTATTCGACGTCATCCTCGACAATGTGCTGAACCATCCGTCGAAAGCACTCGCGCGCCTGCTGGCACCCGGAGGAGTTCTCATCCCGAACAGCATCGGGTACACCGGCGGCCTGCTCGCTGGCCTGCCCAGGACGGCGCGGGCAGTTCTGCGGGGATTGGGTTCCATCAATGTAAGACTGGTGACCCCTGCCGTGAATCACGAAAATCTCGACGCACTCCTCCAGCTCCTCGAATCCGGCAAGATCAGGGTGGTCATCGACAAGATCTACCCACTCGACCAGGCGGCGAGCGCCGTCACGCACATGCTGCAACATCACGCCAACGGCAAGATTGTCGTTGCCGCATAACGGCGCGAGCCGGGCTGGCGCCGGACCACCTGGCGCGCATTGGACAGCGCGAGGACTCTGCCGTCCGGCCGGAACGCGGCCGCCGCGTGGTCACCCTGGAATGCGTCGAGGTGGGACGCCGTCCGGCGTCATCCACACCTTCCAGACCTCGTCCGAAGCCGGCTCCGGCCGAGGCGAGCAGCCGGCTTCGGACGATTTCGCCGGCCTCGGGTTAGAAGACGGTGGAGGTGGTGTTGCGGCCGCCGTTGACGCCGATGATCTGGCCGGTGACGTAGCTGGCCTCGTCGCGGCAGAGGAAGGAGCAGGCGGCGGCGATGTCCTCGGACTGGCCGCCGCGGCGCACCGGGGTGCGAGCGACGACGGCGTCGAGGCCACCGGGACCGAGGCGACCCTTGGCGGCGTTCCGCTCGGTCATCGGGGTGATGATGAAGCCGGGCGGGATCGTGTTCACGGTGATGCCGAACTCGCCGAGCTCCAGGGCCAGCGACTTGGTGAAGGTGATGACGCCGCCCTTGGACGCCGAGTAGTGCGTCATGAGCGGCTGGCCGCCCTGGGCGCTGGACGACGAGATGGTCACGATCCGGCCCCAGTGCGCCTCGATCATGTCGCGGACCACGGCCTGGCAGCTGTGGAACGTGCCGGTGAGGTTCACGTTCACCAGCGCGTTCCACTGGTCGGCGGTGATGTCGAGGAACCGGCGGAAGCCCTCTCGGCCGGCCGACGTCACCAGGATCGTGGCGGGGCCGTACAGCGACTTGATCTCCGCGACGCCGGCGTCGATCTGCTCGCGGCTGGTCACGTCGACGGTGACGGGGTGCGCCTCGCCGCCAGCGGCGGCGATCTCGTCGGCGACCGCCTTGGCGTTGCCGGGGTCCAGATCGAAGACGCCGATCTTGGCACCGTCGACGGCCAGGCGCAGCGCGCAGCCGCGCCCGATGCCCGATCCGCCGCCGGTGACGATGGCGACCTTGCCGGCCAGGCTGTCGCTGGGTGCCGCGGTCATCTGCGCGTGGTTCCCTTCAGTCGGTGACGCCTGTGTCGGTGACTGCTGCGCCGGGCTGTCAGGCCACGGCTTCCTCGCCGACGAGGGTGGTTCGGTGCATCAGGCGGCGGGACGCGGCCGTGTATGGCTGGGCGCGGTGCAGGATTCCGGTGTTGTCCCAGATGACCAGGTCGCCGCGGTGCCAGTGGTGGCGCAGCGAGAAGTCGGGCTGGGTCGCCCAGTCGAGCAGCCGGTCGAGCAGGGCGCGGCTCTCGTCCTCGGCCAGGCCGACGACGTGGTCGGCGGTGGCACCGACGAGCAGCGACTTGCGCCCGCTGCGCCGGGTCCACACCAGCGGGTGTTCCCCGGAGCGCACCTTGTCCCACGAGGCGCGCATCTTCGGCGACGCGTCCGGCTGGGCCAGCCGTTGCGTCGCCGCGAAGCTGTGCACCACCCGAAGCTCGGCGAACCGCGCCTTCTCCTCGCCTGCGAGCGCCTCATAGGCGGCGTAGAGGTTGGCGAACTCGGTGTCGCCGCCCTCGGTGGCGACCTCGAGCGCGGTCAGCAGCGTGGCCTTCTGCGGGACCAGGTCGTTGGCGCCGTCGATGTGCCAGAAGAACGTGCCCGCCCGGTAGGCCGCGAGGGTGCTCTGCGCCGGGTCGAGGGTGATCGCCGAGACCTCGGGGTGGTCCTTCTCCCCGCCCATCGGCGCGACGACCACCTCGCCGAGCATCCGGGACAGCGTCACCAGGTCGGCGTCGTTGATGTGCGCCTCGCGGTAGATGACAACGCCATGCTCGTCGAGGTACTTGCGCAGCTCGGCGGCGACCTCGGAAGTGGCGAGCTCCGGCCCGGTACGGCCCACGATCTCGACGCCGATTCCCGGACTGATCGGGCTGACGGTGACGGACATGGTCTCTCCCGTCTGGTCAGAACGCGGCGCGGGGCGCGCGCCCGTCTATGCGGTGGTCGACTGGCGGCGGACGGCCGCCAGCATGTCGTCGTCGATGTCGACCTCGAAGGAACGCAGCAGGTAGGCGAGCGTCTCGTACGCGCCGACCGTGAAGATCACGTCCAGGATCTGCTTGACCTCGAACTTGTCCGCGAGGACGGCCCAGGTCTCGTCGCCGATCTTGCCGTCGTCGACCAGCTCGTCGACGGCGCGCAGCAGCGCCGCGTCCAGCGGGTCCCACAGCGGCGCGTCCGGGCCGAGCGCGATCCGCTGGATCTCCTCGTCGGACAGGCCAGCGTCCCGCCCGAGGAAGGTGTGCTGCAGCCACTCGTAGCCCGCCCCGCGGGCCGCGGCGACCCGCAGCACCAGCAGCTCGCGCTGGCGCGGCGTGAGGGTGCTCGTCGACAGGATGTGGCCGTTGAAGGTGAAGAACGCCTGCGCCAGCGTCGTGTGGTACGCGTAGACACCCAGGGTGTTCAGGGCCTTGGAACGGCCCTCGGGGGACAGCTTCGCGGGCACGCCCGGTGGCTCGAGCGCGGCCAGCACCTGCCGCATCTCCTTGGGCCACTGCTTCAGCGGGAGCGGATCGATTCGAGCCATGTCAGGTGAGTCCCCTACGTCAAGATCGCCTGCCGGTGTGGGCGACGCTCCCAGTCTTTCGCGGAGCGGGTCGCCGCGTCGACCGAAGCCGAGCCGACAGGAGCCATGGTCATCGGGGGGTAGGGGAGGTAGACAGACCCGGCCGGTGCCGGCGTCGCCATGTCAACGGGGCTGGTCAACATGGCTTCGTCGGCCCCGGCCAGGGCCGCGCCGGCCCACGAGGAGCCGGTGGCAGTTATCCCGAATCCGTCCGCCCGAGGGATCTTCTGGTCCGTCGAGGACCGGTCAGACCGCGGGGGCGAGAACGTTCGAGATGTGTGCGGCGCCCGCGTCCGGCACGCGCGGCTGGCGCCACGCCTCGACCGGGAACGAGATCGTGCACAGCGAGTAGTACAGAAGCAGCAGGTTGTAGGCGTCCTCGGGGAGGTCGTCCAGGTCGAACTTGTCGAGATAGGCCAGCGCGTCCTGCATGCGGGGGAAGACCGCGTCGTAGAACGTCTGCATCTCGTCCATGTTCGAGCCGTACCGCTTGGCGAACCGGTCGTCCTCGGCCGCGAGGCACCAGTCGGTGAACGGCTCCAGGTCCGCGAAGTCCGCGGGCAGCTTGGCCACGGGTGGCTCCTTCTCGATTTCTCGATCGACCGGGCGGTCAGACCAGCGCCGGGGACGGCTTGGCGCCCGGGGTGGTCTTGACGTACTCGGCGCAGAACGCGCGGGCGGTCTGGTGCAGGTGGCGCAGGAGGATCTCCTGGTCGTTCAGCGGGAACTCGCTGACCGCCCGGGACTCGAGCATGCTCTGGGTCGCCTCGAGGGTGTTGGCGTCCTGCAGGCCGTACTCCTTGAACGTCGCCGCCGCCAGCTCCTGGCGCAGCCGGTCCGTCGCGTTCTTCGCCGGCGCGAAGTACAGCGCCGCCTCGAAGGTGTGGCGGTTCACCGCGGTCGGCCAGTAGTGGTACGTGAGGTACCAGCCCGGCTCCCAGACCAGGATCATGAAGTTCGGGAAGAACACGAACGAGTCGACACCCCAGGCCTTGTGCCGGGCCGGGTTGAGCGCGGGCGGCAGCTCGATGTCGAACGGCTTGTCCCACGGGCCGAACAGGCCGGTGCGCAGCTCCCGCTCGATCGGCTTGACCATCCTCGGGTCCTTCGGCGGGGACATGCCGCCCCAGCTGGAGACCATCGAGTGCGGGCCCTCGATCTGGTACGACAGCGCCTCGAAGCCGTACTGCTGCAGCTTGCGGGACTCCTCCGCGGTTGCCTGGCGGCTGTGCAGCACCGGCGCGTGGTAGAACTCCGCGAACGCGTCGATGAACAGCTTCCAGTTGGCGCCGATGTCCGACTTGTACTTGTACACCGCGGTCATCTCGCCCCAGGGGTAACCCTCGAGGCCGGCCGCGAGCGGGCCGAGGTACTCGACGAGGGACTGGGTGCCGTCCTTGTCGAAGTTGATGAAGATGAAGCCCTGCCAGATCTCGCAGCGCACGTCCGCGAGGCTGTACTTCGCCTTGTCGAGGTCGAAGAACTCGGACTCCTGCTGCACGAAGGTGCAGGCGCCGCCGAGGTCGTACCGCCAGGCGTGGTACTTGCAGATGAACTGCCGCGCCGTGCCGGACGTCTCCTCACGCGGAAAGTCCTGCCAGACCAGCTTGTTGCCGCGGTGGCGGCAGACGTTGTGGAACGCCTGGATGCCTTCGGCGTTCCGCACAATGATCACCGAGGAGCGAGCGGCGTCGATCTCCTTGGTGAAGTAGCTGCCCACCTTCGGAAGCTGCTCGACCCGGCCGACGTTGAGCCACGTCTTGCCGAAGATCGCCTTGCGCTCGAGCTCGTAGTGCTCGGGCGAGATCGAGTCCTCGTACGAGGCATCCGCCGTGCTCAGGTCGGGATAGTGCTGGGTCCAGCTGCCCTCAGCTGGCTTCGGGAAGTGAGCCATGTTCGCGCGGTTCCTTTCCGTACCCCGGACTGGAGGCCATGGTAGCAGTCCTCTCTGGTGTTGAGAAGGACGTTCTCATCCCGCGAGTGTTGACCCCCACCGGATGCGCCAATGTCCTCACGCCGCTGGCGGCGCAGCGACGAGAATTCCGGCGCTTCCTGGCCACCATGTACCGGCGACTGCGCCGCTGGCCGGCACGCCACCGCGCCGGTCACGGAGAGCGTCAATCCCCGCACGGCTGAGCGGGCCGTAGCGGCCCGCGATGGACCGGATCCAGGCCCAGATAGGCCGCGCGCCGCGGTCCTCGCCGGTGTCTGGTGCCACAGCGGCGCCGCGCAGCTCCGACTGTGTCGGATGGGCCTGTCTATAGGCAGGCCCATCCGACGCACTCCGAACCATCGGGTGCGAACTGTGTCAGCTCAGCCTGCCTATGGACCTGCCCATCCGACACGATCTGGATATGGATGGCGGTCCTGGCGCGGCGGTGCCCCTCGCGGGGCCGCCGAGCGCCGTCAGGCCGTCTCGGCTGCCTGGTGGACGGCGGCGAGGATGCCCTGGTAGCCGGTGCAGCGGCAGAAGTTGCCGGACAGGCCCTCGCGGATCTCCTCGTCCGTCGGCTTCGGGTTGTCGCGCAGCAGCGCCGTGATCGACATGACGAAGCCGGGCGTGCAGAAGCCGCACTGCAGGCCGTGGCAGTCACGCATCGCGGCCTGGACCGGGGAGAGCGTGCCGTCAGGGGCCGCGATGCCCTCGACGGTCGTGACGTCCAGGCCGTCGGCCTGCACGGCGAACATCAGGCAGGAGCGGACGGCGGCGCCCTCGACCAGCAGGGTGCAGGCGCCGCAGGCGCCGTGCTCGCAGCCGAGATGCGTGCCCGTGAGGCCGCAGCGTTCCCGCAGGAAATCAGCCAACGTCATCCGCGGCTCGGCCGTCTTCTCGACCGTCTCGCCGTTCACCGTCAGCCGGACCGGTAGCTCAGCCATCGATCGCTCCCGCACTCGCCGCCGTGACGCCAACCCCGTCGGAGCCGGCCGCTTCCGCGCTCGCCGCCGCCCACGCCCGCGCGACCAGCTCGGCGCCGACCCGGACGCGGTAGTCCGCCGAACCCTGCAGGTCCGCGGGGATGTCCTCCAGGCCGCTCATGGCCAGCCGGCCGAGCTCGGCCCCGTCCAGCTCGCCGGCTCGCTGGCCGACGGCGGCCGCCTCCGCCGCCGGCGCGCGCAGCGGCGTCGAGCCGAGGCCCAGCATCCCGATCGCGGCGCGGGCGACCCGGTCGTCGCCGTTCAGCTCGAGGGCGACGACCACGCCGGCGATCGCGAAGTCGCCGGCCCGGCGGGCGAACTCCTCGACCGCGAACCCGCACCGGCCCGTCCACACCGGGAAGCGAACCCCGACGAGCAGCTCGTCCGGCTCCAGCGCCGTGCTCCACAGGCCGGTGAAGAACTCGGCGGCGGGGATGACCCGCCGGCCGGCCGAGGCTGAGAAGGCCTCCAGCTCGGCGTCGAGCGCGAGCGCGACGGCCGGGTACTCGGCCGCCGGGTCGGCGTGCGCGATCGAGCCGCCGAGGGTGCCCCGGTTGCGGATCTGGAAATGCCCGATCAGGGGTGTTGCCCGCGCGAGCAGCGGTACCGCGCGGGCAACGCCCACGTCCGCCCCGACAGCGGCCTCGGTCATGCCGGCGCCCAAGCGGAGGCTCGCGCCGTCGACCGTGAGGCCGCGCAGACCGTCCAGCCGGGACACGTCGATCAGATGGTCGAAGTAGGCCAGGCGCAGCGACAGCATCGGCACCAGGCTCTGGCCGCCGGCGAGAACCTTGGCCTCGTCCCCCAGCTCGGCGAGCAGCGCCGCCGCCTCGTCCACGCTGCCGGGACGGTGGTATTCGAACCGCGCGGGCTTCATCCAGCCCGCCGCGTGGACCGGGCCAGCCGCGTGGACTGGGTCATGAGGACTCCCAAGGATGGGTTGTGGTGCAGGGCCGCGGGGCGCGCGATGGTGGCGGAGCCGCACTCGCCCCGCGGCCCTGGGCACGGTCAGGCGTTGCGCACGATCAGCCAGATGACCAGCCCGACGACGGCCGCGCCGACGAGCACCGGCAGCGCCCGCCTGGCCAGCGGCCAGGCGACCACGCCGAGCAGGCTCACCGGCTCGGACTCGGCGGTCCGCACCGGTGCGGCCGGCGCCGTCGCTGCCGGTGCTGGTGCCGGTGCCGGTGTCGGTGCCGGTGCGGCCAATCCCGCCGCGGGCGCGTCCGGTGGTGCGGGTGCTGGCGCGGTCGCGCCGGCGCCGGCCGCCGGCAGCGGGGCGGCGGCCAGCCCTGCCGGTGCCGGCGCGGTCGCCGACGCGACGGTCTGGGCCGGCGTCGTCGCCTCGCTGCCGGCGGCCGGCGAGGCGACGGAGTGGTTGGCGGGACCGGCGGAGCCGTCCGCCCCAGCCGGCCCCGATGCTTCGGCGGGGCTGGCCGAAACCGCGGGGCCGGCCGAGGCGGCGGGGCCTGTGGGGCTGACGGGGCTGACGGGGCTGGCAGGCTCCGCGGGACCGGCGGCGGCCGGGTCCGCCGCGCCGGCCGCCACCACGTCGGCCTCCAGGTTGCGGACGAACTGGGTGACCAGCTTCCCGCTGACGTCGGCCAGCACGCCGCGGCCGAACTGCGCGGCCTTGCCGGAGATGGTGAGGTCGGTGACGAGGTGGACGGCGGTGCCGTCGCCGTCGGGGGTGAGCCCCATGGTGACGACGGCGCTCGCGTTGCCCTGGCCGCGGGACTCCTTACCGTCGGCCTTGATGACGGCGCGGTGGGTCTCGGCGTTCTTCTCCCGGAAGGTGGCCTTTCCCTTGTACTGGGCGACGATCGGGCCGACCTTGACCTTGACGGCGCCGTGGAAGTCCACGCCGTCGACCGACAACAGCTGAGCGCCCGGCATGCAGGGCGCGATCCGCTCCGGGTCGGTCAGCAGCGCCCAGGCGGCCTCGACCGGCAGCGCGACCCGGAATTCGTTCACCAGCTCCATCAGTGCCCCGCCTCGGTCAGTAGAGCAACAAGTGCGGCCGGGCTCGCCGGCAAATTTGTGATCTTCACGCCGAACGGCGACAGCGCGTCGGCGACGGCGTTGATGACGGCCGGCGGCGCGCCGATCGCCCCGCCCTCACCGGCGCCCTTGTGGCCGCCCGGCCCGGGCGCCGGCGTCTCCATGTGGCCGTACTCGATGTGCGGCACCTCGGTCGTCGTCGGCAGCAGGTAGTCGACGAACGTGCTGGCCAGCGGGTTGCCGTCCTCGTCGTAGACCATGTGCTCGAGCAGCGCGCCGCCGATGCCCTGGACCGTGCCGCCGGCGATCTGCCCCTCGACGATGTTCGGATTGATCATCGGGCCGACGTCCTCGCCGACGATGTAGCGCAGCAGGGTCACCTTGCCCGTGACGACGTCGACCTCGCAGGTGCAGACGTGGGTCGCGTTCGACCACAGCATCGGGGCCTTCGCGGTGTAGGTGGCGCTGGCCTCGACCCCGTCCGGCCCCGCGAGGTCCGCGTAGGTCAGTGACTGCCCCGACGACTGCCCCGACGACTGCCCCGACCCGCGCACCTGGGCCCGCCCGTCGGCGACCTCGATGTCCTCGGGGGGCACGCCCAGGCGCGGGGAGGCGAGCTCGGCGAGCTTCGCCCGCAGGGCCGCGGCCGCCTCGCCGACCGCGCCGGCCGTCGCCGAGCCGCTGCGGCTGCCGGCGGTGCCGGAACCGAACGGCGTCACCGCCGTGTCGCCCTGGATGGTGTCAACGTTGTCGAAGGGGACGCCGAGCGCGTCGGCGGTCAGCTGGATGACGGTCGTCTCCAGGCTGTTGCCCGACGAGCCGCCGTTGACAATGACCGTCATTCGGCCGTCGGGGGCGACCCGGAGCACCGCGCCCTCGCAGGCGTAGTACTCCTGGCCGGTGGCCGTCGGCTCGATGTAGGTGGAGGTGCCGACCCCCAGGTAGCGCCCGGCCGCGCGGGCGGCGGCCTGCTCGGCGCGGAAGGCGTCGTAGTCGAGCATCTTCAGCGCGAGCTCGAAGGTCTCCAGCGGCGACGAGTGGTCGTACGGAGGCATGCCGGCCGGGTTCGGGTAGGGCAGCTCGTCGCGGCTGATCATGTTGCGGCGGCGCAGCTCCACCGGGTCGAGGCCCATGTCGCGGGCGGCGATGTCGAGCAGCAGCTCGCGGGCGACCGACTCGAACTGCCACGGCCCGCGGTAGGCGTGGCGCCCGGCGGTGTTCGAGAAGAGCGACGTCGTCGACCAGGACGCGAGCGGCACCTTGTACGGGCCGGGGAACAGCAGTCCCACGGCGGCGGCGGCGCCGACCGGCCATGGCGTCGGGTAGGCGCCGATGTCCTGGGTGTGCTCGATGCCGGCGGCGAGGATCGTGCCGTCGGCGGCGAAGGCGATCCTGGCGTGGCCGTGCTCGTGGCGGGCCTGGCCCGCGGCCATCAGGTTCTCCCGCCGGTCCTCGATCCACTTGAGGGCGGCCGGGACCTTGCGCGCGGCGAGCATGACGCACATGTCCTCGCGCATCGGCACGACCTTCTGGCCGAAGCCGCCGCCGGTGTCGCGCATGAGGACGCGGACGCGCTCAGGCTCGAGCCCCAGCAACCGGGCGCCGAAGGCGCGCACCTCGTGCGGGGTCTGCGTCGCCGCCCAGATCGTCAGCTCGTCGGTGTCGGCGGACCATTCGACGACCATGCCCCGGGTCTCCATGGGGACGGGGGCGTAGGCCTGCTGGTAGAAGGTCTCGTCGGCGATGTGCGCGGCCGAGGCGAAGGCCGCCTCGACGACCTGCGGCGGCGGGCCGGCAAGGCCGCCGGCGACGTTGTTCGGGTATTTCGGGTGGACGAGGATGCCCGAGGTCTGGGCATCGCGATAGTCGGCCACGGCGGTTAACGGCTCGTAGTCGACCTCGACCAGCTCGACCGCGTCCTCGGCTATGTAGCGGTTTTCGGCTACCACCAGCGCGACCGGGTCACCGACGAACCGGACCTCGCCCGAGGCCAGCGGCGGGCGCGGCGTGTCCGGTACCTTCGGGCCGTAGGAGGAGTACCACTGCTCGTGCACATCCGGGTTCAGGTCGGCGGCCGTGAAAACGGCGTGCACCCCGGGAAGCGCGAGCGCGGCCGACGCGTCGATCTCGTTGATCAGCGCACGGGCGAACGGGCTGCGCACAAAACAGGCGTGCAGCATTCCGGGCCGCTGGATGTCGTCGACGAAGGTCCCGTGCCCGGTGAGCAGCCGGCCGTCCTCGACCCGCGGCACCCGGCTGCCCGTGTAGCGGGTCGGCGGGGTTGGGGCCGTGGCCGTCTCGGTCATGGATCTGGCTCCTCGCGTCGCGGCGTGCTGGCGGTGCGTTGGCGGCGGGCGCGGGGCCCATGGGCGAGCCAGGTGCTGAGCGCTCGCCCAATCGTTATGCTGGGCGCATGCCTACCTTCCCATCGCCTCACACGTCAAGGGGTACGGCGTCCGGGCTGGTAGGGGCACAGGCGCCAGCACGGGCCGCGGCACGTGCGCCGCGGCCGGCGGTACGGAGCGCCGCGCCGTGACCACTCCCCGCCGGATGGGCGCGCCGGACTCGAAGACCAGGGCCGCGCTGCTCGACGTCACCGCCCAGATCATGATCGAGGAAGGCTACGCCGCGGCGACCTCGCGGCGGGTCGCGGCGAAGGCCGGCGTCAAGCCCGCGCTCGTGCATTACTACTTCCGCACGATGGACGACCTTTTCCTGGCGCTCTTCCAGAAAGGCGCCGAGGTAAATCTGAGACGCTACGAGCAGGCGCTTGCCTCGGAAAAGCCGCTACGTGCGCTCTGGGAGCTCTCCAGCGAGCCGGTGGGCACCGTCCTGCTGTCGGAGTTCCAGGCGCTGGCAAACCACCGCAAGGCCATCCGCACCGAGATCGCCGACTACGCGGAACGCTTCCGCGCGCTCCAGGTGAAGGCCCTCACCGGCCTTCTCGCCGACGCCGGCGTCAACATCGACGACGTCCCGCCGACGGTGGTCGCCCTCGTCGTCGTCGGCATCGCCCGGATCCTCATCTCGGAGGACATTCTCGGCGTTACCACCGGCCACTCGGAGACCCTCGCGCTCATCGAGCGACACCTCACCCAGCTCGAATCCGCCGCGGCGGGCGCGGGCGAGAAGGCGGTTCCGTAGGAGTCACCGGCCGGACGACGCCGACGGGCTCATCAATGACGTCGACCATGAGGCGGTGGGCGTAGTCGTGGGACTCGGCGAAGGGGACGTTGACGTCGAGGAGGGCCGCCCAGCACCCGCGGGCCCGGCCGGGGTCTCGGGCGGCCAAGGCGTCGACCAGCTCGGCGAACAGCGGGACGAGGCAGCTGGTGGCGGCGGCGGCCCACGAGTCGTCGGCCGGTGCGTTGACCGCCGGCCTCGTACCCAGGCGCACCCACTGGAGGATCTCGGCGACGACGGCGAGGGCAGGGTTGCCCGTCGTGCCGAAGACGACGGCGGCGGCGCGCCGCCACGCGTCGGAGAAGCGGGAGACGTCATCGGCCGCGGTCGCCATCTCCGCCACGAGCGCCCGCAGCGCCGCGAGCGACCTGTCGTCGATCCGGGTGGCCGCGAGCTCCATCATCGCGGGCTCGATGAGGCGGACGGCGTGGAAGTAGTCGGCGAGGGTGACCTGGCGGGCTTCGAGCACCGTGCCCGCGAGCTGGGCGGCGACCAGCGTGGACGGGTGGTGAACCTGGGCGCCGGCGCGATCGCCGGCCCGCAGCGTCAGTAGCGACTCCATCTCCAGGATCCGCAGCGCCTCGCGCAGCGTCGGCCGGGAGATGCCGAACTCGGCGGCGAGACCCGCGAGTGAAGGCAGCCGGTCGCCGTCGGCGAGGCGGCCCTCGGCGATGCGGGCCCGGATCTCATTGGCGACGACGGCGGCCATCCGCCGCGGCGGCGCCGCGGCACCGGCGAACGCCCCGCCAGCGGAGGTCCCGCCTGTGGACGCCCCGGCAGTGGACGCGCCGTCGGTGTGGGCGCGCCACAGCGGCACGACGTCGATCGGCGCCCGGCCGCGGCCACGGGGAACCAGCAGCCGGCCGGTGGACAGCAGGTAGCCGCTCCAGGCCCGGCTCGCCGCGGCGGCCTCCCGCTGGCGGGCCGCCGCGAGGAACGCGCCGTGCGCGGCGACGATCCGCCGGCCGATCCGCTCGGAGGACCTCGGGTCGGCGGCGTCCAGCGCGGTGTACACCTGACCGGCGTGAATCACCCGCAGGATGCCGGCGATCACCGCGATGGAGCGGTTCCCGGAGAGGTCGGTGACGGCCTGGTCGAAGGTCGAGACCGCGGTGACGAACGCGAGCAGGTCGCCCGCGGCGCGCTCGTTGTCGTGCAGGGTGGCGAGGTGGTCGAGCGCGTCGTCGCCGGGGCGCAGGACGAGCTGCCCCGCCGCGGGCGGCTCGAGCACCGAGCGGGCCTCCTCCAGGTGCTCCAGCGTGGTACCGCGCAGCTGCAGCAGGAGGGCGACGTAGCTCGCCGCCGAGGTGAGGCCGGGGCGGCGCACGACGGCCCCGCCGCCGCGGCCCCTGCGGACGTCGAGCAGCGACTGGGCCTCGAGAATCCGCAGCGCCTCGCGCAGCGTGTCGCGGGAGACGCCGAAGGCCGCCATGAGCTCGGTCTCGGGCGGCAGCCGCGCGTCGGCGGCCAGCGTTCCGCGCAGGATCTGGCGGCGCAGGTCGGCCGCCAGCACATGCCCGATCTTCTGTGGGCTGCGCCGGACCGGCGGCCGCAACGTCCCGGCGGCGGGGACACGACCCGTGACCGCCGCCGCCGACGGCGTCATCGCGCCTTCACGCCTACGACCCTCACAGCGCTCCTCGCCTGCGCCGCATCTGGTGACGGCACCCCGCCAACCCGGCCACTGATGGTGACAGCGCCCCAGCGCTGTGCCAACTCAGCAACCTCGCCAGCCTCGGGCCCAGACCGACCACCGTCATATGCTTCGGCCCCAGAACCACGTTGGGAGCAGGGTCCCTGCCGGATTGGCGGAGCTTGCGTAGCCGATCTGGGAGGTTAGGCCCAGCGCCCGAAGGCTGGCGCGCAGCGCCAGCCTCATAGGGGCCCGTCTTCCGCGAACTGCTTCGGGACCCATTCCGGCGAGCGCTTCTCCATGAACGCGCGCATGCCCTCGCGCGGCTCCGGCGAGTTCTCCAGCGCCCAGAACATCGTCTGGTAGTCGATGAAACCGTAGCGCTCGTTGAGCATCCGCTTGACGTGCATGCGGGCCATCGGCGGTGTCCGCAGCACCTGCTTGGCCGCGTCGACCGCCTCGTCGCGCAGCTGCTCGTGCGGGACGACCCGGGAGATCAGGCCGATCCGCTGGGCCTCGGCCGCGTCGAACTTGCGGGCCGAGAGGAGCAGGTCACGGGCGACCGCGATGCCGACGTGCGCCGGCAGGGTGGCGGCGTAGGTCGCGTCCGGGATACCGCGCAGCAGCTCGGGCACCCGGAAGGTCGCGCGGTCGCTGGCCACGCAGATGTCGGACATCATCGCGATCAGCAGCCCGCCGGCCTGGCAGATGCCGTTGACGGCCGCGATCACCGGCGCGGTGCTGTCGCGGATGGTCAGGAACGGCAGCATGTGGGCGCCGATGTTCGGGGTCGGCTCGTCGCCCGGGTCGCTGCGGCCGGCCAGGTCACCGCCGGGGGCGAAGACGTCGCCGGTGCCCGTGATGATGAGGGCGGCCAGATCCGGGTCGGAGTTGACCAGGTGCACGGCCTTCTTGATGCCGAAGTACATGGCCGGGGTGAAGGCGTTACGCGCGTGCGGCCGGTCGATGTACAGCCACGCGAGGGCGCCGTCCCGCTCGAACCGCAGACCGCCCGCGCCAAGCTCGTCCGCCACTGGTCCTCCTGAGGTGTCGACAGCCCGGACACCGCACCGCCGTGACCGGGTCAACTGTATAGCGAGACGGGCTCCCCTCAGCCCGGCTTCGCGGATCACCGACCCAGGCCAGCGACCCCACACCCAGCCTTACCTACTCGCGCCCTACACGCCATCGGTAGGTCCGCTCTGGCCCGACTCACCGTGGACGGCGGACCAGGTCAACTATATTTTCGTGGGCGGCCCGAAAGTGGCCCGGGTCACGCCACGTCGCCGCCTCGTGGCATGGCGCCCGAACGGCCGGTGAGACAAGGATTGACTTCGACGTTGACAACGATTCGGACGGAGGGCGCCTGATGAAGACTCCCGCGGAGCTTTTCGACCTGACCGGCCGGGTCGCGATCGTCACCGGCGGCAGCCGGGGCATCGGCCGGGCGGTGGCCGAGGGCCTGGCGGCCGCCGGCGCGGACATCGTCATCGCCAGCCGCAAGCTCGAGGCGTGCGAGAAGGCGGCCAAGGAGATCGAGGCCGCCACCGGCCGACGCGCGCTTCCCGTCGCCTGCCACGTCGGCAGCTGGGACGACTGCGACCGGCTCGTCGAGACCGTCTACGCCGAGTTCGGCAAGGTCGACGTGCTGGTCAACAACGCCGGCATGTCACCGCTGTACGAGAAGCTCTCCACGGTCACCCGCGAGCTCTACGACAAGGTGCACGCCGTCAACGCGAGCGGGCCGTTCCGGCTGTCCGCGCTCGTCGGCGAGCGGATGGCGGCCGGCGACGGTGGATCGATCATCAACGTCACCACCGCCGGCTCGCTGCGGCCAGGCCCGGAGGACCTTCCCTACGCCATGGCGAAAGCCGGGCTGAACGCGCTCACGCTGGGGCTGGCCGGCCAGTGGGCGCCGAAGGTGCGCGCGAACCTGGTGCTGCCGGGCGCGTTCGACACCGACATCTCCAAGGCGTGGGGCGCCGAGGCGCAGCGCCGCGCGGCTGAGATGAACCCGATGGGGCGCATCGGCGTCCCGGAGGATCTGGTCGGCGTCTGCGTCTTCCTGGCGAGCGACGCGTCCGGCTACATCAACGGCGCCCAGATCCTCGCCGACGGCGGACTGTTCCGCACGCTGTAGGACCGTTCGGATTCGCTCACACCGCGGTGGGCGGCGGCGGTCTGCGGCCCTCGCGGATCGCGTCGGCCAGCACCCCGATCGCCCAGGTGATCGCCCTGGTCGCCTGCTCGCCGTCGAGCTGCCAGGCGGCGAGCAGCCGCTGGTAGGACTGCACGCTCCACAGCACGTCGAGCATGGCCGCGGCCATCCGCCGTTCCTCGTCGGTCCAGTCGGCGGCCGGCCCCGCGACCGCGCCGATCACGGCCTCACGGCGGACCACGTCCGCTTCCACCAGTGTCGGCTGGGACGGTGTCTCGTCGCCCCAGCGCGCGACCGCGTATGACGGCAGGGTCGCGAACAGCCGCGCGCTGATCGGGCCCATCCGATCGAGGCTGAGCCCCTCGTAGCTGATCCCGGACTCCTCGCCGAGGCTGCGCATGACGGCGTCGTGCAGCTCCCGCTCGGTGGCGAAGTACCGGTAGACGGTGCGCTCCCCCACGCCGGCGCGCTCCGCGACGGCGCGGAAGGTGAGGCCCTTCCAGTCCCACGTGGTGAACTCGTGCACCAGCTCGGACCCCGCGGCGAGAATGCGCTCCCGGGTCCGCGCCGCGCGCTCGCGCCGCAGCGGGCTGTCATAGCGACGGCGTCCGTGGCCCGCCGCGTCGCCCGCGTCCTCGGCCGCCGCGTCATCGAACGCCGCGTTGTCCCCCGCCGCGTCGTCGCCGACGTCGTGGGGCTCCGTGTCGGGCGTCGTCTCCGGTGGCCCATCGAGACGGTGCTCACCCACCTGCCCGCTCGCCTCCTCATCGGGTGTTGCCGGGACGCCGGTATTCATGGCACTCTACTGTCATGAAATAGGCCGGGCCAGCCGGCCGACTGTTCTCACCCATACACGGTCCCCACCCACCCTCGCGGCACCGGCCACCTACCCGGGGGTGTGGGTCGCGAGAAGGGAGCGCTCACGTGCGATTAGCTGACAGCCTCATCGACGAGGCGCGTGCCTCGACCGGCCTCGACGATTTCGGCGGTGATTCGTTCCGCGAGGGCCTGGAGCGGGTCACCCACGCGTTGGAGACCGAGGCACAGCTCAGCGCGACCGGCCAGGCCGCGCTGAGCCGCCTGATGGTCGGGGCCCTCAGGACCCGTCTGTATATCGAGCAATGGTACAAGGACCACCCCGAGACCGACGACGCGCCGATCATCGGGCCGCTCATCGCCCTCGGCCTGCCCCGGACCGGCTCGACCGCGCTGGCGGGGCTGCTCGCCGAGGACCCGGACATCCGTTACCTGCACCGCTGGGAAGCCGCCGAGCTCGTGCCACCGCCGGCGTCGGTGACGGAGTCCCCGGACCCGCGGCTGCTGCGCCAGATCGAGATCCAGTCCCGGCGCACCGAGCTCGACAAGGCTCTCGTCCCATCCTTCCCCGACGGCCCGCAGGAATGCCACGAGCTGATGCTCCTGGACTTCAAGGTGCACTACTTCGAGTGCTTCGCCCGCGTCCCCTCGTACGCCGAGTGGCTGCTCGACGCGGACCTCACCGAGACGTTCCAGTACATGCGCCGGGCGCTGAAGTACCTGCAGTGGGGCCGGCCCGCGAAGCCCTGGCGGCTGAAGAACCCCAACCACCTCGCCCACCTGGTCGACATCGACAAGGCCTTCCCCGACGCGAGGTTCGTGATGACCCACCGCGACCCGACCGAGGTCCTGGTCTCGGTCTGCGACGTCTACTCCAACGTCGCGCTGCGGTTCAACGACACCGTCGACAAGCACTACATCGGCGCGATCAACACCACGGTGCTCGCCACCGGGATGGCCCGGACGCTGGCGTTCCGCGACAACGGCAACTCCCACCGGTTCTACGACATCGACTTCCGCGCCATGCAGCGCGACCCGATCGGCGAGATCCGTGGCCTCTACGACTGGCTGGGTGCGCCCGCCACCCCGGCGTTCGAGGAGAACATGCGCCGGTGGTGGAAGGAGAACTCGGAGGACCGCGTGCGCGTCAAGCACGCCGACCCGGCCGACTACGGCCTCGACCTCGACGCGATCCGGCCACGGTTCGCGGAGTACATCGACCGGGCGGCGCGTTGGACCTCCCGCCCGGGCACCGTCCCCACCCATCCCACCGACGCGCCAGCCAGCGCCACCAGTCCCGCCGGCGGGGGCCTCCGGCCTCACGACGCAAGTTAGGAAGGACACGATCTCCATGGCGATCGACCTCTCCGGTGGCCTGCCCATCGATCGGGAGTACTTCTTTCCCTCCCGGCCGGACAACCCCGACATGCGGGACTCGGCCAGCTTCTGGGTCACCGACGACAAGGGCGAGATCGGCCTGCCCCGGTTCGGGATCGAGGCCGTCGCGGCCAACTGGGACACGCACCTCGTCACGTTCAACGTGGTGTTCGCCGACGGCCGGGTGTATCGGCTGCGCGGCGCCGGCCCGGCGCACTCACCGTTCAACGCGGCCGGCCAGCCGGCGATCCTCGGCGCGGGCGGGCTCGCGTTCGAGGTCCTCGAGCCCTACCGGACGTGGCGGATGACCTACGACGGCCCGGCCGTCGAGACGACCTCCCAGGCACTCGTCGAGGGCAGGCAGGACGGCCCGACGGTGAACCTGCGCGTCGAGGTCGAGACGACGATGGCCGCGCCGCCGTGGGAGCAGGGAGCGCTGCTGCCCGACGCGGCCGAGCGCCTCGCGAACACCTCCGACGGCGACATGATGGGCCACGGGCCGCGCATCGAGCAGTTGTTCGCCGCGACCGGTGTCGTCCGGGTACCGGGCGAGGAGAAGACCTTTACCGGCAGCGGCCTGCGCATCAAGCGACAGGGCGTCCGTCATCTGGAGGGGTTCCGCGGCCACACCTGGCAGTCCGCGGTGTTCCCCAGCGGCAAGGCCTTCGGCTACATCACCTACCCACCGCGTCCGGACGGCCGCGAGGTGTTCAACGAGGGCTACCTGTTCCTGGGTGAGGAGAAGCTCATTCCGGCCCGCGTTGTCGAGGCCCCCTGGCTGCGCCGGCTGGTACCGTCGGGCGATCCCGTCCCCGTCGTGTTCGAGTCCGAACTCGGCATCACCCGTATCGAAGGCGTGACCGTGAACACCACCCACGACACGGTCCATCGGCCGGAACTGCCCAACTTCCCGGTGCTGTTCCAGGGCGAGTGCAGGTATACGTGGGACGGAGAGGAGACCTACGGCATGCTCGAGCGGTCTACCGTACGCGACCAGATCGAGTGGTCATGAGCGCGCCGACCGGCGGCGGTGCCCGGGACCTGCTCCCAGGCACCACCCGCCTCAGCCACCTGCAGCGTCTGGAGGCGGAAAGCATCCAGATCTTCCGGGAGGCCGTCTCGGAGAGCGAGCGGCCGGTGATGCTGTACTCGGCGGGCAAGGACAGCTCGGTGATGCTGCACCTGGCGATGAAGGCGTTCTACCCGTCGAAACCGCCGTTCCCGCTGCTGCACGTCGACACGACGTGGAAGTTCAACGCCATGTACGCCTTCCGGGACGGACTGGTCGCGGACCTGGGTCTGGATCTGCTGGTCCACCAGAACCCCGACGCGCTCGCGCAGGGCATCAACCCGTTCGACCACGGCTCGGCGGTGCATACCGATGTGTGGAAGACCGAGGGGTTGAAGCAGGCGCTGGACAAGTACGGCTTCGACCTGGCGTTCGGTGGGGCGCGCCGCGACGAGGAGAAGTCCCGGGCGAAGGAACGGGTCTTCTCGATCCGCTCCACGGCGCATCGCTGGGACCCCAAGCAGCAGCGCCCCGAGCTGTGGCGGCTCTACAACGCCCGCAAGGCGCCGGGGCAGAGCGTGCGGGTGTTCCCGCTGTCGAACTGGACCGAGCTGGATATCTGGCTTTACATCCATCACGAGAACATCCCGATCGTCCCGCTGTACTACGCCGCGCCGCGACCGGTCGTCGAGCGCGACGGCGCACTGATCATGGTGGATGACGAGCGGATGCGGCTGGCACCGGGCGAGGTGCCCGAGCAGCGCGAGGTCCGGTTCCGCACGCTCGGCTGCTACCCGCTGACCGGGGCGGTGGAGAGCTCGGCGACGACGCTGCCCGAGATCATCCAGGAGATGCTGCTCACGACCAGCTCGGAACGCCAGGGCCGGGTCATCGACCACGACTCGTCCGGGTCGATGGAGAAGAAGAAGCAGGAGGGGTACTTCTGACCCCGCCAAAGGGCATGCGAAAATGCTTTTCCTTCGCATGCCCGGAGGCATTTCAACAGGGAGCCCGGCCGAAGAGCGTGCGAAAATGCTTTTCCTTCGCACGCTCGGAGGCCTTCCAGCAGGAGGCAGCATGGCGCACGCGGCGGGCGACCTCGTCGCCACCGACATCGACGAGTACCTACGCCAGCACGAGAACAAGTCGATGCTGCGGTTCATCACCTGCGGCAGCGTGGATGACGGCAAGAGCACGCTGATCGGCCGGCTGCTGTACGACGCGAAACTGGTGTTCTCCGACCACCTCGCCGCGCTGGAGTCCGACTCGAAGAAGGTCGGCACGCAGGGCGGTGAGCTCGACTTCGCGCTGCTCGTCGACGGCCTGGCGGCCGAGCGCGAGCAGGGCATCACGATCGACGTCGCCTACCGGTTCTTCTCCACCGAGCACCGTAAGTTCATCGTCGCCGACACCCCGGGCCACGAGCAGTACACCCGCAACATGGTCACCGGCGCCTCCACCGCCGACCTCGCGGTGATTTTGATCGACGCCCGCAAGGGCGTGCTCACCCAGACCCGCCGCCACAGCTACCTGGTCTCCCTGCTCGGCATCCGCCACGTCGTGCTCGCCGTGAACAAGCTCGACCTCGTCGACTACTCGAAGGACGTCTTCGACGCCATCGAGGCCGACTACCGCGCGTTCGCGGAGCAGATCGGGCTGACCGACATCGTCTGCATACCGCTGTCGGCGCTGCGCGGCGACAACATCACCGAGCCGAGTCCGAACATCTCGTGGTACACCGGCCCGACCCTGGTCGGGCACCTGGAGACCGTGCAGGTCACCGACGACCTGGACACCGGCCCGTTCCGCCTGCCGGTCCAGTGGGTCAACCGGCCCGACCTGGACTTCCGCGGCTTCTCCGGCCAGGTCACCGGCGGCACGGTCCGCCCCGGCGACCGGGTCCGCATCGTCCCGTCGGGCACCGAGAGCACCGTCGAGCGGATCGTCACCGCCGACGGCGACCTGCCCGAGGCCATCGCCGGCCAGTCCGTCACGATCACCCTCGCCGACGAGGTGGACGTCTCCCGTGGCGACGTGCTCGCCGCCGCGGGCGACCCGCCGGCCGTCGCCGACCAGTTCGAGTGCCACCTCGTCTGGATGAGCGACGAGCCGATGCTGCCCGGCCGGCCCTACCTGCTCAAACTCGGCACCCGCACCGTCGGCGCGACCGTCGCCCAGCCGAAGTACAAGGTCAACGTCAACACCCTCGAACACACCGCCGCCCGCACCCTCGAACTCAACGAGATCGGCGTCGCCAATCTCAACCTGGACCGGCGGATCGCGTTCGACCCCTACACGGTGAACCGCGACATGGGCGGGTTCATCCTCATCGACCGGTTCACCAACGCCACCGTCGCCGCCGGCCTGTTGCACTTCGCCCTACGCCGGTCCGACAACATCCACTGGCAGGCCGTCGAGGTCAACAAGGCAGCGCGGGCCGCGGCCAAGGGCCAGCGCCCGGCGGTCGTCTGGTTCACCGGCCTGTCCGGCGCCGGCAAGTCCACCATCGCCAACCTCGTCGAGAAGAAACTCCACGACCAGGGCCACCACACTTATCTCCTCGACGGCGACAACGTCCGCCACGGCCTGAACAAGGACCTCGGCTTCACCGAAGCCGACCGGGTGGAGAACATCCGCCGCATCGGCGAGGTCGCCAGACTGATGGTCGACGCCGGCCTCATCGTCCTGACGTCGTTCATCTCCCCGTTCCGCGCCGAACGGCAGCTCGCCCGCGACCTGCTCGCCGACGGCGAGTTCATCGAGGTCTTCGTCGACACCCCCCTCGACGTCGCCGAAACCCGCGACCGCAAGGGCCTCTACGCCAAGGCCCGCCGCGGCGAGCTCACCAACTTCACCGGCATCGACTCCCCCTACGAACCCCCCATCCACCCCGAGCTCCACCTCGATGCCTCCGGCGCGGTCTCCGCCGAGACCAGTGCCAACCAGGTCGTCGCCTATCTCCATGAGGCCGGCCTCCTCACTCCACCGCCGGCGGAGTAGGCAACCGGCAGAGTAGGCAACCGGCAGAGTAGGCAATCAGCTCACCCGGGTCCGGGGCGGCCGTTCGGTCGCCCCGGACCCGCCTCACCCGGTCGGTTGACCCGTTCGGCGAGGACTCACCACAACGTGCGGCGCACGTCTCCTGCCCCAACCGCGGCCGGGGCGCGGCTCGCCTCGAGCGCCAGCAGGTGCCGCTTGCGGTCTAGGCCGCCGCCGTAGCCGGTGAGGTCGCCGGCGGACCCGACGACGCGGTGGCACGGCACGATGATGCCGATCGGGTTGCGGCCGTTCGCGAGGCCGACGGCGCGCGCCGCGCCCGGCCGGCCGACGCGGTCGGCCAGCTCGCCGTACGAGATGGTCCGCCCGTAGGGGATCTCGCGCAGCCCGGCCCACACTGCGCGCTGGAACTCGGTCCCTCGCGGGGCCAGTGGCAGGTCGAAGGCCGTCAGCGCCCCGTCGAAGTACGCCCGCAGCTGGGCGACGACGTCGCCGAACGCGGCCGGGTCGCGATCGCCGAACGTCTCCGGCCCGGGACGGTGCCGCTGCTGCTCCATGTACAGGCCGGCGAGCACGCCGTCGACGGCGACCAGGGTGAGATCCCCGACCGGGCTGTCGATCACCGTGTGGGTCACGTGTTCTGACTGCTGGGCACGCATCTTCTCTCCTGTGGGTCAGTCGGATGGGTCAGTCGGATGGAAGCCGGTTGATGGGGTGGTCGCTGGTCGCCCAGAGGTACTGGACCGCGTAGGCGCGCCACGGCCGCCAGGGCGCCGCGCGCTTCGTCAGCGCCGCGGGCGTCGACGGCAGGCCGAGATCGGCCGCCGCGCGCCGCACGCCGAGATCCGTGGCGACGAACGCGTCGGGATCGCCGAGCGCGCGCATGGCGACCAGGTCGACCGTCCAGGGCCCGACGCCCGGCACCGCCGCGAGCTGGGCCCTGGCCCGCTCCCAGTCGCCGCCGACGTCCAGCTCCAGGTCCCCCGTCGCGAGGGCGGTGACCAGCGCGCGCACGCTCGCCCGCCGGGACCGGGGCATCGCCAGCGTCTCCGGATCCAGCTCGGCCAGCGCCGACGTGGTCGGGAACAGGTGGGTCAGCCCGCCGTCGGCGTCCCGGGCGGGCTCGCCGTGCGCGGTCACCAGCCGCGCGGCGAGCGTTCGCGCGGCGGCCGTCGACACCTGCTGGCCAAGCACCGCGCGGATCGCGAGCTCCGCCGGGTCGGTGGTACGCGGGACCCGCCGGCCTGGGTTCTTCGCGACCAGCGGAGCCAGTACCTCGTCGGCGCCGAGCTGGGCGTCGATCGCGACCGGGTCCGCGTCCAGGTCCAGCAGCCACCGGCACCGGTTGATCGCGGTCGTCAGGTCGCGCAGGTCGGACAGGGCCAGCCGGCACTCGATGTGCTCCGGCGCCGGGCGCAGCGCCGCGACGGCGTGTCCGTGTGGGAGCCGCAGCGTCCGGCGGTACGCACCGTCGCGCCATTCCTCGATCCCCGGCACCGCCGTGGCCGCGAGGTGGCCGAACAGGTTGTCCGGGCACAGCGGCCGCCGGAACGGGAGCCGCACGACGATGGTGCCGGCCGTTCTGGTTCCGGCCGTTCTGGTGCCGGCTGTTCTGGTGCCCGGTGCTCCTGGCTCGTCGACGGCCTTCGCCCGCGTCCGCAGCTCGCTCGGCGAGACCGCGAAGACCTCCTGGACCGTCTCGTTGAAGGCGCGCACGCTGGCGAAGCCCGCCGCGTACGCCAGGTCGGCCATCGGCAGTTTCGTGGTCTCGATCAGCAGGCGCGCGGTCTGCGCGCGCTGCGCGCGGGCCAGGGCGAGCGGCCCCGCGCCCAGCTCGGCCATCAGCTGCCGTTCGAGCTGGCGAACGCTGTAACCGAGCCGGGCGGCGAGCCCCGGCACACCCTCGCGGTCGACCAGCCCGTCCGCGATCAGCCGCATCGCGCGGGCGACGAGGTCGGCGCGCTCGTTCCACTGCGGCGAGCCCGGCACGGCGCCCGGCCGGCAGCGCTTGCAGGCCCGGAAGCCCGCCTGCTGCGCCGCCGCGGCGCTCGGGAAGAACCGCATGTTCTCGGGCTTCGGCGGCGTCGCCGGGCAGCTGGGGCGGCAGTAGATCCCGGTGGTGAGCACGGCGGTGAAGAACCAGCCGTCGAAGCGCTCGTCCCGCGCCTGAACAGCTCGCACACACCGCTCAACGTCCATGTCCACCCGTCCAGCGTGCCCGCCGCCCGGCGCCAGGTCTCGCGGAAATACGACATGGCGGTGCGGCCACACGGTCCCGGGCGGCAGGCCACCCAACCGGGCTCTGCGCACGTACGCGCACAGAGCGGCTGATGTGCACGGACGCGCACATCGACAGGCGAAGGGTCAGGGCACGTAGCGCCGGCGGAGGGCGTTCTTGGCTACCTTGCCCATGTCGGTGCGGGGGAGGTCGTCGACGATCTCGAGCTGCTCGGGGAGCTTGAACTTCGCCAGGCCCGCGGCCGAGGCATGGGTGGCCAGGTCTGCGAGGGTGACGGGCGCGGCGCCCTCGGCCAGGCGGATGACGGCGCAGCAGCGTTCGCCGGTGCGGTCGTCGGGGAGGCCGATGACGGCGACCTCGGCGACGGACGGGTGGGTGGCGAGGATGTCCTCGACCTCGGGCGCCGCGATGTTCTCCGCGTTGCGGATGATGACGTCCTTGCGGCGGCCGGTGATGCGGACGTGGCCGCGCGGGCCGACGACGCCGAGGTCGCCGGTGCGGAAGAAGCCGTCGGCGTCGAAGAGGCCGGCGGTCTCGGCGGCGGGGACGCCGAGGTAGCCGGAGAAGAGCTGTGCGCCTCGGACCAGCAGCTCGCCCTCCTCGCCGGGCGGGCACGGGGTGCCGTCGAACGCGATCACCCGCAGCTCGACGCCCGGGGCGGGGCGGCCCTCGGTGACGGTGAGCTCGTCGTCGGTGTCGTCGAGGCGCGCGTGCGTCGCCAGCGGGAACTCGGTCATGCCCCAGCTGGAGAGCACACCACGGCCGCCGAGCTCACGGGCGACCTCGGCATGCAGTCCGGGGGGCTTGGGCGCGCCGCCGCTGAACGCCGCCCGCAGCTTCGGGAAGAGCACCGCGTCCGGGTCCTTCGTGCGGTCGGCGGACTGGGCGGCGATGTACGCCCGCAGGAACGGCAGGGCCGAGCCGAGGAAGGTCGCCCCGAGCGCCGCCATCGTCCGCGGGGACGCCTCGGGGTCGAAGCTGTCGAGCAGCAGCAGCCTCATCCCGGACAGCAGCGACGCGGAGAGCATGACGGCGCCGCCGATGTGGGCGATGGGGAACGCGATCGGGTAGAGGTCGGCGGGCGTCGAGGCGACGCCGGAGACGCTGCCGCGCGCCGCGACCGACACTGAGACGTCTGTGTGCAGCACACCCTTCGGGTCCGCGGTGGTACCCGAGGTGGTGTAGATCCAGCGGGCCTCCCCCGGCCCGGCCGGCGGCGCCGGGGGTGGGATCGGCTCGGAGTCGTCGACCATCGGCAGGGCAAGGCGGTCGCCCGCCGCCGTGGCGCCGGGCGCGCCGGCCGCGGCCGCGCGGTGGTCGACGAGCAGCACGTCGATGGCGGGCGCGCCGGTGCCGGCGCGCGCGGCGCTGATCGAGGAGATCATCGCCTCGTGGTCGCAGCCACGCCAGCGCGGCACGGTGACAAACAGCGAGGTCGCCGCCTTCGCGGTGACGTAGGCGACCTCGCGTTCGCGCAGCGTCGGGATGATCGGGTTCTGGGTGGCGCCGACGCGGGCGAGCGCGGCCATGAGCACCGCCGACTCCAGGGTCGTCGGCAGCTGCCAGCTCACCACGGTGCCGACGCCGATCCCGCGGGCCGCGAGCGCCGCCGCGACCCGCTCGGCGGCGCGCCTGTACTGCGCGGCGGTCAGGCTGCGGCCGAGGTCGTCGAGGAGCAGCTCGGTGTCGGGCGTGGCCGCCGCCCGGCGCTCGACCAGCTCCCAGAAGGTGCGCGCGTCCCAGTCGGCCGCGGGCGGACCCGCGTACACGCCATCGGTCCGCGGGCTTTCCGCCGTGCCGCTCACCCGATCAACCGCTTTCTTCTCGCGGGTCAGCCCAGGCGAAGGACCCGCGACGACGGGAAGCCTCGTACGCCCGGTGCCCATGCCAGGGGTCAGGATGCCGCCGACGACGGCCGCCCGCGCGAGGCGGACGACCGTCGGCGGCCGGGATGAAACAGCGTCAGGCAGTGGCCTTCGAGGCCATCTCGGCGAGGGAGATGCCCTCGTGCTTGATCTCGAAGCGGCCCTTGTCGAACGGGCGGATCTCCACATCGTGCCCGGCGACCTCGGCGCGCAGCGCGCCGACAGTGGAGGCCTCCTTCGGCCGGTGCGCGAACGGATCGAAGGAGTACCACCGCATCGCGTTCTCGTAGGACATCTTGTTGATGTCGTCGACCGGCACGCCCGGTGCGGACTTGAGCAGTTCCTCGCCCGGCCACGGCCAGCTGGAGTCCGAGTGCGGGTAGTCGCACTCCCACGCGATGTTGTCGATACCGATCTTGTGGCGCAGCTCGACGCCGACCGGGTCCTCGATGAAGCAGGTGAGGAAGTGTTCCCGGAAGACCTCGCTCGGCAGCTTCCCGCCGAAGTTCTGGCCGGTCCACAGGTGGTGCATGTCGTAGGTCCGGTCGAGGCGCTCGAGGAAGTACGGGATCCACCCGGTGCCGCCCTCGGACAGGGCGATCTTGATCGTCGGGAACTCCTTGAGCACCCGGGACCAGAGCAGGTCGGCCGCGGCGCTGCAGATGTTCATCGGCTGCAGGGTGATCAGGACGTCCATCGGGGCGTCAGGCGCTGTGAACGTGAGCTTGCCGGACGAGCCGAGGTGGATCGAGAGCACCGTGTCGGTGTCGACCAGCGCCTTCCACAGCGGGTCCCAGTACGCGTCGTGGAAGCTGGGGAGGCCCAGGGTCGCCGGGTTCTCGGTGAAGGTGATCGAGTGGCAGCCCTTGGCCGCGAGCCGGTGGACCTCCTTGGCGGCGAGCTCCGGGTCCCACAGGACCGGCAGGCCCATCGGGATGAACCGGCCGGGGTAGGCGCCGCACCACTCGTCGACGTGCCAGTCGTTGTAGGCCTGGACGACCGACAGCGCCAGGTCCTTGTCGTCCGCCGCGGAGAACAGCCGGGCGGAGAAGCCTGGGAACGAGGGGAAGCACATGGAACCGAGCACGCCGGCGGCGCTCATGTCCTTGACGCGCTCGTGGATGTCAAAACAGCCGGGACGCATCTCGTCGAAGGCTGTCGGCTCGACGCCGTACTCCTCCTTCGGCCGGCCGGCCACCGCGTTCAGCCCGACGTTCGGGATGATCGAACCGTTGAACGTCCACACATCGGAGCCGTCCTCGCGGTGGAGGACCTTCGGCGCCGCGTCGGCGAACCTCGCCGGCAGGCGCCCCTGGAACATGTCCGGCGGTTCGACAAGATGGTCGTCGACGCTGATCAGGATGAGGTCTTCCGCGTTCATGCCGAGCCTCCGCTCACAAGCAAGTACGTCAGAGGCAACGTGTCCTCTTGACAACTGATTGCATCCAATATGCCGCCCATCGGCAAGTAGTCCGCATCACATGGGACCAGCCGACGGGCTGACAGTCCAGGCGACCAACGGGCCGGCGGCGGCGACCAGTTCCTGGGTGGCGGTGTAGTCGACCGGTAACTCAAGGACGCGCACACCCGGGGTGGCGAGCGCGTCGACGAGCCATTCCCGGTGCTGGGCGGACGATCGGGGCACGCCGCGCTCGCCCCAGACCTCGACGACGAGCCGGATGCCGAGGCGCCCGGCCCAGTCCAGGCAGGCGGCCGCGACACCAGCGTGAGGCGGGTGGTCGACCACGGCCACGCCGATGCCGTCACCGGCGAGGGCGGCGGACAGCGCGCCGGCGATCGCCACGCCGTCCCGCCCAGCCGCCGGCACCCGGACGCTGCCGAGCCGGACCGTCGAGAACGTCCGGCCGATCCAGTGCGCCGCCGGGCCCGGCTCGGTCCACACGGAGCCGCCCTCGGGCAGGACCGCGGCGAGGTCGGCCGCCGCGCACGCCGGGTTCAACGGCGCGCCGGTGGCCGCGTACAGAGGGCCGGCGACGGCGGCGAGCTCCCGGTAGAGCGCGGGACGCGGGCCGCCCTCGGTGACGGGAACCCGCGCCCGCATCGTCGCCGCGGCGGCCGGCAGGTCGGCGGGGTCGACGATGACCAGCCGCGCGGGGTCGACGCCGGCGGCGGCGAACAGCGCGGGCGCGCACTCGTCGGCGTCCAGCCCGACGGTGACGACCACCGCGTCCGGGTACGCGCCGGCGAGCGCGAGGTCGCGCTCCTGCAGGAACCCGGTGCCGAGGTGATGCGGGCTGTCCCAGCGGAACACGCCCTTGGCGGTGAAGACGTTGAGGACGCCGAGGCCGCCGCGCGCGGCGAGCTCCGCTAGGGCCCGCGCCGCGCCCGCCCGGACGACGCCGTGCCCGGCGAGCACCAGGTCTACTTCCAGCGGCCCCGCGGCGCCCGGCCGGCAAGCCGCGCCCGGCAGCCTCGGGGCGAGGCCCCGGTCCATGAGCGCCGTCGCGGGGGTGCCGGCCACGGGCGGCTCCGGGTCGGCCGTCAGGTCGAAGTCGAGGTGGACCGCCACCGCGCCGGCGCCCGCCTTCCTTGCCCGCGACACGGCGGCCGCGAGCTCCGGCGCCGAGCGGGCGGTCGCCGGCTCGCCGGGGTCCACCCGCCGCGAGAACAGGGTCAGCACGTCGCCGTCCCACAGGGCGCCGAGACCCGCGCCCATCGTTCCCTCGGCCTCGGCGAGCGCGAGCGCGCAGTCGAGGTCCGGCGCGGGCACGGCCCGGATGCCGGGAACCACGCGCCCGGCGCCGCCGCCGCGCGGGCCGCCGGGCATCTCGACCACGTGCCGGAGGCCCTGGCGGCGCAGCCAGTCACCGACCGTCATGCCCCCTCCTCAGCCCTTCCGATGATGAAAGGTATGTTATATACAATCTGCGTGTGACGGCGAACACCACCACGGCGAACACCAAGGTCTACACCCACGAGTTCATCGACATCCTGGGTACAAACCGGGCGAACTACATCCACCACATGACCGCGAACTGGAGCCCGATCGCCCAGGAGGAGCGCAACCAGCTCTGCTACGGCGTCTGGGGCGTGATCGGCACGACGGGGCGCTGGCCGCAGGTGATCAACATGTGGGAGGAGGACGGCTTCGACGGTCTCGCCGCCGGTCTCGAGCACGAGACGAAGTCCGCCGCCTTCCAGGACCCGAAGCTCGCGAAGTGGTGGCAGGAGGCGTCCGGCTACCGCAGCGGCGGCCTTGACCGGATCGTCGTCCCGGCGCCCTGGGCACCGACCATCGAGCAGCTGTGCGCCGACGGCGTGCGCGGCGACGTGTACGCGCACGAGCTGGTCAAGGTCCCGCGCGGAACCGCCAGCGACTTCCTGGAGATCGCCGCCGACGAGGCGGCGCCGGTGTACGCGTCGTTCGGATGGAAGCTCGTCGGCGCGTTCCGCACCGCGCTGGCCGACGACTCCGAGTGCCTGCTGCTGTGGGCCATCGAGAGCATGCAGGCCTGGGCGGAACTCGAGAAGGCGGCCACCTTCGGTGGCGAGGCGGTGAACCGCTGGAGCAAGCGGCTGCGCGAGGTCAGCGAGTCGTCCGGCCGTTTCCTGATGCGCGACGCGCCGCTGTCGCCGATGCGCATCGGGCGCCAGCCCAGCCGCGCCGACCGTCACGAGGGCTGGACGGACCTGTAGGCACCGGTCCGCGAACAGCACGGGCAGCGCAAGCAGGCTGTAGGCACGGATCCCGCGAACGTCGCGGGATCCGTAGGCGTCGCGGGATCCGTAGGCGTCGAGGAAGGCGTTCGGGAGGTCTATGTGAGCGCAGGAGCAAGCGAGCGGAGTGGTCGTCCGAGGGACGAGGATGGCCGCGAAGCGAGTGCGGCAACGGAGCGAACTCGAGACGCAGTGAGCGTGCCATTCAGCGAGGAACGCGAGCAGTTGCGTGGGGTGGTGCGCGAGTTCCTCGCGGACGTCGCGGGCGAGGAGGCGGTGCGCGCGGCCATGGCCACGCCCGCCGGCTGGGACCCGGCCGTGTGGCGCGGCCTGGCCGAGGACCTCGGCGTACTGGGCCTGGGCATACCGGAGGAGCTCGGCGGCGTCGGCTATGGCTTCGCCGAGATCGGCGTCGTCTTCGAGGAGAGCGGCGCCGCGCTGCTCTGCGCGCCCCACCTGGCCACGGTCGCCGCCGCGCAGGCGCTGCTCGCCACCGGCGACGACGCCGCGGCGGCCGACCTGCTGCCGCGGGTCGCGTCCGGGACCGTCGCGACACTCGCGGTCACCGAGGCCGACGGCCGCTGGGAGGAGTCGTCGGTGACGGCGACGGCCGAGCACGGCGCCGACGGCTGGCGGCTGACGGGCACCAAGATGTTCGTGCTGGACGGCGCCACCGCCGAGCTGGTGCTGGTCGCCGCCCGCACCGGCGGCGGGGTGAGCCTCTTCGCGGTCGACGGCGCCGCGGACGGCCTGCGCCGCACCGGCCTCGCGACCCTGGACCAGACCCGCCGGCAGGCGCGCCTCGACCTCGCCGGCGTGCCCGGGCGGCTCGTCGGCGCGGAGGGGGCCGCCTGGCCCGCCATCGAGCGGGCGCTGCGGCTGGCGATCGTGGCGCTGGCCGCCGAGCAGGTCGGCGGCGCGAGCCGGACGCTGGACATGGCCGTCGAGTACGCCAAGACCCGCGTCCAGTTCGGCCGGCCGATCGGATCGTTCCAGGCGATCAAGCACAAGTGCGCGGACGTCCTCGTCGAGGTCGAGTCGGCCCGCTCGGCGGCCTACGCCGCCGCCGCGGCGGCGCAGCGGCCCGACGACCCGGAGCTCGCGCTGGTCTCGAGCCTGGCCAAGGCCTACTGCTCCGACGCGTATGTGCACGCCGCCGCCGAGAACATCCAGATCCACGGCGGCATCGGCTTCACCTGGGAGCACCCGGCCCACCTCTATTTCAAACGGGCGAAGAGCTCGCGGGTGCTGTTCGGCGACCCGGTGCACCACCGGGAGCTGCTGGCCCGTCAGCTGTAGCCGACGGGCGGGCCTCGCGTGCCGCCTCAGCCGCCCTGACGCTGGCGGTCCGCCTCGGCGGTCCTGGCGGCCTTCGCCGCGCGCAGGCTGTCGCGCAGGGCGCGGACGTGGTCGGCGAAACCGGGCCGGCCGACCGACCACTCCTGAGCGGCCAGCTCCAGCTCGACCGCGTCGTCAGACGACGTGACCGCGAGGCTCGCCCGCAGCGTCTCCTTCGTACGCGCCACCAGGTCACGCTGGCGGCCCCCGGCGCGGGCGGCCAGCGCGCACGCCCGGTCCATCAGCTCGCCGTCCGGCACGCAGCGCCAGGCGAGCCCGGCGGCCGCCGCCTCCTCGCCGGTGAGCCGGTCGCCGCACAGCACCAGCGCCGCGGCGCCCTGCGGCCCGACCCGATGAGCCAGCCGCCACAGATGGCCGCCGCCGGGGTGAATACCGACGTCGAGGAAGCGGGGGTCGAACGTCGCCGACGGCGACGCCAGCACGACGTCGCAGGCCAGCGGCAGGTTCACCCCGGCGCCGATGGCCGGGCCGCCGACGGCCGCGACCGTCGGCACCGAGGCGTTCGCGATGGCGAGCATCCCGGCGTACACGTCGCGCAGCGGCGCCTTCGGGGTGATCAGATCGTCCAGGCTCCCGCCCGCGGAGAACACCGGCGGGCTCGCGGCCAGCACGATCGCACCCACGCCCGCCCCCAGCACCGCCGCGACCGCGGCGGCAAGGGCGTCGGAGAGTTCCAGCGACAGCGCGTTGCGGTGCGCCGGGTCGTCGAGCGTCAGCACCGCATAGCCGTCCCGGAGCTCGGTCGCGACCAGCGGCCGCTGTACCGCCGGGTCGTGCGCCGCAGAGTCGTGCACCGCCGGTTCGTGCGCCGCCGGATCCGGGGCGTGCTGGGTTCCTGCCGTCACGGCAACCTCCGACGAGCTCGGTCGGGTGGGGCATCGGCGCGGGGCCGGCGGGGCCCCGGCGGTCAGAGCGGCAGTTTCCCTTCCGCGTCGAGCAGGTCGCCTTCGGCGGCGCGCTGGCCCAGGTGGCCCAGGGTCGAGGCGTCCAGCGGCGCGCTCGCCGGGTTGAAGGTGACGTCGTCGACGGCGATCTTCGGGTGCGCGAGCGCGAACGCGGTCAGCTCGGCGACGGCGACCCCCACGTCGTCGACGTGCATGAATTCGGCGGTGACGACGCCGGTGCCGGCCCACTTCGGCAGGACCTCGCTGAGTACGTCACCGGAGAAGTCGCGGTGGATGTCGGTCGGCGTGGTCGCGCCGATGGTCAGCCGGAGGAAGCGGTGCTCGGGGTGTTCCAGCCGCCAGGTGCGGACCGTGTGCTCCAGGGCGGCCTTGGTGGCACCGTAGGCGCCGAGGCCCTGCAGCGGCTGGGCGACGTTGGCCGAGGAGACATAGAGGAACAGGCCGGGCTCGGTCCGCGCCTTCACGGCCGCGGCGGTGACCAGTGCCGGGCCGACGACGTTGGTGGCGAACGCGCTCCCCCAGGACTCGGCGGTCAGCCTGGCCATCAGCTCCAACGGGGAGACACCTACCGGGAAGAGCACCGCGTCCAAGCCGCCGAGTGTCGCCGTCGCGGTCTCGACGATCCGGGCGCAGTCGTCCTCGCGGTGCAGATCCGCGGGGATCGCGACACCGCCGCCGGCCGTGGAGACAACCTCGTCGAGCTGGGCGGCGCGCCGGCCGACGACGGCGATCTCACCGCCGCGCGCGGCGATCGCGAGAGCGGTCGAACGGCCGACACCGGACGAAGCCCCGACGACCAGGATCCGACGGCCCTTCAGATCGATCTCGATACCCATGCGGCGCGCTCCCTGAGCTGGCGGACGACGGCGTCAGATCGGATACTATATCCAACCACGATCTTGCCTGTCCATCCAGATATCCAGCCATCCAGCCGTCGCACCGACCCGTGTCGTCACGACATCCGGCCGTCGCAACGACGCGGGGCGGTGCCCGGCACGGTCGGTTCGTTCTACCGTGCCGGGCACCGCCCCGGGCCGTACTGCCCGCGCGCCGTCAGATCGCGCGTTCGCCCTTGAGCATCGAGCCGGCGTCGAGCCGGAGGTTGATGCCGGTCATGTAGCGGGAGTCCTCGCTGGCCAGGAACAGCACCAGGGCCGACACGTCTCCCGGCTCGATGTACGGGATCGGCATCGGCTGCATCCCGGGGAAGACCGCCTCCGCGTCCTCGCGGGTCGGGGTCTTGCCCTGGGCGACGAGGTCGGGACGGAACGAGCGGTAGATGTCGTCGTTCTGCAGCAGGCGGGTGTTGACGTTGGTCGGGTGAACCGCGTTCAGCCGGATGTTGTGCGGCGCCAGCTGCAGCGCGAGCGTCTCGACGTACTGGAAAACCAGCCGCTTGGCGAACGAGTACGCCACGCCGCCCGTCTTGCCCATTGCCTCGGTGGTGTTCTTCATCAGCCCGGCGGTGGAGCCGGTGATGATGATGGAGGCACCGGCCTGCAGGTGCGGGGCGACGACGGCGACCGTGTTGTGCGCACCGACGAAGTCGACGTCCATGCCGTCGATGAAGCCCTCGATGAGGGTGTTGTCGTTCATCGGCAGGATGCCGGCGTTCGCGCAGACGATGTCGACCCTGCCGAAGCGGGCGATGCCCTGGTCGAGCGCGGCCTTCAGCTGCTCCTTGATCCGCACGTCGGCCTTGACGGCGACGATGCCGCGGCCGAGCGCCTCGACCTCCTTGACGGTCTGCGCCAGATCCTCGGCGCTCGCCATCTCGTAGTTGACGGACGGGATGTCCTCGCAGATGTCGACCGCGATGATGTCCGCACCCTCGCTGGCGAGCTTGATGGCGTGACTACGCCCCTGCCCCCGCCCGGCGCCGGTGATGAAGGCGACCTTGCCGTCCAGCTTGCCCATGTATCTCTTCCTCCTCAATCGCGATCTACGTCGCGATCGTGGCCTGGGACGCGATCGTGGCGGCTGCGCCTACGACGCCGGTCGTCATCGTAGTTCTCTGGCGGGGAGAGACGCATTCCGTAGCAGTCCGATACACGAAGATGAAAGACCTGCCAGACGCGGCCAAGCAACCTGTGCTACGGGATGCGGACCACCTGTGCCGCCCAGGTGAGGCCGGCGCCGTAACCGACGAGCAGCGCCAGGTCACCGGCCCGCACCGCCCTGGCGCGGCGCAGCCGGTGCAGGGCCAACGGGATGGAGGCGGCCGAGGTGTTGCCCGCCCCGGCACCGTCACGCGCGACCACGGCCCTGACCGCGCCGAGCTTCTCGGCGACGGTGTCGACAATACGGAGGTTGGCCTGGTGCGGCACGACGGCCGCCAGGTCGGCCGGAGCGACACCCGCACGCTCGCAGGCGTCGAGCGCGATCTTGTGGACGGTCTCGATGGCCCAGCGGAAGACAGCGGGTCCTTCCATCCGCATCCATTGGTTCTCCGGCTCGACCCGGATGAGCGAAGCGCGGGAGCCGTCGCTCCCCCACGTCACCGGGCCGATCGCGGCCGGCTCCCCGGCCGCGCCCGCGGCGGCCGGCCCGATGACGACCGCGCCGGCGCCATCCCCGAAGATGATCGAAGTGCCCAAGTCGGCCGGGTCGACGTAGTCGGTCATCCGCTCGGCGCCGACGACGACGGCGTGGCGGGCGGTGCCGGCGCGCACCGAGTCGGACGCCGCCGCGACGGCGTAGCAGAAACCGGCGCAGACCGCGTTGAGATCGACGGTCGCCGCGCCGGGCACGCCAAGGCCGCTCGCGACGTCGGCGGCGACAACGCCGGTGCGCGGCGGGGAGCTGCAGGTCGCGACCATCACCAGGTCGACCGCTCCGGCGGGCAGCCCACTGTCGTCGAGGGCGTCGCGCGCCGCGGCGAGCGCCATCGCGCCCACGGTCTCGTCCGCGGCGGCGACCCCCCGGGCCGCGAAGCCGGTCCGCGCCTCGACCCACTGCGCGGTACGGCCGAACCTTCCGCCCACCTCGTCGCTGGTCAGCCGGCCCGCGGGCCGGTAGGCGCCGGTACCCAGCAACCGCGCCCCGCCGACCGCCGGCCGGGCGCCGCGCGAACCCACGGACCTCGGGACCGGCACGGACACTCCCGCCGCGGTGGCCGCGCCCGCAATGGGAGAGAAGCCGCTGAGCACTGGGGTTTCGACGACTGTCATGGACTCCGTACTCCTCACGCCGACCTTCGACGACATCCGCCAGTGGCCGCGCACGTCATGCGGCCAAGGGGTGCCATGAACAGCGTCGAACTGTTTTTCGACATAGCAGGAACCAACGTCTCGTTAGCAATGGATCGATGGGCGATACCAATCCCCACGGACTGGTCCGCACGGCCTCGTGGCGCGCCTTAAAGGTGCGGCCGGTACGCGTCCAGCCCGCCTTCGGTGACGCCAGCGAAAACACAAAATAAATCGCGGATGGATAGCGTACCGGCGCGGCGGGCGATGCCGCCAGGGCGGGTCGAGGCCGAGGCGTTCGACCCTCCGGATCCGCCGAAACGGTCCCCGCACCGGCTGCCGGCTGCCGGCTGCCGGCAGCCGGCAGCCGGCAAGGAGAACGATCGGCTGGCGGCACCGCGCGATACCGGCTGGGTGGACCGGGCGGCCGAGCCCTCCCGCCAGGCGTGGCGTGGATCGTGGTCGAGCGCCCCGCGTGGCCGTAATGGAAGTCGCTACGGGCTGGCGGGACCCGGACGTCATGCGGCCTGTTCCACGCCGCGGTCATGCGGCTGCGCGGCCTCCACGCCGACCACAGCCATGCGAGTGAACGCACACTCTGTGAGTGCATCCTTCCGGGGAGTCGCGGAGCTCGGCAAAGCTTGACTCCGACATCGAAGAATGTAACCTTCGTCACACCCCGTCGGCCGACGTGAAGCAGGCGGCATGCCACTGACCCCGGCAACCGGCTCGACTAAGGAGCAATGTCGGTGAGAAGGCGCGCGACCTGGACCCATTCCGAACTTCCCGAAAGTACTGTCGCGTTCTTACGTTAACGGTCGGCCGATGAGGCTGGCGCGGAGGAATTAGCGTGCTTCAGTACATCTTGGCTGGCTTGGCGCTCGGCTCCATCTATGCCATCGCGTCCGCGGCGCTGGTGGTCACCTACGTCTCGGCTGGCGTCTTCAACTTCGCCTTCGGCTCGATGGCCTACGTCGTCGCCCGGTTCTACTACTGGCTCAACTCTCAGCATGGAATGTCGACGGTGTCGGCCGGCCTGCTGGCGATCCTCGTGCTGGCACCGCTGCTAGGCGTCGTGCTCTACGCCGTGCTGTTCCGGTTCATCCGGAACTCCTCGACGCTCGTCAAGATTGTCGCGACGATCGGCCTGTCGGTGGCGTTGCCCCCGATCAGCGACCTGATTTTCGGCAACCAGGCGATCACGTCCGCGCCGGGCCTGGCGTCACTGAACGACGAGCCCTTCCACATTCTTGGGACGGTGGTGACCACCGACCAGGTGATCACCTACGGGTTCCTCCTCTTCGTGGTCGCCGCGGGCACGGTGGTGCTGCGGCTGACGGACGTGGGCCTGAAGGTGCGGGCGATGGTCGACTCGGAGGCGATGTCCTCGCTGTCGGGCACCCACCCGGGCCGGGTCTCGCTGGGGGTGTGGGCGGTCAGTTCGACGCTGGCCGGGCTCGCCGGTGTTCTGGTCGCTCCGACGGACGGCCTGTCTCCGGGTGGGATGACGGCGCTGATGTCGGCGGCGATCGCCGCGGTGGTGGCCGCGCGGCTGCGTTCGCTGCCTGGCGCGGTGGTCGCGGCGCTGGCGATGGGCGTCATCACCGACGTGATCCAGAAGTACCTGCCCACGAACAGCTCGCTGACCGCGGCGATCGTGCCCAGCGTCCCGTTCGCGTTCATGGTGGTCTTCCTGATCTTCTACGTTGTCCGGTCGGGGTCGGTCGACGAGGACGCCGGCGCGGGCGGCCCGCTCGACCAGGCGATCCGGCCCGCGTCGGCGGATTCGGCGGTCACCGCGGCGGCCGCCTACGCCGCCCCCTGGGAGAAGTGGCTCGGGCTGGTCCCTTTGGTCGTCGTGGCGTTCGTGCCGCTGATGTTCAGGGGCTCGCCGTACTGGCTGGGGCTGACGGCGCTCGGGCTGTGTTACGGCATCACCTATCTGACGTTCACCGTCGCCACCGGAGAAGGCGGGATGCTGTGGCTCTCGCAGATCGTCTTCGCCGGTGCGGGAGCGCTCGGCGCCGCCCAGTTCGCGACGAACGCCCACCTGCCCGTGCTGTTGGCGATCGTCCTGGCGGGGCTCATCGCGGCCGCCGCCGGCGCGGTCCTCGGGCTGCTCACAATCCGGCTCGGTGATCTCTATGTGGGTCTGGCGACGCTGACGTTCGGCCTGCTGGTCGAGACGCTGGTCTTCACCCGCGGCCGTTTCCTGCAGGGCGGGCTCGGGGTCATCATCGAACGCCCCAGCTGGGCCGTCGACGACCTGACGTTCGCCTACCTGGCGTTGGGGGTGTTCGCGGTCCTGGCGGCGTTGACCCTGAACCTGCGCCGCTCGACGAGTGGACTCGCGCTGCGCGGGGTGCGGGACAGCGCGCCGGCGGCGCGGACGCTGGGCCTGTCCGTGGTGCAGGTGAAGGTCATCGTCGGCGCGCTGGCGGCGTTCGTCGCCGCGGTGGGTGGTGCGTTCGTCGCGATGTACCAGATGACGGCCCAGCCGACGTCCTGGGCGACGTACGCCGGCCTGGTGTGGCTCGCGGTGGTGGTGACCCTCGGGGTCCGGTCGATCTCCGCCGCCCTGCTCGCCGGGCTGTCGTTCACCCTGATGCAGGGAGTGCTGCAGAGCTACGCCCCGGCCCGGCTGACCTCGCTGCTGCCGATCCTGTTCGGCCTCGGCGCGATCGGGGTCGCGCGCAACCCCGAAGGCGCGGTCCCGCAGGCCGGACGCCAGCTGCGCGGGCTGCTGACCGGGGCGCTGTCACGCATCGCGAAGCCGTCGTCGCCCGCCACGCCCGCGCTGGCCGGGATGGACGTTGGGACCGGCGCGCCCCCGCCGGTCGTGGCCGAAGCATCCGTTGCCCACGTCGGCGGCCCGGCTCGGGAAGCGGCCGCCGCGACGACGAAGGCGGAACCATGACCGGCGGCCCGGTGACGACGGACGGCACGACGACCCAGACCCAGACCGACGCCGAGGCCGCGCAGCTGGCGCGGGGCGCCGTGGCGCCTTTACCCGCTGGCCCGTCGGAGGCGCCACGGCTGGCCTGCGTCGGCGTCACGATGCGGTTCGGCGGTCTCGTCGCCGTCGACGACGTCGGCCTTTCCGTCCCACCCGGTCAGATCGTCGGGCTGGTCGGGCCGAACGGCGCGGGGAAGAGCACCCTGTTCGCGGTGGTGTCCGGGCTGCTGCGCCCGACCCGCGGGCAGGTACTGCTCGACGGCGTGGACGTCACCGGCGCCAGCGCGCAGGCGCGGGCTGCCCGGGGGCTGGCGCGCACGTTCCAGCACCCCGAGCTGTTCACCAGCCTCACCGTCCGCGACCATCTCGTGCTCGCCCACCGGGTCCGCAACGCCAGGCGACGGGTCTGGTCCGACCTGTTCACCGTCGGCAGCCTGCACCGGCCGCGGGCGGCCGAGACCGACGACGTCGACGGCCTGCTGGAGCTGCTCGGGCTCACCGACGTCGCCCACCACCCGGCCATGGGGCTGCCGCTGGGAACCGCCCGGCTCGTCGAGCTGGGCCGCGCGCTCGCGACGTCCCCGACCGTGCTCCTGCTGGACGAGCCCTCCTCCGGACTGGACTCGGCGGAGACCGAGCAGCTCGAACGCGTGCTGCGGCGCGCCACCCGCGAGCGCGGCATCTCCGCCCTGCTGGTGGAGCACGACGTCGAACTCGTGATGCGCCTGTCCAGCACCATCTACGTCCTCGACTTCGGGAAGCTGATCGCCAGCGGCACCCCCGAACAAGTCCGGGCGGACCCCACGGTCCAGGCCGCCTATCTCGGCGAGGAGCTGGCAGACACCCGGGACACCACGGACACCACGGACACCACGAGTGCCGTGGGTGCTGGGGAGGCCGCGGACGAAGCCGACGCGGCGGAGGCCGGGGACGCGGTCGACGCGTCTCGGGAGCGTGCAGCGGACGGCGACGGCCCGGCCGGTCCGGCCGCCGTCGCCCAGGCGAGCGCCCCGGGGCCGGCCCTGGCCACGGCCCGTCCCGATGCTGGCGACCGCGACGCGGCCCTGGGCGCCGGCCCGGCGGGTGGCGCGCTGCTGACCGTCGACGGGCTGGCGGTGCGCTACGGCGAGGCGCTCGCGCTCGGCGGCGTCTCCTTCACCATGGGCACCGGCACGGCGCTGGCCATCCTGGGCGCGAACGGCGCGGGGAAGAGCAGCCTGGCCCGCGCCGTCTCGGGGCTGGTCCCTCCGTCCGCCGGCCGGGTCGTCTTCGACGGCCAGGACATCAGCGCCTGGCGGCCCCACCGCATCCGCCGCGCCGCCCTGGTCCACCTGCCCGAAGGACGGGGAGTCTTTCGCGGCCTCACGGTCATCGACAACCTGCGGATGGCCGCCGGGGCGTCCGGTGGGCGGCGGGCCCGGCGTGAGGCGGTGGACCTGGCGCTGGAGATCTTCCCGATCTTCGCGTCCCGGCGCCGCCAGGTCGCGGGGCTGCTCTCCGGCGGAGAGCAGCAGATGCTCTCCCTCGCCCGGGCCCTGGCCACCTCACCGAAACTGGTGATCGCCGACGAGATGTCGCTGGGACTCGCCCCGAAAATGGTCGACCAGGTCTTCGACGGCCTCGCCCGGGCCCGCCAGGCCGGCGTCACCGTGATCATGATCGAGCAGTACGTCCACCGCGCGCTGGACTTCGCCGACGAGTGCCTGGTCCTGCAACGCGGCACGGTGGCCTGGCAGGGACCCACCACCGACGCCCGCGGCGAGGTCCTGCGCCACTACCTCGGCGACGCGACGGCCGCCGACACCTAGATCGGAACGGCGGCCGCGCCCCCGTGGCCTCGACCGGCCGCTCCGCCCGGCCACGCCGGACGCCGACAACGCCGACAGCGCAGACAGCGCCGACAGCGCCGGTGCACGGCGGCGCCGGACGGGTGTCCCGGATCCTTCTCCTCCAAACGACAAGCCAGAACGCATCCGCGACCCACCACCGATGCACGGGGAGCAAAAATGATCCGCGGGAGAAAGCGAATTCTCGGCGTCGCGGTGGCCGGTGCCACCGCCCTGCTCGTCGCGGCGGCCGGCTGCGGCGGCTCGTCCGGGTCGGACGGGGGCGGCGGCGGGAACGCGAACGCCCCAGCCGGCAACAAGACAATTACGGTCGGAATATTAACCGACGTCACCGGCGCGGCCGCCTCTGGCAACAAGACCAGTGTCGACGGCGTCAAGGCCGGGGTGGTGTACGCGGCGCGGAACGGCTACACCATCAAGTACGTCGTGGGCGACACGATGACCACGCCGGACGGCGCGCTCTCGGCCGCGCAGAAGATGGTCACCCAGGACCACGTGCTGGTCGTGATCGCACACTCGGCCCTGGCCTTCACGGCGGCGAACTACCTGACCGCCCACAAGGTCCCGGTGGTCGGCATGGCCGAGGACGGCCCCGAGTGGATCACGGCGAAGAACATGTTCTCCGTCGTCGGGGCGCTGCAGCAGACCAAGGTCGCGACGACCATCGGCAAGTTCTTCAAGCTGCAGGGCGTCACCAACCTCGCGTCGATTGGCTACTCGGTCTCGCCGCTGTCCTCGGAGGCCGCCCTCTCGGCCGGGGAGTCGGCCAAGGCCGCGGGCGTCAAGGTCGGCTACCTCAACGCCAAGTTCCCGTTCGGCAGCACCGACGTCGGCCCGACCGTGCTGGCCATGAAGCAGGCCGGGATCGACGCGTTCACCGCGTCGGTCGACCCGAACACCTCCTTCGCCCTGATCACCGGGCTGCGCCAGCAGGGCGTCGACATCAAGGTCGCGCTGCTGCCCGCCGGATACGGCGGCGACCTGGAACAGGCCGGCCCCGGCGCGCTCAACGCCGCCCAGAACGTCTACTTCTCCCTCGGCTACGAGCCCGTCGAGCTGCAGACGGCCGCCACCAAGCAGTTCCAGAGCGACCTCAAGGCCGCCGGCGTCACCGTCGTGCCCTCCTACGCCACGTACAACGGGTACGCGGCCATCGGCCTGCTCGTCCGCGGGCTCAAGGGGGCCGGCGCCAACCCGACCCAGGCTTCGGTCATCACCTCGCTGTCGGGCATCCACGACTGGGACGGCCTGGGCCTGTTCGGCGGGCGCAAGGTCGACATCAACGACCGCGAGAACATCGTGGGCGGGGCGGGCAACTGCACCTGGATCACGAAGCTCGAGGGCGACAAGTTCACCCCCGTCAAGGGCGCCGACCCGATCTGCGGCGACGTCATCCCGGGCGTCACCGTGGCGCCGCAGTCCTGATCCGCGGACGGGCCCGGTAACAGGACCCGGGACAGTCGGGCTCGGCCGCCGGGGGGGCCGAGCCCGATCTGTGTGCCGAGACGCCATCCCTCGGGACGTGCGACCCGGGACTGGCGAACCGCGGGACGGCGGCAATGTCGAGCCGGCTTGCCGCGGCGTTCCGGGGGATGACGAGGACAACAGCGTTCAGCGATGGCGACGGCGTCTTGGTATTTCCTGCGCCGGCCGCCGGTCCTGTCGGCGGTATGCACCGCCAAAAAGGCAGTCGCAAGCGCTAGAAAAGCGCTATACAAAAGAAAAGCCAGCGGGGTCGCGGGCGGATGCCGGAAAGTCGGCGGGCATACCCGCGGAAAACCCTGGCGGCGCCTTGCCCTGATCTCGGAATTGTTTATCCTGCACAGGTGGGCAATCGCGTGGCGAGATGGGACGGCGACGAGCACGGCGTGCGCGCCGGGCACCTCGTCGAGGTGGTCGCGTTGCCGCTGGCGCTGCCGCCGGTGTCGGCCATGCGGGCCGCGCACTCGACGGAGCCGGCACGGGTGTTCGCCGGGGCCGTCGACACCTGGCTGCGGGCGGGCGGCTGGCGGCTCGGCAGCCGGGGCGCGGGCTCGGTGGCCCTGCGCGGCGGTGACGAGGGCGAGCCGGGCTGGCTGAAGGACGCCTGGGAGAACGAGGTACGCGCGCGGAACTGGCCGCCCGGCGCGGTGCGGACCCTGCTCGTCGTCACCTACGACGAGACGCGGCTCTACTGGTGGGCAAGCGGCGGGGCCCGCGACCTCGACCTGAGCTGACCCGCGAGACCCGGCGGCCGTGGGAATGCGGCGGCGGCCACGGTCGCGGGGCCGCCCGCCAGGCATGACGACCTCCGGGGCACGTCCGCGCCGTGAAAGGATCTGGTCGACCGCATCGCTGGTGGCCGCGGCGGGCGCACGGAAGAGCTCCGTCGCCCCGGCCCAAGTGGTACGCACAAGGAGCGACGTGTCCGAGACGGCCGAGAACCTCATGGAGAACGCGACCGGTCAGCCACCGCGCGACCGGTCACGACGTCGCCGGTCGGGACGCGACCCGGCCGGGCGCACCCAGATCCTCGACGCGGCCGTCGCGTGCATCCTCGAGCTGGGCTTCTACCGGGCGAGCACCAACGAGATCGCCCGGCGCGCGAACCTGAGCTGGGGGGCGATCCAGTACTACTTCGGCTCGCGCGAGTCGCTGATGCTCGCCGCCGTCGACGAGCTCAACCGCCGGTTCATCGCCTCGATAGCCCAGCGCCACATCGAGGGCGACACGCTCGAGGAGCGCATCGAGTCGCTCTACGAGCTTCTCGCGCAGTACTACGGCGCGCCGAGCTACCTGGCCCGGCTACAGATCATGCTGAACCTGCAGAGCGACCCGGACACCTCGGCCGCCGCGACGGCGGCCCTGACCGACATCTCGGGGCGGGTCGCCGATCAGATCCGGCGGCTTGTCGAGGAGACGCTCGGGCCCGGCTCCGACCGGGCCCAGGGCAGCGCCCTCTTCCACGCCATCCGCGGCTTCGTGCTCAGCCGGCAGCTCTCCGAGTCCGTCGACCCGGAGCAGGGCCGGCACGACGACGTGGTCCGCAAGATCTTCCTCGCGAGCATCGTCGCCGCGGAGCGGCGCACCCACTAGGCCACAGCGGTACCACCAGCCGCCGCCCGGTCACCGGCCGCGCGACGTCGGCAACAGCGCCCAGCTCACCGCGGAGGCGTTCCGCACCGTCCCGACATCGGGGCGGCGCACGCGACGCCGTGACCCGCCCCGGCCTGACGAATGACCCGGAACGCCGCGGGCCAGCCGACATCCGAATTTGCCGCCCATATATTTGACGGCGACGTCGAAATCATTTTTGTGTGGCCGGGACATTCCCGAATAGCCGCCCACGGCCGGGACACCCCACCCCACCGAAAAGGGCCGGAACAGGAACGGTAGCGTGCGCAACATCACGATCGCTATGTGACCCCACTCCGCTCTGGTTCGGACAGGAGACGAAGACGTCATGAAAGGTCAGCACTTACGCGGGCGGACGGTCGCCGCGGCGGCCGCCACACTGCTCGGGCTGTCCGCCGCGGCGGGCTGCGCATCCGCCTCGTCCTCACCCGGCTCGACGGACGCCGCTGACAGCTCCTGCCCGTCGCCGGGTGTGACCAGCAAGACCATAAAGCTCGGACTCATCTACCCGGACACCGGCGGCGTGGTCTCCGCCGCGTTCCATTCGGCGCGCAGCGCCATCGAGGCGCGGGTGGACCTGCAGAACGCGAAGGGCGGTGTACATGGACGGCAGGTCGTCCTCGAGTGGCGCGACGACGAGTCGACCCCCGAGGCGTTCTCGCGGGCGGCGCACGACCTCCTCGACAACGAGCACGTCTTCGGCCTCATCGCGCAGTCCATCGTCATCGGGCCGTCGGCTGAATGGATGGACAAGGCCGGCGTGCCGGTGGTCGGCGTGGCCGCCGACAAGTCCTGGACCGAAGGCCACGACAACATGTTCAACTTCGGCTCGCTGTTCAACGAGGGAAAACCGGTCTCGACGTTCGGCGAGTACGTGAAGAAGCAGGGCGGGACGAAGGCCTACCTCGTCGTCGACCAGTCCTCGCCGGCGTCACACAGCCTGGCGGTGCAGTTCGCCCCCAGCCTCACGTCCCAGGGCGTGAGCGTCGTCGGCACGAGCGACTACAGCGAGTCCGTCTCCAGCCCCGCCAAGGTGGTCGACGGCCTCAGGAGAACCGGCGCCGACGCGCTGATCGGCACGATGCAGCCGGAACCCTACATCGACATCCTCGCGGCGGCGAAGGCGGCCGGCATCAGGCTCAAGGTGGCGCTGGTCAGCGCCGGCTACGGCACCCAGTTGCTCTCCACCAGGGGCCGGGATATGGCCGGCATGTCGGTCATCACTGGCTACCAGTCGTTCCAGCAGAACTCCCCCACGATGCGCGCCTACCACGACGCCATGGCCGCCTACGCCCCGGAGCTCCCCGACCCGGACGAGGAGGTCGCGCTCGCCTCCTACGTGACGGCCGACGAGATGCTGCTCGGCCTCGACCGCGCCGGGCAGTGCCCCACCCGCGAGGCGTTCATCCAGAACCTGCGCCAGGTGCACGACTACTCCGCCGGCGGGCTGATCGCGCCCGTGGACCTCAACGAGCCGGAGGCACCGGCCAAGTGCTTCAACTTCCTGCGGGTGAACGCGGCGGGCGACGCCTTCGAGGTGGCGCCCGGCGGCAACGGCCCCGCGGGGTTCTGGTGCGGCACCGCGCTGGGCTCGGGCGGCGCCCGCAAGTGAACTGTCGCGTCCAGTGACCAACCGCGGCTGGCCGGCCGCCCGACCCCGCCGGGCGGCCGGCCACCGCCGACGATCTTCGTGGCCGTCCCGGTCGTCACTTCATGAAGTACGCCCCGGCTGGCTGACGGCCTGCCCGGACGTGATGCTCTTCGTCCTCCCGGACGCCCACCACAACAGCAATGTGGCCCCCGACCCGCGTCGCCTTGTGGACCGCGTCGTGGCCTGGGCGGCGAGCCTGCGCCAGCCGGCCACGCGCCTCTGACACCCGGGGCCTCCACGTAACCCGCGCGCCCGCGACTCAGGGAAGATATGATTGTAGACAATATACATAATCTTGGTGCAGCTCATGACGGCGACACACAGCAGCTCATGACGGCGACACACAAAGGAGGCCCGAGCGATGGCGACGTCGCGTCCTCGGCTCGCGATCGGCCTGCCCGTCGGGGAGTCGATGTTCAAGGCCGACGAGCAACACAAGGTCATCGATCTGTGCCGCGCCGCCGACGACGCCGGCGTCGACACTCTCGTGCAGAGCGACCACGTGATCATGGGCGAACGAACGGACCGGTACCCGTTCGGGACGTTCAACTTCCCGAACGGCTCGCCCTGGCTGGAGCCGCTCACGCTGTTGTCGGTCGTCGCTGGGGCGACGTCGCGGGTGCGGCTGTCGACCGGCGTCCTCATCGCGGGGCTGCGCCGCGCCCCGATGCTCGCCAAGATCTGCGCGACGCTGGACGCGCTCAGCCTGGGCCGCCTCGAGATCGGCGTCGGTACCGGCTGGCAGCCCGAGGAGTACGAGACCCTCGACCTCGACTTCGACAACCGGGCGCAGATCCTCGACGACACGATCGCCGCCTGCCGGGCACTGTGGGCTCCCGGCGGCGGCACCGCCGTGGACCTGCCGACGGTCAGCTTCGAGAAGATCTGGTGCGACCCGAAGCCGGTCCAGCGGAACGGGCCGGCGGTCCTGTTCAGCGGCCCGCTGACCAGGCGCAACCTGCGCCGTATCACCGAGCTGGGCGACGGCTGGATTCCGATCATGGGCGAGTCGCCCGAGGGCGTGGCGGCCGGGGTCGGGAAGATCCGCGAGGCCTGGGCCGCCGCGGGCCGCGGCGACGCCGTCCCGCGCGTGCGCCACACCCTGCCACTGGTCCGCGGCGAGGGCCGCGCGCTCGACCTGGACCGGACGCTGGCCGGCGCGGCGGCGATGGCCGAGATCGGTGTCACCGAGGTCTCGCTGCCGGCCGCGGCGTTCGTCCGCGACCACGCCGAGGCGGCCGCCTGGGTCGGCGACCTAGGCCAGCGCTGGGAGAAGCTGTGGAGCTGAACGAGCTGAACGCGGCCGGAAGGACACGCCCCGCCGGGCTGCTCCCCGCCGGCCGCTCGGCCGGCGACCCGGCCGACCGGCTCGCGCTGCGCGACCTGGTCGACAGCTACGCCGCGGCGGCCGACGCCAGGGACGAGCAGTTGTTCGTCTCGCTGTTCGCCGACGACGCTGTGCTCCAGGTGCGCTACGCGAACCTGGAGGATCCCGCGACCACGGTCACCGGAGCCGCCGCGATGGCCTCGATCCCGAGGGCGCTCGGCGCCCGCTTCCCGGAGACGTTCCACCTCGTCGGCAACCACCGCTGCCAGGTCGACGGGGACAGCGCCGTCGGCGAGACGTACTGCGACGCGCACCACCTGCACACCGGCGCGGACGGAGAGCCCGCCGACCTGCGCATGGTGATCCGCTACGCGGACGCCTACGGCAGGGGCGCCGACGGCGCGTGGCGCTTCGCCCGGCGGACCGTGAACGTGCTGTGGCAGCACGTCGGACCGGTCTCCGCCAGCGCGCTGCACCGCTCCTGACATCTCGACATCGGGGTGACCGTCCCCGCGGCACGGCCGCCAACCAGGTGAAGAACGTCCACCGCGCGCTGGCCGCCATCGGTCGCAGCGCCGTCATCCTCGGCTCGGGCGGCTGACCGGCCCGGCCGCCCAGCCGCGCCACGACCCCGTCTCCCGAGAACCAGGTTCTAATGCCGCCTGCCGACCGCGAGGCCAGTTAAAAGCACGATATCTGGCCTCCATCTTCCTTCTGGGGGCTAGTGATTGACTCCTGGTTCTAGGAGACCACACCATGCGGGTATGGACGCTGAGAAGTTACGGGCCCTCTTCGACCTGACCGGCCGGGTCGCGGTCATCACCGGGGGCACCCGCGGCATCGGCCGCGCGATCGCCGAGGGCTTCGTCGCCGCCGGCGCGGCCGTCGTCGTCGCCAGCCGCAAGGCCGACGCCTGCGCCGAGACCGAGACCCACCTGAAGGCGATGGGTGGACAGGCCCTCGGCGTCCCCACTCATGTCGGCGACCTGGCCGCCCTGCGCACGCTCGTCGAGCGGACCGCCGCGACCTTCGGCCGCATCGACATCGTCGTCAACGACGCCGCGACCGGCCTCGCTCAGCCACTGGGCGCGATGACCCCCGATGCATGGGGCAAGTCGTTCGACGTCAACCTGCGCGGCCCGGTCTTCCTCGTGCAGGAGGCGCTGCCCTACCTGACCGCGAGCCCGTCCGCCTCGGTCATCAACGTCGTCTCAGCCGGCGCCTTCCTGCACTCCCCCGGGGTGTCGATGTACGCCGCCGCCAAGGCGGCGATGGTCGCGTTCACCCGTTCCATGGCCGCCGAGTTCGCGCCGCGCGGTGTCCGGGTCAACGCGCTGGCCCCCGGCGCCGTCGACACCGACATGGTCCGCGCCACCACCCCCGACTCGCGGGAACGGATGACCAAGGCCAGCCACCAGGCCCGGCTCGCCCACCCCGACGAGATGGTCGGCCCGGCCCTCCTCCTGGCCGCCGACGCCGGCAGCTTCCTCACCGGCCAGGTGCTTCTCGTGGACGGCGGCCTCGTCGTCGCCCGCTGATCAGTGGGCGGGGTGGAGTTCCGAACGGTCCTGGCGGGGCCAGGGACGCCCCTGGCCCCGCTCCATGGCGAGGTTGAAGCGGGCGAGCAGGTGGGCCAGGGTCGCCAGATCCGCCGGGTCCCAGTCGCGGACCATCCTGGCGATGCCACCCACCGCCCAGGCGCGGTCGGCGTACAGCCGGGCGAGGCCATGATCGGTGATGCGCAGCTTGCGGGCAACCCCGCCCTCCGGGTCCGGGATTCGCTCGACCAAGCCGGCGCGCAGCATCGCGGCGGTCTGCCGGTTGATCGTCGACGCGTCCAGTCCGAAGGCCTCGGCGAGCTGGCCGATGGACATCGGGCCCTCGGCCTCGATCCGGCTGAGCAACAGGTAGGCGCTACGTTCCAACCGCTGCTCGGCCTTGGCCGCCTCCGCCCGGGCGGTGGCAGTCATGACCATGTACCGGCTGATTAACATCAGCTCGCGCTCGATGTCGGCGACTTCAGCCAGGCCGGCCGCATCCGCCGTCGTCTCGGGCTCCATCGCGACCCCTCTCCCCTCGCATCCGCGCTGGAACCGAGCCTACTCTCGATGTGCGCGGTACACACTGTATGCACGGTACATATAAACGGCGCGGTATCGAGCAAACCAGCGTGCGCCCCTCGGCCACCCGGACCTCCCCGCCGCCTCCGCCACGACCAGAACGTTCCGTCGGGCAGGCAGCTCCGCCGGCCTGGTCGGAGAAAACTCGCCGGGACGAGCAGCGGATGGCCGAGTCGCGCGTCATCTACACGTGCGACCATCCACCCCCCGCCCACGAGCCGAGGCCGCCGCCGCGCCAGCCGTGCCCGCCGGGGCCACCATGCCCGCCGGGACCGCGGCGGACGCGGCGGACGCGGCGGACGCGGCGACCGCGGCCGGGCTCAGCGGGCGCCGAGATCCTGGCCGCATGACCGCCCGGTTCCCGGACACAGCCCCCGGCCATGGTTCCCGCGACGCGGTCGGTCTGCTGTTCGCCGAGCACCGGCTCGGGCTGTTGCGGCTCGGGGTGCTGCTGCTCGGTGACCAGCGCGCGGCCGAGGACGTCGTCCAGGACGCGTTCATCGGGCTGCTGCGGCACTGGCCGCGGCTGCGCGACCCGGAGCGAGCGGTGGCGTACCTGCGCGCGAGCGTCGTCAACCGCGGGCGCAGCCAGCTGCGCCGCCGGGCGGTGGCGCGCCGCGTCGGGGTGCGCTACGAGCCACCGGTCTGGTCGGCGGAGTCGGCCGTGCTGCTCGGTGAGGACCGGCGGGCGGTGCTTGCCGCGGTGCGCCGGCTGCCGCCGCGCCGCCAGATCGTCCTCGTCCTGCGCTACTACCTCGACCTCGGCGACGACGAGATCGCCGAGACGCTCGGCATCGCACCCGCCACCGTCCGGTCCACCGCCACCAGGGCACTGCGCGCGCTCGGCGACCTGCTCGGCGAGGAGGAAGCATGACCGCCCTGGAGGACCGCCTGCGCAACGCCTTCGCCGCCGTCGCCGAGATCGTGACTGCCGACGACCTGGCCTTCGAGCCGGACCGGGCGCTGCCCGGCCGTCGGGCCCACGCGCGCCCGGGCGAACGGGCCGGCGACGGCGCCGGGCCGAAGCGGCGGATCGCGCCGGCGCTGGTCGTGGGGGTCATCCTGCTCGTCGTCGTCGGCGTGGTGCTGCTGCCGCGGTTGGCGCGGCACACGTCCGTCACCCCGGCTGGGGTCACCGTCACCGTGGCGCCGTCCGCCTCCCCCGGCCCTTCGGTCTCCGCCACCGGTGCGGACGTGCTCCCCGACCGGTACCTCGTCGCCCTGGAGTTGGGCGACACCGGCGTCCGGAGCCCCCAGCTGACCGTCCGCGACGCGCGGAGCCGCTCGGTCACCGCGACGCCGGCACCGCCGGACGGGATCGAGTGGAAGGCCGTCGCGGCTGCGCAGCCCGGGACGTTCTACCTGCTCGGCGACGACCTGCGCGCGCATCCGTCCTGGTGGCTGTACCGGTTGGTGCTCGGCCCGGCTGGCCGCGTCGCGTCGATCAACCGGCTGGACGCCGTGCACGTCCCGGTGGTTCCCGAACCCTGGCTCGCCGTCTCACCGGACGGCCGCCGCCTCGCACTCCCGGCCGAGTACGCCCCGGCGAGCCTGGACGCGCCGCCCGCCATGGGCATCCAGATCGTCGACGTCGCGATCGGGGGGGTCGAGAGAGAGTTCCCCAACAGCGTCCGCGGGTATCTGACCGATCTTAGCTGGGCGGACGACGGGCGCCATCTTGCCTTCCAGATCGACGCGCTCCTGCATCCGGAGCAGCCGGTACCGGCGAACCCGTCGTCGCGGGCCGGGCTGTGGATCCTCGACACGAGTACCCACAGCACCCTGTTCGAGGGCTCCAGGCAGCCGGTCACCGGCCAGCAGGCCCACGACGAGGGCTACATCAGCCCGGTCCTCAGCCCGGACGGCACCCGGATCTTCGTGATCAGCAGGCACGCGGTCGCCGACGGTGGACTGGCGCCGACCCGTGTCGTCGAGCTGGACGCGGCCACGGGTCGTCAGCTGCGCGTCCTGCTCACCCACCCGGTCCCGGCGACGACCTGGATGATCTCGGAGCTCGCGCTGGACCCCAGCGGGCGCTGGCTGGTCGCCTGGGGCGGCGGCGACCAAGGCCTCACCGTCGTGGACGCCGCGACCGGACACACCACTCGATTCGCGCGCCTGAGCCTGGCCGGCTATGGCGCCCTGGTCACCTGGTAACGAGGGAGAGAGCCGTGGAAATGCCGGTCACCGGAAACATCTCGCCGGGAGACGCCGCGGATCGCCGGGAGGGACACCTTCCCATGCGATCGCCTGCCCATCGCCCGGGCCGGAAAGGACGCGCGTGTTGGCTCATACCCGTAGCCATCGCGGCGTCGCTTCTGCTCGCCGCCGGTGCCGGACCACTGGCAAACGGGCTCCAGCGCGGGAAGGAACTCACCGCCTCGGTTTCACCCGCCGTGTCGCCGGCGCGCTCCTTCGTAACCCTCAATAGGGGTGGAAGCGACCAGGACAAGGCGTTTGAGGAGGTCGCGGTCCGCGACTCCCTGTCGGGGGAGGTGACGGCGACGGTGCCACCACCCGCCAACGACTCCTGGTGGGGGGTGTCGGCCGCCGCGGCCAACCCGCGGACGTTCTTCCTCCTCGCTACGGACTCCGCCTGGAAGGCACATGTCTTCCGGCTGACCGTCGACACCGACGGCGCGGTGGCGTCGCTGATCCCCATCGATACCGTCAGAGACCGAGGCATCTCGGTGTTCGCCGTATCGCCGGACGGTGGCCGGATCGCATTCCAACGGGAGGCCGCGAGCTCGACCGGCACTCCCACCGGTGCCGGCGTCGACGTCATCGACGTCGGCGACGGAAGCGTCACGACCTTCACGACGGACAGAGGCATCGTCAATAGCTTCAGCTGGTCCGCCGACGGCCGCTCGCTCGCCTTCCAGCTCAACGTCGTGGGCGCCGCGACATCGTTGGACCAGGCTGGGCTATGGATTCTTGACACGACCCGCGCCGGAGGCGACCTGTTGGCCGGCTCGCGCCAAGTCAACCTCGATCATCAGCAAGACGACGAGCGTTACCAGACGCCGCTGCTGAGCGCGGACGGTGACAGGTTCTACGTTCCCACGTCCCGGCCCGATCATGGGGGTGTGGAAAAGCGCCTTCTCGAGTTCGACGTGGCCACGGGCAGGCAGCTACGCGTTCTGTGGGAGGGGCACCACGAGTACTCGGCCCTCGATGGATCCGGGGACGGCAGCACGCTCGCGCTCGACCCGAGCGGGACGATGCTGATGCTGAACGATGCCGGCCTCGCTGTGTACCGCATCGACCTCGCCACCGGCAACGCCGCGCGCATTCCCCTGAGTCGCGGCCACCCCGCCATCCTGGCCTGGTAGGCAGCACCTCCTTGCCGGCGGGCCAGCAGCTGGCCGACTCTCATCGGCCCTCCCGCGGGCGGCCGGCCCGGCGCGGCCGGGGGGCACCGGCCCATCTCGGCAGGCCCGGCACGTCACGGGACGACGTGCCGGGCCTGCCCAGCGGCCCGGCCCAGGGTCAGCGGATGGGGACGGTGGCGCCGCAGGCCAGCGGCTGGACGACCTCGTAGTGGCCGGCGACGAGGCGGACGGCGGAGCCGCAGGGGGTCGGGACGTTGTGGTTGAGCGGCCAGCGGCTCTCGGCGACCGCGCCGGGGACCTCGTAGGTGTAGCCGCCGCCGTTGAGCAGCTTGAGCAACGAGGTGGCGGTGAGGTTCGGGCCGGCCTTCTCGGCCGCGGTCAGGAAGAAGTCGGCCGACCAGTAGCCGGCCATCGCCGTTAGGCTGATCTTCTGGTTCGGGGCGTACCTGGCGAAGTCCTTCTTCAGCTGGTCGAGGCCAGGCGAGGAGGTCGACGACTCCAGCGGCGCCCACTGCAGGTAGGTGAGCGAATCCTTGAAGGACGCGAAGCCGGCCAGGCGCGGGTCGTAGCCGACCTGGTTGACGATCTCACCGGTGAAGCCGGCGGCGCGCAGCGCCTCGGTGAGTTTCAGGGTGGACGGGAAGGACAGGCTCAGAACCATGATGTCCGGCGGGGCGCCCTTGTTGGACGTCATGATGGCGCTGACGATCGGGGTCGCGTCGTTCACGCCGCTGGTCGGCGCCGAGGCCTCGGCATAGGTCACCTTCAGGCCGGCGAGCCCCAGCGTGCGCTTGTAGACCTCGACGCCCTCGCGGGCGGAGTCGTTGTCGGAACCGAGCACCGCGGCGGTTCTGCCCGCCGGGCTGCCGCCGAGGACCGCGCTGGTGAGCATTCCGGTCACGCTCGGGACGGACTTACGGTCGGTCTGCAGCAGGCAGCCGGTGAAGGCGAAACCGAGCGCGGAGTCGCACATCGCCGTGTTAGTGCCCCAGCCGAAGAACGGGATCGCGGCCTTGCACAGCGGGTCGAGGAAGTTCGGGAACGTCGAAATGGTCGGGACGACGGCGAAGACCTGGTCACGCTCGGCGAGGCTCTGCGCGAGCTGCACCGAGCGGCCCGGGTCGGTCCCGTCGTCCTTGGTGCCAATATAATTGATCTTGCGACCGTTGACGCCACCCTCGTCGTTCGCCCGTTTGAAGCGGACCTCGGCGCCGACCTCGGCGCCGCCCAGGGCCGTGCCGCCGGGGGCGGTGAGGCTCACCAGCCCACCCACCTTGATCTCGGTGGCGGTGATGCCGCGGTTCGGGTCGGGAGAGGCGTCCGCGCAGCGCAGGCCGGCCGCGTCGACCTTCACTCCGCCGTCGTTCCAGCCCGTCGTGGCACCCGGTTGGAAGGCCTTCGGGTCGACCGTCGGCGCCGCGGACGCCGCGGCGCCACCGCCACCGCCACCACCGCCACCGCCACAGGCGGTAACGCATAACAGGCCGGCCGCCGCCACCGCGGCAATACCAGATAATCGCATAGGAATACCTCACCCTCACGACAAAGAAACGCACGCCCACATCGCGTACGCATTTCCTCATCCGAGGGTGACACGGCTCACATTGCTTAGCAAGTCAGTCCGCTTCTGACGTCTTCCCCGTTTTTCCGGAACCAACGGAACCATCGGGTCCGGCTGGGCCAGCGGTTTGGGCGGAACCGCTGGAACTGTCGGTCACGGCGGCCTTCACAGCGGCCAGGGCGTCGCGGCGGAAACGGGTTGCGGCCTCGGTGTGGGCGGCCAGGGCGGTGAGCTCGGTGCCGGCGCGGATGGCGGCGCGGGCGCCCCAGACGTCGAAGGCCCGGTGGACGGAACGCTTGTTGATCTGGGTCAGCTCGCTGGGGATGCCGGCGACGCGGACCGCGATCGCGAGCACCTCTTCCGCCAGCCGGTCGGCCGGGTAGGCGCGGTTGGCGAAGCCGATGCGGGCGGCCTCGATGCCGTCGACGGCATCGCCGGTGAGCATCAGCTCCATCGCGCGGCGCAGGCCGAGCAGCACCGTGTGGTACTGCCAGTCCGGCGGGCTCGCCACCCGGACCACCGGGTAGCTGATGCGCGCGTCCTCGGCCACATAGACCAGGTCGCAGGCGGAGGCAAGCTCCGTCGCGCCGGCGATCGCGTAGCCGTGGATCTGGGCGATCACCGGCTTGGCCAGGTCCCAGAGGCTGAACCAGGTCTCGCCCGCCTGCCGCGCCCACTGGCCATCGCCCGGCGCCGAGTAGAACGGTGGGTCGGCCATGAGCGGGGATCCAAGGTCGTAGCCGGCGGAGAAACACGGGCCCGCGCCACGGACGATGCTGACCCGCACGCCCGGGTCGTTGTCATGCGCCCGCAACGCGTCGAGCAGCTCGGTGCGCAACGGGGTCGAGATGGCGTTGCGTTTCTCCGGCCTGTTCAGCGTGATCCGGCGGACGCCGTCCGCCGGGGTGTCGACCAGCAGAAACTCGTAGTCGGCGGTCACCGGCCGTCTCCCGCCGGTGATCCTGGGGACAACGTCCTCCGGAGGTGCGAAGGAAGATTATTTTCGCGCGCCCTTTGGCCCTCTAGGTCGCTCACCAGGTCTCTCGTGCCGGCGAGGTCGGCCATCAGCTCCAGCGCCTCGGGCTGGTGGGCATCGATGATGACCCCGGTGATGCCGGGCGAGACGTAGTCGGTCTCCCAGCGCGTCCGGATCCGGGCCGGCGAGCCGAGCAGGGCGGTCTGCTCCAGGTACTCGTCCGGAACGGCCGCCATCGCTTCCTCCTTGCGCCCGGCGCGCCAGAGTTCGCCGATGCGGTCGGCGGCCGCGGCGAAGCCGCGGCGGGCCATCGCGTCGCGGTGGTAGTTGTGCGTCGCGCTGCCCATCCCGCCGACGTACATGGCGGTCAGCGGGCGCATCGCGTCGAGCGCGCCGCGTACGTCGTCGGTGATCCGCACGGACGAGCCGGTGAACACGTCGAACCCGCCGCGCGCGGCCCGTTCCTGGACCGCCGGGGGCACGCCGTCCGGGCCGAGCCCCATCGGCAGCCAGCCGTCGCACAGGTCGGCGGCGAGCGCGGTGTTGCGCGGGCCGCCGGCGCCGAGCCAGATCGGGACCGGCGCCACCGGATGCATGATCGACTTCAGTGGCTTGCCCTGGCCGAGCGCGCCGGGGCCGGCATAGGGCAGCTGGATCTCCTCGCCGTCATGACGGAGCGGCTCCTCGCGGGCCAGCACCTTGCGCACGATCGTCACGTAGTCGCGAAGCCGGGCGTTCGGCCGTCCCCATGGCTGGCCGTACCAACCCTCGACGATCTGCGGCCCGGAAAGCCCGATCCCAAGGATCAGCCGGTTGCCGCCGGCCAGAGCGTCGATCGTCATCGCCTGCATCGCGAGCGTGGCCGGCGGTCGGGCGGCGAGTTGAACGACGGCGGTCCCCAGCCGGATCCGCTCGGTCTGGGCCGCGAGAAAGGCCAACGGCGTGAGTGCGTCGCTTCCGTACGCCTCGGCGGTCCAGACGGAGTGATAACCGAGGCGTTCCGCGTGGCGGACCTCGTCGACGGGCACCGCGAGCCGGGCGGCCCGGTAAAGGCTGAGGCGCAGGCCAAGTTTGAGCACGGTCAAGGCAGGATCCCTCCCGGCTGGGGCGGGCGGTTCACGCCCGCCCACTCGCGGCCCTCGCTCAGCGCGAGGCCGACGAGCAGTGCGTTGCGCAGCTCGCGCGGGTCGATGACGTCGTCATAGGACAGCCGGGCGCCTCCGGTGATGGATGACTTGGCCTGCTCGGCCGCGACCCGGGCCCGCTCCTCGGGATCCTCGATCTTGCTCGCCGTGGAGGAAGCGGGCAATGCGCCCAGCGTGATGGACGGGAAGGCGAGCGTGAGGGTCTGGCCGTCGAACGGGTTCATCGCCATGATCGAGGAGCCGAAGCCGAACGCCTTGCGCAACGTCACGTGCAGCTTCGGCACCGTGAGGCGATGCTGCACGGCGTACATCCGGGCCGCGTGGCGCAGGATGCCGGCGCGTTCGGCGGCGCTGCCGGCGAGAACACCGGGATTGTCGGCGAGAAAGACGCAGGGCAGGCCGAAGACGCCGGCCACCTGGAGGAAGTGGGCCACCTTGTCGGCCGCGTCGCTGTCGATCGCGCCGGCAAGCACGCTCGGGTCGTTGGCGACGACCGCCACGGCGTGGCCACCCAGATGAGCGAGGGTCGTGACGATGGATCGGCCGAAATCGGGCTGCACCTCGAGCAGCTCGCCGTCGTCGACAATCGCCTCGAGCACCGGCCGAATCGCGTACGGGCGCCGCGGATCGGGCGGGATCAGCTCGAGCAGCTCATCGACGCGGCGCGGTCCGGCATCGGGGCCGTCCAGGCGGCGCGGCGGCGGCTCGGCGACGTTAAGCGGGAAGTAGGACAGATAGCGGCGGGCCAGCGCGATGGCCGCGCGGTCGTCCGCGACGACGTTGTGGACGACGCCGCTGGTGGTGACGGCGACGTCCGGGCCGCCGAGGTCCTCTTTGGTGATCACCTCGCCGGTGGCCGAACGCACGAGCGGCGGGCCAGCCGAGAAGATCGACGCGGTCTCCGTCATGACGACGAAGTCGCACAGCGGCGCCGTGAGCGCGCCATGGCCGGCCGAAGCGCCCAGCACCAGGCACACCATCGGCACCAGACCCGAAAGCTCGACCAAGCCACCAAGGTCGCCGGGCCGGCGGCCGGTCGCGCCCTCGGTGACCCGGTGGCCAGCGCCCTCGAGCATCATCACCAGTGGCACCCGCTCCTGGCGGGCGAGCTGGGTCAGCCGGTAACGCTTGTCGGCCGCGCCGGTGCCGATCGAGCCGCCGAGCACGGTGACGTCCTCGGCGCCGGCGAGCGCGGGGCGTCCGTCGATCCGCCCGGAGCCGGCGACGAACGCGTCGGCGGGGACCGGCGGGTCCTCGGTTCCCCCGACCAGGGCACCGATCTCGTAGAACGTGCCCGGGTCGAACAGCGCGGCGAGCCGCTGCCGGGCGTTAAGCCGGCCGCGCTGGGCCTGCCGGACGAGCCGGGCCTCGCCGCCCATCCCGAGCGCCACCGCCTTGCGGCGTCCGATCTCGGCGAGCGCCGGACCCCATCCCCCTAAGCCGTCCGCCCCGTCCGAGTCATCGCCGCCCACCCGACCACAATATGGAACCTTGTTTCTCTGCCGCAAGGGTTCGGGCCGATGACCACTTATGCAGGTGTTTGCGTCGGCAGCACCGTCGTTAGAATTTCGTTCCATCGTCGCCAGGCCGCCAGGAGTGCATCGCCCCCGGGCTCATCGACACCCCGATCTACGGCGAAGGCCCGGGCTCCGCTGCGTTCAAGGACAAGCTGAAGCGCGACGTCCTCTTCCCGCACCGCCTCGGCACCGCGGACGAGTTCGCCTCCCTGGCCGTCGAGCTGCTCACCAACAGCTACCTGAACGCCCAGGTCATCCGCATCGACGCCGGCGCCCGCCTCCAGCCCAAGTAGGACGGGCGCCCGCACGCCCCAGTGCTCCCTTCCGGATCGTCGAGGCGCCGACTTTCCTGCCGGGAGACCGGAGGCAACGTTCACGCCCCCTCACGCGACACGCCGACTTGCCGACTTGCCGACTTGCCCCGAATTGACCTTTTCGGTTGACGCAACTACTGTCGTAGTCGACAGTGTCGTAGCCATCAGCCAGGAGGCGTGCATGACCCCACTCGCGACCCAGGCCCCGGCCGAAGTCCGCCACCGAGAGCACCCCTCGCCAACCCCGCATACGGCGGTTATGGTCACGAGCGTGGGAACCAAGACGATCATGATCACTGTTCCCGAGGAACTACTGGAAGAAATCCGCGCCGAGACCGGCGAGCAGGACATCTCCTCCTACATCGCCGAAGTTCTGCGCCGCAAACTTGCGCGCGACCGACTGGGCGAGCTTGTCGCTTGGCTGGAAGAGGAGTACGGCCCGATTACCGACGAGGAGCGGGCCGACGCCCGTAGGGAAATGGAAGAGATCGACGCGGAGCACGCGCGCCGCCGCGCGAAGCGCGATGGCGACCAGGCCGGAACAGCGTCTTGAGCGGGTCCGGATCCGCCATCGCCCGGCGGCCCAAGGTGTTCGTACTCGATTCCGAGGCGCTCTCGCTGGCTGTACGCGGGGACCGAACCATGACCAAGCGCCTAGACCTTGCGCACGAAAATGACATCGAGGTCGTCGCTTCACCGATGACCCTCATTGAGGCATTCGACAGCCGCGCGATCGAAAAGCGCTGGGACTGGGCACTCTCCAGGGTCGACGTGCCACCGCTCGACAAGGACCAGGCTCGCGAGGCCAGGCGTCTGCTTGCCATCGCAGGGCTTCACGGCCACAAGTACGCCATCGACGCCGTCGTCGCTGTCGTGGCGCGGCGGCAACGCGGTGATGTCACTGTCTTCACCTCGGACATGGACGACTTCTGCCAGCTTCTCCCCGACCACATCGTGATCCAGAAAGTCTGATCTCGACACTCACGTTCCGAGGACGCCCGTCAGGCGGGCGGGGCGGGGCTGGCGGCCGGCTGGCCGAGCACGAAGGCTTCGGACAGCAGGTGGAGCCATTTCGTCACCATCGCGTCGGCGTCGACCATGGTTGGGTCGACGCCCGCGGTGGCGAGGCCGATCGGGCGGAACAGCCGCCAGCCGAGGGACACCACCAGCAGGAAGGCCGCGAAGACCCGTGCCTCCTCGTCCGGCACCTCGCGTTCGTGCTGGCGGGCCTCGCGGGAAATGATCCCGGCGACCTGTTCGAGCGCGGGTGAAGGGCCGAAAACATCGGCGGAATAGCCGCCCTCGAGCGCCGCCCAGCCCATGATGCGGCCGATGCTGCCGTCCGCGGTCGTCAGGAAGATATCGACGACGTCGGCGAGCGCCTCGATGTGCTCGAAACGGGTCGCCGACCGGGCGGCGACCCGCTGGTAAACCTCGTGCAGCAGGTCCTCCCTGGTGCCGAGGTACTGGTAGACGAGGCCGAAGTTCACCCCCGCGGCGTCCGCGATCTCGCGCAGCCGCACGTTGGCCGGCCCCTGCTGGGCGATCAGCCGCTGCGCCGCCTCGAGCAGTGCCTCCCGCACCTCCTGGCGGCCACGCGGTCGCCGCGCGGGGGCGCCCGCCTCGGACGCCTCCGGCGCAGCCGCGTCCACGGGCTCTGAGGTGTTGCCGGCGACTCCCACGTGTGGATCGTAAGCCGCCCCTCGACCGCTCGACCGCCGTCCGCGGCGACCCCTTGCGTGGCTCTAGTCACATGGCTATAGTCATCTGACTAGCCGACAATGACCCGTCGGCGACCCCAGAACCAGCCTTCTTCGGCACGTCCCGAAACGCGCGCCAGAATGCGCGCGACGTGCGGTCGATCCGTCATGCCGGTCGCTCCGCGCCGGCGCGTTTTCGCGGCAGATCCACGCCCCAGGGACCGGAGTCCACCCATTGGCCGACCATCTCATTTTTGCGCAGCTCTATATCGATGGATTACCCGTCGGCGGGGCATCCGAGCCGCTCGGCGTGACAGGACCGGGACTTCGGACACGACAAGGGCTGGCATGAGATGAGCGATACCGTGACGCTGGACCCACGGCGGCTCCGCGAGCTGTTCGACCTGCGCAGCGACGTGTACGCGACCCGCGGCGGCTCCTTCGAGAAGGACCCGTACCCGGACTTTCACCGGCTGCGGGAGACGGGCCCGGTGCACCCCGGTATTGTCGGGCCGCTCGTCGGCTACCACGGAGTGGCGTTCTTCCAAGGGCTCCCGTACCCCGAGCTGCCGCATTTCTCGGTCTTCGACTACACCACCTGCCAGGACGTCCTGCGCGACGGCGACACGTTTGTCTCCAAGCCGACCGCCCCCGGCCCCGAGCTCGACATGAGCGACAGCGTCATGCTCTATTTCGACGGCGACCGGCACCGCCGCTACCGCGCGCTCGTCCAGTCGTCGTTCGTCCCCAAGCGCGGCGCCTGGTGGGCCGAGCGCTGGATCCGGGGAACGGTGCACGCCCTCATCGACACGTTCGAGGGCAACGGGCGGGCCGACCTCAACATCGAGTTCTGCGCGGCGATCCCCCTGCTGACGATCTGCGGCAGTTTCGGCGTGGGTGCCGCGGACGCACTGCGCATCCGCGAGGCAGCGACCTCCGACGGCCGCGACCGGGCCGTGCTCGCCGAGATCCTCCTGCCCATCGTCAGGGCGCGGCGGCGGGAGCCGCGGGACGACATCATCAGCGTGCTCGTCCAGGCCGAGATCACCGACGAGGACGGCACCCGCCAGGCCCTGTCCGACACCGACATCCTTGGCTTCGCCCTCCTCCTGCTGGCCGCGGGCTCGGGCACGACCTGGAAGCAGATGGGCATCACGCTGCTCGCGCTGCTGACCCACCCGCACTGGCTGGAGGCCATCCGGACGGACCGGGCGCTGCTGCGCCCGGCGATCGAGGAATCCCTGCGCTGGCTGCCGACCGACCCGATGTTCGCCCGCTATGCCATCCGGGACACGGAGCTCGGCGGGGTCGCGATCCCGGCCGGCTCGGTGGTGCACCTGTGCTTCGCGGCGGCCAACCGCGACCCGGCGCGCTGGGAGCGCCCGGACGAGTTCGACCCGTCCCGCCCGCCGGGCGCCCACCTCGGCTTCGGCGGCGGCCCGCACATCTGCCTGGGCATGCACGTCGCCCGGGCAGAGCTCCAGACAGCCATCGACGCGCTGCTCGACCGCCTGCCCGGCCTGCGCCTCGACGAGGACGCCGACCCGCCACGGATCGTCGGGATGTACGAGCGGGGCCCGACGTCGGTGCCGGTGGTGTGGGAGACCCCATGACCGAGGAGACGTCGAACGGGTCGGCGCTGGTCGTCGAGGCGTTCGAGCGGGTGGCGCCGCCGCTGACCGAGCGGACCGCCGCGTTCTGGACCTCCGGCGCGGACGGCGTGCTGCGGATCGCCCGCTGCCACGACTGCGGGCGCTACCTGCACCCGCCGCGGCCGACCTGCCCGGCCTGCCGGGGGCGCGACGTCGGGTTCGCGCCGGTCTCGGGCCGCGGCACGGTGTGGTCGTGGACGCTGAACCGCTACGGCTGGGTGCCCTCGATGCCGCCGCCGTACGTGGTCGCCGACGTCGAGCTCGTCGAGCAGCCCGGTCTGCGGCTGCTCACCAACGTCCTCGACTGCCCGCCCGAGGCGATGCGCGTCGGCCTGCCGGTGCGGGTCTGCTTCAGCAAGGTCGGCGACGCGTTCATACCGCTCTTCCGGCCGGAGGCCGGAGATGGGCGCGGTAGGCCAGAGGCCGAAAATTTGCGCGGTTGGCCGGAGGCCGGCGATGGAGCGGGCTGAGAGCCGGGCGGTCATCAGCGGGGCGGGGCGGTCACGGATCGGGCGCCGGCTCGGGGTCGACCCCTGGGTGCTGACCGCGGACGCGGCGCTCGCCGCGATCGCCGACGCCGGGCTGACGGCCGACGACATCGACGGGGTGTCGACCTATCCGGGCGCGTTCTGGTCGACGCCGGGGATCACCGGCGCCGGTGTCGACGACGTGCGGGGGATGCTCGGGCTCCGGTTGCGCTGGCACACCGGCGGCGGCGAGATCGCCGGCCAGCTGGGGACGGTGGTCAACGCGGTCCTGGCCGTCGCCGCCGGGTTCGCGACCCATGTCCTGTGTTTCCGGACGGTGTGGGAGTCCACCGCGCAGCAGGGCTTCGGAGGCAGGGCCGCGACCTTGCTGGACGGTGGGGGCGCGGACGGCCGGCCAGTCCGGTTCGGGCGGGAGCTCACGCAGTGGACCACCCCGTTCGGGATCGGCTACCCGTGCCATGCCGCGCTGGACATGCGGCGACGCATGGAGCTCGCCGGGGCGACGCGGGAGCAGTTCGCCCAGGTCGCGCTCGTCAGCCGGCGTAACGCCGCGCGCAACGAGTCCGCGGTCTACCGCGAGCCGCTCTCTCTCGAGACCTACCTGAACGCTCGGATGATCTCCGATCCGGTCTGTATGTACGACTGCGACGTCCCGGTGGACGGCTCGGTCGCGTTCGTCGTCTCCCGCGCCGAGGAAACGCCCGACCCGGCCCGCGCGGTCACCTTCGAGGGGCTGGGCAGCGCCTCCGGCTTCGACGAGGCCGCGGCGATGATGTGGGCGCGCACCGACCTCAAACCGGCCGACGTCGACCTCGCGCAGGTCTACGACGGGTTCTCGGTGTACGCGATCCGATGGCTGGAGGCGTTGGGCTTCTGCGGCGCCTACGAGGGCACGGACTTCGTCGACGGCGGCACGCGGATCACGCCGGGCGGCGAGCTGCCACTGAACACCGGCGGCGGGCAGCTCTCGGGCGGCCGAATGCACGGGTACGGCGGCCTGCTCGAGGCGTGTCTGCAGTTACGCGGCGAGGCTGGCGCCCATCAACTGGATTCCGATCCCCAAGTGGCCGTCGTGACGAGCGGCGCCGAACAGTTCACATCCTCGCTGCTCCTCGGCGCGCCCCGGTGACCGCCACCCGAACCTTCGCTCGACTGGAGGAATGCTGATGTTGCCCGAGTCCGCCAGGATCATGTCGGCCGACGATCATCTGATCGAGCCGGCGCACCTGTGGGTCGAGCGGGTGCCGGCGCGGTTCCGCGACGGCTGTCCGCGCATCGTCGAGGTCGACGGCCGTCAGGCCTGGCTCTACGAGGGTGAGCTCACCTACATTCCGATGGGCTCCTGCCGGCCACTGCCAGGTTTCTCCGAAGCTGGCTACCCGCCCGCTCCGGGTACTGCCCGCTTCGACGAGATCCGGCCTGGCTGCTACGACCCGGACGAGCGGCTGAAGGACATGGATATCGACGGCGTGTGGGGGCAGCTGTGCTTCCCGAACTACGCCCGTTTCGCCGGCCACCGGTTCTTCCTGAACGTGACCGACCCCGAGCTGGCGCTCGCCTGCCTGCGCACCTACAACGACTACCTGCTCGACGAATGGTGCGCGACCGACCGCGACCGGCTCTTCGGCGCGGCGATCCTGCCGCTGCACGACCTCGACGCGGCGGTCGCCGAGCTGAAGCGGGTGCTCGCGAAGGGTGCCCGGGCGATCGCCTTCTCCGAGAACCCCACCGTGCTCGGCCTGCCGTCGGTGCACACCGACCACTGGGACCCGCTGTGGGCGGTGGCGAACGACGCGCAGATCCCGGTCTGCATGCACATCGGCAGCTCGTCGCGGCTGATGACGACGTCGGCGGACGCTCCGCCGCCGGTGTTGGTCGCGCTCATCGGCGTGAACTCGATGATGACCTGCGTCGACTGGCTTTTCAGCGGGATCCTGGAACGCTTCGCCCGGCTGCAGGTGATTCTCTCCGAGGGTGGCGCCGGCTGGGTGCCCTACATCCTGGAGCGCGCCGAGAAGGCGTTCCATGACAACCGGATCGGCACCGACCTCGCGATCGGACAGGCCGGCGTCAGGGACTCCCGACCGCCGCGCGAGGTCTTCGCCCAGCACATGTACGCCTGTCTCGTCGACGAGCGGTTCGCGCTGCGCAGCCTCGGCGACGTGCCCGTCGACAACCTGCTCTTCGAGGGTGACTACCCGCACGGCGACGGCCTGTGGCCGAACAACCGCGCCTACCTCGAGAAGACACTCGCCGACGTCCCGGACAGCGACGCCGTGAAGATCGCCGAAACGAACCTCCGTGCCCTGCTACGCGCCTGACCACCATCCCGCCACGCGGCAACCGCCAGACCTCATACCAACGGAACCCGACCACCGTTTGCCTGGACGTCGGGTCCCCGTGAGTCAGATGCGTCGGGGGCTATGCCTAGCTCACCAGACCCCGACCCGAACCTTCCGGAGTGTCATGCCCTACAACCTGCTCGCTGGAGTACGCGTCGTCGAGGCGTCCATGTATGCCTTCGCGCCGTCAGCCGGGGCAGTGCTTGCCGACTGGGGCGCCGACGTGATCAAGGTCGTGCCGCCCGGGACCCTGGACCCAATGAACGGCAACCCCGTCGCGGGGCTGCCCGACCGTGAGGTCGGCGTCGCGTTCATGTGGGAGATCACCAACCGGGGGAAACGGTGTGTCGGCATCGACCAGCGCACCGACGGGGGCCAGCGGGTGATGGCCGCGCTGGTCGGCTCGGCCGACGTCTTCATCACCAACCTGCTGCCGGGCGCCCGGCGCCGCTTCCAGGTCGACGTCGACGACCTCACCACCGTCAAGCCGGATCTCATCTATGCCCGAGCCAGCGGCCACGGCCCGCGCGGGCCGGAAAGCGACGCCGGCGGTTTCGACCACACCGACTTCTGGGCGCGCACCGGGATGGGGCACGCGGCAAGCCAGGTCTGCGACGAGTTCGTGCCGCAGCCGGGCCCCGCGCTCGGCGACCTCGCCTCGGGCGCGTTCCTCGCCGGCGGCATCGCGGCGGCGCTGTTCCGCCGGGAACGGACCGGTCAGGGCGCGGTGGTCGACGTCTCGCTCCTGTCGTCGGGGATGTGGATGTTCTCGCCCGGCGTCGTCGCGAGCCAGCTCTATGACATCGACGCGATCCCACGCAACCGGCACCGCCACCTGCCGAACCCTTTCGTCGCCGCGTACCTGACGCGTGACAGCAGGCTCGTCTACCTGTCGGGTATCCAGACGGAGAAGCACGTCGAGGAGTTCTTCCACGCGGTGGGGCGGGCGGACCTGCTAGCCGATCCGCTGTTCGCGACCGCCGCGGTTCGCGCCGAGAACGCGGGCGCCTGTATCACGGTGCTCGACGAGATCTTCGCGGGCCGCGACCTGGTCGACTGGGCCGAGCTGCTCGGGCGGCTCACGACGCCGTGGTCGCTGGTGCAGACCGCCCGGGAGGCGGCGAACGACCCGCAGGCCCGGTCGAACAACTTCGTGACGACCGTCCAGAAGGGTTCCCAGGAGTACCCACTCGTGCCGAGCCCCGCGCAGTTCGACGACACGCCACCGGTCCTGGCACCGGCCCCCGCGCACGGCGAGCACACCGACGAGGTGCTGTTCGAGCACGGCTTCACCTGGGACGAGATCCTTAGCCTCAAGGAGTCCGGCGCCGTGCTATGAGAACGGCGCCGGCCGTCGGCGAGCACGTCAAGCATTCTCCATCGCCATCTTCAGGCACCGCGTCTCGACAGACCCGCGGACCCGCCTGGCCGGAAGGGTTCGCCCTCGCGATCCCTCGACCCGACAACACCCTGACCCGACCACGCCTCATCTCCATCCGGGAAGACTCGCAAAAACGGAGATCCGTGCCCGCGGGCCTTTCCATCGCCTCCCCAGGAAACGCTTTTCCCCAGCCGGACCCACGGGGTGGAAAAGCACCACTCTTCACGCGGCGTCTTGTCCGCCGCAGCCAGTAGGACAACGGAGGTTCAGCATGCATACCACCCGAAGACTCGCCGCCACGGCCGCCATCGCGGCGCTCTTATCCGTCGCCGCGTGCGGCGGCGGCGACGGCGACAACGGCGGCGGCGGCGCGAAGCCCACGGCGTCGGCGCGGACGGCCGGCCCCGAGGCGTTCAAGGCGGGGCCGGACTCGGGCTGGAGCGACAGCGGCATCACCGTCGACCCGGCCAAGCTCGCCTGCGCCTCCCCGGGAGGCGAGCAGGCTCGCGGCGTGACCGACACCGAGATCAAGGTCGGCGGCCTGATCAGCCAGTCCAGCACGAGCGGGCCCGTGAACGCCGGGATGGACGTCGGCGCCAAGGTCCGGTTCAGCCGCGCGAACGACGGGGGCGGCGTCAACGGCCGCAAGATCAACTACATCGGCACGCGCGACGACGGCTCCGACTCCGCCCGGACCGCCACCCAGGCCCAGTCCCTGGCCGCTGACGGCGTCTTCGCGGCCGTGCCCGCCGTCGTCCGCACCGGCAACTTCCTCGACACGTTCTGCAAGACCGGGACGCCGTACTTCGGCTGGGGAACGAGCGCGCCCTACTGCAACAGCACCATCGGTTTCGGCGTAACCGGATGTCTGGTGGCCGATCCGGACGGCCCGACGATCTCGACGACGTGGGCGATGGCGGCCAGCGGCATTCTCGGCGGCAGCACGGACAAGAGCGTGGCCTTTGTCGGCGTCGACATCGACGCCGCGGTCAACGGCATGAATCTCGCCGCGAAGGGCCTCAAGGCCGCCGGGTTCTCCGTCCCCTATGCCAAGACCCCCATACCAGCGGCCGGACTCAACGACCCGACGGCAATCGTCAACGACCTGATGCACGCCGATAAGGGCGCCCCGCCGGACCTGATCGTAACAATCGCCGACTTCGCTCCGGCCCTCAAGCTCATCGGCGCGCTGCGCGCGGCGGGCTACCCGGGCAAGATCCTGACGCCGCTCGGCTACGACCCACGACTGACCGGTCTCAAGGACCTGGACGGAACCTACACGCTGATCCAGTGGGCGCCCGCGGAGAGCGGCTCGGCCGCCGACGAGCAGCTCAAGGCGGACTTCGCCAAGTACGCCCCCAACCAGCCGGTCAGCCTCACCGCGATGGCGGGCTACTGGTCGGCGGACTTCTTCCTTGCCGCGGTCCAGAAGACCGGGCGTGACCTCACGGTGGCCAACCTGCTCAAGACACTGAACGGAGGCGGCTACAGCTACCACGTCCCGGGCGCCATCGGCGAGACCCAGTGGCCGGTCAACCACATCGCGGCCGCCCCGTGCGCCTCTGTCGTCCAGCTTTCCGGCGGCAAGTACGTCCAGGCCGTGAAGCTCGCCTGCACGCCCCTCTTCCCGAACAACTAGTGAACCCACTCAACTAGCGAACCCACTCCCGATCCGGGCAGCGCGGCGTCCGCCGGCCTCACGGCCCGCCAGGACCGAACAAGCCGCGGCCGCCCGCCGCCCGGATCGGGAGCGAATGGAGGGCGCCAGATGACGCACGTGCACCCGGCAACTGGGTCGGCGCGGTCCGTCCTCGCGGCCGACCACGTGACGATCGGATGCCTCGCCCCGGGCACGGGCGACGGGGTGGCCGCGCTGGAGGAGGCCGGCGCCGAGGCGCTGTGGGTCGGCGGGCATGTGGCCTCGCCGAACGGCAGCTCCGAGGCGATGGTGTGGCTGGCGAGGCTGTCGGCCCAGGCCCGGCGGGCGGTGCTCGGATCGGCCGTGCTACTGCTGCCGCTCTACCAGCCGGCGATCGTCGCGAAGCAGCTCGCCGACCTCGACGTGGCCACCGACGGCCGCATCGCCCTCGGTATCGGGGTGGGGGGCGAGTATCCCGTCGAGTTCGAGGCCTGCCAGGTCCCACTGGCAGGCAGGGGCCGTCGCACCGACGAAGCGATCGGCCTCCTCCGAGAGCTGTGGAGCGCGCAGCCCGTCACCTGGCCCGGGCCGCTGTTCCCCATGGCGGGGGTACGGGTGCAACCGGCGCCGCGCCAGCCCGGAGGGCCGCCGGTCATCGTCGCGGGGCGGCAGCCCGCCGCGATGCGGCGCGCCGCATTGCTCGGCGACGGCTGGATGCCGTACCTGTACTCCCCCGAGCGCTATGCCCGGTCGGTCGCCACCGTGCGGGCCGAGGCCGCGGCGACCGGCCGGCCAATGGACGGATTCATCTGGGCGGCCTACATCCCGTTTGTCATCGACGACGACGCCACCCGCGCCCGCCGCCGGGCCGCCGACTTCCTCGGCGGCACCTACCGCCAGGACTTCGCCGCAATGATCGACCGGGTCGCCGTCACAGGAACCTCGGCACAGGTCGCGCGACGCCTGGCCGACTACGTCGAGGCGGGGGCACGGCATCTCGCCCTGATGCCCGCCACCCGCGAGGGAGGACACGACATGCTCCTGCAGGTCCTGACCGATATCGCGCCCCAGTTGCGCGCAGGCAGCCCACGGCCCGCGTCCGGCGCCGCGTCGTTACCCGCCGGCCCCGGAGCCGCGTTATGACCCCCACCGGGGACCACATCACCGACGCCGCGCCCGCCGTCACGCTGAAGGTCGACCCGGCGATCACCAGCACGCTGCTGTCGCGCCTCGGGACCGCGGCCGCCGACCTCGACGCCCTCACCGCCGTGATGAACGAGGACGAGAAGGAGCGGCGATGACTACCGGGAGTTCGGCGGGGACGTCGATCGAGGACCGCTGGCTGCGCCTCGCTCCGATCAGGGTCGGCTGGTTGGGCATGGAATGGGCTCGCTTCGAGCGCGAGATCCGGATGGCATTTGACGAAGGGATCGAGCGCGGTGTGCTCGACCGCCGCTACGAGTTCCTGTTCGAGGAGGACGCCGGTCTGCCCCAGGGGACCGCGAAGGGCGGTGTCGACGCGTTCCACCGGCTTGTCGACGCCGGCTGCCTGGCCGTCGTCGGCGCCAACTACACCGACTCGGCGATGGCGCTCGCCGAGCACGCGAACGCCGCCCAGGTGCCGCTGGTCAGCATGTGCGGGACCGACGTGTTCCACGGCGAGTACTGCTTCCGGCTGGGCAACGGTGATGTCGGCGGCGATCCGGCGCTCATGGTGAGCTGGCTGAAGCGCCACGGTCATCGGCGGGTCGCGGTGGTAGCCCCCTGGTCGCCGATCTCCGAGGAGTACTTCCGCTTCTTCCGGCAGGAATGCCGACGGCTGGGGGTCTCGATCGCCGCCGTCGAGAACATCACCAACACCACGACCGTCGACGACCTGGCGGCGGTGTTCGAGACGCTCCGCGCGGCGAACGCCGACGCCCTGGCCTGGCTGGGCTACGGCGGCCTGGTCGTCTCCGGAGCGGTACGGGCCGCGCTGGAGAAGACCGGCTGGGACCCGCCGCGGATCATGACGACGGCCTTCATGCAGTACATCTGGGGTTTCGAGCAGCTCGAGGGCTGGGTCGGCATCGACCAGTGGTGCCCGGAGAACCCACGGATGCACAAGTTCCACGAGCGGTTCGTCGCCCGCTACGGCGAGGACCCGTGGATGTGGCCGAACGCCATTCCGGGCCTTGCCTACGACATGGCCGCCACCGTCGTCGAGGCTCTGCACCGCGCCCCCGTTCTCACCGGCCGGGGTGTGAAGGAAGGCATCGAACGGATCCGGTTCATGCCGGCGGTCACCGGCGGCCCGAACACCCACATCGCCGGCGGTCCCCACGACCACCAGCTGTTCAAGGGCGACTGGCTGCACTACGGCCGGGTCCGCGACGGCCGGCTCGAGTTCGCCGGACTCTACGAGCCCTCCGACGACTACTGAGCGGCCAGGTCGAGCACGACCAGGGAACCAACGGAAAGGGATGGAAGCATCGTGCTGACGAGGGCGGCTGTGCTGTTCGAACAACCAGGCAAGTGGGAGACCACCGAGGTGGAGCTCGAACCGCCGCGGCAGGACGAGCTGCTGATCCGGATGGCGGCCGCGGGCCTGTGCCACTCGGACGACCACGCGGCGACCGGCGACCTGCCACTGCCGGAGGGGTCGCTGCCGATGGCGGGCGGTCATGAAGGGGCCGGCTTCGTCGAGGCGGTCGGCCCGAACACGCCCGGGTGGAAGGTCGGTGACCGGGTCGTCCTGTCCTTCCTGCCGATGTGCGGGCTGTGCCGGTGGTGTGCCTCCGGGCTGCAGAACCTCTGCGACAACGGCGCCCGGGTGCTGTCCGGGGGCCGCGCCGACGGCAGCCGTCGCATGCGGCTCGACGGCCGAGCCGTGAGCCAGGCGGCCGGCGTCGCGACGTTCAGCGAGCTCACCACGGTCTCGGTGCAGTCGGCGGTGCACTGCCCGGACGACATTCCGCTGGAGGCCGCGTGCCTGACCAGCTGCGGCGTGAGCACGGGATGGGGCGCGGCCGTCCGCTCCGCCGAGGTGAAGCCCGGTGACGTCGTCATCGTGATGGGCGTCGGCGGAATCGGCATCAACGCGGTGCAGGGCGCGGCGCACGCGGGGGCCTCGGTCGTCATCGCCGTCGATCCGGTCGAGATGAAGCGGACGGCGGCGCTCGCCCTCGGGGCGACGCACGCGGTCGCCACCATGGCCGAGGCGACCGACCTCGCGCGTGGCTTCACGAACGGGCAGGGCGCCGACTCCGCCATCCTCTGCGTGGGCGTCACCAAGCCAGAGCACATCGCCGAGGGCGTGGAGGCGATCCGGAAGGCCGGGACGTGCGTGCTGGTCGGCTTGGGCCGCGACGCCGACGACGTCGGTCTGCCGGTGTCGGTTCGGAACGTCGTGCTCTACCAGAAGCGGATCCAGGGCTCGCTGTTCGGCGCCTCCAGCCCGTCGAAGGACATCCCGGCGATGCTTGCCCTCTACCGGCAGGGCCGGCTCAAGCTCGACGAGCTCATCACCAACCGCTACACCCTGGAAACCATCAACGATGGCTACGCCGACCTGCGCGCGGGCCGCAACCTGCGGGGGGTGATCACCTTCGGCGACTGACTTCGGCCAGGCCCGGACAGGACCCCTGTCCCGCGGGCGACACCCGCGTGGAAACTTGGGGGAAGGTCGCGTCTCTACCATCCCATCGACCAGGCGAACCCACCAGTGCGGCCGCTGGCGGGCGTTTCTCGATAGGGGCGCGATGTCAACCACGCTCAGTATCCGTAGCGGACCGAACGTGGTGGTATTGCCTCCCGGCCGACCGTTCGTGGTAGGCCGCTCCGTGGCGTCGGACCTGGTCCTGGCCGACAGCCGCGTGTCGCGGCGCCACCTGCTGATCGAGCCGGCGCACGACGGCTGGGCTGTCGTCGACCTCAGCAGCAACGGCACCTGGCACGACGGGAAGCGGGTGCGCAGGGTCGAGCTGCGGGGCGAGGTGAGCCTGCGGCTCGGCACGGCGGACGGGCCGGAGGTCACCCTGCTCCCGGCCCCGGCCCCCGGCCGGGAGCGGCCGCGGGTCGGGACGAGATCACCCGCGGCGTATCTCACGGTGGAGCCACCAGACCTGCCGCTCCCCCAGGTCCCCGAGGCGCCACCCGTCGCGAGCCCCTCGCCCGCGACGGCGCCGCGGACCAGGCCTCAGGCCAGGCCTCGGGCCGGCCCTCCGCCGCGCGTCGGCATCGGCGGACTGACCGCCGGGCCGGGAGCCACCGTCCCCACTCCGGCCACCGAGCGGGTGCCCATCACCTCGATCCCGCCGGCCGCGGCCGTCCGGAGGGCCGCCTCGCCCGCTCCGGCCGTCGCCGAGCCCGGCCAGGATGTCGCCGTCGCCGGTGCTGGCGGCGGCGCCAACACCGGCGACGGCGCGGACCAGGGCGCCGACGCGGGGCTGAACCTCGTCGATGCCGATGACAGCCTCGAAGGGGACGCCATCGAGGCACTGATCGAGGCGGACGCCAAGGCCGCCGCCGAGGCGGACTTCGACGAGCCCGACGATCCCGCGGACGGCCACCACGAGCTGCGGACCATGATGCGCGACGACCTGGACCAGCTGTCCGGCCCGCTGCTGCCGCGCGCCGGCCGAGGCGGGCCCGACGCCGCCGGGCCGGGCGAGGGGCGCGTCCACCGGCTCACCCAGGGCGCGACGTCGATCGGGCGTGCCCTGGACAACGACATCGTGGTCGGTGACCTGCTGGCCTCCCGGCAGCACGCGGAGGTGCTCGTCGGCCGCAGCGGCGTCGAGGTGGTCGACCTCGGCTCGGCGAACGGCACGTTCGTCAACGGCCAGCGGGTCGAGCGCAGGCTGCTCGCCGTCGGCGACGTCGTCGCCATCGGCCACCACATCCTGCGCGCCGGCGACGGTGAGCTCGTCGAGTACCTCGACACCGGCGATGTGGCGTTCGAGGTCGACGGCCTGTGCGTCGACGTCGGTGACACGCGGCTGCTGCATGACGTCTCGTTCCGGCTGCCGGGCCGGTCACTGCTCGCCGTCATCGGGCCCAGCGGCGCCGGGAAGTCGACGCTGCTCGGCGCGCTCACGGGGTTCCGCCCGGCGAACGTCGGCGCGGTGCGCTATGGCGGTCGCGATCTGTACGCCGAGTACGACGAGCTGCGCCGCCGGATCGGCTACGTACCGCAGGACGACATCCTGCACACCTCGCTGACGGTCCGCCAGGCCCTCGAGTACGGCGCGCAGCTGCGTTTCCCCGCCGAGACCACGAGACAGGAACGCGGCGCACGGGTCGACGCGGTGCTGGCCGAACTCGGCCTGGCGGGCGGGCCCGCCGACCGGCAGGTGGCCAAGCTGTCGGGCGGGCAGCGCAAGCGCACCAGCGTCGCCCTCGAGCTGCTCACCCAGCCGACCCTGCTCTACCTCGACGAACCAACCTCCGGCCTCGACCCCGGCCTGGACAAGGAGGTGATGGAGTCGCTGCGCCGGCTCGCCGACGGCGGCCGAACCGTCGTCGTCGTCACCCACAGCGTCGCCCAACTCGAACTGTGCGACTACGTCCTCGTCCTCGCCAAAGGCGGCCACGTCGCCTACTTCGGCCCACCACAACACGCCCTGCCGTTCCTCGGAGAGGCGGACTGGGCGGACGCCTTCCGCGCCCTGCAGACGACCGAGGGCTCGACGGACGTCGTGCGCCGCTACCGCGCGTCCAGCCATTTCATCCAGGGCGCGACGGTCGTGCCGACCGCGCGGCCACGACCCGTCGCGCTGCCGAGCATCCGACAGCAGTCGGTGTTCGCCCAGCTGGGCACGCTGTCGCGCCGCTACCTGCGGGTCATCGTCTCCGACCGGTCCTACCTGCGGCTCGTCATCGCCTACCCCTTCGTGCTCGGCCTGATCCCGCGGGTGATGGACGCGCCGTTTGGGCTCACGGCAAGGCCGACCGGCATGCCGAACCGGCAGGTAGAGCCGATCCTGCTGGTCCTCGTCCTGTGTATCTGCTTCATGGGCGCCGCCAACGCCGTCCGCGAAATCGTCAAGGAACGCGAGATCTACCGCCGAGAACGCGGGATCGGCCTGTCGACCACCGCCTATCTCGGCTCCAAGATCTGCGTGCTGGCGCTCGTCACCGCCGTGCAGAGCGCCATCGTGACGGCGATCGGTCTGGCCGGCCGCACGTCGGCGGTCGGGGTGGTGTCCAGCTACCCGTTGCTGGAGCTGCTCGCGGTGGTGACGGCGACCGCGCTCGCGTCGACGATGCTCGGCCTGATGATCTCGGCGCTCGTCGACGACGCCGACAAGACCATGCCGTTGCTGGTGCTGGTGTCGATGGCGCAGATCGTCTTCGCCGGCGTCCTGATGCGCGTCACCGGCCGGATCGGGTTGGAGCAGGTCAGCTACGTGTTCCCCGCCCGCTGGGGCTTCGCGGGGCTCGCGTCGGCGACGAACCTCGTCGACGTCGAGAAGCTGGACGACCCGCGGTTCAACCCGGAATTTGTCCTCGACCCGCTGTGGCACCACACGCCCACGACGTTCCTGGTCGCTCTCGGCGGCACCGTCGCCCTAGGCGTCATCTACGCGGTCATCACCGCCCTACTGCTTCGGCGCCTGGACCCCCGCATCCTGCGCCGCGCCGCGCCGCGCGCCGCCCGACGGCGCTAGCCGACGCACCACCGGAGCCTGGCGCTTCGTCGAACGCCGCGACCGCCAGCACCTCGTCGGCGACCTCTCCCACCACTTCGCTCCCGCGCCCCAGGTCACCGCCGGCCCTGACCGCCCGAGGGGTCGGCGCGTCACCCCTGCCGGGTGAGCTCCGCGTCGCCGGTGCCGTAGCCCACGTCGTCGAAGTGGTAGGTCAGGCCGTCGTTCCCGTTGAGTGTCAGGAACAGCGTCGTGTCGAAGCACTTGCTCGCTCCGATGGTGATGTGCTCGAACACCTCCACCGTCGTCCCGACGGCCCTGAGCTGCAGGTCACCGGAACAGGGACTCGTCGGGTAGCTCGACGTGCCGACGACGCTGCCGACAGTTCCGCCCGTCAACGTGATGGTGACGCTGTAGTTACTGCTGTTGTCCCGGGTGTACTGCTGCACCACCGTGCCGGACCAGGTGCCCCGCATGACCGCCGGAAGCTGCCCCGCGCTCGCCGACGGCACGGCGCTCGGAGTGGGCGTTCCCGGCGCCGGCGCCGACGGCGCAGGCGAGCCGGAGGCACCGGCCGGAACGGGGTACCGGCTGGCGAACTCCTTGGCCGTCTGCCCGCGGCTGGGGTAGATCGGCGCGAGCGCCGTCAGGACGACCGCGGTGAGGATCAGCACGCAGGACACACCGACGATGATCTGGTCGAGCACGGGCAGCGTCTGGACTCCCCGGCCGCGCCCCGGCCCGGGCCCCGGCGCCGAGGCGAAGCCCGGGCTCGGCGCCATCGGCGGTGGCCCGGCGACGGGCACCGGCCCGGTCGGTGGCCCGGGCGTCATCGGGGGCACGGGTGGCTGTGCCCACGGCTGGAACGGAGGCGGCGTCGCGGGCGCTGGCGCCGCCACGGGTGGCGGCCAGGCCGCCGGCGCCGGCCACGGCGTCGCCGGAGCCACCGCAGCCGGCGCCGGTGTCGGTGCCGGTGCCGGCCACGGCGTCGCCGGGGCGACCGCCGCCGCGGGCCACGGCGTCAGCGGCGGCTGGGTCGCCGGCGGCGCGGCCGGGGCAGGCGGCGGGGCTGGCGGCAGGGCTGGCGGCGCAGCAGGCGGTGGCAGCACGACAGTCACGTCGTCGTCGAACTCGTCATCCGCGGCGGGCGGCGGAGATGACCGCGGCCAGCCCGGCTGCTCCGGGGGCTGCGGGTGTGACTCAGAGTGAGGCCAGTTGGGCTCGGACACGGCGCACCTGTCGATCGACGTCTCGGCAAGTCCATCATCGGCCTCGCGGGCAGTCCAGGGAAATGCCGAAACGGCGACGAACCATCCCGATCCGGCGGGCCGGCGGCGCCGGAGCGGGACGGGCGGCGTGGCCGGCGTCACTGGCGGTGGGCACCTCGGTGCCATCCGAAGCGCCCAACTATGATCGGGCCGATCCGCGCCGGTTTCGCGCGGGTTCGGTGGATACTTCGCAGCCCCTCGTTGTCGCGGCCGCCTGGTTCCCAGCCAGGAGGCCGGGGGCGGCACAACCGACGGCGGGAGAAATGCGTAGCGTGGCCCAGCGAAGACGCCTTACTCAGGCGCAGGACCCGCTCGCCGCACAGGCCGAGGGCGAGCGGTTATCGGCCGACGCGGAGCGGCATCGGCTCGAGGCGCGGCGGCTCGAGGCGCGGCGGCTCGAGGCGCGGCGGCTGGAAAGCCTCGGCAAGCTCGCCGGCGGAATAGCGCACGACTTCAACAACCTCCTCGCCGTTGTCACGAACTACGCCTCCTTCGTCACCGAAGAGATCGCCGCGGTGGCCGCCGAATCCGGCGATGACCGGTGGAAGGCCGTCCTCAACGACGTCGGGCAGATCCAGCACGCGGCCGAGCGCGCGACCGCCCTCACTCGTCAGTTGCTCGCGTTCGGCCGCCGCGAGGCCATACAGCCGCGGGTGCTGAGCCTCAACCGGGTGGTCGCCGACCTGGAGCAGGCGCTGCGCGACCTGGTCGGCGAGGAGGTGCGGCTGACGATCTCGCTGCATCCCGACGCGGGATCGGTCTTCGCCGACCATGACCAGCTGGAGCAGGTGCTCGTCAACCTGGTGGCGAACGCGCGCGAGGCGATGCCCGACGGCGGGGTGCTGAGCATCGACACGGCGAACGTGGACCTCGACGAGGACACCGTGGCCGCCCGGGTCGGTCTGCGGCCGGGCCCGCACGCACGGCTGCGGGTCAGCGACAACGGCGTCGGCATCCCCGCAGATCTTCTCGGCCTGGTCTTCGAGCCGTTCTTCACCACCAAGGTGAAAGGCGAGGGCTCCGGCCTCGGGCTCGCGACCGTCTACGGCGTCATCAGCCAGTTCGGCGGGCACACCGAGATCGCCTCCGAGGAGGGCGCCGGGACGACCGTCACCTGCCTGCTACCCGAGGCGGCCGAGACCGGCCCGCTCGTGACGGTGCCGCGGAGCACGGTGCCGGTGCCGGGCAGCACGGACGACCACGCGGGTGGTGGCGAGACGATCCTGCTCGTCGAGGACGAGGACGCGATACGCGAGGTGACGCAGCGCATCCTGGCCCGCAACGGGTACCAGGTGCTGACCGCCGCCGGCGCCGCCGAGGCGATCGCTCTGGTCGGCGGCCGGCACGAGGCGCGGGATGACATCGACCTGCTGATCACCGATGTGATCATGCCGGGCATGCACGGCGGCGAGCTCGCCGGCCTCATCCGCGCGCTGCTGCCGACGGTCCGCGTCGCCTACATGTCCGGCTACGCCCACCCCGTGCTGGCCGCGCGCGGGCGGCTCGACGCGGACGTCATCCTGCTGAAGAAACCTTTCACCGAAGGCGTCCTGCTCGAGACGGTCCGCCGAACTCTCAACAGCGACTGACCGCCGGGCGGCCGGGACCGCCTCCGGTCCCGCCGACGGGGCCGTCACGACGCGGCCATCAGATGCGCGACCGGGCACGGGAGCGGTAGGCAGGCTCAGGAGAGCGCGACGTCGGGTTATTTTGTATACCGAATACTTGATGCGATGCAGGTCGGCGCGCTACGAACACCAAGAGGCGTCCAGCCCGTCATCACCGAGTGCCGTCAGGGAGAACCGTGAGCCGCCAGGACAGCCAGACCCAGGACCAGCCCACGCCCGACGCGGAGGAGGACGCTCGCCTGACGGAGCAGGACGGCATTCTCACCCTGACCATCGACCGGCAGCGCAAGCGCAACGCGATCAGCACCCAGGTCACCGAGCTGCTGTGGCAGGCCGGGGACATGCTCGCGGACCGCGACGACCTGCGCTGCCTGGTGATCACCGGGGTCGGCCCGTACTTCACCGCCGGCATGGACCTGTCCCAACCGGTGGGCAACCGGCCGGGAAATCCGGAGACCCAGCACCTGCACCCGGGCTGGAACCTCCGGCGCGACTACCGCAGTCACCACCTGCTCTACGACGAGTTCGAGGCGATCGAGAAGCCCATCATCATCGCCGCGAACGGGATCTGCCTCGGCGCCGGCGTGGAGATGGCGGTGTCCTGCGACTTCCGGTTCTGCACGCCGCAGGCCGAGTTCGGCGTCCCCGAGGTGCACATCGGGACCATCGCCGGCAGTGGCGGCACCAGCCGGCTAACCAGGCTGGTCGGCCCGGGATGGGGAAAGTGGATGGCGATGGCCGGCAAGCGGGTCGGCGCCGAGCAGGCCAAGCAGATCGGTCTGGTGCACGACGTCTTCCCTGCCGAGACGTTCATGGAGGACGTCTACGCGTTCTGTCGAGAGCTGACGACGATCCCGGCCGAGGTCCTCGGGGTGGCCAAGCTGGTCGTCGACATGTACGCCGACGTGCACGACCGCACGGTCCAGCGCCACATCGACCGCCTGGCGGTCACGAGCCTGTCGTACTCGCCCGACTTCCTGAACCGCGCCGCCAAGTTCGGCTTCAAGCCGAGGTACGCCGTCCCGTCGTGGGAGCGCTGAGGCCGTCCCGTGCCGGACGCTCCGCGCCCGGCACCGGGCGCGGCCCGTCGGGCGCTGAGCCTGACCTCCCAGATCGGCTTCGCCGATCCGGCAGGGACCCTGCTCCCTACGTGGCTCCGGGTTCAGGCATATGACGGGGTCGGTCTGGTCCGGGATCGAGGAGGTGGCCAAGTTGGCGCTGCGCCGGAGCGCCGTCACCATCCGGTAGCCGGGTTGCGTGGGCGGCTCACCAGAGTGGGGTCATACGCCACGGTGCCGCTGGTCGCCGTGGCTGGCCGGCGCGGCGGCGGTGGCGCCGGCGGACGCTCGTCACATATCCGACAACTCGCAGCTCATTTCGTCCAGCCCTGTCCGCGACTCTCCCTCTCCGAATAGCCTTCGTAACCGATAACCTTCCTGGCGCGGCGGGAAAGGCGGGGCGTGGCTGCTGGGCTGAAAGTTCACTACGGCACGGGCGTCGTCAATGTGCCCCCGGACCGGCCGTTCGTGATCGGTCGGTCCAACGAGTCCGACCTGACGGTGCGCGACGGGCGGGTGTCGCGGCGGCACCTGATGATCGAGCCGTCCGAGGGCGGCTGGGCCGCGGTGGACATCAGCACCAACGGCTCCTGGTCCGAGGGCCACCGGATGCCCCGCCGCGTCCAGCTGCCGCGGACGGTCGAGCTCAACCTCGGCGCGTCGGACGGCCCGCGGATCACGCTGGTGCACGACGGGGCGACCGGGACGGCGCCGGCTCACGCCGCCGCTCCCGGCCAGCCAGCCGCCCGCCGGCCAGCGGACCAGTCAGCGCCCGCCCAGCCGGCGCCCGCCCAGGCCGCGCAAGCCCAGGCCGCGCCGAGCGCGCCGCCATCGGCACCGGCACCGGCACCGGCACCGGTCCAGCAGACGCCGAGCCAGCAGCAGCCCGTGCCGGGCGCGCCGGCGCCCGTCCGCCCGGCCGCCGAGGCGCGGCCGGCCGCGCCTGGTGGCGGGATCCAGCCCACCCCCTTCCCGGGCGCCGCTCCACCGACCGCCGTCCAAGCGCCTCAGGCGCCTCAGGCGCCCAGCGCCGCCCAGGCACCCCACTTCGCGTGGGCGCCCGAGGAGGCCGCCGCTCCCGGTGAGGCAGCGGGCAGCGCCGATGTGCTCGGGACCGACGAGCACTACCAGATGCCGACCCTGAACATGGGAGACCGCTGGCCGGGGATCGGCCCGCTGCTTCCGCCCGGCGCCCAGGAGGGCTCGCCGGGCCACCCGCCGACGGCGCCGGGCGCCGACGGGCGCGCCCACCCGCTGCGCCCGGGGCGGATGGGAATCGGTCGGGCGCTGACCAACGACATCGTCGTCGGCGACCTGCTGGCCTCCCGGGAGCACGCCGAGCTGTTCGTCGGCCGCAGCGGCCTGCAGATCGTCGACCTCGGCTCGGCGAACGGCACGTTCGTCAACGGCCAGCGGATCGACCGCCGGGTGCTGGCCCTCGGCGACACGGTCGGGATCGGGCATCACCTCTTCCGCGTCACCGAGACGCAGCTCGTCGAGTACCTCGACTCGGGCGACGTCACCTTCGAGGTCGAGGGCCTCTCGGTCGACATCGGCGGCACCCGGCTGCTGCACGACGTGACCTTTCAGCTGCCCGGTCGCGCGCTGCTCGCCGTCATCGGTCCCAGCGGCGCGGGCAAGTCGACGCTGCTGAACGCGCTCACCGGCTTCCGCCCGGCGGACGTCGGCAGCGTCCGCTACACCGGCCGGGACCTGTACGACGAGTACGACGAGCTGCGCCGCCGGATCGGCTACGTACCGCAGGACGACATCCTGCACACCGCCCTCACCGTCCGGCAGGCCCTCGAGTACGGCGCCGAGCTGCGTTTCCCCGCCGAGACCACCAGAGAGGAACGCCGGGCACGCGTCGACGCGGTTCTCAACGAGCTCGGCCTCACCGGCAGCGGCGACCTCGGCCTCGACCTGTTCCTCGGCCCGGAGTTCGCCGACGGGCAGCCAGGCGGCCCGGTGGCCGTCAACGGAAACGGCGCCGGCGCCGACGGCGGGAACGGCAACGGCGGCCGGGCCAAGGGGCACGCCGTCGACCTCGTCGACCGGCAGGTCTCGACGCTGTCGGGCGGGCAGCGCAAGCGCACCAGCGTCGCCCTCGAGCTGCTCACCCAGCCGACCCTGCTCTACCTCGACGAACCAACCTCCGGCCTCGACCCCGGCCTGGACAAGGAGGTGATGGAGTCGCTGCGCCGGCTCGCCGACGGCGGCCGAACCGTCGTCGTCGTCACCCACAGCGTCGCCCAACTCGAACTGTGCGACTACGTCCTCGTCCTCGCCAAAGGCGGCCACGTCGCCTACTTCGGCCCACCACAACACGCCCTGTCATTCCTGGGCGCGGCCAGCTGGTCGCAGGCCTTCCGCGTCCTGCGGTCCGATCGCGGTGCCGCCGTGCTCGCGCGTCGCTACCGCGAGTCGGAGTATCACGTCAAGGCGGCCAGGGTGCCGACCGCGAGGCCGGCGCCACCGCCGCTGCCCGGCATTCGCCAGCAGTCCGTGCTGTCACAGATGCTCACGCTGTCCCGGCGCTACCTGCGGGTCATCGTCTCCGACCGGTCCTACCTGCGGCTGCTCATCGCCTACCCGTTCGTGCTCGGCCTGATCCCGCGGATCATCGACTTTCCGCGAAAACTCGTCATGCTGCACCCGGGCGAGCCGAACCGGAACGCCCCGCTCGTGCTGCTGGTACTTATCCTGTGCGGGATCTTCATGGGCGCGTCCAGCTCGGTACGCGAAATCGTCAAGGAACGCGAGATCTACCGCCGAGAACGCGCCATCGGCCTGTCCACCGTCGCGTACCTCGGCTCCAAGGTCTGCGTGCTCACGGTCGTCATCACGGCGCAGAGCATCGCGTTCACCGTGGCGGGCGTCGCCTGGCGCACCCCGTCCACGGGCGTGTTCTCGGACTTCCCGCTGCTGGAGATGATGCTGGTGGTCGCCGTCGCGGCGGTCACGTCGGCGATGATGGGTCTGGTGGTCTCGGCGCTGGTCGACAACGCCGACAAGACGATGCCGCTGCTGGTGCTGCTGACGATGTCGCAGCTGGTGTTCACCGGCGCGTTCCTGCCCGTGGACGGCAAGATCGGGCTCGAGCAGGTCAGCGACCTCACGCCCGCCCGGTGGGGCTACGCCGCGGTCGGCTCGGTCGTCGACATCATCCGCATTCAGATGATCGGCGACCCCAAGGTCAACCCCGGCACCGTCGCGGACCCGATCTGGCGGCACAGCTCCTCGGTCTACTTCACCGACCTCGCGGGCATGGCCGGCATCGCCGTGCTGAGCATCATCGTCACCGGTCTCCTCCTGCGCCGCCTCGATCCCCGCGTCGCCCGCCGCCGCCGCTGAGGCCACGGCCCGGCGAGCCGGCCACCCCGGACGGCGGCGACGTCGGGGCACGGCGTTCGCGTCAGCATCGAGCGGGGCCGGCTTGCCCCGGCCAGGTGGGGCAGCGGAAAGCCACCGGCGGCCGGCAACACCAGAGACCGCGCGGTGGTGGGATCGTCGGCGACAGGGCGAGGGAACGAAGTTACTCAAGTTTTCGCTTATGAGGCATGTGGCGCCAGGTACGTAAGGGTCCGCCGGTCAGCCTGTCCCGCACAGGAAGATCTTGAGGCTTGCGAGCGAGAGGCTGGCGGCCTTGGTGATCTCCGGGAGGGTGTGTCCACCGGATGCCCCGACTTCACGGATGGCGTCGTCACGGCCTCGACGGGTCTAGGCAAGATCGCGCTCGGCGCACTGCCCTCGGTAGGTCAGGACGGCGCGCGGCTGAGGCCATGGCCGGTCAAACGCCATTCGGTCACCCCGTCGGAACGCGGCGGAGGTAGGACCAGGTCTGCTCGCTGATCACGCCGGCGGTGGCGGCCGCGGCGCCGCGGCGGTCGAGCTTGGCGACGATCGCGGCCGCGATATCCGGGTCGCCCGCTGACATCTCGGACAGGATCGCGTGCCATTGCCGCACTGCCGCTTGGGCGCTGTCGCTGGTGGGTGCGGTATCCGATTCCTGGAGGGCGCGCACCGCGGCGTCGAGCTCGCGGGATCGGGCTGTCCAGTCGGCCAGCGCGGTGCTCGAGTGCCGCGCCTTAAGCTGGCGGAGCTGTTCGGCCGTGAAGGTAGAACCGGTCATGATCTCCTCCAGTGCGGTCAGGATGCTGTCGCCCGCGTCCCGCTCAGCGCCGCGGAGCTGGCGACGGGTCAGCTCCAGGTCGGCGAGCCTGGTGTCCAGTTCGCGGCGCCGGGCGCGAATGAGCGCCGCGAGCAGCGCCTCGTCTCCGTCGATGACTTCGCCGATCTCGGCCAGCGACAGCCCGACCAGCCGCAGAGCGAGGACGTGCCGGACGCGGCTGACGACGTCGGGCCAATACCGGCGGTGCCCGCTTACCGTGCGGGTCGCTGCCGGCACCAGCCCGACGCGGTCGTAGTGCCGTAACACACGCACGCTCACCCCGGCGGCACGGGCAACCTGGCCGATGGTCAACGTCTCGGCGGGCGGCTTCATGCTTCGACGCTAGGGCCTGACACAGGGGCAGGATCAAGGGCACGCGGCCCGGGCAAAGCGTTGATCTTGACTGTGCCGAGGGGTGCTCCGACAGCCAGAGACTGCCGGGCACCGCGTGTGGATCTCAGCCTGGCCAGTTCCCGGGCGCGAACCGGTGGTTCGGGATGGGCGGAGGTGTCCAGCGCGCCGAGCGAATGATGCTCCTCTCCCGCGTCGTGTCAGACGCCCGCGGGATCCCGGTCGTCGTGTCAGACGCCCGGGGCATGAAACGACGCTGGTTGTGACTCTGACGTCGGACAAGATGAGCGCGGGTCCGCACGAGCGCTCGGGCGGCGCCCCGACTGAGCCCGGCCTGGGCTCCACGCGAGGTCGACGCTGCGATCGCCAGGACGCTCCCCAGGGTGATTGCGTTCTTGCGTGTCAGAGCGCCAAATATCCCACCGGATCATGAGCCCGGCCATGATCTGGTGGGATGTTCAGCGCGGCCTCGCGCAGCGGTCGCGCTGATTCCCCCTGGGCGGCGCCGAGCCGGTTGTCGCCCGCGGGTGGGCGCCCAGGGTCAGCTGGCTGTCACCGTGAGAAGCCAGGGCGCGGTACGTCGACCGTTTCTCGACGCCGATCGACCGGAACGGTTTGAGCGCGGGCCTGTCCGGAAATCGTGGCAAGGCCACTAAAAACGCCATTTGTCAAGCCATGTATCCACCGTCGAGATCCGTCCACGTCACCTGGTGGCCACTTGCTCACACACAGCGCCAGCTGCCTGGCCGGTCACGTGCTGGATGCGCCGGTCCGGTCCAGGGGTGCGGGCGGTCAGCGGGGTACGCGTGGTCGCGGTGCGGCCACGGCCACCGCGGCGCCGGCGCCGCCGGCCCAGCTGTTCGTCGGCCCCCAGGTTCAGAGTCGTCGCGTTCGGAGGCGTCATGACCGCGAAATCGCGGCCCCCAGTCCTTGTGCTGATGGGTGTATCAGGAAGCGGCAAGTCCACGGTCGCCGCGCTGCTGGCGGCCGGCCTCGGCTGGCCATTCGAGGAGGGCGACGACCTGCATCCACCTGCAAACATCGAGAAAATGGCATCCGGGCACCCCCTGACCGACACGGACCGCTGGCCGTGGCTCGCGGCGGTGCGGTCATGGATCCACCAGCGGATCGACGCCGGCGAGCCTGGCGTCATCACCTGCTCGGCGCTGCGTCGCGCCTACCGCGACACGCTGCGCGGCGACACCGTCGCGGGATCGGGTCTGGCCGCCGACGCGGACGTCGCCGGCGGTGCGCGCGCCGGCGCCGAGGTGTTCGTGTACCTGCGCGGCTCGCGGGATGTCATCGCGCAGCGGCTCACGGCCCGCCACGGGCACTTCATGCCGACCGGCCTGCTCGACTCGCAGTTCGCCGCCCTCGAGGAGCCCGACCCGGACGAGAACGCGCTCACCGTGGACGTCGGCCCGGCGCCGGCGGCCACCGCCCAGACGATCGTCGACAAGCTCGGCCTCGCCGACGGGGGCTCCTGGCGGCCGGCGGTGGGCCGGTGAACGCCACCGCCGTGACCGCCACCGCCGTGACCGCCGCCGGGCAGGCGGCCGAGGCGGGCAGCTGGGACAGCCATGACACCCGTCTGATCATCGTCGCCCTCGTCGGGATCGGCCTGATCGTCGCCCTGATCGTCTGGGCGAAGCTGCACCCGTTCCTGGCGCTCGTCCTCGGCTCGGCCTTCGTCAGCCTCGCCGCCGGCGTCGGCCTCAGCAGCGTGATCAAGAATTTCGAGACGGGTGTCGGCAGCACCCTGCAGGAGGTCGGGCTGCTCATCGCGCTGGGCGCGATGCTCGGCAAGCTGCTCGCCGACTCCGGCGGCGCCAATCGTGTGATCGACACGCTGCTGGCCCGCGCGTCCGGGCGCGCGATCCCCTGGATGATGGCGCTGGTCGCGGTGATCATCGGTTTGCCGATGTTCTTCGAGATCGGGCTCGTGCTTCTGCTGCCCGTCATCGTGCTGGTCACCCAGCGATCCGGGCTGCGGCTGATGCGGGTGGCGATCCCGGCGCTCGCCGGCCTGTCCGCCCTGCACGGGCTGGTCCCGCCGCATCCGGGGCCGCTGCTGGCGATCTCGGCCGTGAACGCGCAGCTCGGTACCACGCTCGCGCTCGGCGTCGCGGTCGCCGTGCCGACCGTCGTGATCTGCGGCCCGCTGTTCTCGCTCCTCGCGGCCCGCTGGGTGCCGGTCGGGCCGCCCGCCGTCGCCGGCGGCGTCGACACCGCTGACGCGGCCACGACCAGCCGGTCACGGTCGACCCGGCTCGCGACGGCCCCAGCTGGGACGGCCGGGAGCGCGCCCGCCGAAGCGGCCGAAGAGCCGGCCGCCGGGGTCGTCGCCGCGCCGACCACCACGCTGACAGCGCCACCCAAGAATGCGGCCGAGACCAAGAGCGAGGCAGAAACCGGGATCCGGACTGAAATCGCGACCCGTGCTGAGACGGGAACCCGGGCTGGGGCTGAGACCCGGACAGAGAGCGGGACTGAGACCGGGACCGCGGGCTCGGCCGTCGAGACCCGTCGCCAGCCGTCCTTCGGGGTGACGCTCGCGACGATCTTGTTCCCCGTCGCGCTAATGCTGGGCAAGGCGCTCGCGGACATCATCGACACGGACGTCAAGAACCCGTCCCAGGCGCGGGTGGTATTCGACTTCATCGGCGAGCCGCTGGCCGCGCTGACGCTCGCCGTGCTGCTCGCGATGGTGACCTTCGGGTACGCGGTCGGGTTCAGCGGCAAGGACGTGTCATCCAAGATCGGTGCCAGCGTGGGTCCGGTCGCGGCGGTGATCCTCATCGTCGGTGCGGGCGGCGGGTTCAAGCAGTCGCTCATCGGCGCCGGCGTCGGCGACTCGGTGGCCACGTGGGCGAACAGCGCGCACATCTCGGTACTGGTCCTGGGCTACCTGGTCGCGGTCGCACTGCGGCTGGCGACCGGTTCGGCGACCGTCGCCACGGTCACCGCCGCGGGCATCGTCGCGCCGCTGGCCGCCGGCCTGAGCCCCACCCACGCCGCCCTGCTCGCCCTCGCGATCGGCACCGGCTCGCTGTTCTTCTCCCACGTCAACGACGCCGGCTTCTGGCTCGTCAAGGAGCTGTTCGGCCTCACCGTCCAGCAGACCATCAAGACCTGGTCCGTCATGGAGACCCTGGTCTCCGCCGTCGGCTTCGGCTTCGTCGCCCTCCTCTACGCGATCACCTGACGCGCGCTTGGCTGGGACCGCTCCGGCCCCCGTCGCCTCATCCGCACCTAGTGGTGGTGCCGCCGCAGCCAATGTCGGCCCGGCGGCATCGCCGCGCGGGACCACGATCGGTGGCTACCAACCGCTTGCGTGGCGATACGCCGGGTACATGGGCTGCGATGGACGAAGGGCCGGACACGCGGACGTTCCAGGCGGGCCAGGGTGCCGTCGGCTGGGACCCGGCCGACCTCGATGCGGCCCGCCTGCACCGGGCCGTCTCGGGTGTCGGCATCGGGCTGTGGGACTGGGATGTCGGCAGCGGGCGGGTGCTCGCCGACTGTGCCGCCGCCCGGCTGCTCGGCCTGGGTAAGGACGCGGGGCCGGTGTCGATAGACGACGTCCTGGCGAGGGTGCATCCCGACGAGCGGGCGACGTTCCTGCGTGCCCGGGATGTGGCACTGCGCGCGAGAAGCACCTTCCTGGAGGAGTACCGGGTGATACACCCGGACGGCGCGGTGACCTGGGTGCAGACACGCGCCGGGGTGCTCGTCGACGCGGCGGACGACACGCTGCGCGTCATCGGCTTCACGACCGACCGGACCTCGGCCCGCACGGTGCGGGAACGGGTCGCCCGGGCGCTCGACCACGTGAGCGACATCGTGCTCGTGCTCGACGAGGACGACACGATCGTCTACGCGAACATCGAGGCGGTGCGGCAGTTCGGCATGGCTCGCCAGGACATCGTGGGCCGGGCGGCCGCGGACCTGCCCCTCTCCCCGGTCCGCGACCACGTAGCGGAGCTGCGCCGCCGACGCGCCGACCCGGTCGCGCCAGGGGAGTCGAACTCGGCCACGGTGCTCGAGGTCGAGGAGACCGACGCGGCCGGCGTGTGGTGGGCGGTCCGCATGTTCACGATCCCCGACGGCCTGGTCGTCACGATGCGCAACGCCGACGCGCGCCACCGCGCCGACGCGGAGCGGGCGGAGCTGATCGGGTCGCTGTCGTCGGCTCTGCGCCGCTCCCGGCAGTTGCTCGACGTCACGGTCGAGCTCGGCCAGGCCCTGACGGTGGACGAGCTGTGTGACGTCGCCACCCGGACGAGCACATCCAACCTCGGCGTGCACTTCACCGGCGTCGTGCTGCTGGAGGATGACGGCCCGCCGCGGGTCATCACCCGGCCGCACTCGGACTTCCTCACCCGAGCCTGGGCGCGGATGCCCGATTTCGGCCCGGCCGTCACCGCCCAGCTGCTACATACCGGTCAGCCCCGGTTCGACGAGAGCCGGGCGGGCTACCTGCGCGACTTCCCGGACCGGGCGCCGAACCTTGACGCGATGAGCATCGACGCGATGGCCAGCCTGCCGTTGATCGTGTCAGGGCGCCCGATCGGCGTGATGCTGCTGGGCTGGCCGACCCCGCGGGTCTTCGACGAGGACGAGCGCCGTTTCCTGCTCACCCTCGTCGGCCCGTTCGCCCAGGCGATCGAACGGGCCCGCCTCTACGAACGGCAGATGTCCACCGTCGAGACGCTGCAGCGCGCCGTCCTGCCTCGGACGCTTCCCGACCTCGACCACGTACGGCTGGCCGCCCGCTACCTGCCGGCCGCCCGCGACATCGGGATCGGCGGCGACTGGTACGACGCGACGGTGCTCTCCGACGGAACGGTGAGCCTCGTGGTCGGCGACGTCGGCGGCCACGGCCTGCTGGCGGTCTCGACCATGGCCGAGCTGCGGCACGCCGCCCGGGCCTATGCGCTGCAGCTGCAGCCGCCGGCGGACATCACCACCCAGCTGTCGGCCAACCTCGGCGAACGGACGGACGAGGCGCTCGCGACCGCCGTGGTCGCCCATCTGGATCCCGAGACGGGCTGGCTGACCTGGTCATGCGCCGGGCACCCGCCACCGCTTCTCCTGGCCGCCGAACCCGAAGCGGGCGAGGCGGGAGGAGTCGGGGCGACGCGGTACCTGGAGGACGTGCACGGCCCGATCCTCGGCGTCGACACCTCGGCCACCTACGGCCAGAGCAGCGTGCAGCTCCCGCCGGGAGCGGGGCTCCTGCTTTACAGCGACGGCCTGGTCGAGCGCCGGGGCCGATCGCTGACAGATCAGCTCGCGGCGCTCGCCGCGGCCGCGGCGGCCGCGCTGCGGCCCCCTGAGGATCCCGGCGCCCTCTGCGACCACATCCTGCGCGCGGTCGCCCCGCGGGAGCGTGAGGACGACCTGTGCCTGCTCGTCGTCGCCACGAGCTGACGCCACCGGCGGGCTCCGGTGGCTCAGCGTGCCGGGCAGATCAGGCGGGGCCGGCGCCGGGAGCGGCCGTGGGGGCGGGTGTGGCCCCAGCCGTGCCGCCGGGCAGGCCGAAGCCGCGGCCGACGTCGGGGCGGCGCAGCTTCCAGATCAGGCCGTCGTAGAACAGGTGCAGCCCGCCGGCGATGAGCACGAACAGCGTGAAGTACGGATAGCCGACCGAGGTCAGGCCGGCCAGGACCGCGCCGATGCCCGCCAGGTAGGCGGCCAGGAAGCCGGTGCGGCCGGCCCTGGAGCGCACCACCGCCGAGACAGGCCCCGTGCGCAGGTCCGCGGTGTCGGGGGCGGGCGCGCCGGGCTTGGCCCGCGGCCGGTAACGGCCCTCCAGATGGTGGTGGACGATCAGGAAGTACTCGGCGGCGTGTGCGCCGACGTAGGCGACGAAGCCGAGCAGCGGGTTGACGGCGATCAGCGCGATCAGCGCGAGGGTGGAGCCGACATAGATCCACTTTGCCGGGTTGGCGGTGGCGTGGCGGCGCTCGGCGAGCACCCAGCGCGCGAGCGCGACCAGCGCGAACAGCGCGGCGAACGGCAGCAGGACCCGGGCGACGGGCGCCGCGTCGGTGAGCAGGTCCAGGGCGCGCCGGTTGGCGCCGCCGAGGTCGGCGGCGGCGATCTTGTCCGCGGTCCCGTCGGCGGCGGCCGCGGCGAGGACGGCGGTCACCAGGGCGCCGTAGAGCACCATGCGCTCGAGGTTGCCGTGGCTGTCGCCAGCCTTGCGGCCGTAGATCCGGGTGAGGCCGTAGCGCTGCTGCAGGGTGTGCACGGCGTTCCACGTCGCCGCGATGACGGCGAGGAGCGCCAGGCTGACATACAGCCCGAACAGCACCAGCCCGGCGAGGACGAACGGGCTGACGACGAACACGGCCCTCCGGGTGGCGAACTGCCGGCGGTCTCCGTAGACCAGCAGGAGCGTCAGCGGCTGGTGCATGACCGAGAACATCAGCGTCGCCGCGACCAGCCAGCGCACGGCCGGCGCGTTGCCGGAGACCGCCCACGCGGCGAGCGCGAACGGCACCCACAGGGCCGCGACGGTCAGGTCGTAGCCAGCCGACCGGATCCAGCGCGGGCGGCGGGAGGCGGGCAGTTGGGGAGCGACCCGCGCGGTCGTCACGGCCGTCATGACCGGGCTCCGACGAACGGTGGCGCGACGGATGACAGCGCGGGGCAATGCATCAGGCCGACCTCCTGGCATGGAAGCGACGCTTTGTCGTGACCTGCTGTATAGCGAACAACGGCCGCATCGTCCACGGACAACGGCCCCGGAACGGGTGAACATGGCCAGCCGTGGCCGACGGCTCTCGTGGGCGCGGCACTGAACCGGCCGGCGTTGCTTCATCCTTGGGCTGTGCGGAATCAGGACCGCCCGTTTGTCGGGCGGCAGGAGGAGATGGTGCTGCTGCGTTCGCGTTCGCGGACGGCGGCGGAAGGCCGGGGCGGTGTCGTGCTGGTGACCGGCCCCGCGGGGATCGGCAAGACCCGGCTGGTCGAGGAGGCGTTGAGGCCGGGCGCGAGGTCCCCGGCCAGCCTGCCGGCGGGCGCGTCGGCACGGGTGCCGGTTGGCCGTGGCTACTGCCTCGCCGACCATGCCGCGCCGGCGCTGTGGCCCTGGCAGCAGGCGCTGCGCGCCCTCGCCCGGCACAGCGGGCGACCGGCGGGAATCGCCTCGACGCTCGACTTGCTCGAGGGGGCCCGAATCCGCCATGCGCCTGGCGACGCGGCGAGTGCCGCCGCGGCGCGGTTCGCCGCCCTGGCCGGGGTCGCCGATGCGGTGCTGACCGCCGCCGCCGAACCCGCTGGTGATCGTGCTGGAGGACCTGCACTGGGCCGACACGAACAGCGTTGAACTGCTGCGGCAGGTCGCCGGCGGGATCGTCGACAGCCACCTGCTGCTGATCGCGACGCTGCGCGCCCTGCCGGGCGAGCCTGGCGATGCCGTGCGTGAGTTCTCCCGGCTGGACAGCGTCCACGCCATGCCGTTGCGACCACTGACGGCCGACGCGATCCGGGAGTACCTCACCGCGCTCGACCCGGCAGGCTCCTCCGCCGCGCGTGCCGAGGAGGTGGCGCGGCGCAGCGGCGGGCTGCCCCTCCTGCTCGACGCCGCGGCCTCCGACACCGGCACCCCTGGGACGGTCGCGGTACGCGATCTCGTCGAAGCGCTGCTGGCTCAGCTTCCGAAGCCGGCACGGCGCGTCGTCCAGGTCGCCGCGCTGCTGCGCCCGCCGGTGGACACCGAACTCGTCGGCCAGGTTGCGGAGGTCGACGGGTCGACGGCCGGGCTGGCGCTGGACGCCGCGTGCCGTGCCGGCCTGCTGACCCGGACGACCTCATGGACCGGCATCGAGGGACAGGGGCTCGAGTTCACCCACGGCCTGCTGGCCGAAGGGCTGGGGGCCTTCTCGACCCGGTCGAGCGGCGCGAGATCCACCGGCGGGCCGCCGTCACGTTGCAGGCGCGACCGGCGACGGTTCCCGGGCTCGCCGCCGAGGTCGCTGGTCACTGGCGCCGGGCCGGCGGCTGTCCGCCGTCCTGGGGCAGCAGTGGCGGATCAGAGCCGCCTATCAGCTCGGTCGGCTCGACGTCGTGGACGAGGCGATGGCCGCCGTCGCGACGCTGGCGGACCGCAGCGGCCTCCCGCTGGCGAGCTGGCATCGGTTGCGCGGTGTGGCAGCCCAGGCCGCGTTGGAAGGCAGGTTCGCCGCCGCGCGGTCGGCCAACCTCGAGGCCCACCGGCTGGGCTCGCGTGCCGGAGACGCGCAGTCAGCCGGCATGAGCTACGCCTTCGCCGCCCACCTGGCCATGCTGCGAGGGGACGCCGTCGAGCTCCCGGATGACTACTGGCCGGCGTTGGAAGCATTCCCGCCGTCACCGCTGATGACGGTGTTCCGGGCCAACACCCTTCTACTCGAGGGGCGCCGTGAGGAAGCCAGGGTCTGGTACGAGCGACTGCGCTCGATGCTCGACGACCCGGTGGTGGATATCCGGTGGCTCGGGGTACTGATGCTGCTGATCGACCTGGTCGAGGCATTCGGGGACCCGCGGGCCGGGGAGGCCCTCGCCACCCAGCTGAAGCCCTACGCCGCCTACCCCGGGGCGGTCGGAACACCGACGGCCTTCTTCGCTGGCTCCATGCAGGGCCCGTACGGACGCGCGCTGGGCCACGCGGGGCAGCTGCGCGATGCCGAGGCAGCGCTGCGGGCGGCGATCATGCATGACACCGCGCTCGGCGCGCGCCCCCACATCGTGCTGGGCAGGCTGGCCCTTGCCGAGGTGCTGCGCCGCCTCGACGATCCTGACGCCGCGGCGACCCTCGCAGCCGCGGCGGCGGCCGAGGCTCGCCGGCTGGACATGCCCGGGTCGCTGGCCCGCACCGACCGGCTGCTCGCCGACCTGGCCTCCGTCCGGCGGGAGACCGACCCATTGACCCCCCGCGAACACGAGGTGGCCGCGCTCGTCGTCCAGGCCATGTCCAACCGGGAGATCGCGGCGCGGCTGGTACTCAGCGAGCGCACCATCGAAAACCACGTCCGCTCTATCCTCGCCAAGTTCGGCTGCACCAACCGAACCGAGCTGGTCGCACGCTGGCGGTCGTAAACAGGAGTCGAGGCGGCCGCCCAGCACCATGCGCATGTGCGGGCGGGAAGGGGCGTCGCGTTATTGGACGTCGAACTCGATGGCGACGACGCCGCCGGCGAACTGCGGCGGGGTGCCGAGTGGGCTGGCGACGATGTAGTGACCGGTGGGCAGCTTCGCCACGCCATAGCCAGGCGTGCCAGGCTGCGGTTGAACCCCGGCGATGATGTCGGTGGTCGTGTCCAGGTCGGTCGTTCCGGCCGCGACGCCGGCCGCGGTCGCGGTCGCCCCGTCCTTGACCTTGGCGAGCAGCAGGACGAAGCCGGCCTTCGCCGGGTCGCCGGCGTTGGTGAACGTGATGGCGACCGGTCCGGCGGGAACGGACGCCGGCAGGCCGGTGAGTGTCCCGGCGTTGTTGGTCACGGCGAGCTTGGGGTAGCCGCAGTTGTCGACCATCCAGGCGTCGACGGCCTGGCCCGCGGCGATCAGCCCGCTGCCCTCGTAGTCGATGGGCTTGCCCTGCTTGGCAGTGTTCACTACCGAGACCAGGACGTCGACCTTGCTTGTCAGTTCGGCGGGGATGTTCGCGCGCAGCGTCGTGGCCAGCGGTTCGGCGGTCGCCGCGAAGGCCTGCAGCTCCTGGGCGGTCGGGGTCGGTGCGTCGGGGTCGAACCCCGGGAGGTCGAGGCCGTTGATCGCGAGTTCGGCGGTGCAGGCGGCCTGCACGTCGCCCCCGGTCGCCGCCGCGGCGGCCGAGCTGGCGGTCGCGGTGGCATTCGCCCCGTCGGAGGACGAGGAGCAGGCGGTGGCCGCGGCGAGGGTCGCGGCGGCGAGCACGGCAGCCGCGCCACGACGGCCGGCGGAGGGTGACAGCACGGGTTCACTCCTGGGAATGGTGGGACGGTGGGCGTGTCGGATCTGGAGATGCTTCGCGGCGGTGGTTCTCGCTCTTTCCCGTCGCGGCAGGTCAACGGTTGATGTCGTCTCGACCGCGACACCAACGCTCGCTCGCCGCCGCGTCGGTACCGGTTGGACTGGTCGGCCATAACCGCGTCGACCGGTCCGATCCGATGCCGCGCGCTTCGTTGCTGCGAGGTGTATTTCGATTCCGTCCGGCCCGCGACGATCTGCAATCTGTATGCCGCGGATTCAGATTCAGGGGTGGTAAGGTCCGCGGTCGGCGGGTGGTGGGGCGCTGGTTCTGGGTGACGACCGCGCGGGCACCCTGGTCAGGTGATCTCGGTTACTCGCGCCGAACGACGTAGGCAGACCTTTCCCGGCTTACGTCTGGTAGCCCGGTGCTGGTGTGCCGGGAGGGTTGTAGACGCCCGGCCGACCTGCCGGGTTTGGGACACAGATCTCTCCCTCCAGCCCGTCTGGGTCACGGAAGAACAGGCTGAGGGTCGGACCGAAATCGGTGACGAAGCCGTCGGACGCGCCGCGAGCGACGAGCCGTTCCCTAATCAGGTCGAACGCCTCCAGGGAGGCGGCCTGCAAACCCAGGTGATCGATACGGCCCCGGCCGAACATCGGCGTCTGACGCCGCGCTTCGGTGTTGCCGGGAATCTCGAAGACATTGAGTTCGGTGGCCAGGCCGATCTGGACAAAGGACAGTCGACCTCCGCCGGGTCCTGGCACCTCCCCGGCGACGGTGGCGTCGAACACCTCGTGGTAGAAGGCGTGCAGCCGCTCACCGTCACCCGTAAGGAGTGCCACATGGTTCACGCCGTTCAGCAACATCCCCGGCCTTCCGTCGACTTTTCCGGGTGCTCCTCGAACTTCATTGTCAGACCTCCATCGAGGGCTTGGAGTGAAACAAGGCGTGGTGAGGCGGGGGCGACCCGGAAACTGCCCGGCGGAGATGGGCATCGCGAGCAGACCGCCAGATCGAACGGCCGGCCACGGTCGCCGCGGCTCTGTGGGGGTGGCGAGGTGCCCTCGCCACCCCCACCCCCCCGATTGCGGTGAGTGGTCGTCATGGAGACGATCGGCCATGCGGGCCACCGGCACATCAGTACTTGTACGGAGATCGGTACCTAACCGGTTCTCAGTGCCCAGACCGCGGCCTGGGTGCGGTTGGCCAGGGCCACCGGGGCGCCGATCCGTCGTCGCCGTCTTTCGCCGCGGATTCCAGTACTTCGACTACGTACTCGTACTGATGCCGCGGAGCCGCGGCCGCGCGAGCGTGACGGCATGGATCTGAAGGCAGCCGTCGAGGCAGTGTTCGCCCCGGCAGGCGACCTGCTCCTGCCCCGGATAGGGGATCAGGAACGGGCATGGAACGAGGCAGCTATCGGCCACTCACCCGAATCCGAGGCATTGTTCTCGATCGCTCACACGGCCGCGCCATCGTTTGTGAACGCAGTGGCCGCTTTCGCCGGAGGGGCGCCGTGAAGGTCGCGTTCGTCACCGATCCGCTCGAATCCCTCGGCGTGCCCACGGACACCAGCATCGGCCTGATGCAGGCAGTGCAGGACAGAGATGCGGAGGTGTGGGTCACCGAGGCGCACCTGCTCGAGGCCGAGAACGGTCGGGCTCGGGCGCTGGCCCGCCGGCTTCGGCTCCCTGCGTCCCAACCACGCAATGGTCATCCATCGACGGTCGCGAGCACCTGGTACACAGCCGGCGAGCCGCGGCGCGTCTGGCTCGACGACATGGCTGCTGTCTTCATGCGCACCGAGCCGCCGCTCGACCAGACATACCTCACCGCGACCCTCATCCTGGACCTCGTCGATCCGGCCGGGACCGTCATGGTCAACGATCCTCGCGGACTGCGGGCCTGCGGCGAGCACGTCCTGCCGTTGCACTTCCCGGACCTGGTCCCGCCGACGATCATCACCGCCGACCCGCGCGCCATCCGGTCGTTCCTCGCCGACCACGACGCCGTCGTGGTCAAGCCGGTGGACGGCTTCGGCGGCCGCGGCGTCCTGCGACTGCACCGCCATGATCCCAATCTCGCCTCCCTGCTGGAGACGTCCACCCAGGACGGCCGCCGGGCCGTCATCGCGCAGCGGTTTCTCCCCGGGGTCTCGGCCGGCAACAAGCGGATCTTCGTGGTGGCGGGGGAACCCGTCGGCGCGGTCTACCGCTACCCGGCATCCGGCGACTTCCGGATCGGCGATCCGACCGCCGAAGCGCCGGTCACCGACCGCGACCGGGAGATCTGCGCCCGGCTCGCGCCGGACCTGCGGCGACACGGCATTCATCTCGCTGGCCTGGACGTGATCGGACCGCACCTCATCGAGGTGAACGTCACCAGCGTAGGCGCGCTGCGCAAGGCCGACACCCTGCTCGGCTGGAGCCTCTGCGCCGACCTCGTCGACAGCGTGCTGGGCACGCGCAAGCAAAGGGGAGTCGCATGACCACCGCAATCATCTGTACGGCGATCCTGGGCGCGATGGTGTTCGTCCTCGGATTCAACGTCTCCCGCCTGCGGGGCGCGACCGGGAAGGCCGGCGGCTCACAGTGGCCAAGCGACCCGGCGAACCCGCTCTTCATCGCGGTCCGGTCGCACGCCAACCAGGCCGAGTACGTACCGACCCTGATCGTGTTGTTTCTGCTCGTCGGCGCCCGCGGCTCGGCCGCCGTGGCCGTTCCACTGATCATCGGCGCCACCGTCGTGCGAGTGCTGCATGCCTACAACATGCTGACGGCCAAGGGCACCGGGCGCCTCACGCCGCTTCACCTGGCTTCCGCGATCGGTACCTATGTCTTCGGCGTCGCCCTCGCCGTCGCGGCCCTCTTCACCCTCTGATGGGCGGACCGTCCGCGCTGCTCCCGCTGCGCTCGTCCGCGTTCCGGCGCTACCTGCTCGGCCAGCTGGCGTCGGTGCCCTGTTCCTGGGCGCAGGTCGTCGCGCTCGCCTGGGTGGTGGTGGATCTCGCCCCGGCGGCCATGGGATGGGTGGTGACCCTGCAGTTTCTGCCCAGCCTGCTCCTCGGACCGTGGTTCGGCGCGGTCGCCGACCGGTACGACCGCCGCCGGCTGCTGATGGCCGCCGAGGCCGGCCTCGGCCTGGTGGCGCTGGCGTACGCCGCCGCGTCCATTGCGGACGTTCTGACGCTGCCCGTCGTCTGTCTGCTCAGCGCGATCTGGGGCGTGGTCAACGCGCTGGACACGCCGGCCCGGCGGGCCCTGGTGCCGATGCTCGTGCCGCCGGCCCACGCGCCGGGCGCCTCAGCGCTGAGTGGAACCGTCATGTTGGTCGGCATGACGGCCGGGTCAGGACTCGGCGCGCTGGCGTTGGCCCACGTCGGCGTGGCGGCCACGTTCACCCTGAACGCCGTCTCCTTCCTGGCCGACGTCGCCCTGCTCGCCACGATCCGGGTCGGGCCCTCGCCCCGGCTCGCGCGGGCACCCCGGCAGATCCGCGACGGGTTCCGCTATCTGTGGCATACGCCGCACCTGCGGACGCCGTTGCTCGCTCTGGCCGTGGTCGCGACCTTCGCCTTCACCTTTCAGGTCGCCGTGCCGATCTTCATCCGCGCGACCTTCGACGGGGGAGCATCCCTCATCGGCACCGCCTTCACGGCGGTGACCGCGGGCAGCCTCGTCGGCACGCTCGTCGCGGCCGCTCGGGGTATGCCCGGCCGGCACACCCTGGCGCGAACGAACCTGGCCATGGCAGCCGCGATGACCGTGACCGCGACGGCTCCCACCGTGCCGATCGCGCTCATCGGCCTGGCCGGCATCGGCATCGCCTGGTCGTTCTTCCTCACGTCTGTGATCACCATTCTGCAGACCGCCGAACCCGCGATGATGGGCCGGGTCATGTCGCTGTTCGCTCTCGTCCTGCTCGGGGGCACCGCCCTCGGCGGTCCGATCGCCTCAGCCCTGACCACGGTTGCGGGAGTACGTGCGCCGTTCGTCCTGGGAGCGACCGCCGCGGCGGTGGCCGTCGCCATCTCCTGGCGACACGCCGCCAGCTCCGCTGACCGCGCCAGCCGGCACGTGACGGCCGTCGACGCCGGATAGTGCCGCGCCCTCCCCAAAGGCGCGTTGACGGGCCGGCTACCGAGCGGCGCCCGGTGGCGGTCGGAAAGCCAGGTCCGCATGCCGGCCGGCCATCCCGCGTGAACGATCAGGGGCCATGCTGGAGGGGTGCACAATCTGGTCCGGCCGTTCGTCGGCCGGCGGGAGGAGATGGCGCTGCTGCGCGCCGCCGCGTCGGCGGCGGCGCGCGGCCAGGGTGGTGGCGTCGTCCTGGTGACCGGCCCGGCGGGGATCGGGAAGACCCGCCTGGTCGAGGAGGCGCTGCGCGCCGAACCGGCCCCGGCCGGCACGGACAATGGCCGCGTCCCCGTCGGACGGGGCTACTGCCTGGCCGAGCGGGCGGCACCTCCGCTGTGGCCGTGGCGGCAGGCGCTTCGGGCACTCGCCCGCGCCGCCTTGCCGGCCGCCGGGCTTGGCGAGATCGGCGCGCTGCTCGACGAGGCGGCGCGGACGTGCGCCGCTTCCTCGGTGGAAGCGGCACACGCGGCCGGCGCGGCGGACGCGCGGTTCGCGACACTGGCCGAGGTGGCGGACAAGATGCTGGCCACGGCGACGGCCGCGCCGGCGGTGGTCGTGCTCGAGGACCTACAGTGGGCGGACGCGCACACGGTCGAGCTGGTACGCCAGGTGGCGGGCGGGATCCGCGACAGCCGGCTGCTGCTGGTGGCGACGCTGCGCACGCAGGAAGCCCCGGGGGCGGCCTTCGCCGTACCCGACGAGACCATGGGTGTCCTTGCCCGCCTGGACACCGTCCAGTTGCTGGGGCTCCCCCCGCTCGGCGCCGCCGCCGCCCAGGAGTACCTGGCCGTGTCCGCGGGCGCGGACGACGCGACGTTCGCGCAGATGACCCTCGAACTGGCCAGGGCCCGCTACGACGCCGGCCAGGTGAGCGAGGCGTTGCGGCTGTGCGACGAGGTCGCCGCCGCCGCCGCGCGGACGGCCCGGCCGGACCTAGTCGCGGCCGCCGCGTTGCTGCCGCGCTGGGTCACCTATCCCGAGGCCATCGAGGTGATCACCCGGCTGTGCCGGATGGCGCTGGCCAGCGACCAGCCTCCGCTGGTCCGCTCCCAGCTGCTGTCACAGCTGGCGACCGTCGTCGGCAACACCGGGGCCGTGGCGGAGGCGCGCGAGCACAGCGATGAGGCGCTGGCGCTGGCCGAACAGGCCGGCGACGGCCAGACGCTGCTGGACGCCGCGCGCGCCCGGGAGATGACGCTCGTCGGCCCGGATGACTCCGAGGAACGGCTGCGGCTGGCCGACGTCGTCGCACTGCAGGCCGACCGGCTCAACCAGCCGCTGGCGGCGGTCCTCGGGCAGCAGTGGCGGATCCGCGCGGCCTACCAGCTGGGCCGCCTCGACGCCGTCGACGACGCGATGACCGCCGCCGCCGCGCTCGCCGACCGCTGCCAGCTGCCGCTGGTGCGCTGGCACCAGCGGCGCGCCGTGGCGGCCCGCGCGGAGCTGGAGGGCCGGTTCGCCGCCGCCCGGGAAGCGGACCTCGCGGCTCACCAGCTCGCCAGGCGTTCGGGCGACCTGCAGGGCGTCGGGCTCAGCTATGCCTTCCGTCAGCACCTGGCCATGCTGCGCTGGGACGCGGCCGAGCTGCCGGACGACTACTGGACGGTCCTGGACGCCACCCCGCGCAACCCGCTGCTCGACACGTTCCGCGCGAACAACCACCTGCTCCTCGGCCAGCTCGACGAGGCACGCGGCGGCTACGAACGGCTGCGTCGCATGCTCGACCGGCCGGTCGTCGACGCCCGGTGGGGCGGGGTCCTGACGCAGTTCATCTACCTGGTCGAGGCGTTCGGCGACGCCGAAGCCGGCGCGGCGCTGGCCGAGCACCTGCGGCCATGGGCCGCCTACCCCGGTGCCCTCGGCATCGCCACCGTCTTCTTCGTCGGGTGCGGCCAGGGCCACTACGGCCGGGCGCTGGCGTGCGCGGGAGAGCTCGCCGCCGCCGAGACGGCGCTGCACGCCGCGATCGAGGCCGACCTGGCGCTCGGCGCCCGCCCCCACATCGTCCTGAACCGCCTCGCCCTCGTCGGTGTGCTGCGCCGCCGCGCGGACGGCGCCCACGCGACGGGCGCCGGACGCGTCGAGGGCGCGGCGGACGTCGCGGGCAGTGCCGCCAAAGCCAGGACGCTCGCGGCCGAGGCCAGGGCGCTCGCGGCCGAGGCGGCCGCCGAGGCTCGCCGCCTGGACATGCCCGGCCCGCTCGCCCGCGCGGACCGACTGCTCGCCGAGCTCGACGCCGCCCGCCGCGCGGGCGACCCGCTGACCACCCGCGAGCGTGAGGTGGCCACGCTCGTCGCGGCGGCGCTGTCCAACCGCGAGATCGCGTCCCGGCTGGTGCTCTCCGAGCGCACCGTCGAAAGCCACGTCCGCTCGATCCTCGGCAAGCTCGGTTACGCCAACCGCGCCGAGCTCATCGCCCGCTGGCGGCCCGCCTGACCCGGCCGGCCGGACGGCCGTGCGTCAGCCGAGCCAGGCTCGGGCGTTCTGGAAGAGGCGCAGCCACGGGCCGTGCTCGCCGTCGCCGCCGGCCGCGCCGGCACCGACGGGCAGCCAGGAACGCTGCTGGGTGAGGAACGCGCGCTCCGGGTGCGGCATCATCAGCGTCACCCGGCCGTCGTCGGAGGTGAGGGCGGCGACGGCGCCCGCGGTGCCGTTCGGGTTGGCCGGGTAGTCCTGCGTCGGCTTGCCGTGGTTGTCGACGTAGCGGGCGACGACCGCGCCGGGGCCGGACGGGCCGAACTCCATCCGGCCCTCCGCGTGCGCGACGGGCACGGCGAGCACCGAGCCCGCCATGCCGGCGAGCAGCACCGACGGCGAGTCCTCGATGAGCACGCTCGACACCCGGGCCTCGAACCGCTCGGACGCGTTCGGCAGCAGCGCCGGCCAGCCCGTCGCCCCGGGGATGAGGGAACCGAGGGAGGCGACCATCTGGCAGCCGTTGCAGATGCCGAGCGTCAGCGTGTCCGGCCGGTGGAAGAACGCGCGGAAGGCGGCGGCGAGCTCGGCGTGCGCGAGGATCGACTTCGCCCAGCCGGCGCCCGCGCCGAGCACGTCTCCGTAGGAGAAGCCGCCGCAGGCGGCGAGCACCGAGAAGCCGTCCAGTGTCACCCGCCCGGCCAGCAGGTCGGTCATGTGGACGTCGAACGCGTCGAAGCCGGCGGCGTCGAACGCCGCCGCCATCTCCACCTGGCCGTTGACACCCTCGTCGCGCACCACGGCGACCCGCGGCCTGGACGGGTGTGCCTGGCGGGCGAGGGTGAAGGTGAACCGCTCCGAGATGCCGGGGTCGTCGTCGTCCAGGATCGCGTCGAACTCCTGGTCGGCCGCGTCCGGGTTGTCACGCAGGCGCTGGATCAGGTAGCTGGTCGTCGCCCAGGTGCGCTCCAGCTCGGCGCGGCCGCGGTCGAGGACGACGGCGCCGCCGTCGCGCAGGACGACGCGCTGACGCCGGGTCACCCCGCCGATCACATGCACGTTCCCGGCTCCGACCGCCGCGGCCAGGCCCGCCACCACGCGCCCGACCGCCGCGTCGGCGACCTGCAGGACGGCGCCCAGCTCCTCGCTGAACAGCTTGCCGAGCAGGGTCCCAGGCAGCGCCGCCAGGTCGACGTCGACGCCCGCCCTGCCCGCGAGCGCCATCTCGGTGAGGGTCGTGAGCAGGCCGCCGTCGGACCGGTCGTGGTAGGCGAGGATGGCCGGGTCGTGGACCAGCGGCCGGGTGGCGGCGAAGAAGGCCCGCAGCCGGGCCGCGTCCGCGTCCGGGACGACGGCGGCGTCGCCGGCCCGGCCGTAGGCCAGGGCGAGCGCCGAGCCGCCGAGCCGGGCCTGGCCGGCCGACAGGTCGACGAACACCAGCGAACTGGCCTCGTCCCGCGCGAGCGCCGGGGTGAGCACCCGGGAGACGTCGGCGACCGGCGCCGCGGCGGTGACGATCAGCGACACCGGCGAGGTGACCGCCGCCTCGCCGCCGCCGTCCGACCAGACGGTGCGCATGCTCGTCGAGTCCTTGCCGACCGGGATCGGCACGCCGAGCGCCGGGCAGAACTCCTCCCCCAGCGCGTGGACCGCGTCGAACAGCGCGGCCTGCTGGTCGTCGACCTGGACGGCCGCCATCCAGTTGGCCGACAGCGCCACGTCCGAGAGGTCGGCGACGGCGGCGCCGGCGAGGTTGGTGACCGCCTCGCCGACCGCCATCCGCGCGGCCGCCGGCGCGCTGACGGTCGCCAGCGGGGTGCGCTCGCCCATCGCGAGCGCCTCGCCGACACGGCTGCCGTATGCCGAGGCGGTGACGGCGACGTCGCTGACCGGGACCTGCCACGGGCCGACCAGCTGGTCGCGCACGGTGTGGCCGCCGACGGTCCGGTCGCCGATCGTGATGAGGAACTTCTTGCTGCCAACGGCCGGGACCCGCAGGACACGGTCGACGGCCTCGGCGACGTCGATGCCGGTCTCGTCGAACGGCGCCGCGGCGACGGGGCGGCTGTGCGCCTCGCGGGTCTGCCGGGACGCCTCGCCGAACAGCAGCGACATCGGGACGTCGACGGGCGCGCAGTCGAACTGCTGGTCGCCCACGATGAGCCGTGGCTCGTCGGTCACCGTGCCGACGACGGCGAACGGGCAGCGCTCGCGCTCGCAGAGCTCACGGAACGTGTCCAGGTCGGCCGCGGCGATCCCGAGGACGTAGCGTTCCTGCGCCTCGTTGCACCAGATCTCCAGGCTCGACATGCCGGCGTCGGCGTTCGGCAGGTCGCGCAGCTCGAAGACGGCACCCCGGCCCGCGTCGTGGACCAGCTCGGGCAGCGCGTTCGACCAGCCGCCGGCGCCGACGTCGTGGATGGAGACGATCGGGTTGGCGTCGCCGCGAGCCCAGCAGGCGTTGATGACCTCCTGGGCGCGCCGCTGCATCTCGGCGTTGCCGCGCTGCACGGAGGCGAAGTCGAGATCCTCGTCGCCGGCGCCGGTCTGCATGCTGGAGGCGGCGCCGCCGCCGAGGCCGATGAGCATCGCCGGGCCACCGAGGACGACGACTAGGTCGCCCGGCGCGAGTCGGTCCTTGCGGACCAACGCGTCGCGGACGTTGCCGATGCCACCCGCGATCATGATCGGTTTGTGGTAGCCCCAGCGGCCACCCGGGCCACCGTCCGTCTCGTACGCGCGGAAGTAGCCGACGAGGTTCGGCCGGCCGAACTCGTTGTTGTAGCCGGCCGCGCCGAGCGGCGCCTCGATCATGATCTCCAGGGGGGAGGAGATGCGGCCGGGGCGCCGCTCCGGGCCCTCCCAGGGCAGCTCCTCGCCGGGGATGCGCAGGTTCGAGACGGTGTAGCCGGCCAGGCCCATCTTGGGGGTGGCGCCGCGACCGGTGGCGCCCTCGTCGCGGATCTCGCCGCCGACGCCGGTCGCCGAGCCGGGGCCGGGGGCGATCGCGGTGGGGTGGTTATGCGTCTCGACCTTCACGAGAATGTGCGCGGATTCCTCGTGCCGCCGGTACTCGTGCGTCTCGGGGTCGGGGAAGAACCAGGGGGCGACGGCGCCGCGCAGCACGGCGGAGTTGTCGGAGTAAGCCGACAGCACGTTCTCGCCGGACTTCTCATGCGTGTTCTTGATCATCGAGAAGAGGCTCTTCGGGCGCGGCTCGCCGTCGATCACCCAGCTCGCGTTGAAGACCTTGTGCCGGCAGTGCTCACTGTTGACCTGCGCGAACATCATCAGCTCGACGTCGGTCGGGTTGCGCCCGAGCCGGCGGTACTGCTCGGCGAGGTAGGCCATGTCTCCCGGGGCAAGCGCGAGGCCGAACGCCCGGTTCGCCTCCTCGAGCGCGGCGAGGCCCGCGCCGAGCAGGTCGACCTCGGTCTGCGGCCGGGGCCGCCCCGCGGCGAACAGCGCGCCGGCGGCCTCGAGGGAGCCCGCCACGATCTCGGTCATCCGGTCGTGCAGCAGCGGCGCGACGGCCTTCTCGTCGAGCGAGCCGGGACCGTACAGGTAGTAGACGGTGCCCCGCTCGACCCGGCGGACCGCCGCGAGCCCCGCGGCGGCGGCGATGTCCGACGCCTTCGACGACCATGTCGAGATCGTCCCGAGGCGAGGCAGCACGACCAGGGCCCGGGCCGCCCCGGCACGCTCACCCGTGAACGGCTCGCCGTAGGTGAGCAGACCCCGCAGCCGCGTCTCGTCCTCGGCCGTGAGCCCGTCCGCGCCAGCGACCCCGTCAGCGCCGCCAGCCGCTTCGACACCGTCGGCCGAGCCGGCAAGGTCCACGAAGTGGACGTACTCCGCGGCCACGTCCGTGACGGCCGGCTCGACCGCGCGCAGCCGGGCCAGCAGCCGCCGCCGGCCCGGGCCGGTGAGCGCCGCGATGTCTGCGTAGGTCTTCATATCCGCCGTTCGTCGAGGGTCGCCGGCCTGTGTGCCCAGCCTGTGCCGGCCAGACCTTGCTTGCCCGAACTGTGCCTGCCCAGGCTGTGCCTGCCCAGGCTGTGCCTGCCCGAACTGCCTGCCCGAACTGCCTGCCCGAACTGTGCCTGCCCGAACTGTGCCTGCCCGAACTGTGCCGGTCTGCCGCCCGCGGCGTCGCGGAGGACCCCGCGGCCGACCATCCTACCCAGCGACCTCCGAGCCATCTCCTCCTTGATCCACGGCGCTGACGGCGGGTGGGCACCCAGGCTGGCCACGCCCTGCGGGCTGCCCGACGACATATCGCCGCGAACCGCGCCCGGTCGATGAGCATGTAGTCCCCCGAGATGGTTGCGGACCGGTCAGCGGGACCGGCCAGGCCGGCGGCGCGCGCGGCCGGGCCCGGGCTCGAGACGGCATAGGAGCAGACCCGGCACGGTCAAGGCGGCCAGCTCCCCGGGCGAGACGGCGCCGGGGTCGAGGCGGACGGGAGAGGCAACGCTCGACGCCCGCGGCACCGGCGGCACCGGCGGCCGAGCGGCGGCTGGCAGGGCGAGCGGAGTCACGACGATCTCGGGTCCGTCGGCCGCGCCGAGCCGCAACCGGCACTCCGCGCGGATCTCGACCCGGCGCACCCGCTCGCCCGCGTGCCAGGTCCCGTTGCGGCTGACGTCCACGGCGGTCCAGCCCTCGTTCGACGCAACGAGCCTCAGGTGACGGCGCGAGACCTGGCCGCCGGGCACGCGCAGGTCGCACTCCGCGCCGCGGCCGACGACCAGGGTCCGCCCCGGCGGCATGGAGACACTGTCGGCCTCACCGCGCGCGTCCCAGCCGGCGGTGTTCCAGCCGAGGCGGACAGCCACGCCCCCGGCTACGTCGCCCCCGGCCACGTCACCGCGGGCTGCGTCACCGCGGGCTGCGTCACCGCGCGCGGCGGGGGCCGCGCGCCCACCGGGCCCCGGGTGGCCGGCGGCGCCGTTCGTAGGGCCAGACGGCGCCAAACGCCCCCTCATGCGTCCTCCCTCCGCGCTGGCGAGGTCCGGTGGCCTCCGGTAACCGGACCCGGACGGCATGCTCGGACGAGCTGGACCTCGGCCGATCACGATGGTAGGAAGACGAAAGCCCGCCGAGGACGGCGCCGACCACGGGGATTCAGGGTCCGGTATTTCCACGGGCACACCGTCGGCCACGGGCATTGCACGCCCCGGAACGCCCCCGTCCACTGGCGGAAACATCTCGCGGGGACCCGCCCGCGCGCATACCGTGTATTCCAGGGTGAGGGTTGACGGTGGCTCCGTGGCGGCATTTGTCGTGCCGGCGCCGCCGTGCGGCGTGTCTCGGGCCGCGGCGTTCTAGAAACATCGCGGTCACGACCGGCGGCCGTCGGGTTCGCGCGGCGTGAGAAGGCGGGCGGCGCTCGGTGGACGACTTCGTGGGGCGCGAGGCGGAGCTGGCATTTCTCGCGGGCGAGCTGGCTCGGGCCCGCCCCGGCCGGCTGCGGGTGGTGATGGTGGAGGGCGAGCCCGGGGCCGGCAAGACCGCCCTGGTCCGACGCTTCCTCGACGGCCTGGGCGACGGCGCCGACACAGACCCGCGGGTGCTCCACGCCAGCGGCGACGAAGCCGAGCAGTCGGTGCCGCTGGGAGTGGTGGGGCAGCTCGTCGCGGGGCTCACCGACGAGGCGCCGCCGCCGCTGGACCAGCTGGCACGGGCGGGCACCGACACGGCCGACCCCATGCGGGTCGGCAGCGCGTTGGTGTCGCTGGTCGGCCGATGGGGCGCGGCCGGGCGGCTCACGGTCGTCGTGGTCGATGATGTCCCGTGGGCGGACACCCCGTCGCAGCAGGTGCTGGCGTTCGCGCTGCGGCGGCTGCGCGCGGACCCGGTGCTGTGCCTGTGCACGGTTCCCACCGGCGTGGCGGCAGTGATGTCGGACAGCCTGCGCAGGCTGTCCGCCGAAGCCGGCCGGCGGCTGCGCCTGGCGGGGCTGCCGGTCGAGGCGATCCGGGCGCTCGCCGCGGCGGTGGGGGCCGGCCCGATCTCGGCCAGGCTGGCCGAGCGGGTGCACGACCTCACCGGCGGCAACCCACTGCACGCCCGGACGCTGATCGAGGAACTGCCGGCGGAGGCGCTCGCCGGCCACGGCGACCGGTTGCCCGCGCCGCGCTCCTTCGGCCTGGTGGTGCTGGGACGGCTCGCCGGCTGCCCGCCAGAGACACAGCGCCTGGTCGTCGCCGCGGCGGTGCTGGGCCGTTCCTGCCAGCTCGCCGACGCGGCCCGCCTGGGCGAGGTCGACGACCCGCTGACGGCCCTGGAGCCAGCGGTCGTCGCCGGTCTGCTGACCGAGCTGCCCGACGGCGCGGGCACGCGGGTCACGTTCGGGCACCCGCTGGTCCGTGCGGCGATCTACCACGACCTCGGGCCGGCGCGGCGCGGCGCGATGCACCGCGAGGCCGCGCGGGTCGTCGAGGATCCCCCGRCCCGGCTGCGCCACCGGATCGAGGCGTCGCCGCTGGCCGACGAGGAGCTCGCCGCCGATGTGGCCGCCGAGGCCGCCGGCCAGGCGCGGGCGGGCAGGTGGGCGGCGGCCGCCGAGCTGTGGCTCGCCGCCACGCGGCTGACGGCCGACGGGGCCGGCCGCGACGAGTACCTGACGAACGCGGTCATGGTCGGCGTCTACGGCGGGCAGGTCGAGGCGGTGACCCGCGCGGTCGCCGCCGCGGGCCCGCCCGCGGACCCGGCCCGCCGGCACTTCGTGTCCGGGGCGCTCGCGCTGGTCCACGGCGACTTCCCCAGCGGCACCGCCGCGCTGCGGCGTGCCTGGGCCGAGCTCGAGCAGACCCCGCGGGCGCCGCTGGCCCGGCTCGTCGCCGAGTCCCTGGTGATCGCCATGATCCGGCACGGCAGCTACGACGCGGCCGCCACCTGGGCCGAGCGGGCCGCCGACGCCGACGAGGGCGCGGCGCTGCACCCCCCGTACGTGCTCGGCCATCTGGCCGTCACCGCCAACCTGAGCTGCGGTCGCATCGACCAGGCCCGCGCCCTGGTCGACGCCGCCGCGGCGCGGCTCGGCCCGGGCCAGGCCGACGGCGAGGCCGCCGGCGCGGTCCGCCTGATGCGCGGCAACCTCCTGCTGGCCCTGGACCAGCCGGTCGCGGCTCTGGGCGAGCTGCGGGCGGCCGCGGCCCTGCTGCGCCGCGGCCAGCCCACCCTCGGCATCGGACTGTCCGCGCTGCTCAGCCTGTCGATCGCGGAGTACCAGCTGGGCCACTGGGACGACTCGGTCGCGCACGGCGCGCTCGGCGCGTCCATCGCCCTCGACAGCGAGCAGGGCTGGCTCGCCGGCCCGCTGCTCTGCTGGACCGTGATACCGCTCGCGGGGCGCGGGGCCGCCGAGACGGCCACCTACCTGCGGCAGGCGGAGACCGTCTTCGCGGCGAGCATCGACGCGCCGGCGGAGACGCTGGCGATCACGCGGGCGCGGATCGCGCACGCCGCCGACGACCATGCCGCGATGGTGGCCGCCCTCGCCTGGTTCGACGGCGCGCCCGCCGGCGGCCAGGACCCGATCGAGCCGAGCGCGCTGCCGTGGCGACCGCTGTACGCCGAGGCTCTCGCCCATCTCGGCCGCCCCGACGAGGCCCACCGGGTCCTCGTCCCGTGGGAGAACGCGGCCGCGGCCCGACGGCACCGCTCCGCCCGGCTCGCCGGCCTGCGGGTCCGCGCCGCCGTCTGGCGGGCCCGGGGCGACCGCGCGGCCGCCGCCCGCGCCTACCGGCAGGCCGCCGAGCTGGCCGCCGGCCTGCCGCTGCCCTTCGAACGCGCCCTGCTGGAGTACGACCACGGGACGTTCCTGCTCGCCGAGGGCCGGTCGGCCGAAGCCGTCGCCGCGCTGCGCGCCGCCCGCGAGCGGTTCGCCGGCCTCGGCGCCGTTCCCCACCTGACGCGCTGCGAGGCCCGGCTGGCCGACCGCGACGCGCCCGGCGCGCCCGCGCCGGCCCGGTCCACCCTCCCGACCAGCCGCCTCACCGCCCAGGAGCTCAACGTCGCCCGGCTGGCCGCCGAGGGCCTGTCGAACAACGAGATAGCCGACCAGATGGTGCTGTCCGTACGCACCATCGAGTTCCACCTCAGCAACGTCTACGCGAAGCTCGGCCTGCGCCGCGCCCAGCTCGCCACCGCGCTTCTGCAGCGGCCGCCGGCCGGCTGAGCGTCCGGGCGTGTGCTCGGGGCGCGGCCCCGTGGAAAAGCCCGTGCAAATCCCGGTGCCGGCGGCGGGTCCACGGGGCTACCGTCAGACCTTCCCGTCGGCCTCGCGGCACAGGTCGACCTCCGTGCCCTGCCAGAAGGAACCTCACGATGCGGGTCATCGTCACGCTGCACCGCGCCGCCGACGGCCGCCCCCATGGCGACGTCCAGCTCGACGGCGACCAGGACACCCACCCGTTCTCCGGGTGGATGGAGCTCCTCCAGCTCCTCGAGCAGGCAGCCGCGCCGGCACCGCCCCCTGGCACCGCCGGTTGACGGGACGGTCCGCGCCGGTGGTCGCGCCGCGGGCGGCGAACGACGCGGTCGCGGCACGACGTCGACTCACGAGCGACCGGTGGCTGCTTTCCCACCGGCGGCCGGACAGCCGCCGCGAGTTGCTATGTTCCTGGAATTTTGTTTTCGTGTTGCTGGCACGGTCGCGGTCGATTCGAGGTTCGCCGGTCGCGTGCCGTTCTGTGCTACACAGTAGGATCAGGGCGCGTCGGGGTGGACGCCATCTTGACCGGTAGCGAGAGTCGACGGAAACGAGGGTCGGCAGTACCGCGTCCACCGGACGTCGCATTCTCCGTCCGCACGAATACTTTCGCCGGCGCCGGTGGGCGCGGCGCCCGCAGACCACGCCGCGCGAGAGCCGGCGGCCTCGTCGCACGGGGGGCACCATGAGCGAGACCCAGTCCGAAGCCACGACGATCGCGGACGCCGCCGCCGGGGACCTCGACTCCGCTTCCACGGGCCAGGACACCGCTCAGGAGGAGCCTGCCGCCGCCGAGGCGGTGACTCCAGGCGGCGAGTCCGCTCAGACGGACGCGGACGTCGCGGGAGCGGTTTCCGCGAAGGCGGTCGTGGCTGAGGCGGAGCCTGTCCTCGCGGACGGGGCCAGCCCAGTTGTCGATGACGCCGAAGTACCGGCGCCGAGCGAGGACCTGGCCACCGATCTGTCCGGGCTGGAGCCGATCGCCGCGTGGCAGGGCAGTGGCTCCTCCCCACCCTTCGCCGGACGGCGCGGCCCGCGCCGCGGCACGGCATGGTTCGCGTCTGGCCGGTCGAAGCGCCCTGTGCTGCCGGTGCCGGCGATCATCACGCTTGTCGTTCTGGTGACACTGGCCGGCGTCACGGTTCCCCTCGCCCTGCGCACCGCCGACCGGAACGCCTATCTGACATCCAGCGGACCTGACGTCACCGATGGCGGCGCGACCGTGGCAGCTCCGCCGGGCAGGGCCGAGGACGCGGCCGGCGGGTCGGTCACCCTCCCGGGACAGAGTTCTGCACGGTCCGGCCAGAGCCCGCCCAGCACCGGGGCCACCGTCCGGGGAAGCGGCACCTCGCCGTCCGGTGGCGGCACGCGCCAGCCGAACGGCCCGGGTACCCAGCAGCCCGGTGGCAACGGCGGCTCTGACGGCTCGGGCGTGGGCGCCAACCCCCAGAGCAACGCGGGCGCCCCGGCGCCGCAGGTGCCCGGTGCGCCAGGGATGCAGGCCCGCCCGGTGCCGGGCGGCGTCGAGGTGACGATCACCGAGCCGACGGGTGGCGGGATCGCGTCGAGCTACGTCGTCACGGCCGACCCGGGCGGCACCACGTCGCTGTCAGCTCCGGGCACGGTCACCATTCAGGTCGACAGCTGCGCGCAGACGGCTGTCAGCGCACGCGCCACCAATGCCGCCGGCACGTCGGCCGCGGCCAGTCGCACGCTCGTCGGCTGCGTCGCGCCCTCAGTGCCTCGCAACGTCACTCTGACCAAGCTGCCGCCACAGGCGAGCGATCCCACCGGGCACAACCTGGTGTCCTGGACCGCTCCGACGGAGACGGGCGGCACGGGTGTGGCGGTCGACTACATCGTCCGGGTCTACATATCGTCGGAAAACGTCACCTCCGTGAGTAGCTATACGGTGACGGGTACCAGCTATCTGCGGAGCAACGCGTCCGGTCGCGACCCATACATCAAGATCACCGTCGCGGCGCGCAATCCCGCTGGTGAAAGCGCTGAGGTAGTCGTTTACCGCGGCAGCGGCCCCACGGACGTCACCAGCGTGACGCCCCTGACTCCGGGCCCACCCGAAGCCTGAGATACCGAACATCCAATCCGTTGTGATCGCCCAGCACCGACGCCGCTGTCGCGGAGCCCGGCGCCGACCGCGGCTGTCAACGACCCGGCGCGGATCGCCCACCAGCCCGCCATGACGTCGATCAACACCGTGCCCTGGATCGACCTGCGCGCACAGGCGAACGGCAGTAACCTCGCCGTCCCCGGACGGAGGCCACCCGCCGGGCTGCACCTGTCGGCCGCCCGCGGCCGGTCCCGGGGCCACCGGCGGCCGTCGGCCTGGACACAGGCGAACACCCATCTCGAGTTGCTGTTTTCTTGGATTGTTGTTTCCGCGTTGCCAACATGGCCGTGAGCGCCCCGTGGTGCGCCGTTCCTGCGCCGTTCCGTGCTGCACACTGAGATCCGAGCGCGTCGGGGTGCGGACACCATCTTGGCTGGAAACGGGGGCGACGGGGGTCGCGTTTGCCGGACGCCGCATTCTTCGTCCGTAAACATACTTTTCCAGTGCCGGTGGGTGGCGCACGCAGGAGGCGCCACATGGAGCCGGCGGTCTGGTTGCACGGGGGGCAAGATTAACGAGATCCAGTCCGAAGCCGCGACAAGCACGGACGCCGCCGCGGACGTCGCCGCCACGGGCGCGGGCTCCGACCAGGCGGATGCCGCCTCTATGAAGGCGGAAACCGCCGACACAGACGTGGTCCTGTCGGACGCGGTTTTCGAGAAGGCGGCCGCCGCGGAGGCGGAACCCGTCCCCGCGGACAGCGCCGGTCCTGTTATAGATGACGCCGAGACCTCCGCCGAGCCTGGGTTTTCGCTGCGTGGCGGGGATCCGGAGCTGATCGGCAGGTACCGCGTTCTGCGGCTGCTCGGCGAGGGCGGGATGGGGTCGGTGTTCCTGGGCGAGTCGCCCGAGGGGCGCCGGGTCGCGGTGAAGGTGATCCGCTCCGACTACGCGCGGGTGCCCGAGTTCCGGACGCGGTTCGGCCGGGAGACGGCGCACGTGCGGCGGGTGGCCAAGTTCTGCACCGCGGAGGTGGTCGACGCCGACCCGGACGCGAACCTCCCCTACCTGGTCACCGAGTTCATCCCCGGGCCGACTCTGGGGGAGGCCGTCGCCGCGGACGGCCCGCTGGCCGAGAGCGACCTGGAGCGCCTCGGCGTCAGCATGGCCGCGGCGTTGACCGCGATCCACGCGGCCGGCATCGCGCACCGCGACCTGAAGCCGTCGAACGTGCTACTCGGGCCGTCCGGGCCACGGGTCATCGACTTCGGCATCGCCTCGACGCTCGGCGCGACGACGATGGTCAGCCAGGACGTGACCCGGATCGGCACCCCCGCCTACATGGCCCCCGAGCAGATCCGTGGCGGCAAGGTGGGAGCGGCCGCCGACATCTTCGCGTGGGCCGGCGTGATGCTCTACGCCGCCACCGGCCGGCCCCCGTTCGGCGAGGCCGAGCCAATCGCGCTGCTCTACCGGGTCATCCATGACGACCCGGACCTGACCGGCGTGCCGGACGGCATCGTCGAGTTGGTGCGCCAGGCGTTCCGCAAGAACCCCGACGAACGCCCCACCGCGACCGGCCTGCTGCTGCGCCTGCTCGGCGACGCGGAACCCATAGCCGACCAGCGCTCGGCCGTCGCTCGCGCCCTCGACGGCTGGCACGCCGGCGCGGCGGGCGTCGGCGTCGGCGTCGGCGTCGGCCAGAGCATGGGCGGTTCTGGTGACACCGCGATGGCGGTCGGCGCCGGCTCCGCCGCGGCGGCGCCTGGGGGCATACGGCTCACGAAGCCCGCGACGGGGCCGGGGACCGCGCGACGGGCGGTCTCGGCCGACGCGCCGGCCGGCGTGGGCACGGGCGCGACCCTGTCCGACTACCCGACGTTGGTCGCCGGGTCCGCGCCGTCCGGCGCGTCTGGCGCCGCGGCGCCGTACGACGATCCGGCCGGCGACCTGTCCGGGCTGGAGCCAGTCGTCGCGCTGCCCGGAGGCGGGGAGCCGCCATCTCTTACGAGACGGCGTGGGTCACGCGTCCTGCCACGCCGGGGAGCCGCCCAGAGGTCGGCGGACCGGTCGAAGCGCCTCGCGCCGGCGATCGTCGCGCTTGTCGCGATGGTGGCGCTGGCCGGCATCACCGTCCCGCTCGCCCTGCGCGCCTCCGACCGCGACACCTACCTGACGTCCGACGGGCAGGACGTCACCAACGGCGCGACCGTCGACGCGCCGTCGGGCAAGGACAGGAACGCCGGGGGCGACGGGGGCACGACCGGAGGCGGCGACGTCTCGTCGCCGGGCGGTGTGGACGCGATCGGCGCCGCGGGGCGGGGCCCGGTACGCACGGGACAGAGCCGGCCGGCCGGCGGGACCACCTCAGGCCGAGGCGGTGCCCCGTCCTCAGGCGGCAGCGCGGGCCAGTCAGATGGCTCGGACCAGTCAAACGACTCAGGCCAGTCAAATGGCGTCCAGCCGGGCGGAGGCACCGGGAACACGGGCGGCACGAGCACCGCCCCGCAAGGCGATGCACCGACGCTACAACCACCCGGCACGCCGGGTATGCGGGTCGTATCGGTGTCCGGCGGTGTGCAGGTGACGATCAGGGCGCCCACCAGTGGCGGCGCGCCGACGACCTACGTCATCACCGCCGACCCGGGTGGCACCAAGTCGCTGCCTTCCCCCGGAACTGTCACCATCCAGGTCGACGGCTGCGCCCGTTCCACGGTCAGCGCCCGCGCCAGCAACGCCGCAGGCACGTCTCCCACCGCGACGGCCGCGGCCCTTGGATGTGTTACTCCCTCCGCCCCAAGTAACGTCACGATCCGCGCCGACTCATACAAGTCGTACACCGCCAGATGGAGCCCGGCGGCTCGGACCGGCGGCACCGGGGTGGTCGTCGACTATGTTGTCCGGATCTACCTCTCGCACAGCATGTCGAGTTGGGTGAGCGAAATCATCATGACGGGGACGAGTTATACGTTTGAATACAACGCCGGCAACGTCCTTAACAAGGTCACGATCGCGACGCGTAACCCAGCCGGGCAGAGCGCGGAGGTCACCGCCTATAGGGAACCTTCGCCAGACCCCAGCACTACTCCGCCCGACCCGTCGACGTCGGCTCCAGCACCATCGACGTCCAAGACCTGACGACCAGCCCCATAAATGGCTGTCGGCCGGCCTGCTCGCCGAGGACCGCGCGGTCTGGAGCCGTGAATCCCATGGCGCACCGCGGGTACCGACGGCGCTATTTCAGGGAGCCGTCGGCGATCAGGGCGTGCAGGCCGCGGCGGTTGAGCTTGCCGGAGGGCAGCGTGGGGATCTCGGCGCTGGTCGCGAGGATCCAACGGGTGGGGACCTTGTAGCTGGAGAGCTGCTCGCGGGCGCGGGCCGCGAGCGACTCCACGTCGACATCGACGGCCTCGGACGCCGAGACGACGACGGCACACACCTCCTCGCCGCGGGACGGGTGGTCGACGCCGAGGACGACGCACTGCGCGACGTCGTCGAAGGTCTCGATCACGGCCTGGACCTCCAGCGGCGAGACGTTGGCGCCGGCGGCCTTGATGAGCTCGCTGGTCCGGCCGACGTAGAACAGGCGCGGGTCGCCGTTCTTGCGGTAGACCTTGTCGCCGGTGTGGTACCAGCCGTCCGCGTCGAAGACGTCGGCGCGTTCGCGCTTGTTGTAGCCGGCCATCACACCGATGCCACGGATGAGCAGCTCGCCCATGGTGCCTGTCGGCGCCGGGCCGCCGTCGTCGAGGACGATTCGGGTTTCGGTGAACGCGAAGCTGCCGGCGGTCTCGGTGAGGCTGCGGTGGGTCGGGAAACCGTCCGGAACGTTGTTCATCGCGAGGTCCAGCGGGCCGCTCGTCAGCATGGGGGCGCTGCTCAGGTCCCGGTCTGGGAACGTCGGGTGTTCACGCAGCTGCTGGGTGAAAGCCGGCCAGCCGACGATTCCGTTGGCCCGTTCGCGCTCGGCCAGGTCGAGCGCGGCCCCGGCTTCCAGCCGCGGGAGCACCAGCAGGGTGGCCGGCTCGTGCAGCGCGCCGGTCGCGGCCAGCACGCCGCCTATCCAGAAGAACGGCATCGCGCAGAGGACCTTCGGCGCCCAGTCGATGCCAGTGAGGCCGCGGATGGCGGCGGACCAGGTGGAGGTCTGGCGGACGACCGTGCCGTGGGTATGCAGCACGCCTTTCGGGTCCGCGGTCGAGCCCGAGGTGTGGATCATGATTGCCAGATCCGCCGGGGTGACCTCGGCCTCGACAGCCGAGAGAATCTCGGGGCCGACCAGGGTCGGGCCCTCCTCACCCCAGGAGTCCGCGTCCCAGGCATCTGCCCACGGCCGGTCGGACGCCGAGGTGAGCACGATACGGCGCAGGTAGGGCGCCGAAGGCATTTGAAGGCGCCCGGGCTCCTGCCCGGACAGGCCGGGAAGCGCCGCCTCAAGCCGTTCGGCCACGTCGATCCTGAGCACCTGGGTGGGCGCGACCAGCAGGCCGACGTCGGCCAGGCGCAGCACCTTCCCGATCTCGGCCGGGGTGTACAGCGTGCTGAGCGGCACGGCGACCGCGCCTATGCGGGAGGCGGCGAGCCACCAGGTGACCCACTCGGTGTCGTTGGTGAAGAACAGGCCGACCCGCGAGCCCTTGCCCATCCCGGCGGCGAGCAGCCGGCGCGCGGCGAGCGCGGAACGCCGATCCGCCTCGGCGTAGGTGAGGCGGTCGGTCGGCGTGACGACGTACGGCGTCTCGCCGAACTCGCGCACCGCGCGCCCGAGCAGCTCGGGAATGGTCGGCCGCGGCGGCGGCCCCGATGACACCATGCGACCACTCTCCCCATGTCTGGAGCAGTGCTCCGGGCGCGAGGCCCCGCCGTCGCCGCGCGGCCTTCGGCCCCGGCCCGCTTTCGTCGCGCCCGGTCGATCCGAGGCTCGACACCGTCCAGCAGCGAACCACAGGGAACGGCTCCGGTGCACGGTCTCGTGCCGCCTGGGGCCGGCCGCCGAGGTCGGGCCGCGCGCGTCGACGGAGCGTGCCACGATCGCCAGGAAGCCGGAAAACGTCGTCTGGTTCGTCAGGGGGAGTGTCAGGTGGCCGGGCGGGTGGGATTCTTCGACGTGGAGACCGGCGGCGAGATGGTGCTGGTGCTGCGGCGCTACGGGAACGAGTTCCAGGTCATCCGCCAGTTCGGCTACTGGGACCCGAGGTACGACGAACCCTTCGTCGTACCCGCCGACCCGGAGACGTTCCTGACCGATCTGGCCTCGATTCCCTCGGTGTTCGCCTGGCTCGTGCCCGGCCTGGGCTCCCACCTGCCCGCCGTCCTGCTGCACGACGGCCTGGTGATCGCCGATGGCGAGCTCCCCACCCACCTCGGCCCGCCGGTCACCCGCGAGGAGGCGGACCGGATCCTGCGGGGCGCCATGAAGGAGCTCGGCACGCCGGTCATCCGGCGCTGGCTGATCTGGACGGGCGCGGAGCTGGGGACGGTGTGGGTCACCCGGCGGCACCGCTGGTGGTGGCGGGTCCTTGCCGCGCTCACGGTCACCGCCGTGGTCGCGCTCGGCAGCCTCGCGACGCTCGACCTGTTCGACGTCTGGAACGTGTTGCCCTGGATGGGAAACCGTCCGTGGTGGGAGGAGCTGCTGTTCGGCGCGGTGGCCGCGGTCGCGGTGCCGGTGGTGCTGTCGGCCTTCTGGGCGCGTTACTGGCGGGCCGCGGCCATCACCGGCATCGCGATGGCGGTGTTGCTGCATGTGACCCTGGCGGTGATCCTGCTCTCGGGCGTCTACTGGGTTCTGGAGAAGCTCGTCTCCTGGCCCGAGGGCCTCGCCCCCAGCGTCGCCAAGAACCTCGCCAACGTGCCCGATGGAGCGCACGACGCCGGTGAGCCGCCGAACACGACCGACGTCGCTCTCACCTTCTCGGCCCGGCCGGAACGGCCGGCGGAGTCCTCGGAGTCGTCGCCTTCCTGATGACCCAACGACGGGGATCAGCCACTCGGCCGGCGAGGCCGGCGAGGAGGGCGAGGCCGGCGAGGAGAGCGAGGACGGCGAACACCAGATGGCCCGCGGCGCCGGCGGAGGCGATGCCACGGGCCTTCTGGCGGTTCGGCAGAGGTGCTACTGGTCGGTGAGCTTCCCGGCGATCTGGTCGATCAGGCCCTGCTCGGTGGTGGGAGGAGGGACGTCCTGGACGTTGGTGACCTGCAGCTCCACGGCCACCTGGCCGGCGTAGAAATACACCGTGTCCAGGACGTAGCCGTAGGTGCCGTTCGCGTCGGTGACGCCCATCGAGGTCCGGACGAACGCCGTGGCGCCACGCGGCGGGGCGGGCGTCTCGACCGCGACGATCTCGTAGGTGAAGCCATTGGCGTCCTCACCCGCGAGCGCCTCCTCGAGCGCGGCGCGGTAGCAGTCACCGAACCGCGGGCTGCTCACGATCCGCGCGTTCTGGCGGATCTGCTCGGCGGGAAGGATCTTCGCCCGGCTGGAGGCCTGGAACTCTGATTCCTCGGTGCTGACGAAGGTGTCGCCGTTGGTCTCGTCGGACGGCGCCGGCGGGTTGAAGTCGTTCACGCCCACGCACGCGGCGATCTCGGCCCGCATCGCGCTGTTGCCCGGGTCCTCGTCCTCGACGCCGCCCGAGCTCTCGAAGCCCTCGGTCTCCGGGCCCGCGGTGAGCACGTAGTCGCCCGCGCGCAGCTGGCGGGCCGGCACGGCGGTGGGCGACGCCGACGGGCTCGCCGGCGCGGTCACCGCCGGGGATGCCGCGGCCGGGTCGGCCACCACCGCGCCGTCCTGACACGCCGTGCCGACGACGGCCAGAGCCGCCGCGACCAGCCCTCCGCATACCGCCCGGCGCACCCGCCGGCCATCTCCGATGCTGTGCACCGCGACCTCCGAAAGTCGGTCCAGCCGCCACCCGCGGCCGGTGATAACCCCTGTTATCGATGGCCACACAATGCCTGAAGAATCGGCGCCAGAGCCAATATAAGGAATGTCATCCGCCAGACACAGGAAAGCGCGTTGAACGGCGTCGGCAGAATTCCTCCGGCCAGCCTGTCGCCGGGTTTCAGGGTGCCACCCTTGACACCGCTGTAGAAGCCGGTGAGGCCGCGGCGCCCGGCCCCGCCGCGGCCGGCGGCGACGTCCGCGCAGGTCGCGGGCCCGGCGAGCTGTCGGGCGGGCGACGAGGCCGCGGCGAGTCGGGCCTCAGAGGGGATGCGCGGCCATGCCGGCACGGCCGACGGGCGGCCGATAGATCGAGTACGACGGGCCGTGTAGGTTCTCCGTCCCGGCCGTGCGGAATCGCCGCGTCCGGACGGAATTCAGTCCAGCCCATGGCGTGCCGCATTTCCCGGCCGATTAGCCAGGGGCGCGGCGGGCGTCGCGTTAGAGAGCGGCGTGCTGCGGCTGGGTCTCCACCACGATCACGGTGGGGGTGCTGGTCTCGAGCGCGACGGTAAGCTCTTTCTCCAGTTCCCCGGTGGTCTCGACGTCGACGCCCCGGCAGCCGAAACCGCGCGCGAGCGAAGCGATATCCAGCCCCGGCAGGTCAAGACCCGGAACGCCGGGCGTGTCCTCCAGCTCGGCGAAGGACTTGAGAACCGAGTACTCCCGGTTGCGCAGGACGACGTACGCGATGGGCAGCGCGTGCTGCGCGGCGGTCCAGACCGCCTGCACGGAGTACTGGAAGGAACCATCCCCGATCATGCCGATGACCGGCCGGCGCACGCCGCGGGCCCGGTCGCCGAGCGCCACGCCGACCGCGGCCGGAACCGCCCATCCGATACCGCCGCTGGCCGTCGCGAAGAACGAGTCGGGCTCGACGGTCGGCAGCCATTCGACCTGCTGGGCCATCGTCGAGGTCGACTCGTAGACGAGAACGGCGTGCGCCGGGCGTGCCTCACCGACGGCGGCGTGGACCTCCGCCGCCGTAAGTGGCCTGCTGGGAGTCGTGGGCAGCGTCCTCGGGCGGGGCATCGGCGCGGGGGGCGTGCGCTGGGCGTCCTGCGCCACCAGCTCGGTGAGGAGCTCGATGACGGTCCGGGGGTCGCCGAGAATGCTGTCGCCGACGCGCGCCGACGCCGCCACCGCCGGGTCCGCGGTGACATGCAGCAGTGAGGTACCGGGAGGCAGAATGTCGCCGGGCACGTAGGGGTAGTAGCGGAACACCTCCGCTCCGATGACGACCACGAGGTCATGCCCGGCCAGCCGGTCGCTGACCGCTTTCGGGGAAAGACCCAGCGGGCCCTGGTACAGCGGATGGTCTTCCGGGAACGAGACCCGGTCCGGCAGCGGCGCGCCGTACACCGATGCCCGTAGCTTCTCCGCTAGCGTGACGGCGGCATGCCAGCCGCCCGCCCGGTCGACGTCGGGACCGAACACCAGCGCGGGACGCCGGCTCGCGGCCACGCGCTGGGCGAAGCCGCGCAGCCGCTCGATGTCCGGCGCGACGACGGTGCTCACGCCGCGCACGACGGCCGGACCGGCAACGGGAACATTCCAGTCGTCGAGCGGTATGGACAGGTGGACCGGGCCAGCCGGCGGCTGCAGCGCCATCGCGTAGGCACGCATGAACGCCTCGGGAACGTCCTCGGCGCGGGCGGGCTCATAGGACCACTTCACCCACGGCTTCGGCATGGTCGTCGCCTCGCGGTTGGCGAGGTAGGGCTCGCCGATCACCAGCTCGCGGTGTTGCTGACCCGAGGTGACGACCAGCGGGGTGTGGCCGTGGTAGGCCGTGACCAGGTTGCCGAGGGCGTTTCCGAGGCCCGCGGAGGAGTGCAGGTTCACCAGCGCCGGCCGCCGGGTGGCCTGCGCGAAGGCGTCGGCCATGGCGATGACGGACGCCTCCTGCAGGCCGAGGACATAGGTGAAGTCAGGCGGAAAATTCTGGAGGAACGGCTCCTCCGTCGACCCCGGATTGCCGAAGACGGTGGTCATCCCCAGCGACCTCAGCAGGTCGTACGTCACGGAGCGAACAGTTGATCCGTGGCTCATCGACTATCAGCCCGCCTCGGCTCGATGGACGCTCGATGGACGTCAGTGCGGTCGGTCGCCAGTACGGTCGGTCGCTGCGCGACGGGCCACGGCGGGCCGGCGCACCGGATGCTGCCACGCCGTTCTCCCCGTCGCCACGCGAGCCAGGATCCAAGGTGACCGGAAACAGGATGGCGGGGTCGGCTCCGCGGCGCGGACGATTCGTGCGCGGGCCGGTCGCCACGGGGCGGTATCTCCCCCGCCGCCGGGGTAACAACTCCGGAAAAACAGTGGCGGCTCCCCGAGCCTACCCGCGAGTGGCGGCACGCCAGGACAACACAGATCGGGTTGGAGAGAATATGACGGCAAAACCTCCGGTGCCTCCCTTCAATGCGGACGGCGCTCGCGAGAAGGTACGCCTCGCGGAGGATGCCTGGAACACTCGGGACCCGGCCAAGGTCGCGCTCGCGTACACCGTCGACAGCCGGTGGCGCAACCGGGCGGAGTTCATCCGTGGGCGCGAGGAGATCGTCGCGTTCCTCACTCGGAAGTGGTCCCGCGAACTCGACTATCGGCTCATCAAGGAGCTGTGGGCATTCGGGGGGAACCGCATCGCCGTCCGCTTCGCCTACGAGTTCCACGACGATTCGGGGAACTGGTCCCGGTCCTACGGGAACGAGAACTGGGAGTTCGACGACGACGGGCTGATGCGCGTTCGCCACGCCTCCATCAACGACCTCCTGATCGGGGAGGAGGACCGGAGGTACCACTGGCCGCTGGGTCGCCGCCCGGACGGCCATCCGGGACTGAGCGATCTGGGCTTCTAGCGCTGGTCCCAGCGTCGTCCGGGCTCGTCGCGGTCAGGATGCCGGCTGGAGACGCGCCGCTTCGCGGGTGCCGGATGGATGGTTGGCCGACCGCCGCCCGGGCAGACCTGACCGGGGGCATGGTGGTGACGCGATGGTGACGTGATGATGACGACGTTTGGGCCGCGCGCGAAGGTGATCGCACCGGACAGGAAGGTCACAGACCTGCTCGACGTGCTACGCCTGCACATGGACATGGATGTCGCGGTCCTCGGCATGTGGGACGACGACCTGCTGGTCGTCCAGGTCATCGCCGGCGACGGAAAGAGATTCAGCCTGGCGCCCGGCACCACCATCCGGCACTGCAGGGATCTCAACCTCGGGGTCGAGAACGGTTCTTTCCCGCCCATGTCCCCCGATGTCTCCCAGGACCCGCGGACGAGGAACGCGACCATTCTGGCCTGTCTCAAGGTCAGCGCCTACGCGATGACAGCTCTCACCGACCCGGCTGGCGAGTCCTACGGGATGCTGCTCTGCATGGCCCGTCGGCCTCGACCGGCGCAGCAGGAACGCCACAGCCAGTTCCTGCGCCTGACGGCCGCGTTCCTCGGCGACTCCCTGCTCGACCTCCGGCACATGTGGGAGGCACGCAGCCAGGTGTGGTCGACGATCAGCGATCTCATCGACGCCGGCGGCCCGAGAATCGTGTACCAGCCCATCGTCCGGCTCGACACGGGCGGCGTCACCGCGGTCGAGGCACTGGCGCGTTTCCCCAACCGGTGCTGCGGTCGGCCTCACAACACGGAGGACTGGTTCCTCGATGCCCATCTGGTCGGGCTGTCCGTGGAACTGGAAATGGTCGCGATCAGGCGTGCCGTCGCCGTGCTCCCCCAGCTCACCGATGACATGAAGCTCGCGGTCAACGCCTCGCCCAGTACGATCGCGGCGGGCCTGGTCGACTTCGTCCACGACCTGCCCGGCCACGACCGCCTGACCATCGAGATCACCGAACACGAGAACTCTCTCGCCAGGCCGGACGCCATGCGGGCCATCCGCCACCTCCACGAACTCGGCATCCATATCGCGATCGACGACACCGGCACCGGATACTCCGGCCTGGAACAGCTCGTCAAGCTCCGCCCGGACATCATCAAGCTCGACCACATCCTCACCCGCGGCATCAACCGCGACCCCGCTCGTCGCGCTCTCGCCGCCGGCCTGGTCCAGCTGGCCCGCGAGATCGACGGAACGGTTGTCGCCGAGGGGGTCGAGACTTCCGCTGAACGCGACGCCATAGTGAGCGCCGGCATTTCATACGGCCAGGGATACCTGCTCGGGAAACCAGCGCCCACCCTGCCGTGAGTGCCTCCCGGCGGAGGTCGAGCCCGGCGTCCGACCTCCCCGCGCGTCCCGGTCCACGCCCTGGCGAGACCGGGCCCGGCGATCGCGTTCAGTCGCGGCCGACTGCCTGTGGCGCGGCCAGTGGCGGGTCCGCGCGGGAGACGGCCGGGGCGGCGGTGGTTCGTCGTAGCCAGACACTCAGCATGCCGCAGATCACGGCGAGCCCGAACAGCAGAACGGGTACCGCCCGGACACCGGACTTGTCGATCGTCGCGCCGAGGAGCGGGGGAAAGGCCACGCCACCGATCATGGAGGCGGCGATGACGAACGCACTGGCCGAGGCGACCGTCGGGGCCGCCCTGCTGAGCCAGGGCAGGGCGGTGGGGAAGATCGGCGCGATGAAGAGGCCGACTCCCAGGTAGGCGTAGGGAGCGAGGGCGGCCACGGGCGCCATGATCAGGCAGGCCGCCATGCCGAGGCAGCTCACGGTCACGATCAGGGGCGCCGGGAATCGCAGGCTGAGAGGCACGGCCAGGAAACGGCCCACGGTCATCGCGAGCCAGTACCCCGAGGTGGCGACCGCGGCGGCGGAGGCGCCGTAGCCGACCGCCGCCAGCTGGGTGGGTTCCCAGCCACCCACTCCCGTCTCGATCGCCACGTGCAGCACGTAGATGACGATGAACGCGGCGACGACGGGTACCAGCCTGGACGGCGCGGCCGCGGATCCGGAGGTGACGACCGCCTCGCTGTCCCCGGACCGCACACCGCCCAGGCTGGGCAGGAGGAAGAGGCAGAGGACCGCCAGGGCGACGAAGAGCCACGGGTAATTCCGGGCACCCAACCAGCCGACCAGCGCCGGCCCCGCGACCGCGCCGATGCCGAAGTGGGCGTTGAGCAGGTTGAGCATCGCGGTGCTTCGTCGTCCGAACCCGGTGGCGAACAGCTGGTTCAACCCGTAGTCGATCCCCCCGAAGCCGAGGCCGACAACCGTGGCCGCCGTCAGTGCGACCGGCCAGGTGGGCGCGGCCGCGAATGCCAGCGATCCGGCGGCCATGAGGCCATAGGAGACGCCGAGCAGTAGCCGGGTGCCGATCCGGCGGCGCAGGCGGAAGAAGAGCAGGACGCCGAGCAGCGCGCCGACGAAGTGGGCGGACAGGCCAAGGCCGGCCGCTCCCGACGCCACGCCGTACTTCGCGCGGATCTCGGGGATCACGGGGCCGTAGAGGGCCTGGAGCGCCCCGATCACCACGAAGCCGACGCAGGAGGCGACCACCGCCACCGCGCTGACCAGGCTGGGCGGCTCCGTTGCCCCGCGGGAGGACAGGACGGTCACGAACGTCCCCCGACGCCGATCAGGCGCCACGGGCCGTCCTGGACGACGCCACCACCGGGACCGAGATCGGGACCGGAACCGGACATGGACAAGTGACATCGCACAAACACATCGTGCATACGAACATCTAAGATGTTCACATGTCAACAGATCGCTCGTCGAGCGACCCGGACCGCGCAGGGTCGGGTACGACTGATCCCGCGTGCGGCCAGGGGCGAGCCCCGTCCGTGCAGAATCGAGCCGTGAACGCTGCCGAGCGGCATCGGCTGGTCCTGACGGTGCTGGGCGAGCGCAACCGCGCCTCGGTCGCGGAGCTGGCCATGGTCACCGGGACGTCCGAGATGACGGTGCGACGCGACCTGGAGCAGCTCGAGTCCCAGGGCGCGCTGCGCCGAGTGCACGGCGGCGCGGTCAGCGCACTGCTCAGCGGGGTCGAGCCGCCCTATGCCGTGCGCGCCCTCGCCGGCGCCGAGACCAAGGCCAGGCTCGGCGTGGCCGTCGTGGAACTGCTCAGGGACGGAGAGACGGTCGCGCTGGACACCGGAACGACCGCCGTCGCCGTCGCCGCGGCCATGGCCGACCGGCAGCTGACCGTCACGCCCCTCTCGCTGCACGCCGCCACGCGCCTCGGCGCGTATGACGGCATCCAGTTGCTCATGCCCGGCGGCCAGGTCCGCAGGGGCGAGCTGTCCTTCCACGGCGCGCTAACCGTGCGCACCTTCGAGGAACTGCGCTACGACACCTTCATCCTGTCCTGCTGCGGAGTCGACGCCACCACCGGCGCCACCGCGTACGACCTCGACGACGTCCAGGTGAAACGCGCCGCCGTCCGCGCCGCCCGGCGCACTCTCCTCGTCGCCACCGCGGACAAGCTCGGTCACGTCACCTTCGGCCGCATCTGCCCGCCCGACCAGATCAGCCTGCTGATCACCGACGCTCCCCGGACCGCCGCCCCCGTACGAGAGCTCCTCGCCGCCGGCGTCGAGGTCGCCACCATTTCCTGACCCGCATGGCGGCCTGGGTGTCGTCAACCACCAGGAGATGGCGACCCGGCTCCTGCTCGACTGCGTCAAGGAGCTCCTCCGCACCGGGAAGCGCTTCGTCAAGGTGACCGAGGAGGCGTACTGGCGATACAACGACCAGCTCGACGAACGCGAGAAGTTCAAGATCCACAAGGGCCCGCGCGCGAACAGCTACTACCGCAACGACTACGGCCGTTCGGTCACGAACTGCCCGTTCCCCGGCAACGAGATGTGGCACCGCCTGCGCGGGCCCAACTTCGACGACCTGATCGTGAGGTAGCCACCGCCGCGGGTAGGGGTGCCGGACGAGTACGTCACGCTCGACAGTGAGCTACGTCCAGTAACGCACTGTTACGATGGTCTCGGTCCGGCACCCCCCGGAGGGTATGGCGATATGTCGTCCGCGGCCGTGTAGAGCTCGCGCCGAGGAAGGCGGGTCATGGGGAACCTGGGGCGGGCCAAGCGGCCCGCGACGGAGGACAGGCCGGTACTCGGCGACCCGGTCGGCGACGTGGCGGCCCCCAGGCGTGACGCCCCCGTCGCCCGGGCAAGACCACCCACCGCCGACGAGCTGATCTCGTCGCTGTCGCAGGCACTGGTGCGGTCTCGCCGGCTGCTGGCGGCCACCAGCGCCCTGGGCACGGTCCTGACCGTCGACGACGTGGCCGACGTGGCCTTCCGGACCGCCGCCGCGGACGCCGCCGTGACCTTCGCCGGCTTCGTCCTGTTTGGCGAGGACGACTCCCCCGACCGCGTCCTGGCCTGGCCCCGGCTTACCACGCCGGTGTTCACCGACGTCTGGGTGCGCGCCCGCAACCCCGGCCCGGCCGCCACCGGTGAGGTCGTGCGGACCGGGCAGCCACGCTTCGACCCGACGCGGGTGGGCTACCTCAACGACTATCCGGACCGCCGCGCGGTCTTCGCCGCGATCGGTATCGATGCGTCGGCGACCCTGCCGCTCACCGTGTCCGGCCGCATCATCGGGGTCCTGTCCCTGGCCTGGTCCGGGCCGCGTTCCTTCAACGAGGAGGAACGCGCGTACCTGCGCACGCTCGCCGGCGTCTATGCCCAGGCGATCGAACGGGCCAGGTTGCATGAACGGCAGCGGTCCGTCGTGGAGACGCTGCAACGCGCGATTCTCCCGCGGACGTTGCCCGAGCTGCCCGGGATGGAGCTCGTCGCCCGATATCTGCCGGCCGGCCGTGACGTGGAGGTCGGCGGCGACTGGTACGACGCCGTCGTCCGTCCGGACGGCTCCGTCACCCTGGTGGTCGGCGACGTCGGCGGCCACGGGCTGCCCGCCGTCTCGGCCATGGCCGAGCTGCGGCACGCCGCCCGCGCGTACGCGATCGAGGGACGCGCTCCGGCCGCCATCACCACGCGGCTGTCCGCCCACCTGCTCGCCGCGCAGGACGACACCCTCGCCACCGCGATCGTCGCGACGGTCGAGCCGAACACCGGCCGGCTCACCTGGTCGTGTGCCGGTCACCCGCCGCCGCTGCTGCTCACCAGCACCGACGCCCGCTACCTCGACGACGTGCACGGCCCGATGCTCGGCGTCGTGCCCGGGTACGACTACGGTCAGCGAACCATGACCCTGCCGCCCGCGAGCAGCCTCCTGCTCTACAGCGACGGGCTGGTGGAGCGCCGAGGCACCTCCCTCACCGACCGGCTGGCGACCCTCGCCGCGGCCGCGGCGCAGGGGCCGAACGCCGACGCCCCCGGCCTGGACGCGCTCTGCGACCGGCTCCTCGCCGACGTCGCCGGCCCCTCGACCCGCGAGGACGACCTCTGCCTGCTCGCCGTCCGCGGCTCCTGAGCTCGTACCCACTCGCCACCGCCCTCCACCACCTCGGCGCAAGGCCGGACCCGACTGATCGGCGACCGCCGCCCACCTCGACCACCGGCGCGACGACGACCGGCAGTGATGCGGGCCGGCAGTGGTGCCGGCCGCGCCTCCGTGTGCCTTCCTGATGACCAGCCGTCGATCGGCAGGGCTGTGACCCGCGCCGAGGCGTGCCGCGGCCCGGCCGCAACGACGCGGAAACAGCGTGGACACGGCCGGCTGGAAGTTTGCGGAAGGAGTTCGCCGTGCCAACTGCGCCCGTCCTGTCCGACCACGTCGCCCGAAAGGCAGGGCACATGAGCCAGATCCCCGTCGTCAACCTCGGTCCGGCGCTGACCGGCGCCAGCGCCGGTGCCGGAGCCGCCCCGGTCGTGGCCGAGCTGCGCCGCGCCCTCGCCGACGTCGGCTTCCTGCAGGTCGTCGGGCACGGCGTCCCCGCCGCTCTCGTCGACGCCGCGTACGCCACGATGGACCAGGTCGCGGCGCTGCCGGATGACGAGCGGCGCGCCCTGGTCCGGCCACGGGCCAGCCAGCGCGGCCTCTTCGAGCAGATCGACGGCCAGGGCCGCGTCCTCAACCGGGCGCTGCAGTTCATCACCTACGACGACCTGACCGCCGCCGAGGCCGACGGCGCCGTCGGCGGGCACCCCGACTACTTCGTGCCCAACGTCTGGCCCGAGCAGCTGCCCGGCTTCAAGGCCACCTGGCAGCGGTACGCCGAGGCCACGCGGGAGCTCGCGCGCACCCTCATGTCGCTGTTCGCCCAGGCGTTGGAGCTGCCCGCGGACTACTTCGCCGCGCCGTTCGCCAAGGACGTCACGCTGTTCTCCGCGAACTTCTACCCGCCCCAGCCCGCCGACGCCGACCACGAGGACGTCCTGCTCGTGGCGCACGCCGACTCCGGCGGGCTGACGGTGCTGCACCAGCGGGGCGACTACGAGGGCCTGCAGCTCCGCGGCCTCGACGGCGAGTGGATCACGGTGCCGGTGCGTGCCGACGCCTTCGTCATCAACATCGGCCACCTGCTCAGCCGGTGGACCAACGGGCGCTACCCGGCCACCGTCCACCGGGTCGTCGCCGGCCCGGCCCCGGCCGACCAGCGGCAGTCGATCGCCACGTTCTTCCTGCCGAACGTCGACACGGTCGTCACCCCGGTGCCCACGATGGTCGGCGCGGAAGGCTCCCGGTTCGAGCCGATCACCGCGTACGACTGGCAGCGCCAGTTCATGGAGAAGTACGTCCTGACCAAGACCTACGCCGAGCCGGCAACCGCCTGAGCCACCTCAGTCATCTCAGCCACGTCAGCCACCTGAGCCCGCCCAGCGGGCGCGCCTTCCGGCTCAGGGCTAGGCGCGCCAGGACTGGATCCGGTGGTGGTCAGGCGCGAATCCATGGTTGACGCCCCACAGCAGGGCCTGGGGCTACCTACCCCTAGGGGTGCTGCACCATCCTCGCCGCTTGGTCGTCCTGCGCCGTCAGCCCTGAGCCCCAGGGCGGTCGTCACGGGCGTCGACGGCCGGCGGCCTCGCTGGTCTCACGGGGTTCCCCGGTTTCCCCGGTCTCGCTGGTCTCGCTGGTCTCGCTGAACGCCCGCGACCGCCGTTCGGCCTCGAGGTTGCCGCCGAACAGCCGGGTGTCGTTGCCGTCGGGTGCGCCCGCGCGGCGCGGCCGCGTGGCTGCGCCGTCGTCGCCGTCAGGCTCGGGGCCCGGGCCGGCGGCCACGCGCTCGCCGGCGCGGCGCTCGTCGTTCGAGCTTCCGTCGCCACGGCGTGGACCCGTCCAGTCCTGCTTCTGGAAGAGGTCCGGGTAGGGCGGCTCGATCCGGGTCCGCGGCAGCGCCGCGGGGCTGTTCTTCCGTAGCCAGCCCACCAGCGCCTCGCGCACCAGGCAGCGCAGGTCGAAGACCGTCGGACCGTCCTTGCCGCTGACCAGGACGCGGATCCGCACGTATCCGGCGACCGCGTCGGTCACCTGCAGCACGGCGACCCGGCCGTCCCACAGCTCTGTATCGGCCAGGACCGCGTGCAGCTGCGTGCGCAGGTCCTCCGTCGGCACGCTCCAGTCGAGGTCGAGCTCGACGGCACCCAGGACGGCGGACTCCCGCCGCGTCCAGTTCTGGAACGGTGTCGTCGTGAAGTAGGTCGACGGCAGAATCATCCGGCGGTCGTCCCAGATGTGCACGACGACGTAGGTGAGGGTGATCTCCTCGATGCGTCCCCACTCGTCCTCGACCACGACGACGTCGTCGACCCGGATCGCGTCGGTGAACGCCAGCTGCAGGCCGGCGAAGACGTTGGCCAGCGAGGTCTGCGCGGCAAGGCCCGCGACGATGCCCACGACGCCGGCGGACGCGAAGATGCTCGCGCCGGCGACCCGGACGCTCGGGAAGGTCATCAGCATCGCCGCGACCGCGATGACCGTGATGACCGCGGTGGTGATCCTGCGCAGCAGAGTGACCTGGGTGCGGATCCGGCGGGCGTGCCGGTTGTCGGCGACGTCGGTCCGGTAGCGGGCGAGCGCGAGGTCCTCGAGAACGAACGCGGCGACCGTGGTCAGCCAGGCGAACCCCCCGATGAGTGCGAGGCCGAGGACCCGGATCAGTGCCACGGTCCAGTCCTGGCGCGGCGCCGCGTTCGCCGCGACGAGCAGGCCGAGCAGGACGGCGGTGATCCGCAGGGGCCGCCGGCCGCGCCGGGACATGTCCGCGGCGATCTCGTAGCGTCGCCCGGCGCGCCGGGCGAGCCAGTCGACGACGAACGCCAGCAGGAAGCCGGCGGTGGCGGCCGTGGCGAGGATGACGAGTACCGCGGGCGTCGAGTCGGTGGAGGGCAGGGACATCGCGGATGGGCTGCTCACGGGCACGGCTCCCGGGGTTGGTTTCCGCCTGCAGGGCATGGCCTGCCGATATGAACCGACTCCTCAGCCCTGCCCCGGTTTGCTCCGGACCAACAGGTGACAGCCCTCACAGCCGAACTGGCGGTTGTGGGGGCAGACCCACGCGACGCGCGATCAGGGGGCGGGTGAACGGATCGCCGTGGACGCGGATATGCGTGCCGGCTCGCGACGTATGACCTTCGCGCTGACGAACCCGCCGTTGTGGACTGGTGTCGCGGCGGCTCACGGCCGGGCCGCGAGCCGCTGCTCGCCCGCGCGCAGGACCGCCAACACCCGCTCGACGGTCTCCTGCTTCTCCCCCACCGGGGCCACGTAGTCGATCGCGGCGCGGGCGGGCGCCTCGCCCAGTGTCCGGCTGACCACCCAGGCGGCGAGGTACTGCGACGCCAGACAGCCGCCGGCCGTGGCGATGTTCCCGACCGCGCGGAACGGCGCGTCCACCACCTCGACGCCGCACGCCTCCACCCACGGGCGGCTGGTGGCATCCGTGCACGCCTGGACCGATGCCAGCAGACCCAGCCGGGCCAGAACCAGGGCGCCGGAGCACTGCGAACCGATCAGCTGCCGGGTCGCGTCCAGCGAGAACGAGCCGAGCAGGTGGTCGTCCTGGATGACGTCGCGCGTCCTGACTCCGCTTCCGACCAGCACGACGTCGGCCTCCGCGGCGAAGGCGAGCGGGCGCTGGCCGGTCACCTCGACGCCGTTCATCGAGGTGACGACGGGAGTCGGGGTGGTGATGTAGGCCGTCAGCCCGTCACGACGGCAGCGGTTGATGATCGCGGCGGCGATGAAGCTGTCCAGCTCGTTGAACCCGTCGAACGTCAGCACGGCGACCTGCACGACCATCCCCTGCCTCCGCTGTAGGTGGTCGGCACCGGCACCCGGACCGTACCCGGCCCCACCATCCCATCCCGTCCTGTCGGCCGCTGGTCATTTATCCCTGGTCTGTACGCCGCGAACGCGGCGAACGCCGCGGCCAGCGGATGCCGACCGAAACGGCCCGCCGGGTGGGCCGCCGGCCGGCCCGGCGCGGACCGTGGCGGTGGCACACTGTTAGCGTGACTAACGATGGCGAGCCGGACAACGCGGCGAGCGGCGGCGCACAGTGGGATTTCTTCGTGTCCTACACGCAGACGGACCGGCCGTGGGCGGAGTGGATCTCCTGGACGCTGGAGGAGGCCGGCTACCGGGTCCTGGTGCAGGCGTGGGATTTCGTGCCGGGGTCGAACTGGCTCGCCGGGATGCACAACGGCGTCCAGTATTCGGTTCGCACCGTCGCGGTGCTGTCCGACGCGTACGCGCGGTCGGTTTACGGAACGGCGGAATGGCAGGCGGCGTGGGCGGCCGACCCGGACGGCGCGAAGCGGAAGCTGCTGGTGGCCCGGGTTGCCGACTGTGCCCGGCCGGGCCTGCTCAACCAGGTGGTGTCCATCGACCTTTTCGTCATGTCGCCGGACCAGGCGAAGGCGGAGCTGCTGCGCACCGCCGGGCTGGCGATCTCCGGCGCGCGGGCCAAACCGACGACCGCGCCGCCATTCCCGGCCGCGTAGCTGGTCGAAGCCCCCGCGGCGGGCACCGCCGGCGCATCAGGCCTCGGCAATCCCCACGAACCGGACGATGGAACCTTCTAGCATCCGGAGGGTGCCCGGAAGAAGGCTGGTGACCGCCTGGTCGCGCGCGGCGGCCGCGAGAAGTCCGTTGGCGGAATACCCGCGCCCGCATCTCGTGCGATCGTCCTGGCTGTCGCTGAACGGCCGCTGGGAGTTCTGGGGAGGACGGGGACCGGCGGCACCAGCCGCCCTTCGTGGTCACAGCGGTCCCGATGACCATGGCGGTCCCGATGACCATGGCGACCCGCCCATCGGCCGGCGGCTGCCGCGGCGCGTTCTGGTCCCGTTCCCGGTCGAGTCGACGCTGTCCGGCATCGGGGCGACGCATGAGCGGATGTGGTATCGCCGTACCTTCCACGTGCCACCGGACTGGGCCGTCGGCCGGGTTCACCTCCATTTCGGCGCGGTCGACTGGGCATGCCGGGTATGGGTCAACGGGGTCGCGGTCGGCGCGCACCGGGGCGGTTACGACGCTTTTAGCTTCGACATCACTCCCTGTCTGACCTGGCGCGAGGAGGAGGTACTCGTCCATGTCTTCGACCCGACCGACGGTGGTGGGCAGCCGGTGGGCAAGCAACGCCGCCACCCGGGCGGGATCTTCTATACCTCGGTCTCCGGGATCTGGCAGACGGTCTGGCTGGAGCCGACCCCGTCCTGCCACGTCTCCGGGCTCACGCTCACTCCGGATCTGGCCGCCGGCGCCGTCCATGTCGTGGTGAACGCGGTCGCGGCGGATGCTCGGTCGGCCCCGGACGCGAGCACCGGGCACGCGGGGGCCGCGGCCCCCGACGCCGCGGTGCCGGTCCGGGTCGAGGTGCGGGCCGGGACGGCGGCCGGGACCGCGACGGTGGCGGCCGGGACGGGGATCAGCGGCCGGCCGTTCACGGTGGAGATCCCGAACGTCCGTGCCTGGTCGCCCGAGGACCCCTTCCTGTACGGGGTGACCGTGACGCTTGCCGACGGGCGGCCCGACCCGTCCGGCACGCACGACCGGGTGGACACCTATGACCGGGTGGACAGCTATGTCGGGATGCGGTCGGTCGAGGTGGCCGAGGTATCCGGCGAGCCGCGGCCGCTGCTCAACGGCCGGTTCGTCTTCCACCTCGGGCTACTGGACCAGGGCTACTGGCCGGACGGCGTGTACACCGCGCCGACGGACGACGAGCTCCGGCGCGACATCGAAATGGCGAAGGAACTCGGCTTCACCTGCATCCGCAAGCACGCGAAGGTCGAACCCGCGCGCTGGTACCACTGGGCGGATCGGCTCGGCATGCTCGTCTGGCAGGACATGCCGTCCATGCCGCATGACCGGGAGCCGGACGAAGCCGCCCGCCGGCAGTTCGAGACCGAGCTGCGGGCGCTCGTCGAGCAGTGTCGCGCCTTTCCGTCCGTCATCGGGTGGGTCCCGTTCAACGAGGGCTGGGGGCAGTACGACGTCCAGCGCATTACCGAGACGGTCCGGGCCCTCGACGCGACCCGCCTGATCAGCGAGAACAGCGGCAGCGCGGACCCGGGAAACCACTGGATCGACGCGGGAGCCGGCGACGTCGCCGACCTGCACGCCTATCCTGGCCCAGCCGTCGTCCCGGCCTCGCCCGGTCGCTGCCGCGCGCTCGGCGAGTTCGGCGGCATCGGGCTGCCTGCGACGGGCCACGCCTGGGACGCGGCCGACGGATTCAGCTACGAGTGGGCCACCTCGCCCGGCGGGCTCACCGACCGCTATCTGGGAATGGTCGACGAGCTGCGCGTACTCGCCCGGGAACAGGGCCTCAGCATCGCCATCTACACCCAGGCGACGGACGTCGAGGGTGAATACAACGGCCTGGTGACCTACGACCGCGCCATTCTCAAGGTGGATCCCGACCGGGTGCGCGCCGCTCACCGGCAGCTGTACGACGACGCCCGCGCCATCTCCCCTGTCACCGGGAGCGACGCGGGATGATCCCGCGGGCGGCCCGGAATCCGTCGGCGGGACGGAAGCACGACGGCAGGCGTGATCTCTGGGGCGGAGTCCCTTGACCAGGAGCTCATGACCGCCACCGACCTGCTGGCCGCCGGGCCCGAATCGGCTGACCGGCCGGGCCGCCCGGGATCTCCCTGGGGCGGACAGTCGGGCTGGCTAGGCCGACAACAGTGCGAGGGCGTCCAGGTCGCGGATCGCCGCGCAGGCGTTGGCGGCCATCGACAGGAACATCCGGTCGGCGCCGGCGGTGCGCTCGGCGCTCGCGTAGACGGCGCCGATCATGGTGATCAGCGGTCCCTGCAGCAGCCCGCGCCGGTAGTCCTCGAAACAGAGGTCAACGGGATAGTCCGGGACGCCGTACTCGACGAGCCGCTGGTGGTAGGCGGCGACGAGCGCCCGCTCGTGGGCGCGCCGCTCGGCGGGAGCCAATGCGGTGGACAGGAAATAGGCGAGGTCGCGGCCGGGGAAGGCCACCTCGACGGTCTGCCAGTCGACCGCCCGCACCTGCGTGTCGCCGGAGAACAGCAGGTTGTCGAGCCGGTAGTCGCCATGCACCAACGAGAAGCGATCCGACGTGTACTTCCCCCAGCCGGCCACGAGCTCCGCCGCACGCAGCAAGGTGTCGACGTCCCGCGGCCCGAGGCCTGCCCGATATCGCTCAGTGAACTCGGCGGCCGCCGATGTCGCGACCTTGCCCAGAAAACTCATCCCGGCCTCGTCGAGCCGGGCCGGCCAGTCGGTACCGTCGGTGACGCTGTCGTCGTTCCAGAACGGCGCGTGCAGACCAGCGAGGTTGCGGATGGCAAGGGCGGCCTGCGCGACCGTGCAGCTGTCGACCTGGTTGCCGGCCCGCGCCGGGTGGGCGTCCTCGAGCACGAGGGTGAAGCGGTACTCGTCGTCACTGAGCTCGGCGCTCCAGCACCGGGGCACCCGGACCCGCGCACGCCCCGCGAAGGTCCGGTAGAAACCGACCTCGTTGCGGTAAGCCACCCGCAACCGCCGACGGACCTCAGGGGCACCACCGGCCATCTTCACCACCACGCTCACCGGCCCGCGCCCGGCGTCCCCCGGCGCGAGGTCAAGGTGGAAGCGATAGCTGACCGCGGTCTGCCCGGTGCCGACCGGCTCGAAGCGCACGCCGACGACCTCGACATCGGTGCCACCCGCGCGCAGCACCTCGGTCAGCCACGCCGGGGTGACGTCAGCCGGGTCGTCGACGATCCGGTGTGATCCGTCCACGTCTCGTGGTCCCGCCGCCTCGGCCCGCGTATCCGAGTCTGGCGCTAAGTCCGTCCCGTCGTTCGTCATGCCGCCCGCCCAGGGTTCGCGGGCAGGCCGCCCGGGTAGGCCGGCGGAGTCAGCGGGGTCATCAGCGACACGCGCGGACCATAGCCCGATCACAACTTCGAGGTCAATGTCGAGATCGCCAGCTTTGGCTCGATGCGACAGACTCCGCCGATTCCCGGCACGGACCGCCGCCACGGCCGGCCGGGACAGATCCCATGGACGGTGCGCGGGCTCGCGGCCGCGAGAACCGCGAGGGAGCGCGGGAGACGGTCCGGAGCTCTGGCGGGCCGTCTGGACGTCACATGCTTAGTTCGCGTTCGATCGTCCGGAGGCCATGGCGGGCCAGGGCGAGGTTGGCCCGGGCGCGGTCCAGGGCGAGGTACAGGAACAGCCGGCTGCCGCCCCTGGTGAGCAGGCGGATGACGTGGTACTGCCGGTCCACGGTGATGAGGATGTCCTCGATCCCCTCCCGGATGCCGAGCGCCTCAAGTGTCCTCGCCTTGGCGCGGACCACATCGGTGTTGCCCGCCGCGGCGATCTCGAGGTTGAGCGCGCGGCCGCCACCGGCCGAGCCCAGCATCATTCCGCTCTCGTAGTCGACCAGCGCGGCTCCCAGCGCACCGTCGAGCGCCATCGCTTCCTTCAACGCGGTATCGATGTCCATACAATCCTTCCCCGATTCAACGGACAACTTGTCATTGTGCCCGGGTTGATTTTTACTCCGACCGGTCTACCACCGTTTGCGCGGACGTCGCACGGGCTGGTAGCACTTGGTCGCAACGCACCATATCCTTCCCCCTGTTCGCTGTCACTGGGATGAGGGGGTGGAACGCGATGGGCGTGGGCACCGCGGCGGATGGTTATGTTCTTCTAAACGTATTGTCCCGGCTGGCCGAGGAACGTTTCTCCGGGACGCTGTGGACCGAAGGAGCGCTGGTCGAGGGAACGGTCGTCCTGAGTTCTGGCCTGCTGGTCGCCGCCGACACCCCGGTCGCCCCGGGTGTGGAGTCCCTGCTGCTGCGGTCGGGGCGGGTATCCCGCGAGGACTGGACCGACGCCCTTGCCGAGGCCGCCCCCGAGGGCAGGCTGCGCGCCGAGCTGGTCGAGCGCGGCCTGATCGGCGACGCGTCGGTGCAGGTGGTGACGCAGACGGCCGCGATGGACGCCCTGTTCGCGTTGACGCTCGCGGATGTCTTCGCGTGCGTGCCCAATCCAGGCGTCGCCGACCCGCTCATCCCGCTCGTCCCGGGGATGGACGCCGGCCGGGTGGTCCGGGAGACCCGGCGCCGGCTGGCGGTCGCGTCCGGGTGGCGTGAGCTGGGCCTGCACGCGCGGGCCCACCCGCGGACCACCTCGGCGGCCCCGCCGATCGACGAGGGCCGCGCGGAGCTCCTGGTACAGGTGAACGGCCGGCGGACGGTCAGCGACCTGGCCTTCCTGCTCGGGCGCGGCCTGTTCGCCGTGATGTTCGATATGGCGCTCCTCCACCGAGATGGCCAGATCGCCTTCGATCAGCCCCAGCCGGCCGCGACGAGCGCCCTCTCATGGCCCGGTCACCCCGACGACGGGCCGCCGCTGGTCGTCTCGAGGCTCCCGAGCGGCGAGGCCGAAGACCTGGGCACGCCCGCGGACTCCGCCGATTCACCTCCCCGCCGGCGGCTGATTTCCCGGCGAGGAGCGCGCGGCGCCCGGTGACTATCCGACCGCGCCAAAACAGGCGCAAGGGATGACTAACAGAATGACTAAATTTCCACCCGTTGGTTCTGAAAGCCCAGGCCGACGTCCGTAACCCCATTCTCGCGCCCATGGGAAACCGGAACTCTGCGAACGGCGCGAACGGTAGGCCCAGACCGGCGGACCGTCACGGCGACGCATCACAGGTTGACGCATCACGGGTTCATGCCCCAGGCCGACCAGCCCGGGCACGCGGCCGAGGCAGGCCGAGGAATCAGGCACTCGAGCCAGGCCGGTGGCGCCCGCTCAGGACGGACTCATCGGCCCGGGTCGTCGACGGATGTCAGAGGGGCGGCGACCCATGAGGAGTGCTCAGCGTGGAGCACCGCCGGTCGCCGTCGGCTGATCCTCGGACCCGCCAGGGCCTCCGCATGCCCCGGCTCTCCGAACGCAACGGATCCCACAGGTCCGACTTCGTCTAGTCTGCTGGACTTGTGACCCGTGATGGCGCCGTTGAACGCCCACGCCCGGATCGTTCCCATGCCGGCGAGGGACCGGCGCCGGAGGTCGGCACCGGGGTGAGCCGACCGCATCGGCGTTCTCTCCTGCTTGGCGGGCTCGGCCTCGGGGGCGCGGCGCTGGCCGCGGCGGGCCTGGCTGCCTGCGGCGGCTCCGATGACGCCACGCGGCCCGCGGCCCCGACCCTGCGTGCGCCCACTCCCATTCCCGGAGTGACGGACGGGGTCTTCGGCCTCGGCGTGGCGAGCGGCGATCCGCTGCCCGACGGCGTGATCCTCTGGACCCGCCTCGCGCCGAAGCCCACCGAGGGCGGTGGGATGCCGGCCCGCGACATCCCCGTCGACTGGCAGATCGCCACCGACACGGACTTCCGCTCAGTGGTGCGGGCCGGCACGGAGACCGCGCGGGCGGCGCTCGCGCACTCCGTCCACGTCGACGTCCATGGCCTCGAGCCGGGGCGGGACTACTACTACCGTTTCCGCGCCGGCACGGTGCAGAGCCCGGTCGGCCGCACCCGGACGGCGGCGGCGCCGGGATCCGGCCCGGAAGCGGCCGGCGGGTCGCTGGCGTTCGCGCTCGTGTCCTGCCAGGACTTCCAGAACGGCTACTGGCCGGCGTTCGACGCGATCGCCGCGGACCGGCCGGACCTCGTCGTGCACGTCGGCGACTACATCTACGAGTACGACCCGGACAGCAAGTTCCCGGACCGGCGGCACACCACCCCGCAGACCCCCGGCCTCGACCAGCTCCAGACCCTCGCCGACTACCGCAACCGCTACGGCCAGTACAAGGCGGACCCGGCGTTGCAGGCCGCCCACCTGGCCGCGCCCTGGGTCGTCACCTGGGACGACCACGAGGTCGAGAACAACTACGCGAGCCTCACCGACGAGCTCGGCGACACCGGCCCACGGCACCAGGACCCCGCGGCGTTCGCCCGCCAGCGCGCCGCCGCCTACCAGGCGTACTACGAGCACATGCCGATCCGCGCCAGGCTGAACCCAGGCTCCCCCGATTTCCAGATCTACCGCCGGCTCGCGTTCGGCAGCCTGGCGACGCTCAACGTCATGGACACCCGGCAGTACCGCACGCCCGCGCCGGGCAGCTCTCCGAGCGCCATTGGCGCCGCCGCCCTGGGCGGCGCCAACGCGGGCGGCACGATGGCCGGCGCCGAGCAGGAGCGGTGGCTACGGACGGGGCTGGATGCCTCCCGCACCCGGTGGAACCTGATAGCGCAGCAGACGATGATGGCGCAGCTCGACGGCCAGCTGCCGGGCGGGGACGGGCAGACGCTGACGAACCTCGACCAGAACGACGGCTACCGCCCCTACCGGCGCCGTGTGCTGGCCGGCGTGCGCGACAGCAAGGCCCGCAACCCGGTCGTGCTGTCCGGCGACCTGCACTGCGCGTGGGTGAACGACCTGCGCGTCGACTTCGACCAGCCAGAGACGCCCGTCGTCGCCACCGAGTTCGTCTGTACCTCGATCAGCTCGGCGTTCTTCCTCATCAGCGACGACTTCGTCCGGGACAACAACGCCCGCTTCAACCCGCACGTCCGGTACTTCCGCGGCGACCGCCGCGGCTACACCCGCATCCGCGTGACACCCGAGGAATGCCGCGCCGACCTGCGGATCGTCGCCGACCTCTCCCGCCGCGACTCCCCGGTCACCACCGACACGACCTGGGTTATCGAGGACGGCCGCCCCGGCGCCCAACCGGCCTGACCCACCACCAAACTGGATCAGTTCCGGCGCTCGGCCACCGGGACGGGAGAATCCGAGCCGCCGGCCCGGCTGTCACCGGTCGAGTGGATTCATTGATCGGAGTGGCAGCAGACCTCCAGTTCCATCCCGTCCGGGTCGCGGAAGAACAGCGACCACTCGGACCCGAGCCGCTGGATCTCCCCGATGTCGGCCCCCAGTTCGCGTAGCCGGTCGCGGGTGGCCTCGAGGGTCTCCAGGGAGTCGACCGCCAGGCCGAAATGGTCGATCGGGCCCCGTCCGCCCTGGCGACGCCTGTCCCCGATGATGTCGTCGGTCGACGTCTCGAAGACGTTGAGCGCGGCACCCCCGCCGAGGTCGAGGATCACCATGCGTGGATGATCATCCCGCGCATCCATCTCAAACGTCACCTCTGCGCCGAACGCGTCGGCGTAGAACTTCACGATCCTGTCCATGTCGGCGGTCAGTGTGGCGATGTGGTTGAACCCGACTGTGGTCGGCACCTGTGTCCTCGATTCGGCTTACATCGGCCTCGATATCGTCTGCCAGGTCCGCATCGGTCCCGGCCCGCTCGAGCCGACTCCGGCGGCTGGTGGTCGGTCGCTTGGTGTGAGCTGTCGACGACCTCGCGGACGCCGGCAGGGTCGTCGACAGACGACCATTTCTCCACGGTCATGGCGTTGAAGCGCCCCGCGCCAAAATTCTTCTCCGCCGGGACGGCGTCCAGGAAGCCCGGCTGCTCTCCTCAGCACCGCGCGGGCACGGGGACGAGGATCCGGACTCCTCGCGAGCGTCACCCGGCACGACGAACGTGTCAATCCGGTAGACGGCCGGCATCACGCTCCCTCCTCGCTTCGCACGAGACCCGGGATACGACGCTAGGACCTCAAGTCACCTTCAGGTCAACCCGCCAACCGCCAACCCGTCAGCGGGTCTAGTCCAGGAGGCCGCTCTGGCGGCCGATGCTCGTGATCGGGCGCGGGACGTGTCGTCGTGGCGTCAGCCGAGGGTGGACCCGGTGACCGACGCGGAGCGACGGGCCCGACCATTCCTCTCTCACGTTGTGGCAGGCACCTGGGAAGCCGGACGTCCTGTCAGACGTCAGGGCCACGAAACGGTGCTGGTCGTGGCCCTGACGTCTAGACCGAACTTGCGAGTGCTCGAAGATCGCTACGCGCACAGCCTGGCACTTTGGCCTGTGTTGTCCGAAGTGTAGTCAGTAGGTTGCTTGATC